>NZ_JBQFNI010000007.1:0-216661 GCF_056532525.1 Ruegeria sp. I3 | reverse complement strand
CGAAGCCGAAGCCGAAGCCGAAGCCGAAGCCGAAGCCGAAGCCGAAGCCGAAGCCGAAGCCGAAGCCGAAGCCGAAGCCGAAGCCGAAGCCGAAGCCCTGAACAGGGCCGAGCCGACCGAAGAAAAGGTGATCGAACGCACAGTCGAAAAACGCGGTGGGTTTGTTCCGGCTTTGTTGGGCGGGGTTATTGCTGCAGGCCTCGGATTTGCTGCAGGCAACAGCGGGTTATTGTCTCAAGGAGCAGATAGCTCGGACGCAATTTCCGCGCTCGAGTCGAAGCTGGCGGAACAATCCGATCAGATTGCCCAACTGACAAAATCTCTTGCTGAAGGCCCCGATGTCTCGGGCTTGTCAGATCAGATCAAGGCGTTGTCGGATAAGCTTGCTCCGGTCGAAAGCGATCTGACTGCCGTGAAGAGCAGTGTTGATGGCCTGACCGGTAAGGTCGACCCGCTTGAGGAACGCCTGACCGCGCTTGAGAAGCAGCCGCTTGAAGCAAATGTCTCGCCCGAGGCCACAGCCGCGTTCGAGGCAGAATTGAAGAAACTACAGGATTCTCTGGCCGCTCAGCGTAGCGAAGTGGAAAAGATGGTCTCAGACGCGCAGGCTTTAGAGGCTAAAGCTTCGGCCGAAGCGCGCGCGGCGACCAACGCTGCCATCCTGTCGCGTTTGCATGGTCAATTGGATGCCGGTCAACCCTATGAAGATTTGGTCTCTGAACTGAAAGCCGGTGGTGTCGATGTGCCCGATGCTTTGGCTGCATCTTCGAAGGACGGAGTTGAGACGCTTTCGGCGCTGCGCAGCTCGTTTGCCCCCGCAGCCCGCGCCGCACTGGCGGATGCCCGTGATGCCGATAAAGGCACAGGCTTGGTTGCTTTCTTGCAGCGCCAGACAGGCGCGCGGTCGGTGACCCCGCAAGAGGGCGACGATCCGGACGCGGTCTTGTCACGCGCTCAAGCGGCGTTGGCGGATGGTGATGTCACTAAGGCGTTGACCGAACTGAAATCCTTGCCCGAAGCGGCGCAGACCGCATTGGCGGATTGGGAGCAGGCGGCGCAGACACGGGCCTCTGCCGTCGAGGCCGCAAATACGCTTGCTTCAAGCCTGAACTCGAACTGAAGGACCTGCCATGCTGTGGTCATTGTTAAAGATCCTTGTTTTTGTTGCGATTATCGGCCTGCTGGCCATGGGTGCTGGGTTCTTGATGGAATCATCCGGCGGCGTGCAGATCACCGTCGCAGGCACCGAATACACACTGGGCCCGCTGCAATCAGTGATCGCGCTGGGCGTGCTGGTGTTTGCGGTCTGGTTGTTCTTCAAGCTGCTTACGCTGCTGATCGCCACGCTGAAATTCCTAAACGGTGATGAAACCGCCCTTTCACGTTATTTCGATCGCAGTCGGGAAAAGCGAGGATATCAGGCGCTGGCGGACGGGTTGATGGCGCTGGCCTCGGGTGAGGGGCGCGTGGCGATGACCAAGGCTCATAAGGCCGAGAAGCTGCTGAACAATCCGGAACTGACCAATTTGCTGGTGGCGCAGGCAGCCGAGATGACCGGCGATACCAAGAAAGCGTCCGAGACTTACAAGAAGCTGGTCACCAACAACGCCACGCGATTTGTCGGTGTGCGCGGGATCATGAAGCAAAAGCTGGCCGAAGGCGATGATGAAACCGCGCGCAAGCTGGCCGAGAAGGCTCTAGCCCTCAAACCCCGGCATGAAGAAACGCAGGATGTGCTGTTGAACCTGCAGACCAAAGCGCAGGATTGGGCCGGTGCGCGGTCCACGTTGACCTCGAAGCTGAAGGCCGGGTATTTGCCGCGCGACGTGTTCAAACGGCGCGACGCAGTCCTGGCTTTGTCCGAGGCCAAAGTGCTGCTGGACGACACGGCGACGGTCGAACAGCAGGAACATGCGATTGAGGCAAACCGCCTTTCACCCGATCTTGTCCCAGCAGCCGCCATGGCCGCGCGCGCCTATATCGAAAAGGGCAAACCGCGTGCAGCCACCAAGATTCTGAAAAAGGCGTGGGAAGTACAACCTCACCCCGATCTGGCCCATGCCTTTGCCGAGATTGCGCCAGACGAAACACCTGAACAGCGGATCAAGCGGTTCACCGCTTTGACCCGCATTCATTCAAAGAATATGGAAACACGCCTGATTTTGGCCGAGCTGAACATCGTAGCCGAAGACTTCCCCGAAGCGCGACGCGCGCTGGGTGATGTTGTCGAAAAGCAGGGGGATGCACGGGCCTACACGCTGATGGCTGCGATTGAACGGGGCGAGGGCGCCTCGGACGCGGTGGTTCAGGGTTGGCTGGCCAAGGCGCTGAACGCACCGCGCGGGCCGCAATGGGTATGCACCAATTGCCACGACATTCAGCCTGAATGGGGACCGGTGTGCCAGAACTGCGGTAGCTTCGATACGCTCAGCTGGCAGACGCCTCAGACGCCCGAGATTGCTAGTGCGACGGGTGTGCACATGCTGCCTCTGATCGTTGGCGCGCTTGAGGATCAATCAGAGGCTGAAGAGGCAGAGGAACCTGAAGAAAGTGCTGAAGAGTCAATTGAAGAGCCGGTCGAAGAGGACGTGATCGAGGGAAAGGCCGAGCCGGTCTCGGAGGAAGTCGCGCGACAGACCTAACGCGCGGTCTCGGCGTTGAAAGCGTCGTTCCGCAGCTTAAACAACCCGGCCCACCGATTTTGATCAAGGACGACCAAAGCCATTATGTGCGATCGGCTGTCGTCGGCGACACCGGCACACAAGACGACTAAACCGATCCCGGCGGGTTCTGCACGTCCAGATAACGTTCGGCCGGAATCCTCACGAGACCTTTGATCCCCAAGGCAGTACGATCCGCATCATCCAACTGCGCAATCGCCCGTTCAACCGCTGTAAAAATCGCTTGCTGATCGTTACCCTCCGCAGTGATCAATGGTAGGCTAGGCGTCGGGTCCGTCCACTCTAACACCCGCAGAGATGCGGCAAACTCTTCATACTCAGCCATCAATCGCCAAGAAACCGCATCAAGGGCGGCGATATCGGCGTGACCTTCCGCAACGGCATGCGCCGACTTCAGGTGACCTTCGGTTTGCACACGGTGCTTGAACCAGAAGCCATGCGGCTCAAGATGCCAATAAGGCGCGGCGTAGCCAGATTGCGAAAAGGTCTGGTTGTAAGCGAACACCGCTTCCCGAAACGCCATCAGATTTGTGCGTGGATCATCGGCGCGCACGACCAGAGCACTGCGGTAATAGCCGGGCGGACACCCGTCGAGACCATAGTCTGGCGTGCCAACCAACGCGACCTTATCGTGTAGCCATGTCCGGTACGGCATGCCGCAAGTCTGGCTCAGCACCAGTTCCGGGTGCTGCCAGACCGAGAATTCCTCGACGTCCTGCGACAGATGCTCAGGGCTCTCGATCCCGGCGCGGTTCAGATTGTCACGGATGAGGCTCCAGTATCGCAGATGTGCCTCATCAAGCTGAGGGCGGGCATACATCATCAGGCTTGCGATCATTGCATCTGCCCGAACAGTTCATACAGCTCTATCGTGGTTTTCACGCCGACCTTCTGCTGGATGCGCCCGCGATGAATTTCTACCGTGCGGGGGCTGATACCCAAGGCAGTTGCGATCTCCTTGCTCGACGTGCGCGCGGGGTGGGTCAGAATATGTTGCAGGACCTGCTCCTCGCGGTCGGTCAAAAGTCTGCGCTTATCCGCAAGCATCTGACGTCGCGATTTCTCGGCGCGCAGACGGTCGCCTATTTCAAACGCGGCCTGTATCCGTTCGATCAGCACCTGCAGGTCAAAGGGTTTTTCCAGAAAATCAATTGCACCTGCCTTGGTGGCCCGCACGGATTCCGGAATGCCGCCATGACCCGAGATGAAAATGACCGGTATGGTCGACTCGCGCCGGTTCAGATGTTCCTGCAATTCCAGCCCGTCCATGCCGGGCATGCCATAGTCCAGGATCAGGCAACCTTTTGCGTCCTCATGCACCTGATTCAGAAATGTCTGCGCATCGGCAAAATGCTCGACCCTTAGTCCGCGTTTGCTGAGCGAGCGTGATAAGGCGACGCGCACATCTTCATCGTCATCGACGATATAGACGACCAGCGGCTCAAAGGTCATGCGTGATCCTCCTTGGGCTGATCGCGGCGCTGCAGGGTGAAACAGAAGCGCGCCCCGGACGTCTCAGTAGGCTCGTACCAAATGGCTCCGTCATTGGCTTTGACGATGGTCCGACAAATGGACAGGCCCAGCCCCATCCCGTCGGTCTTCTGGGTGTCAAACGAGTTGAACAAGGTGACACCATCGCTAATCCCGGGCCCGTTATCCTCAACCCGCACCTCGACCAGTTCATCGCTGGTCTTTGTAGTGATGGTGATTTTACCCTTGCCATCCGGATCCAGGGCCAAGGCGTCGATCGCGTTGCGCAACAGGTTAACCAGAACCTGAGCGATCTGCGTCCGGTTTCCGATGACAAGAGGAAGGTCGGTTTCTTCATAAAGCAGCTTGATCTCGTGTAACTTCGCCTCGGCGTCCATCAGGCTGACGGTTTGCCGGATCAGCCCGTTCAGTTCAAACGGAGTCTGACGTCCGCGATCCTTACGCACCACATCACGCAGGGCGCGGATGATGTCGCCCGCACGGCGCGACTGGCGGTCGATGTCCGAAAGGATTTCTATAACCTCAGGATCGGGATCGCCGATTTCATCCAGCGTGATCTTCGCGGCGTCGACATTATAGGAAATCGCGCTTAGCGGTTGGTTCAGCTCATGCGCCAGCCCCGAGGCCATCTCGCCCATCAGGTTGACCCGTGCCACATGGGACAGATCGCGGCTGAGGCGGCTTACTTCATCCTCGGCCTGCTTTCGATCGCTGACGTTGTCGATAATGGCAACCGCATGATCAGGGGTCCCGCTTTCATCGCGGATGAGGATGGCATTGACCCGCAACCAGATGGGGGATCCGTCTTTTCGAATAAACTGGTTCTCGGCGATGAACTCGGAATCCTGCAGAAGGGTTTCGCGAAACTTGACCGCGATCTGCTGTTCATCTTCCGGCAGGATGTCGGCCAGCGTCATCTTCTCCAATTCATTCGGCTGATATCCCATGATATCGCACAGCTGTTCGTTGGTCCGCAGAAACCGCCCCGTTTCGGGCGAGATCTGCGCCATCCCGCGCGAGGCCAGATCGAAGGTGCGGCCATAGGCGGTTTCGAACCGTTGCCGTTGCCGAACTTCCTGAGTCAGAGCCGCACCGGTATCTTCCAGCTCGCGATAGGGGCTGTGCAGGCCTTCTTCGGTGGTGATCTCTCCGCTGCGCAATTGCTGGCTCTGGCTGGCGAAGGTGCGCACAGGGGCATAAATCCGGTCGGCCATGGCCAAACCAATTGCGCCCGTCAGAATGGCAATGGCAAGCGCGATCCAGACGCCTTGCGTCCGGTTCTTCTTGATCTCGCCAATAAAGTTGTCCTCGGCCGCATAAAGCCCGATCAACCAACGCAGCCCCGGCTCGGACACCTCGATCAGCATCGCCACATAGTCCTGACCGTTCAGCTGGAAATCGGTATGAACCGGTCCTTCCGTGTCGCTCAGACCGGTTTGCACGACATCTCCGAACGCCTTTTGCGCGATGGGGTCTGCGATTTGGTCCACACGCGTCAGCTCGGGCGCTTCCATATGTGCTTCCTGCCGGATCAGCACCAGCGTTGGATGCGCCAGCACCGCGCCATTTTCGTTCAGAACCAGCGCGGCACCGCGTCGTTCCGACCAGATGTCCAGCAGGAACCCCGACAGGGCGTCGATCTGGATATCGACACCCAAAATGGCACGGATAGCTCCGGTATCGTCCAATATGGGGACACTATAAGTGATTCCCGGCTGGCGCGTGGTGAAGAAGATATAAGGCTCTGTCCAGATCGGTGCTTTGGCTTCGGTCACCATTCTGAACCAGGGCCGGGTGCGCGCCTCATAGGTGTCAGTCTGGGTAGTGGCCGTTTCCAGCAATGTGAACTGATCGTTGCGCCATTGGAAATCGGCGGGATGTTCCGCGGTGCCGGGCAGGAATGGCGGAACGAACTTGGTGCGATAGCGTCCGGGCTCTTCCGCGCGCATGACGTAGACAAACCTGCCCGTCGCATCGGCCAGATACATCCCTGCGAGTTGAGGCGCGACCTGTAGCTGCTGAAAAAAATGGCTTTCCAATACGCCAGGATCGCTGATATCCAGTACGTCATTTTCAGCAAGTCGCCGAGTTGCATCCAAGGCCTGCCGGGCGGGGTTCAGAAAACTTTTGACTTGGCCGATGACATTGACACTGACTTCGTTCAGTGATGTTCGGGATTGCCGCAACAGCGCGTTCTCCGAGCTGACAAAGGTCGACAGGATCACCGAAAGGATGGCGATGAACTGCAGCCCGCCCAAACACAGCGCAAGCGTGGCGCGCAGCGATCTTCGCCTGCGGGCTGGCTCAGTGTGGTCCTGGCGTATTTCTTGTTGCCCTGCGTAGTTCAATTCTTGTCCAAACGACCTTCTGCACGGGTCGGTATCACAGTCACAGAATGTGATCAGTTACCCTCTTTCCCCTATATCTGAATCCGAGCCTATACGTAATCTACCGTATAGACACCTGCTGTTTGGTTTCGCTTTCCTCTTTATCATCGGGGGGCCTGATTCCAGTGCGATTTTTTCTGTTGTGTTCTGAAAGGTTTCAGGCACCCCACAGATCAAAAAAGACTGACAACAGGAGTGTCAAAGTGTTCAAGAAAACCTCAATCACCGCATTTGCCGCGGCGGCCCTGATGGCACCAGCGGCATATGCTGAAGAATTTATCACGATCGGAACTGGCGGCGTTACGGGTGTCTATTACCCGACGGGTGGCGCGATCTGCCGTCTGGTCAACAAGGGCCGGAAAGAGCACGGGGTCCGGTGTTCGGTGGAGTCGACTGGGGGGTCGGTTTACAACATCAACACCATTCGCGAAGGCGAGCTTGAGTTTGGGGTGGCACAGTCGGACTGGCAGTACCACGCATTCAACGGCAGCTCGAAATTCGAAGAAGCCGGCCCGTTTGAGAACCTGCGTGCCGTGTTCTCGGTACACCCAGAGCCGTTCACGGTTGTGGCGCGTGCCGACGCGGGTATCTCGAATTTCGAAGACCTGAAGGGCAAGCGCGTCAATATCGGCAATCCCGGTTCCGGTCAGCGTGGCACCATGGAAGTGCTGCTGGGCGAAATGGGTTGGACCACCGACGATTTCGAACTGGCGACCGAGCTGAAGGCGGCTGAACAGTCCGCTGCCCTGTGCGACAACCAGATCGATGCGATGGTTTACACCGTTGGTCACCCATCGGGTTCGATCCAGGAAGCAACCACCGCCTGTGACTCGGTTCTGGTGAACGTCAGCGGCGACGCGGTTGACAAGCTGGTTGGTGACAACTCCTTCTACCGTACCGCAACCATCCCAGGTGGCATGTATCGTGGTTCGGATGGTGACACCTCGACATTTGGTGTTGGTGCAACCTTCGTGACTTCGGCTGACGTGTCGGAAGACGCGGTTTATGCGGTTGTCAGCTCGGTCTTCGAGAACTTCGATGACTTCAAAAAGCTGCACCCGGCATTTGCCAACCTGAAACCAGAAGAGATGATTGCGGACGGCCTGTCGGCACCGCTGCATCCGGGTGCTGAGAAGTACTACAAAGAAAAAGGCTGGATTCAGTAACCAGACCTGACACGGGGCGCCTTTCGGGGCGCCCCGATTCATATCCGGGCTAAACCGGAGACAAGACGGCCGTAAAAACCAAGGCCGAAGGACAGGGAGATACCAACATGAGTTCCGACACACAGGGCAATCGCCCTCTTTCCGAAGAAGAGCTTCAGGAACTGGTTGCCTCATCAGATGCAGGCGCGCGTGATCCGGCGGGAAATGTCGGGCTGTTTCTGGCGATCGTTGCGGTCTTGTGGTCGGTGTTTCAGGTCGTTCTGGCCTCACCCTTGTCGAATTATCTGCTGCCGGGCAGCGTGGTGAACAACTCGCGCCAGATTCATCTGGCCTTTGCGATGTTCCTGGCCTTCTCGGCCTATCCGGCGCTTAAATCCAGCCCGCGGGATTACATTCCGATCCAGGATTGGATCATGGGCATCGTGGGCGCGTTTCTGGCGCTGTACGGTTATTTCTTCTACCAAAAGATCGTTGATGCAGGCGGTCTCGCGGACGACACAGACAAATGGTTCGCCCTTGTTGGCCTTCTGTTGTTGTTCGAAGCCGCGCGTCGCGCGCTTGGCCCCGCGATGGCCATCATTGCCACGATCTTTCTGGCCTATGTCTTCTTCGGCGCATCCGAATGGGTACCCGAGGTGATCCGTTGGAAAGGTGCCAGCCTGCAAAAGGCGATGAGCCATATGTGGATCACGTCCGAAGGTGTCTTTGGCATCGCGCTGGGCGTGTCGACCAAGTTCGTCTTCCTGTTCGTTCTTTTCGGCGCCCTGCTCGATAAGGCGGGCGCGGGCAACTACTTTATCAAGATGGCCTTTGGCGCGCTGGGGCACCTGCGCGGTGGCCCGGCCAAAGCGGCTGTTGTTGGTTCTGCGGCGACCGGCCTGATCTCGGGCTCGTCCATTGCGAACGTTGTCACGACCGGCACCTTCACTATCCCACTGATGAAGCGTGTGGGCTTTTCCAGCGAACAAGCGGGCTCGGTTGAGGTCGCCTCATCCGTGAACGGCCAGATCATGCCACCGGTGATGGGCGCTGCTGCCTTCCTGATGGTGGAATATGTGGGCATCTCATACGTTGAGGTGATCACCCACGCCTTCCTGCCTGCTGCGATTTCCTACATCGCGCTGGTCTACATTGTGCATCTTGAAGCGGTGAAGCGGAACATGCCGACGCTGGGCGACCGCGTCGTTTCGATGGGGCGCACAATCGGTGGAATGGCGCTGTTCTTCGTGGGCTTTGCCGGGCTGTGCTATGGCATCCAGTACCCGATCAAAGCGATTGTCGCGCTCATGCCCGATGCGTCGGGTCTGGTCCTGTCGGCGCTGATCGTTTTGGCCTATCTGATCCTGCTTTGGCTGGCTTCCGGAGTAGAGGACTTGGTGCCTGACGATCCTAATGCCAAAGAGGTTGAACTGCCGGTAATTGCCGAAATCTACAAGGCCGGTCTGCATTACCTGCTACCGATCATCGTGCTGGTCTATTTCCTGATGATCGAACAGAAATCACCGGGCCTATCAGCCTTCTGGGCGACTTCGCTGTTGTTCGTGATCCTGCTGACGCAGAAACCGCTCAAGTCGATCTTCCGGGGTGAAAGTGACACCGCGAATGCCTTCAAGGCCGGTGTCGTCGACCTGTGGAATGGTCTGATCGACGGCGCGCGCAACATGATTGGTATCGCGCTGGCCACCGCCACTGCGGGTGTGATCGTGGGCACCGTGACGCTGACCGGCGTGGGCCAAGTGATGGCCGATCTGGTCGAGTTCCTGTCAGGCGGTAACCTGATCGCCATGCTCGCGCTGGTGGGTCTGCTCAGCCTGATCCTCGGGATGGGTTTGCCGACTACGGCGAACTATATCGTGGTCAGCTCGCTGATGGCGGGTGTGGTCGTGGAATTGGGCGCGCAGGATGGGCTGATCGTGCCGCTGATCGCGGTGCACCTGTTCGTGTTCTACTTCGGTATCATGGCTGATGTGACACCGCCGGTTGGTCTGGCGAGCTTTGCAGCCGCCGCCGTTTCTGGTGGGGATGCGATTAAGACCGGTTTCACCGCCTTCTTCTACAGCTTGCGCACCGTGGCACTGCCTTTCGTGTTCATCTTCAACACCGATCTGTTGCTAATCGATGTGGGTTGGGTACAGGGCATTCTTGTGGCCGTCTCTGCGACCATCGCGATCCTGATCTTTACCGCCGGTACCATGGGCTGGTTCCTGACCAAGAACCGCATCTATGAAAGCGTGGCGCTGATTCTGATCGCCTTTGCGCTGTTCCGTCCGGATTTCTTCATGAACCGCATCGCACCGCCCTTTGCGCAGATCGAACCGGCACAGCTGACACAGGCCGTGGGTGAGGCCGCACCCGGCAGCACCATGCGGATTGAGGTCGCAGGTCCGGACTTTGACACTGGCAATATGACCGAAACCACCGTTGTTCTGGACATTCCGGAAGGGGCCGACGGCACAGCACGCATTGACGCTCTGGGCCTGATGACGCTGGAAGAGGATGGTCTGGTCAAGCTCGACGAGCCGATGTTCGGTACGCCGGTCGCGGATGAGCTGGATATGTTCGACTATTATGCTGACGATGCCGTTCGCATCACCAGCATTCAGGCCCCGCAAAGCCAGCCCGCGAAAGAGCTGATCTTTATCCCGGCGCTGATCCTGTTGGGTCTTGTCGCCTTCCTCCAGCGCGGCCGCGCCGCAAAACAGGGAGAACCCGCATGACCCAAGCAATTCTGTGCGCCGTGGATATCAGCAATGGCGATCTTGATGTTGCTGTCCTTGAACGCGCCGCAGCGCTGGCCGAAATGGATGGCGCGCGGCTGGATGTCGTGACCGTGACACCTGACTATGGCGAAGGCTTTGTCAGCAGTTTTTTTGAGCCCCACCACCACGAAAAGGTGATTGAAGAGGCTCATGAAAAGCTGGTCGCCCTCTGCGCCGCCACGCTGGGGGAAGAGCGCAACGCCAAGGTCCGTCATGTGGTGGCAACTGGCAGCGCCTATCAGGAGATTCTCAAAACCGCGGAAGGCGCGGGCTCGGACTTGATCGTGATCGGCGCGCATAAGCCTGACTTGAAAGACTATTTGCTTGGTCCGAATGCGGCGCGCGTCGTGAGGCATTCGCACACGTCAGTATATGTTGTGCGGTAAATCGATCGGATTTAAGCTGAGAATCTGCCATTTGAAGCTTGTTACTCAGTAGCCAATCTCGCAGATCCTTACCGGGAGATTTCTATGATGAAGACATTCATGAAAACCGGCGCCGTTCTGGCGTTGGGTGTTGTCGCTTGCGCGGCCAATGCGCAGGACCCTGCGCCGGAATATGGCTATGGTTGGGAGGACAAAAACTCGGTGACTGGCACCGAGTTCATGGTCTCGGCCGCCAATCCCATTGCTGCCAAAGCGGGATATGATGTGCTGGCCGCAGGTGGCACAGCCGCAGATGCGATGATTGCCGTGCAGCTGATGCTCAATCTGGTTGAACCGCAATCATCGGGCATCGGCGGTGGTGCGTTCATGCTGTATTGGGATGCGTCGGCTAAAACTCTGACCACCTTTGATGCGCGCGAAAAGGCGCCGGCCAAGGCCACGCCTGAACGGTTCCTGTTGCCGGACGGGGAAAAGATGCCGTGGCCCGAAGCTGTTGTAGGCGGACAATCTGTTGGCGTTCCGGGCATTCTGCGCCTGATGGAAGTGACCCATAACCTCTATGGCAAGAAAGACTGGGCCTCGCTGTTCCAGTCTACCATCGATCAGGCCGAGCAGGGGTTTGAGGTTTCGCCCCGCATGGCAAACTCGATCCAAAGCACGATTGAACGTGAGCGCTCAGTCGGTGTGTTCCCGGCGGGCAAAGCGTATTTCTTCAACGAAGATGACACGCCGCTGCAGGCTGGAACCTTACTACGGAACCCCGAGTTTGCCGAAACCCTGCGCATTCTGGCCGATCAGGGCGCAGGCGCCTTCTATAGCGGCCCCATCGCCGAAGATATCGTGGCCGCAGTGGATGCCACATCCAAGGTTGAAAACAACATCACGCTTGAAGACCTGGCCGACTACCGCGTCAAAATCCGCCCCGCCGTCTGCGCCGATTATCGCGGTTACGATGTTTGCGGAATGGGCCCACCAACCTCCGGCGGCCTGACCGTCGGGCAGATTCTGGGGATCCTCAGCAACTTCGACCTCGAAGGCACCGGTTGGAACGCCGAGATGGCGCATCTCTATGCCGAGGCCGCCAAGCTGGCCTATGCCGACCGCGCGCTTTACATGGCCGACGGCGATTTTATCGATGTACCGGTCAAGGGTCTGCTGGACGCGGACTATCTAAAGCTGCGCTCGGAGATGATCGACCCTGCTGCAGCCAGCGAGAAGCGTCAGGCAGGTGAGCCGCCACGTGATCACACCGCCCTGTTTGCGCCCTCGCAAAACCCGGGTCGTCCCGGCACCAGCCATATCGTGATCCGAGATCAGTACGGCAACGCGCTGTCGATGACGACCACTATTGAGACCGCCTTTGGCAGCCGAGTTTTTGTGCGGGGTTTCTTGCTGAACAACGAACTCACCGATTTCGACCGCGCACCAAAGGATGGCGACCGTCTGGTGGCCAACCGCGTTGAGGGTGGCAAACGCCCGCGCAGTTCGATGTCACCAACTATCGTGATGAAGGATGGTGAGCCCTATCTGCTGATCGGTTCACCCGGCGGTAGCCGCATTATCAACTATGTGGCCAAAACGATCATTGCGATCCTGGATTGGGAAATGGACCCGCAGGATGCCATCGAAACCGGGCATTTTGTGCATCGCAACGGGTCTGCGATGGATCTTGAGCAGGGAACATCCGCTGCCGAATTCGCTGATGCTCTGACAGCCAAGGGGCATGAGGTCAAACAGGTCGATCTCAACAGTGGGCTTCACGCCATCCTGATCAAGGATGGCCAGCTGATCGGAGCGGCTGATCCGCGCCGCGAAGGCGTGGCACTAGGCCAATAAAGGCGAACTGCAAAAGGGCTGTTGGACAATTGTACCACGCAGCCCTTTTCTCTTGCTTTAACAGCGTACTCGTCCGATAGGGCGGTATGTTCAAAAGCCGCGCGATAACCTTTATCCTGATCACGCTGATGATTGATGCCATCGGTATCGGCATCGTGTTCCCGATCATGCCCGACCTGATGGATCGCGTCGGTGCGGGCAATACCGGGCAGGGGGCTTTTTGGGGTGGGCTGCTGATGGCCGCCTATGCCGGGGCGCTGTTCCTGTGCGGACCCATTGTCGGCAGCATTTCAGATGCGGTCGGCCGCAGGCCGATCCTGATCGCGGCACTGACCATGTTGGCGCTGGATTATGTGATCATGGCGCTGGCCGAAACGTTTTGGCTGCTTCTTCTGGGACGGACGCTCGCGGGGCTTGCGGGGGCGACCTATATCACCGCAACGGCTTACATCGCTGACATATCATCACCGACCGAGAAGGCGGCGAATTTCGGCCTGATCGGGGCGGCCTTCGGGATTGGGTTTGTGCTTGGACCGGCCATCGGCGGCATCGCTGCCGGGATCAGCATTACTGCGCCGTTCTGGATTGCCGCGGTCTTGTCCGCCGCCAACGCCTTGTTCGGAGTATTCGTCCTGCCCGAGAGCCTGAAACCAGAAAAACGCCGCCCCTTTGGCAAGCGCGACCTGAACCCGTTCAAATCGATCTTTGACGCCTTCCGCTTTCCGGGGCTGGCAGTGCCGCTGCTGTGCATTTTCATCTTTGAATTTGCCAACATGGTCTACCCCACCCTCTGGGCCTTCTGGATACGAGAGGTGTTTGGCTGGTCCACGCTGTATATCGGCCTGTCGCTGGCTGCATACGGCGTGCTGTTGGCCTTCGTCCAAGCCGGACTGATGCCGGTCTTCATTCGCTGGATCGGCGACTACCGGACCCTGCTGCTGGGGATGGTATCGGCATTGGTCGGAATGATCGGCTTTGGGTTTACCGTAACGGTTACGGCCCTTGTCATCTTTATTCTGCTTGCCGCGCTGTCCGACCTCGTGCCTGCCTTGATCACGGCTATGGCCTCGAACCAGGCGGACGAAGACCGGCAGGGCGTGGTGCAGGGAGTCATCGCGTCACTGTCTTCTGTCGCTGCGGTTCTGTCGCCTTTGGTGATGACCGGCATCTTTCAGGCGTCGGTCGATGGCGAAGGCACTTATCTGCCCGGCGCACCGTTCTTTTTCTCGGCGGCTCTGGTCTTGGTGATGATGCCGTTGGTGTTCCGTCTGCGCGGGCACGCATCGGTCTGAAACGAAAAACGCACCCGCAGCGGACTGCGAGTGCGTTGAATTTTCAAGGCACGAGGCGCTTACTGAATTTCACCCATGCAGAGATATTTCATCTCAAGGAAATCCTCGATCCCGTATTTCGAACCCTCACGGCCTAGACCGGATTGTTTGACACCGCCGAACGGGGCGACTTCGGTCGAGATCAGGCCAGTGTTGATGCCCACCATGCCCGATTCCAGCGCCTCGGCCACACGCCAGACGCGCGCCAGATCGCGGCTGTAGAAATACGAGGCCAGGCCGAACTCGCTGTCATTGGCCATGTTGACGACGTCGTCTTCTTCCTCGAATTTGAACAGCGGAGCGACGGGGCCGAAGGTTTCGTCCTTTGCCACAACCATGTCGCGGGTTACGCCAGTCAGAACGGTGGGTTCAAAGAATGTCCCACCCAGATCCGAGCGTTTGCCGCCCAGCGTTACAGTCGCCCCTTTGGAAACCGCGTCCGATATATGTTCTTCAACTTTGTCGACCGCCGCCTGATTGATCAGGGGACCTGTGGTGATGCCGTCGCCAAAGCCGTCGCCGACATTCAAAGATTTGGTCTTCTCGGCCAGCTTGGCAGCAAACTCGTCATAGACGCCCGCCTGCACATAGATGCGGTTGGCACAGACGCAGGTCTGGCCATTGTTGCGGAACTTCGCGATCATCGCGCCATCCACGGCGGCATCCACGTCGGCATCGTCAAAGACGATGAATGGTGCGTTACCGCCCAGTTCCAGCGACATCTTCTTGATGGTGCCCGCCGCCTGACGCATCAGGATCTGTCCTACACGGGTCGAGCCGGTGAATGTGATCTTGGCGACCTTGTCATTGGTGCAAAGCTCATTACCGACGCCTGAGCTGTCGGTGCCCGGGATCACGTTGAACACGCCCGCCGGTATACCTGCACGTTCACCCAAAACCGCCATCGCCGTCGCCGACAGCGGCGTCAGCGTCGCTGGGCGCGCCACAAAGGTACAGCCCACGGCCAGCGCCGGGCCAACTTTGCGCGCGATCATCGCGTTGGGGAAATTCCAAGGCGTGATTGATCCCACTACGCCCACGGGCTGCTTCAGCACCACGATGCGCTTGTCGCGCTGGTGGCCGGGGATGACGTCGCCGTATACACGCTTGGCCTCTTCCGAGAACCACTCGATAAAGGACGCGCCATATAGGATTTCACCGCGCGCCTCGGGCCAGGGTTTACCCATCTCGGCGGTCAGGATGGTTGCCAGATCGTCTGCGTTTTCGACCATCAGGTCGAACCATTTGCGCAGAATGGCGGCGCGTTCCTTGCCAGTCTGAGCAGCCCATTCCTTCTTCGCAGCGTAAGCTGCATCGATGGTCTGTGTTGTGCCTTCGATGCTGACATCTGTCACATTGGCGATCAGATCACCGGTTGCAGGGTTGTAGACAGGGAACGTTGCCTCACCTTCGACCCATTCACCGTTGATATAGGCGCGGGGTTCCAGAAGGCTGGGATCTTTCAGCTCCAGCTTGGTCACTTTGGTATCCAGCATGTTCAGGCTCCTTTGGCAGCGTCGATCGAGGCTTCGAGGATATCCATGGCCTCGGCGAAGATTTCGTCCTGCACCGTCAACGGCGCGAGGAAACGAATTACGTTCCCATATACGCCACATGTCAGCAGGATCAATCCACGCTTCAATGCCTCGACCCGTATGGCGTTTGCCATATCGGGATTCGGGGCGCTGCCGTCGGTCGTGTTGAACTCGGCCGCAACCATAAGGCCCGGACCACGAATATCTACGATCTCGGGCGTGCGGGAACGGATCGATTCCAGACGCTGTTTCAAGCGCGAGCCCAGCTCATTGGCGCGCGTGCACAGGTCTTCTTCCTCGATCACATCCATCACAGCATGGGCGGCGGCGATCCCCAGCGGGTTGCCGCCATAGGTTCCGCCCAAACCACCCGGGTGCGCGGCGTCCATCAGCGCAGCACGACCGGTGACGGCGGCCAGCGGCAGACCACCGGCCAGACCTTTGGCCATAGTGGTGATATCAGCAGAGACGTCATAAGCGTCCATCGCGAACAGGTTGCCAGTGCGGGCAAAGCCGGTCTGTACCTCATCGGCAATCAGAACGATGCCATGTTCGTCGCAAAGCGCGCGCAGACCACGCATCAACTCAGCCGGAGCGGGGTAGAAGCCACCTTCGCCCTGAACCGGTTCGATGATGATCGCGGCCACCCGGCCCGGATCAAGATCGGCCTTGAACAGTTTAGTCAAAGCACCCAGCGAATCTTCGGTCGAGGTGCCATGCAGATCGATCGGGAACGGGACGTGATAGGTATCGGGCATCATCGCGCCGAAGCCCGCTTTATATGGCTGAACCTTGCCGGTCAGTGACATGCCCATGAACGTACGGCCGTGAAAAGCGCCGCCAAAGGCCACTACAGCCGGGCGGCCAGTGGCAGCACGCGCGATCTTGACGGCATTCTCGACCGCCTCGGCACCTGTAGTGACAAAGACGGTTTTCTTGGTGAAGTCGCCGGGCACTTTCTCGTTCAGGCGCTCGGCCAGACGGATGTAATTCTCATAAGGCAGAACCTGATGGCAGGTATGGGTGAAGTTTGCGGCCTGTTTCTGAACAGCCTCCATCACCTTGGGGTGGCAATGCCCTGTGTTCACAACGGCGATGCCTGCGGCGAAATCGATATAGCGTTTGCCTTCGACATCCCAGACCTCGGAATTCACGGCACGGTCCACATAGACTTGCGTTTGCATCCCCACGCCCTGCGCGATCGAGGTATTCCGGCGTTCAGCAATCTGAGCGTTCAGCATCTTGCGTCCTTTCCCGTTTCCGGGCGCGGTGCCCGTATGTTTGACTGCGCGACTGTAGTATCTGCGCCTGCAAGCGAAAGCCTGTTTCTTGTGATTCATAAGCCATTGATTTACCGTCCCGGCAGGATCAAGTGTTGCGGATACTGAACATGAAGAACACCAGCCAAGAGGATTTGACCCTCGGATTGCGCCTGCGAACCTTGCGAGAGAGTGCAGGCTTATCTCAGCGGGCGCTGGCCAAGAAGTCGGATGTGCCGAACTCAACCATCTCACTGATCGAGTCGGGCAAGATGAATCCATCGGTTGGTGCGTTACGGCGTATTCTGCAAGGCATACCGATTGGCATGTCCGATTTCTTTTCCTTCGAAATCGAACCTGAGCAGACCGTGTTTTACGCCTCAGAAGAACTTACTGAGATCGGAAAGGGTGGGCTGTCTCTGCGGCAGGTAGGATCAAACCTGCATGGTCGCGCGATGATGATCTTGCAGGAAACTTACGAGTTAGGGGCTGACACCGGTCGCGTGATGTACGGGCATGAGGCGGAAGAGGGCGGTATTGTCATCTCGGGTCGGGTGGAGGTGACCGTGGGCGATAAGCGCAAGGTACTGGGACCAGGCGATGCTTATTATTTCGACAGTCGCACCCCGCACCGGTTCAGGCAGGTCGGCCCCGAAGTTTGCCGGGTCATCAGCGCCTGTACTCCGCCTACATTCTAAGCATTACGGCAGAAAATTCAGCACTATGCATCATAGTGTTGCAGTATCTCCTGGTTTGATCCACAGTATGATGCATAGTGCGGGAAATTCCTGCAGATAATCCAGGGTGTCCGCCGCCCAATTCAGAGAGTACCGGAATGAAAAAGAAACCTGCCACTCTGCCACGTGGCTATCGCACCTGCACCGCATCGCTTGCCGTCGCCGACGTCGATGCCGCGCTAACTTTCTACGAAAGCGCCTTTGATGCGAAGATACAGGCCTATGACGCGGATGAGGCCCCCGGCTTTGCCTCGATCAAGATCGGCAACTCGATGCTGTTTGTCACCGCCGGATGGGGTGCGCACGGCCCCGCCATTCCGGGCACAGTCACTCCGATTGGGCATCATATGTATGTCGAAGATGTGGACACTGCCCTTGCAGTCGCGTTGGAAAGCGGTGCCAGCCTGATCGCTGAGGCGGCGGACACCTATTGGGGCGAACGCTGCGCCACGATTGCCGATCCGTTCGGTCATGTCTGGACGTTGGCGACCCGCGTCGAAAACCTGAAGCCAGCGGATATCAGTGAACGGCGCAAAGCGTTGCTGGACGCGGCGCAGATCGAGGCTGCATGAACGACGCCCCCCTTCCCACATTCACGATCCGTCAAAACGATCTGGCCATTCTCGCGGCTGAGGGTCGCATCGGCGACTATCCGGTCGCCGTTCGCACGGCGCGTGAGGTGATCAGCGGCGGCTTTGCCAACCACTCGGCGCATCCCAATACTTGGACTGTATACTTTCTGGTCGATGGCCAATGGGCGCTGGTCGAATCCACGCGCGGGCTGCGGCGGGAGTGGTCCAGCCTTGATCGGCTCGAGAAATGGCTGCGCAGTTGCGGATTCCGGTTCTTCTGGGTTCGCAACGACATCGATTTTGTGGAACCGCAGGCAGAAGATACCGCCGAGGAAGCCGCAGTATGAGGGCAGTCGCCTCGGAAAACCATAGCCTGAGGACAGCAGGCTTGCGTGACCACACGGTTTTATGTTCCGATGAAGAACGCCGGATCAAATCGGCGGTCGCAATCGGCAAGAAAATGAGAAGAAACGAAAAATGACCCCTTTTGCGATAACCGGAATCCAGATGCATGTCGGTGCGTTGCAGTCGAATGTCGACGCGATGCTGCACCGGATCGACATTATGATGGCACGGTTCCCCTGGACCCAGATGGCCCTGTTCAGCGAACTGGCGCCTCATGGTCCGCTCGACCGGTTTGCCCAGCCCTTTCCCAATGACGACCTGTCGCGCTTTCAGGATGCCGCTCGGCGTTATGGGATCTGGCTGATCCCCGGTTCGATGTTCGAAAAGCACGAAGATGGACGGATTTTCAACACCTCGGTGGTGATCAACCCCGAAGGTGAGATCGTCTCAAAATACTCCAAGATGTTCCCGTTCAAGCCTTATGAGCAGAACATCGCATCGGGTACCGAATTCTGCATCTTTGATGTGCCGGATGTGGGCCGGTTTGGCCTGTCGATCTGCTACGATATCTGGTTCCCCGAAACCACCCGCCACCTGACTAGCCAAGGGGTCGAGGTTCTGCTGCACCCGGTTCTGACCGGCACAACCGACCGCGAGGCCGAGCTGTCGATCGCCAAGGCGACCGCTGCGCAGTTCCAATGCTATGTGTTTGACGTGAACGGGCTGGCCGCCGGGGGCGTGGGCCGCTCACTGGTCGTTGATCCCTCGGCCACCGTGCTGCACCAGTCTGCGGGACAGGAGGATATCTTCCCTATCGAGATCGATCTTGATCAGGTCCGCCGCCAGCGCGAGGTCGGACTGAAAGGTCTGGGGCAGGTTCTCAAAAGCTTCCGCGACCGCGAGGCGGAGTTCCCGGTCTATGACCGTACTAGCGGGGCGGATGCCTATCTGCACACGCTCGGCCCGCTGCGCATTCCGCAGAAAGGCGACGTTGCGGGCGTCGCTGCATCCGACCCCAGAACGGCGCTGGGATATACTGAAGACGCCGCGACCAAGCCCGACAATCTGTATCTCTATAAAGGGCGCTCTGGCACAGACTGATACCGGCCCAGCTTTTCGGTATCGGCAGAAAGGAAAAATTTCATGCACGGCATTTCCGATAGCGAAAAGCTCCACACCATCTCGGACTACTACAGCGCCTCGCAATTGAGGGCAGACCGATGGAGCGCGCTGCGGGAAACGGCCGAGTCTCTGGATCAGGGCGGTAACGAAAAAGATCGGGACCGGGCACGGCAGTTGCTGCAGGCGCTGGCCCCGATCGAGGTGTATTTCGCTTTTCCGGGCGGATCGGCGTTCGACTATCTGCGTCGTTTGCTGGACCATGGAAACTTTGGCGATTTCTCAACCGCCGTGCGCCGGGTGTCGCGGGCGCTAACCTCAGGGGCGTATCGTCGCCGCTCGATCCCGCTGATCGCGGATGAGACCGAGGTTGACGAGTTTGAAGACGAGTCCACCCAAAGCCATGAAGCCCGCGCGCTGGGCCGCCCTTATTTCGAAGTGATGATCGTTGACAAGGTCAACGAACATCAGGAACGGTTCCTGCAAACCAGCCTGCAACGGATGCGCCGCAGCGAAGATCCGTTTATTTATGAAACCGTTGTCGTTCCCAGTGTCGAGGATGCGCTGATCGGGGTTCTGTTCAACCAGAATGTACAGGCGGTCATTGTTCGCCCGGGCCTTAGCCTGAAGTCCAAGAACGAAACCAATGTTTTGGGCCGCTATATCAGCCTCTATGGCGAGGGCGCCGATCTTGATGCGCTGTCCCCCTCGGAATACGGCCCTGAAACCTGCCGCCGGATCGGCATGCTGCGCCCCGAGCTGGACGCTTATCTAATCACCGACCGTTCGGCGGAAGATATTGCCGGTCTCGATCTGGGCCTGTGCCGGCGGGTCTTCTACAATCAGGAAGACTTTCTGGAATTGCACCTGAACATCCTGCGCGGAGTGCAGCGGCGCTATAAGACGCCGTTCTTCACGGCGCTCAAGGAATACTCAAAACAGCCCACGGGCGTGTTCCACGCAATGCCGATCAGCCGGGGTAAATCGATCAGTCGCAGCCACTGGATTCAGGACATGGGGGCGTTCTACGGATCAAATATCTTCATGGCGGAAACTTCGGCCACCTCGGGCGGGCTGGATTCTCTGCTGGAACCCAAAGGTCCGATAAAAGAGGCGCAGGAGGCTGCCGCACGCGCATTCGGCTCTAAACAGACGTTTTTTGCGACTAACGGCACCTCGACCTGCAACAAAATCGTTGTGCAAGCACTGGTACGGCCCGGAGATATCGTGCTGATCGACCGCGATTGCCACAAATCGCACCACTACGGCATGGTGCTGGCGGGGGCGAGCGTGGTCTATATGGACAGCTATCCGCTGCACGATTACTCGATGTACGGCGCGGTGCCGATCCGAGAGATCAAGCACAAGCTTTTGACCCTGAAGGCCGAAGGCAAGCTGGATCAGGTTCGTATGGTTCTGCTGACCAACTGCACATTCGACGGCATCGTCTACAACGTGCAGCGGGTGATGCAGGAATGCCTGGCGATCAAAAAGGACCTTGTGTTCCTGTGGGATGAGGCGTGGTTCGGTTACGCGCGCTTTGCCCCAAATTCGCGCGTACGTACTGCGATGCGATCAGCCAATATCCTGCGCGAACAATTCCGCACCCCAGAACATGCCGAGGCTTATGCCAACCAGCAGGAGGAACTGAAGGGCGCGGATGATGAAACCCTTCTGAACACCCGCCTGATCGCTCCGCCCGATGCACGCGTTAGGGTCTATGCCACACAATCAACGCATAAAACGCTGACTGCGCTGCGGCAGGGTTCGATGATCCACGTCAATGACCAGCAGTTCAAAGGTGCGGTCGAAGAGGCGTTTCACGAGGCCTATATGACCCACACCTCGACCTCTCCCAATTACCAGATCATCGCCTCGCTGGATGTGGGCCGCAGGCAGGTCGAGATCGAAGGGTACGAGTTCGTCCAGCGGCAGGTCGAAAGCGCGATGGCAATCCGCCGGGCCGTGACGACCCATCCGCTGCTTAGAAAGTATTTCAAGCTGGTCACGGCGGGCGACATGATCCCCGAGCAATATCGCGAAAGCGGCATGACCAGCTATTTCGATCCCGATCAGGGCTGGGCCGATGTTTGGGATTGCTGGGCCAAGGACGAGTTTGTTCTGGATGCCACCCGCATCACGCTGCATGTAGGCGCGACGGGCTGGGATGGGGATACGTTCAAGACCAAAATCCTGATGGATAAATACGGCATCCAGATCAACAAGACCTCGCGCAATACCGTGTTGTTCATGACCAATATCGGCACCACACGCAGCTCGGTCGCTTATCTGATCGAGGTTCTGGTCGAGATCGCCAAGGAGTTGGACGATCTGATGGACGATGCCTCGAAGATGGAAAAACGGGCCTTTGAAAAGCGCGTCAGGAATCTGAGCGAACACGTCCCACCTCTGCCCGATTTTAGTCGGTTCCACGATGCGTTCCGCTGTGAAGCAGGTACCGAAGCCGGTGACATCCGTACGGCGTTTTTCCTGTCCTATGACGAAGACAATTGCGACTATGTCGAACCCGACAAGGAGATGTTGGAACGGCTCGAAGCCGGGGAAGAGATGGTCTCGGCCACCTTCGTGATTCCCTATCCGCCGGGCTTTCCCATTTTGGTACCGGGGCAGGTGATCAGCCCCGAAATCCTCAAATTCATGCAGGAACTGGACGTCTCGGAAATCCATGGATTCCGTGCCGATCTGGGCCTGCGCATTTTTACCGAAGACGCTTTGAAATCAGTAAAGAACCCCTAAGGGGTCAGGGAGGACAACAATCATGCCAAAGAAGGTGCTGAAAAACATCTCGGAAATCCGCCGGTATTTCCATACCAACAAGGACCCGATCTATTTCGTATCGGCAACCAATTTCAACCTGTTGGGGCTGGATGAATGGGTGATGAACTTCACCTATATCTGCTACATGGATTGCTTTGACGGGCGACATCCGAACGTGTTTGTGCCTTCGGAAATGCCGCATGATGAGTTTCAGTCCATCGAAGACATCAACAATTATCTGCTGCAGCACAAAGAGGTCATCGACCTGGTCAAGCGGCGCGGCGGCAAGCCCAAGTTTGTCTTCCTGATGTTCGACGAGACGACCGAGAAGCTGGTCAAGGAGCTGGGCGGTCAGCTGTGGTTCCCCAAAGCCAAGCTGCGCACCAAATGTGACAACAAGATCGAAACTGTCCGTATCGGCAATAAGGCGGGTGTGCCTTCGGTGCCCAACACGCTGAGCGTTGTCAAAAGCTATGATCACCTGAAAAAGATCTGCGAAAAGGCCGGATTGGGGAATGATCTGGTGCTACAATCCGCCTTCGGCGACAGTGGCCATACGACGTTTTTCATCAAGTCCGAGGCCGATTTCAACAAGCACAAAGACGAGATCATCGGCGAAGGCGAGATCAAGATAATGAAGCGGATCGACTGTCGCGGGGCGGCGATCGAGGCCTGTGCGACCTCGGAGGGTACCATCGTTGGCCCGCTGATGACTGAGCTTGTGGGCTTCAAGGAACTTACCCCCTATCGCGGCGGCTGGTGCGGGAATGAGATTTTCTCGACCGCTTTCCCACCAAAGGCCCGCGAACAGGCCCGGCAGCTGACGTTCCAGTTCGGTGAAGAACTGCGGAAATCCGGCTATCGCGGCTATTTCGAACTCGACTTTCTGATTGACAAGAAAACCGATGAGCTGTGGCTGGGTGAACTGAACCCCCGTATCACTGGCGCCAGTTCGATGACCAACCACGCGGCCTTTGCGCACGCTGATGCGCCACTGTTTCTGTTCCATCTGCTTGAGTTTTCAAAGAAGCCCTTCGAGCTGGATGTCGAGGAACTGAATGCCCGCTGGGCGGATCCGGACATGATCGACAGCTGGTCGCAAATGGTAATCAAACACACCGATGACAGTGTCGACCGGATCACGCAGGCCCCACAGTCGGGCATCTACAAGATGCTGGAAGATGGCCGCGTCGTGTTCGACCGCTTCGACTATCACCGCCGCGCGGTGGGCGAGAACGAAGCGTTCTTCCTGCGTATCTCGAATGTCGGTGATTACCGCTATGAGGGTGCTGATCTGGGTATCCTCGTGACTCGCGGGCGGTCGATGACCAAGGGCTTCAAACTGACAGACAAATCGAAGAAGTGGATTCATGGGATCACTTCGGCTTATACGGCTGAACCGCTGCCCGCCGCACAACCGATGGAAGACCCCGCGTTCAAAATTATGTAGAAAGCCCTATGGCGCTTGTTTTTCGCTCAATCGACGAGGAGCAGCCCGGTCCCAAGCTGGCCGGGCTGTTTGCCGAATACTGGCCCGCCTACCGCAAATGGTGGGCGCAAGAGGGATATTCGGCCCGCCCCACCTATCGCGAATGCCTCCGCGCCTTGCAAAAGCACATGCCCGAGATTCTGCCGCTTTATGAAGAGATCGTCGAATTGGTCGGCGGCAGCGACAGCCAGGCGCGGTTTCTCAGCTTTTACTGCCCCCCGAAATATCTTTCGGGCTGCAGCCAGGCGATCTGGCGCGGCAACCCCCCGTTTCTGGTGCGCAATTACGACTACCATCCGAAAACCTTTGATGCGGCCCTGCTGAAAACCCAATGGGGCGGGCGCGGGGTCATCGGGATGAGCGACGGCGTTCTGGGTCTGCTTGATGGCATCAACGATGCTGGTCTGACGGTCTCGCTCACCTTTGGCGGGCGGCGCGAGGTCGGCGACGGCTTTGGCGTGCCTCTGATCCTGCGCTATGTCCTTCAAACCTGCGAGACCACTGCGCAAGCGGTTGACTGCCTGTGCCGCATCCCTTGTCATATGAGCTATAACGTCACCGTTCTGGATGCGAAACACAATCATAGCACGGTGTACCTTGCCCCGGACCGGCACCCGCAAATCTCGGACCAACCAGTGGCGACAAACCATCAGGGCCATGTCGAATGGTCCACCCATGCGCGCTTTACGGCCACCGTGGAACGCGAAAGATTCTTGCTCAACCGTCTCAACCAGCACCCGGAAAGCGAGAAGCGGTTTATCGATGCGTTCCTGCGTCCGCCGCTTTATTCAACGGCTTTCAGATCAGGTTTCGGCACGCTCTATACTGCGGTCTATCGGCCTGCGAAGAAGCAGTTGCAACTGCTTTGGCCCGGTGCCAGCTGGGACTTGTCCTTCGATGGCTTCAAAGAGGGTGAGCTGAGCCTGATGTTGCCCGACGAGGCCGAGCCTGCAGTCTGACAAGCGCGGTCGCCCTTCTAAACTTCTTGCTCTTGGACGGGCGACGCAATAATGGGAGCGCGACGCGCGGCAGTTTCAAACAAGGCCCGGCGGGATCAACACCACATATTTCTATGACGCGATAGGACCTCGGAAAGCATGACCGGTACCTCCCCAAATTGGCTAAGATTGCTTCCTTACTTCGTCACCGCATTGGTGATGGTCCTGGTCTGGTCCTGGTATCTGACTGATCTGGGTGTTGGGAACATCTATCACTACGATGAATTCTACACTTATGACCGCAGTACAGGCTTTGCGCGCAATGGGGACTGGCTGGCGGTTTATTCCAACAACGAACCCAGCCTGAAAAAACCGCCCATGCAGTATTGGATGTCTGCACTGCTGATGGAGTTTGGCGTATCCGATATTCTGGCCTTGCGCCTGCCGTCGATGATCTTTGCGCTGGGCGCGCTGATGGCAACTGCCGTACTGGCGCGGGTGATGATCCCGGACAGCCCCTGGGCCATGCTGCCTTCGGTCCTGCTGGTGGCCACGTCGCTTCAGTTCTGGCAACACGCCACATCCGCGATGCTTGATACCGGTGCGGTTTTCTTTTCGACCCTTGGAATTGCAGCCCTGTTGGCAGCGTTGGAAAAGCCGAAATACTGGCCTTATTTCGGCGCAACTCTGGTGTTGGCCGCCTTGCAGAAAAGCCCAACCCCGCTGGCCTTTCTAGCGCTGGCACTACTGACGCTGAAGTTGACCAACAGATGGCAGACGGAACCGTTCAGCGAGATCTGGCAGAACAGAACGTTTCGCCGGACACTCAAGATTGCGATCCCGCTGGCCTTCGCCTGGCCGATCCTGCAAGAGCTTCGGTTCCTCTTTGGCGACTCGCTTGATGGCAACATCAAAGGCGAGATGCTGGATCGTTTTCGCCCATCGCTCAGCGATCGCGGCTTCGGGAAACTCTATGATCTGATCATCGCGGGCGAGCCTTGGTTGCGGCTGCTGGGTTTTGTCGGCATCTGCGCTCTGCCATTTCTGCAAAAGCGGCCCAGACTTCTTGCTGCAACAGGGATAGCAGCGTTCTTCGTTATCATGATGTGGGCCGCAGCCGGCAAGGTCTATGCACGCTACACCCTGCTGATCCTGCCGATGCTGATGGTCGCGGCAACCGGTTTGTTGTTTTCGGTCAAGCGCCTGCGCTGGGCCGGGATGGTGGCCGCGCTGGGTCTGGTCTTTGTTGCAGGCGGCCTGTTCTATGACCGCGATGCCACCGATCTGGGCAAGGGCCGCGTGCGCTTGGGCGTGCCCGAGGCCGAGATTTTGACCCCTTTGGGTGCAATGCTGCAGCCGGATGAAACCCTGCTGCTCTGCGCCTATGACCGCAAGTTGCGCGTACCGCCCGGGGCCGCATCGGTCTTTGCTTCCAACGGTAGGCGCTTTGTCTATCTAAGACGGCTGGAGCTGCACAAATACCTCGACAGGTTCGGCTATACCACCGGCCCGCTGCGAGGGCTCTGTTCGGAGGGTGAGTTGTCTGAGCTGGCACCTGACCTAATCGGGCTTGAGACGCAGACAACTGCGGTTGAGGGTTTGGTCTATTGGTCGGCAACCGGTGTCACGCCCGCCCCTGAATAGGAAACACGGTGCAATCCGCCCCATCGCTGAACAATGCCCCAACAAGTTGCGCAGATGTTGGCCTGCGATGCGGTGGCCACTTGAATTTTCGCCGTTGATCCCGCAAAAGCCCTGAGACTGAAACAAGTAAAGCTATCCACCATGCATGCTGATCATGATGCCAACGCTGACAATCGACCCACTGTGTCGATCGTGATTCCCATGCATAACGAACAGGGGGCTGTTCCTGGTCTTATCCAGGGCATCTGCACTGCTGCGACCGCATTGCCCGCGTTCGAGATTGTCGCGGTTGATGATGGATCGACCGATGGCACTTTTGCGGCGCTGCAACAGATGCAGAAAGACTGTCCGCAACTGCGCATCCTGCAGCACCAAACGGCCGGTGGCCAAAGTGCTGCCGTGCATTCCGGCGTCAAGGAAGCACGCGCGGATATCTGCTGTACGCTGGATGGCGACGGACAGAACCCGCCGGAAGAGCTGCCAAAGATTTGGGCGCCGCTGGTGTCGGGTGGTGATGCCTCGATTGGCCTGGTGGCGGGGCAACGGGTTGGCCGGCAAGACACTGCGTCAAAGAAGCTTGCCTCGCGCTTTGCCAATGCACTGCGGGGCTGGATGCTGAAAGACGGCACCCGTGACACCGGCTGCGGTTTCAAGGCGTTCCGACGGCAGGCTTTCCTCGATCTGCCCTTTTTCAATCATATGCACCGTTATCTGCCCGCCCTGTTTAAGGCCTATGGCTGGAATATCGCGCTGGTGGATGTCGCGCATCAGCAGCGTTTGTCGGGCGAATCCAAATACACCAATTTCGGTCGGGCCATGGTCGGCATCTGGGATCTGTTCGGCGTCGTCTGGCTGACCCGCCGCGCCAAATCCGTTTCCGCAACCGAGGCGTCCCGGTCATGAAAGAAACCATTCTGGAAATCCTGCATGTCGACAGCCCGACCGAGGCGCTCTGGGTCTTTATCGGTCTGGCCGGTCAGCTGATGTTCAGCGCCCGGTTTATCGTGCAATGGATCACTTCCGAGCGCGCCAAGAAATCCGTTATCCCGATGGCGTTCTGGTACCTTTCGATCGGCGGCGGGCTTATCCTGCTGAGCTATGCGATCTATCGCCGTGACCCGGTCTTTATTCTGGGTCAGTCGATGGGCCTGTCCATCTACCTGCGCAACATCTTCCTTATTCGCGCTGAAAACCGCTGATTGATCGTAACGCTTCTTTACGACCTGCCACCCATTACAAGTTTGTCGGCTGCACCCGTTCAGCGGGTAGCGGCCTACGGCTGCGTTGTGTGAACAACCTCTTATTGTTTCTGAAATTTTCGTGCTAGTATCCCGCGAATAGATTTTCAGAATTGTACTCGGAGGATATTTTCTCTTGCCCGATAGCTCACCCCGGTTGTTCAGATTGCGCCCTTTGGAAAAGGCGGATCTGGGAACAGTTGCGCGCTGGTTTCAGGATATCCATGACCTGGCCCTGTTCGACCGTACGTCGCGCATTCCGCAGAACCTGGTACAGACCGAGCAATATTGGGAAGACGCGATAAACGCCTCAAAAGACTGCTGCAAATGCTGGTTCGCAATCGAATCTGACGGTGGTGATCTGGTGGGGATGACCGGGCTTGAAGCAATTTCCAGCGTCAACAGGGATGCGGTGGTTCCGGTATTTGTCGACAAATCCATCCGTCGACATGGCGTGGCGGTGCGTTCGGTTGCGCTGATGCTGGATTTCGCATTCCGGCAATTGGGGCTGAACCGTATCACCTCGTATTACCGGGCCGACAATCACAGCAGCCGCGATCTGATCCAGCGAATCGGCTGCGAGATCGAGGGCACGATGCGTCAGGCCTGGTTCGCGGATGGGCAGTTCCATGACATGGTTGTCGTGGGGATGTTGCAGCAGGACTGGCTCGCGCGTCGAGAGGTGCTCGCGCAGGAGTTAGGCGCCCAAACAGTGGTCAGTTTTGATGCCTCTGGGTGGTCTTGGCCCCCCGATTCCGGTGCAGATACCTAAAATGTTACGTATTCTGAGTCATTTTTTGCTAAAACAGTCCTGTCGGATTCGACATGACAACACAATTGAGTATTGCCAGTGAACACGACCGGTTCGGACGCATCAATAAAACAGAAACTAGGCGCGGTGCTTTTTGCCGACGTTGTCGGCTATTCCCGCCTGATGAGCGAGAACGAGATGGATACGTATAACGCGTTGAAGTCTTTGCTTTCGCAGCTTGAATCGGCTTGCTCAAAGTATCAGGGCAAAATCATCGAAGTGCGCGGTGACGGCATCCTTGCCTTATTCGACACGGCGACCAGTGCGGTAGAGTTCAGCATCGAACTGCATCGGATCGCTGCGGAACATAATCAGGCGCGCGATGATGAGCACAACATCAAATTCCGCGCTGGAGTTCACATGGGCGAAGTTCTGATGGACGAACGCGGCATCCATGGTGACAACGTCAATATCGCTGCCCGCCTGCAGGAGATTGCCGAGCCAGAACGGGTTTATGTCAGCGCAGCCGTCTATGAACAGATCCGTAACCGCCTGCGCTATGGCTATGAATTCCTCGGTCCCAAGCAGCTCAAGAACATTATGTCTCCGGTCGCGACCTACTGTGTCCGAACCGAGGTCGAGGGTGCAACAATGGCCGCAACCCTACGTCCTGAGATGCAGCTGGAAGTGCTTGAAAGGCCCGATAACCCGTCGGTTGCGGTGCTGCCCTTTACCAGCCAAGGCGGGGATGAAGATGACAGCTGGGTCGCCGAAGGGCTGACCGACGACATCATCATGAACCTGTCCAAGTTCCGGAACCTGTTCATCATTGCCCGGAATTCCTCGTTCTTCTTCAAGACCCAGTCGATGTCGCCGCAAGAGGCCGCTCGGCGTCTGAACGTGCGCTATATCGCGCGCGGCAGTGTGCGCCGCTCGTCCAGTCGTATCCGGATCACGGCCGAGCTAATCGACGCCAACACCGAACGCACCATCTGGGGTGAACGGTTCGACCGTAAGCTCGATGATATCTTCGACATCCTGGATGAGGTGACCGAGTGCATCGTTGCCGCCACTGCAGTCATGATCGAATCGCATGAAAAGCTGCGCATGGTGCAGGCAATCCCGTCCGACCTGCGGGCCTATGGCTCGGTCCTGCAGGGGCAGCACCATATCTTCAAATACACCCGCAACGACAATCGCAAGGCGCAGCATTGCTACGAATCCGCGCTTGAGCGCGACGGCGGGTATGCTCGGGCTGCGGCGGCGCTGTCACGCACGCTCAACATCGATTGGCGCTATTCCTGGACCGAAGACCCAAACAGCGCGCTGGACAAGGCGCTGTCGCTGGCTCAGCGTGCGGTGGAGCTTGACCCCACAGACGCGCGCGGGTTTGGAGAGCTGGGCTATGTGCAGCTTTATCGTAAAGAGCATGACTCGGCGATCGAATCCTACAAACGCGCCCTGCAGCTTAACCCCAACGATGCGGACATGCATTCGGACTACGCCGATGCGCTGGCCCATTGGGGCGACAACGAAACCGCCATCAAACATCTGCAGCAGGCGATGCGCCTGAACCCCTATTTCCCCGATCAGTACCTGTGGCATCTGGGCGGGGCCTATTACAATCTCAAACGCTATGACGACGTGATCTCATGCGTGAACAAGATGAACAACCCGACCGAAGGGCAGCGCGTGCTGGCCGCCAGTTATGCCCATAAGGGCGAGTTGGAAATGGCCCGCCAAATCGCAGACAAACACCGCGCAGCGCATCCCAATTTCTCATTGTCGCGCTGGGCCAAGGTTCAGCCAGACCGCCTGTCCGACGACACGCAGCATTTTGTCGAGGGGCTCAAAAAGGCCGGGTTCTGAGCTGCTGCCCGATCTCGCCTATAAAAATCAACTCGCCTGTTCGCGGTCGAACTGCATGCGTAGTCGTCTGACTTCATCCATCTGCTCATGCGACCAGAAGACGAGCGGTTTCAGCATTTCAAGCAGGCTTCGGCCTAAAGGTGTCAATTCATAAGACACTGCCACTGGCGGTCCGGGATCGACGGTGCGGGTCAAATAGCCATCACGTTGCAATCCGCGCAGGTTTTCGGTCAACACACTTTGTGTGATGTCTCCGATACAGCGCTTGAGATCGCCAAAGCGTTTCGGCTCATCCTCCAGCGCAAGGATGATGATCATCCGCCATTTGCCCGTCACATTGGACAGTACGGAACGGATTGAGCAGTTGGAAGCTTCTGCCTTGTTGGCAACACCAATTGGTAGCATCTCAGTCTCTGGTATTGTTTCGAAACTTAATCGCACAATAGCGTCACGTTGGCCTCGGTACAACTCCCTGAAAATTCAGGCAGTAGCCTCAAGCATACCAGGTCATTTTAAAGTACGTAATTGAAATGTAGTATGGATTTGCTACCACGTATCCAGTAGATACGAATCACAGGAAATCAACATGTCCCCCAAAGAACTTGTAATCGCACTTTTTACGGCTGCCTTTGCTGAACATGATCCGGAGGCAGCGCTACAGCTCGTTACCCCGGACTATATTCAGCACAACCCGCAAGTCCCGACCGGAGCCGAAGGCCTGGCCGGCCTGATCCCTTTGGTCGAACAATCCGGGATGACTGCAACTACCCACCGGGTCATCACCGAGGGCGATATGGTTGTATTGCACAGCACGTTCGACAACGCGGACGCTTTTGGTGCACCGACCCTCGCCGCCTTTGACATATTCCGCGTCGAGAATGGCAAAGTTGCTGAACATTGGGACAATTTGCAGCCCGTTCCTGAAACAACAGTGTCGGGCCGTGGCATGACAGATGGGCCGACCGAGATCACCGATCTTGAGAAAACAGAAGAAAACAAGGCGCTGGTTCTGGGGTTTGTGCGTGACGTTCTGGGCGGTGCCGCGCCCGAGAAAGCTCCGATGTATTCCGAGGTCTATATGCAGCACAATCCAATGCTTGCCGATGGGATCGATGGCCTGATCGAGGGCACCAAAGCCTGGGCAGAGCAGGGGAATGTGATCACCAAATTCGAGCCGCAGATTGTGGTGGCCGAAGGCAACTTTGTCTTTGTCGCCTCAGATGCCACCGTCAGCGGGAACCCTTGGGCCTTCTTCGACCTATGGCGCGTCGAAGATGGAAAGATCGTTGAACATTGGGACGTCGTTTCGCCTACGCCAGCCGAAATGGCGCACGAAAACGGCAAGTTCTGATCTTCGAAAGGGATGGCGGGTCAGGCATAAATGGCCCGCCAACCCAAAGCAGACGTTGGAATAAAACCAAACGTCAATCGGTCAGGATCATTTCAACCTTCCTATTCACCACGTGCCTTTGCGCCGCTGACTTTGGCACCTGACACCTTAGCACCGGACACCTTGGCCCCGCTGACCTTGGCGCCCGAGACCTTGGCCCCGCTCACCTTGGCGCCCGAGACCTTGGCTCCGGACATCATCGGTGCGTCATACTCAAAATAGACGTCCAGCAGCACGTCTTCGATCTGACCGGCTGCGATATCCATGCGGATGGTGTAATCGGCCTGATCGTAGTTCCAGACGCGAATATCATTGGCCATCTGGTAATCCGCTGCCGCGACGCCCGAAACCGAGGGGTTCATCGGCGCGCGTGCGGCCTGTTGCGTGGTGTCCGGCGCGTTAGCGTCATTGCTGGTCTGCAGCTTGAAGCCATGGGGCAGGTTGCCACCCGTCGCGCTCTCGCCTTCGCCATGCACCAGAAAGATCGTGGGTTCCGGCATCTCGTAATAGGTGCCGTCATAGGCGAAGCCGTAAATCCGGGCCAGTCGTGCATCGCCTCCGAACTGGTCCCCGATGAAATTATTGACGCCGCGACCCCTCCGGCGGCCATCCTGTTCGATGAACAGCTGCTCCGAGTGACGGTTCGCGATCTGCTGCCAGTGGGTATGTTTGAACTGACGTCCGCGACGGATGTAGACAAACGAGTCGTGCGGAACCTTCTTCCGCTTGTCGAACTTGAACTTATCGCCGTCCTTGATGACCTTGTAGATGCCGGACTTTTCGTTTGCCGCATCCCCGACCTGGACCAGAACACGATCGTCTTCCCGGACATGTACGCCGTCGATTTTGGTGAATTTCTTACTGAAGTCGTAGTCTTCCTCAACCTCTTCGGCCAACCGGACCGAGCGTTGTTTCAGTTTTAAATCACTTAACTCTCGCCCAAACAGTAATACCTCGGAAAAACTGAGTAAGGACTCAGACATATCACTTTCTCCCTATCGGGGGTCGACGCTGCCGATTGCCTCGCCTGTCCCGGTTTGCGCATTCAGTGCGCGTTGAATGTCACTATTATCACCCCGTGCGCGTAACCTGCCACAATAGCGGGGGAAAAACAAAGACTTTAAGGTTCATTCACCTCGGGTGACAGCGTACGAACCGACGCGGCATGGCTCGTGCCGTCGGGCTTGGTCAAACGGGGGCCGGGCGCTGTCAATCCGATGTGGCGCATGCGGAAATTGCCTTCGATAATCTGCCGGAATGCGCCGCCGGTGACCTCGTGATCGACCATGACCAAGGCGCGTTCAACGCCGAAGTAGCTCAGCATATCGGGGTCCAGTTTCTCCCACGCATCTGCAAGGTAGGACCCCAGCAGGTCCCGCGCTTCGATCAGGGCGACCCGAAAGCCTTCGGGGTCGGCTGCGTAATGTTCGTCGAACAGGTCCTGCATGATCGCATTGTATTCGTCGGTTCCTTCCAACTCGTCCGAGAGCTCCTCCATCTCCGGGTCGATCACGTCATGTGCTACCAGTCGTTCGTGGTAGATATCGACCAGAATATCGAACATCGCCCCGGTCAGTGGTTCCGAAAGGGCGTGTTCGCTGGACCATCCATGCGAGAATTCAGAAAGCGTCCGGTCATTGGCGGCGATCCGAATTTGCGAGTTCTGCGACAGCTCGGCAAAGCGGCTCAGCCGGTTATAGGTATAAAGGTTGCCGCGCGTGTTTTTCAGCAATTCATCCACGACCGAGCCGAAATGCAGCGACGCCAACAGCGCCACCATATCGGCCGCCGATTCATGGAACCCGTAATACTCGCCGGTCGCATCCTCTTCGGACGGCATGCCGACCACGCTGTAGATGATGGCATGGCCGATCTCATGCGCGACCACATCGAAGTTCAGGCTATAGGGGCGGTATTCGTCACCGATATCGCGGGTGCCACCTGTTTCCAGAAATCCCCAGCCGATATGCGCGTTATCTAGACTTGGCAGCAACGATAGCTCAAGCCGCTCGAAATCACGCGCGAAATGCCAGGGGATCGGGCGATTAAAATAGCCCTCCCAAACATCCATGGTGAAATGGGCCGCTCCGAACAGATGGGCGGCTTCAAAGGCCGGGTCCTCGGGATCGATATGGATGAAATTGCCAAACTCATCGGGCTCGGGCGGCGGCAGGATATAGCCGTCCCATGCGGGCAGATACATCTCGGGGCCGTCTTCACCCTCGATCATCGCGCCATAGGGGGTCGTTTTGTCGACCGGGTACATCGCATACATGCGGGGGCCCGATGGGCCTGGGCCTATGGTCCCTTGCGGGGCCGATATTTCGACCAGTTCGGGCTTGGAATTCGGCTCTAAAAAGGGCGATTGCGGATATAGTAAGAACCGCGTGCCGGGGGGGTCATTCTCTGAATAGTCGGGCCAGATTGCCATTTTTCCCTCCCGTTATCCGCCTGCGCGCAGACCTGTTGCCAAGCCTGGCTCTTGATCAATCTGATCGCCGCTGGTGTGGCAAAACAGGAACTCGGCTTCAATCAGATCGACCAAGGCATCGCGCCCCTCAAGGCCAAGCCCGATCGCGTAGGAGTCAAGATCATCCGGCACCCTCTGGTCAAGACGTGTTTCAAAATACCAGACCAAGGCACGCGTTCGAATTGCGGCGTTGCTCGGGTCCAGCGGCAGCGCCGCTTTGCGCTGGGCCCGGTCGCGCAACGCGCTGTAGTCGCCCGAGCGTCGAAGCTCGGCTAGCAAAGCGGCATCCATTGTCTCGGCCAGCGTTTGGATTGCGATATCGACACGGGATTTGTCGGCCAGCATCGCCTCGTACTGCACAAGGGTCAGGTCATTTTCTTCCAGCCATTCAAGCAAATCCGCATGGCGGGGTAGCCGGGCCTCCAGCCGATGTTCGGTCATCTGCTTGACCACGGCGTCTTTATCCGGGTCCAACCCCTGTCGGCGGGTCTCGTCCTTAGACAGCAAGCCTAACGCTGCGCGATCACGCAGATGCGCGTAGAGAACCGGATCAAGCCGCAGCTCATCCACTAGCGCCCGCGCCTCGCTATCCTGTTGTGCGGCTTCCCCATCCACACGAGCGCAGAGGTCACGCCAGACCAGCGTCCGTTCGGTGCGATGTGAGTCTGACACATTCGTTCCAGCATTCAGAAAGCGGGCCATCTCAGCCAGCATCGCGCGGGCGTCATCCCCTTTCGCATCCACCTGCCCCTCGGGCAACCATCGTTGAAAGGGTTGCGGGTCCGAAGCGCCCTCAAGGATGCGATCCCAAACCCGGTCACGGTAGTGCAGGTCTTTCGCCTTTTGCTGCAACGCGTCGCCCGTCTCAGACGACAACACACCCGCTGTCTTGGCTTGCGCAATGGTGGCGCGGATCGAGACCATAGGCTCGCTCAGCGGTGGAAAGCCAAGCTCGGCAGGGCCGTGCAGCACCGCCACCTCGTCATCATCTTCGATGGCACCATTCAGGTAACCCTCAAAAATCTGGCCGATCCCGATCATCCCGAAATCCGCCAGCTCTGCCGCGCGCAGCGCACCCATGCTGGCACTGCCAAAGACCGGTATACCTTGCTCCAAGGCCCACAGGATTTCCTTGTGCCAGACCGAGGGCACCCCGTCGAAATACCCGTCTATAATCCCGATCGCACGCGGCTTTTCCCGCACTGCCCGATACACATCGCCCTGCTGAACCGGGGGTAGAATAGTGGCGTTCAGATGTTCGCGCACGGCTTCGGCCCGTAGCGTCGGCCCGACAAATACAACCACACTCATGACATCACCGCTCGCGCACGGGGGCCTGCGACAAAGTCGGGATCGTCATGGGGCGCTTCCAAGCCCGGTATCACCGCGCGCACCACTGCGATGTCAATTTCGGGTCGCGACAGATCAACAGTGACCACCTGATCAATGCCTGCCTCGGACAGGCGCGCCAGCAACAAAGACAGGTCATCCGTGAAAGATCCGGTCACGTAGGTTGGGCATTCGGTGAAATCACCGATAGGCGCCGAGCCATCGATCAGTTCGCGGATGTATCCGCTGCGCCAGTTCCGGGCAGTGTCCGAGAACTCTTCCGGGTCCAGATCATCCCGCGCGCCCGAGATATAGGTCAACCGTGTTTGCGCCGCCTCGGTCAGCGCCCGCAGCAGGGCAATGGCGCGATCCGGGTGGCAGCCGTCGCCGATGCCGATATGGCCCGTCGTGCTTCCGCCCTCACAGATCGCGCAGCGAAAGCTGGCGATGCCGATGTCCGAGGTCGTTTCCCAGATTCCCAAATCCAGCCCCGCCGCAGTAATCTGTTCCATCGCCTCAAGGCAACGCGGGTCGTCCACTGTACGGGGATCAACACGCGGGGTTGCGCCCCGGTGGTGCCACAGCGTTGTGGCGTCACGCTCGATCAACTCGCAGATCGCGTGGCAACTGGCTTCGGTCAGGTTGTTGCCGGACGCCAGCCCGTTTGTCGTTCGCGGAAACGCCCGCTGCCCAGCCACGGGCGAGGTGGTATAATCGGTGTCCACCATCTCATACGGCACCCAGCAGGGCTGGCCTGAGGGCAGATCGCGCCCCAGCACCCACAGTATCGCCTGATGAGGGTCGAACTGCCCGCCGGTGACGCTGGGCAGACGGTCGGCATCGACCACATACTCCACCGCCAGATCAGCAAAGCTGGACAGCCGTAGCGGCAGTTCGATCCGCTCTGCGTGCCAGGATTCAATCGCTTCCATCACGCCCGAAGCCCGGGCTGCGCTCAGCGACAGCCCCTTGCCCAGCGACACCGCGACCGAGCGCGAGTTTGGCCGCGTCACCATCACTGTCGGCAATCCAACCCGGTCCAGTCCCGTCAGGTTGGCGATCCGGGTTATGCCCATCTGCTTGAAGAATGGTTTGACGATGGCCAGGGTCTCTTCCGGGTCGCGCAGCCGGTGGGTGTCTAGCACATAAGACTTCTGCGAATTCCCGGACATCCAAATGACCTTGCCAAATATCTGATAAACCACCGTAACCCGCCGGGCGGATCATGTTGGCGTCAGGATGCGGGATGAATGCGTAGTGGTCAACCGCGCACCGGCCCGGCAATCCACGCTTGCATGACCCGCGCGCTGCCGTTAAACGAGCTTCCGCATCGCCTCAATAGCTCAGCTGGTAGAGCAGGTCCTTCGTAAGGACAAGGTCGGGGGTTCGAGTCCCTCTTGAGGCACCATCCCCTTACGACAAGCTTTACCCGAGTTCAGATACTCATCTCGATACGCGCGCCCGGAAAACGCGATATCAGCGCGTTTGCTTTGGCACGTGGGGTCAGGCACAGGGCGGTTGAGAGCCCGTCTGCCAATGCTGCCTGCGGGGCTGAGATTGATACAGCCTGATAGGGCGCACCCAACCCTTTCGGGTTCAGGATATGCCCCTGATCGCCCTGCAGCATGGTGCCTTCGGGGGCCGAGGTTGCGACGGCGCGGTCCTGCAGTGTGATCCGCTTGGCGACAGCACCGTCGGGCTTGGCCAGCCCGACGCGCCACGGCTCGCCATTGCTCCGCTGGCCAAGGGCGGCGACCTCGCCCATATCCACCAGCACATCGCGCAGATCGAAGGATCGCATCAAAGCGGCAATCCGGTCAGTGATCGCACCTTGAGCAATCCCGTTCAGGGTAATCGCCGAGAGTCCGGGATGCGGCAGGCGGATCTCACCGGCGCTTACGTGAACCTTGTCCCAACCAATCGTCTGGCGTGCACGTTCCACTTGCGACCCCGCCGCGCCACTGGCGAGTGCTAGCCACAGGGGCTGGATCGTCGGATCAAACACCCCGCCCGAAGCGTCGTGAAGCGTGGTACACAGGCTCAGCACCTCCAGCAGCTCAGGCGCCGGGGTGACCACGTGGCCGATCCGGTTAAGCTGACTGATCTGCGAGTGCGTCCGGTAGAGACTGAATACATCCTCCAGCCGATTCAGCTCTGCTTCGACCGCAGCAAAGATCGGCGCGGCCTGTGCGTCCGTCGAGCCTTCCAGCCTCAGGCTGGCGGGTGCGCCCAGCGCGATACCGCGCCATTGGGCGACGTTGCCAGCAGCAGCGGGTACGGCGGCGCAGGCGGCTGAGATGGCCAGGAAACGGCGGCGGGTCAGAATGGTCATGCGGGCGTCTCCAGCGCGAGGTTCAAATCGACGGGGCCCAGCACTTCGGCATCGGGAATATCAGACAGTGGCAGGGCGGCGCCGCCATATTCGGCAATGAACGCCTCTGCCGCAGCGGGGTCGCCAAAGGGCACGACTTCTCGCGCACCCATGCCACCGGCCACATCGGCGCCGACGACAAAGGTCGCACCATCGGCTGCGATCCAGTTGGAAATCCCCGGTTGCCGCCAGCTGGGCGCGACGCTCATGTCACTGACATAGGCAGCGGTGATCTTGGCGTCACGTTCGGGGCTTTTCAGATAGGCCAGCATGTCGCGCACCTGCGCAAAGAACAAAGGCGCGGGATAGCCTTCCAGATGGATCTGCCCTTTGGGCCCGCCGTGTTCCGCGATGTTCATCTGGCAGAAATAACTCAGCGCATCCGGGGTGAGATCAACCGGGTCGGGGGCCTCGGCCACCTCTTCTTTGCAGGCCGTCAACGCGACCAGAGCGATCAGGGCAAGGTATCTCATGGCTCAACTCTCCGAAATGCGAGACGCGCAAGGGCAAAGCCCAGCACCGGCCAGATCAGCAGCGAGGCGGGCGCGGCCCAGACCGGCAGGGCCTGCGCCGCCCCGGTCATGCCCGAGGCCATGGCAACGCCCTCGGTTGCGGCGATGTTCCACAAACGGAATGCGTCGGCCGGGTTGGCCACCATCACCCATGGAAAGACGGATTGGGTGAAGGTGCCGCCCTTGTCCATGACGACGGCCCCCAACAGGCCCAAATCATAGAGGACGACAAAAACCAGCCAGAGCCCGGCCGACAAACCTGCCGCCGCCGTGGCCCCCTTTGCCAAAGCGGACAGCAGGTATCCCAGCGCCAGAAACACGGCGCCCAGCAGGATAGATGTGAGGATCAGGCGGGCCAGAGCCATCAGGCTTTCCGGACCCGCGCCGCCAAAGAAGGCGGCCACTGCGCCAGCGGTGCCGAAACCGATGGTCATGGCAAAGGCCAGCGCGGCCAGATGGGCGGTGAACTTGCCCAACAGGATTTCTCCGCGCCCGGCCGGGTAAGACAGCAGCAGTGACAGGCTGCCGCGATCCACGTCGCCCGCGATGGCGTCAAAGGCGATCATCAGCGCCAAGAGCGGTGCAAGATAGACCGAAAGCGTGGTCATCGACGCGACCGAGACGGTCAGCATGTCGACTCCCAACGTGCCGGTTGGTGCGCTGCCCGCAAAGGTCAGCGCCAAAGCGAACAGCACCATGATCAATGTGGCGACCAGCAGCCAGCGATTGCGGCGCAGGATCAGCATTTCGGTGCGGGTGATGGCGAGGAAGCGGGTCATTGCAAATCCTCCTGTGCGTAGTGGCGATAGAGGTCTTCCAGCTTGGGCGGGGTCATCTCGACATCCGCCACCGCGTCGCCCAGCCCGGCGATCCGGCGCAGGGCCTCCATCTTGTCAGCGGGGGTGCAGAGCAGTTCCACCGATGCGCCGTTGATCCGGTTGCCACCCAGTTCTGCGGCCAGCGCATCGGCATTGGCGCTGGCGCGCACCTTCAGGCGGATCGGCAGACCGGCCAGCGCCGACAGGTTGTTCAGCGTGTCGTCGGCGACCATCCGACCCTTGCGCATGATGGCGATGCGGTCGGTGCGGGCCTCGACCTCGGTCAGCGCATGGCTGGCGATTAGAACGGCTGTGCCTTGGGCAGCCAGTTCGTCGATGATGGCGTACAGGTCCTGCCGAGAAATCGGGTCCAGCCCGCTTGTCGGCTCATCCAGCAAAGCCACTTTCGGTTGACCCAACAGCACCTGCGCCAGACCCAGACGTTGCCGCATGCCTTTGGAATAGGTACCGATCCGGCGGTCCAATGCGTCGCTGAGACCAACGCGCTCCAACAGGCCAAGCACGTCGGCCTTTGCACCTGAAAGCTGCGCAAACAGGGTCAACTGCTCGCGCCCTGTCAAAGCGGGATGAAACGACACCGCTTCGGGCAGATAGGCCGTCTCGCGACGCGCCTGCGCGCTGCCGGGGGTGGCGTCTCCGATCCGAATGGCTCCGCCATGGATCGGCGTCAGGCCGAGGATGGATTTGATCAGCGTCGACTTGCCCGCACCGTTATGGCCCAGCAGCGCAACGCGCTGACCAGGGGCAAGAGACAGGGTGATATCGTCAAGAACGCGGGTTTTTCCACGGTCCTTGAGAACATGGTCGATTGACAGGGCCTTATCCGTCATGAGGCACCTTTTTCATAGCTGGGGGTTCAGGGGCTTGCATCAATGGGTTGCTGTCCATCACACCCCCCGGCAACAGCGCCGGGAAGGCCGATTGCGACCAGCGCACCAGTTGCACGGCAGGGGAGCCGAGCAACAATTTGGCTGCGGGTTGGGTCCACAGAACATGGTCCATACTGTCATTGGGGCGATAGGGGGCATCGGCAATGCCGTTGCCATCCACATCATAAGCGGCGAAATCGGACCAGTAGTTGCCGCGCCCGTCCTCGGACCACTCGACCCATTTGGTCGAGACGTATTTCACCTGCGTCCGGTTCCCGATGAATGAATTGCCAACGATGCGGTTGCGCTCGCTGCCAGCGGTAAAGTGGATGCCGATGCCGCATCCCTCAAACCAGTTATCGGTGAACTCGTTCTTGTTCGAGTTATAGAGGAAGGTGCATTTCTCTTTCGCACCTTTCACAACGTTTCCGGTGATGGTGCTTTTGTTGGCGTAGTTCAGCATGACGCCATGTTCGCGGTCGCCGATCGAGACGTTATTGGCCACGGTCACATTGGTCGTGAACATCACCGCGTAGCCCAGATCATTGCCGATCGAGACGTTGTCGCTGACCACCGAATTGTCCGCATACATGTAATGAACGGCAAAACGCAGATCACGGAACAGGTTACCGGTGAAGGTGTTCTTCTTCGACGAGTTTACAAAGATTCCGTCGCGGCCATAGCGAATATCGTTGTCCTCAACCACCGCACCCGGCGCGTTCCAGACATAGACGCCATTGCCACGCTCGTTCATGCGCTGGTCTTGCCGCCCTTCGATCCGGTTGCGGCGCACGATGCTGTCCTTGGCACCGTGAATATCGACGCCATAGAGATTGCCCAGCAGCACGTTATCCTCAACCACCGGCGCATGGGCCGTTTTGGTCAGCTGGATACCGCTATCGATCCCGTCATGGTCCGAGCCTGAGCCGATCACCGTCAGTCCGCGCACAGTCACGCCCGGCCCGGTCACGGTGATGACGCTGCCTTGGCCTTGGCCGTCGATGGTGGCCTGTCCCAGCCCATCAATTGTGATGGGCCGGTCCAGTACCAGTCGTTCGGCATAAACGCCGGGGCTCAGGCGGAGGGTGTCCCCATCCGCCGCCTGCGCCAGTATCTCGTTGATGGCCCCTGCCCGGTTGGGCACATCCCAATCCGCCGCCCAAAGGGGCGAGCCGAGCAGGAGCGGTATGAGCAGGGACCAACGCATGGTTACGCGCTCCGCGGCTCAACGAACATCCGGCCGCGCATCTCCATGTGCAGCGCGTGGCAGAACCACTGGCAATAGAACCAGTGCACGCCCGGACGGTCGGCAATGAAGGTGACCGAGGCGGTGGCCTGCGGCGCAACCTCCATCGCGATGCCGAAGTTCGACAGACACAACCCGTGGGTCACGTCATCCACGTCATCCAGGTTGGTGACATACAACGTTACCTCGTCACCCTGTTTGACGGTGAACTTCTCAAGGCTGAACACCGGCGCGGTCGAGGTCATGTAGACCCGCACCTTGTTGCCATCGCGGATCGGCTCCTCGGCGCCCTCTTCAAGGTCCACACCATCGGCGGCAGCCTGCTGGCGCGCTTCTTCCCACATCGGATCGTTGCGATCCCAGACATTGACCGGGTTCACCTTGGACCGGTGCACGAGGATCGAGTCATGCGGTTCCGCGAAGGTCGGGCCGTCATGGACCACCTTCATCTTATCACCCGAGATATCGATCAACTGCTCGTTTTCCGGCTTCAGTGGCCCGACGTTCAGGAAGCGGTCTTTCGAGAACTTGTTCATCGAAATCAGCCACTTGCCATCAGCCTCAGCCGTTTCGCCCATCGAGGTCGAATTGTGGCCCGGCTGATAATGCACATCCACTTTGTCGAGGATCGGATCAACATCCGCACCACCGTAGGCTTCGATGGCCTTGGCGATGTCCCACTTCACCACCTGGCTGTCCAGGAACAGGGTGGTGTAGGCGTTGCCTTTGCCATCAAACGCGGTGTGAAGCGGGCCAAGACCCAGCTGCGGTTCCGCCACGATGGCCGAGCGTGGATCGGCATTGTCGGCAAACAGCGCATCGACCTTTTCCACATCGATCACGGATACGGTCGGGGACAGCTTGCCGTTGATCATGATGTGTTTCTTGTCGGGTGCTGCGTTCACTCCGTGCGGCGAGTTCGGGATCGGGATGTAACGGGTCAGGTTACCGCCCGCCTCTTTGCGCCCGTCCACGACCTTGACGCCGTTCAGCTCCTGATAGTTGCCAGCAGCAATCGCGTCTTCGATGCCTTTCAGGTTGAACACGACCACGTGGTCCAGCTCATTCTCGGTCATCTCGGCCAGGTTCATACCCATTTCCGAGTTATACGAGGTCGAGAATGCGTATTTGCCCTGATAGTCGCAGTCAGTGTTGTCGAGGTTGCCCGACACCATCACCTGCCATGCGATCTCCATAGTATCACCGTCGATGGCGGTAAAGATGTTCACGTATTGCGACGGATCGTCGAGGATTTCGCCATCATTGACCAGCGGTGCCTCGTGTTCGCCATTGGCGAAGATATAGCCGGTGCGCGGGTATTTCTGCGGACGCAGACCGTGGATGTCATGCGCGTTCGGGATTTCGATGATCTTGTCGCATTTCATCACGTCGCAGCGGATGCGCGCGACGCGCGTGTTGGCCTTGTCATTCATGAACAGATAGCGGCCATCATAGGTGCCATCGGTGAAGGACATGTGCGGGTGGTGCAGGTCGCCATTGTCGTAGGTGACTTTGCCATTGGCGGCCAGGTACTGCTTGGTCTCTGGCAGCAGCCCTTCGGTCAGGATCTTCAGCGACTCGTTGGTTTGGCCCCAGCCGGTGGCCGAGCAGCGGTTGAATACCGGAATGCGCATCAACTCGCGCATCGACGGCACACCGAGGATACGCACCTCGCCGGTCTGACCCGAGGACCAGAAGCCGTAATATTCGTCCAACTCGCCGGGCTCCAGCGCGGCATTGGCGGCGGCGCTGGCCTCTTTCGCGGTCATCAGGGTGCTGCCCAGACCGGTTCCGGCCAACACGGCGCCGGTTGCAGATGCACCCAGCAGTCCGCGGCGTGTGACGTTCAGTTTCTTATCGTGTTCCGACATGATCGTTCCTCCTTTTTAGGAAACGGATTGCGGTTTGGCGTTCGGATGGTTCGCCGGTGGTTGTCCGAGGGGGGTTTTCGGTTGAACCGACCCTGTCTTGGCCCGCCGTTTCAACTGGCGGATAACGACGGGACATTTGTCCTCGGACTGGTAGAGCACCTGACAATGCAGGCAGGTGACGCACTCGTTCGGATTGATCTCACCGGTTGGGTGGATCGCCTGAACGGGGCATTCGTTGGCGCAGGTCTGACAGGGGGTGCCGCAATCCTTGTAGCGGCGCAGCCAGTCGAACATGCGGATACGGGCAGGGATCGCCAGCGCACCACCCAAGGGGCAGAGATAGCGGCAATAGAACCGTTCGATGAACAGCCCGATCCCCAGCAGGGTCAGCGCAAAGACCACGAAGGGCCAGTCGCGCATGAACTTCAGAATGATCGCGGTCTTGAACGGCTCGACCTCGGCATAGGTTTCAGCCAGCGGGATCGAGACAAAACTGATCCCGAACAGCACGAGGAAGATCATGTATTTCGCAGGCCACAGCCGTTCGTTCAGACCCCAGGGCAGGGTCCATTGCGGTACTTTCAGCGCCCGCGCGATCTTGTTGGTCAGTTCCTGCAGCGCGCCAAACGGGCACAGCCAGCCGCAATAAGCACCCCGACCCCAGAACAGCAGCGCGGCAGCGACAGCGAACCATTGGATGAAGACCAACGGGTCCAGCAAGAAGGCATCCCAGGAGAAGCCGGTGCGCAAGCTGCCTGCCAGCGCCATCAGGTTCACCACGCTCAGCTGCGCATTGGCGTACCAGCCGATGAAGAACAGCGTCATGGTCAGGTATCCGATGCGGAACCAATAGAAGACGCGGGCGTTCATGGTGGCGTGGAACTGGAAGAAGAATGTCGCCGTCAGCACCAAAAGCATGACGCCCAGCACCCCGATCTCAACCGTGCGATCCTTCCAGATGCGTTTCCAAAGCGCGGCCTTGGCTGCTGCCTCGCCGGTGGCGTCATCGACGACTACAGGGGCCGTAACGGGCAGCAGATACTGCTCGGGCAGTTTGTAGCCCAGATCGAAGGTCAGAAAGGTCTTCTCAACCGCGCCCACAGCCCGCTGCGCCAACAGTTGCAGGCGGAAGGGCTCGGCCGGATCAAACTCGGCCTCAGCGGGGATCTTGAAGATGTCCAATTCCGTGAAGCTTGGGGCATCGGGTGCCGCAACCTTGCCCAACCGGCGCTGCTGCTTGTCGAAGAATCGCACCGAATTGTCGCCTTGGATCAACTGAATCCGGTCGAAAATCCCGCCCCGGACATAGCCCGAGCCCTTGAAGCTGTAGGCCCCACGCCCCAGCACCAGAATGGCCTGCTCGCCTTCGTCCAGCCAGTCGACCATGTTTTGATATTCGGCCTCACCCAGCAGCGACTTGCCGATCGACGGCACGGATACCAACGCCATATGCATATCAATATAGGTGTCATCTGGTTCGCCGGGTTCAGGGCGTTTGATGGCGCGCTGATCTCCGGTGGCTTCGAACGCAGCGTTGACCTGCCCGATATCCAGCGTCAGTCGCCGGACCGAGCCGTCGCCGGACAGGGTGGTCCAGTCGTATACCGCATCCTGCGCCAGATCGACTTCGCGTTTCGGCCCATCGGCCTGCAGCGGAGACAAACCGCCCAACCCCAGCGCCCGCGCCACCTTGATGCCGCCGCGCACAAGACTGTCATCAATCACCATGATCGTGACGGTGGCCCCCGAGATGATATCGAGGTCATGCCCCTCACCGCCGGTTTCAGCCTCAACCTTCAAGTCCAGACCGGCATAGCCTTCGGTCAGCTCAACCATGCGCGCGTTGGGGATGCCAATCAGAACGATGGGCTCCGAGTGTTTGACCAGTTGCACACCGGTCAGCACCGCTTGTTCATCGATGGCGGCGACCACATGGATCGGTTTGCCGGAATAGCCGGTGGTGCCAACGAAGTCAGAGGTTAGGAAGGCCCAGGCAACGGTCTCGCCGGCCTTCAGAACGGGTGCAACCGGAACGTCATCGCGGACCGGCCCAATGGCATCAGCACCGGGGGCCAGATCGGCGGGTTCAATCTCGGGCAGGAAGCTGGCAAGGCTGTCGGCATGGGCACTGATCGCCATCAGGCAGGACAGGGCAAGGGCCAGCATTATGTGGATTGCGCGACTTACGACCACGGCGCACCTCCGATACTTAGGGTGGACGCCATGGACGCGCGCAGGGTGCGTTCAGCAGTTTCTTGGGTCGGGCGCGGAGGTCCCCGGGTTTCGGGCCACAGCTTATGCGACTTGTACAACATGGAAGATTTGCTGTTCTGAAGCTGTACAACACGGAAGTTTCCGATTTGCGGTATCTGCACCAGCTCGGGTGCGGGCGCTGCACTGGTGACAGCGCACAGCGCGCAATCGGCGCATTTTGGGCAGTACGCGGTCGGGTCTTCGGTGTCCTCCTCAAGATCAACTTCAACCCAGACCGCGCCGCCTTCCGAGCAGATCTCCATCCAGACACTTTCACCGGGACTCGCCAGCACCGGTCCAAAGGCCTGCAACAACAGAAGGAATATGCCTGCCAACCCACATGCCGCGCGAGTTGCGCGTACAGGGAGATTGTGCAGAGGGATCAGGGCAGGCATGGAGTCTCCGACTCGGAAAGCTATGCCTTTGGGGTATTGGATTCTACCGAGTCGCGACTTGACTTAGGTTAGGTGAAGCAAATTTCTGATTTTCTTTTCAAATCAATCGTCTGCCTCATCCATCAGGCCACGCACCCAGCGCCCTGCCAGCCATGAGGCGGGCACGCCCAAGGGGATGGACCATAAGATCGCAGGTACTGGTTCAATCGCACCAAACCCCGCGCTGTGCAGGATCAGCCCAGCCAGAAACAGGTTGATGGCCACGGTCAGAGCCGTGGCCGGATAAAGCAGGATGGCCAGCTTCCAGACCGGCCATTTGCCTTCAGTGGCTGGTGCCTTCCGAGAAGGTGATTTTGTTCCAGACATTGTACTTCCCAGACGGTTTGCGCATCGGCAGGCGCCGGACCTCTTCCAGCGTTTGCGCGTCATAGACGATCACCGCGCCGTCATCTTCCCAGATCGAAACCAGCGCGTGACTGCCATCCTTGGTGAATTCTACATGCGCCACGGTTTTGCCCGGCGCGGGGCGCAAAGTCTTTACGATTTCAAGGCTTTGCTTGTCGATCACGTGCATGGCATCCTTGTTCGGGCCAAAGAACACATCGGCCCAGACGTAAGGCGAGTTCTCATGGCTGCGCATGAAAAATCCTGGCCCTTCGGTTTTGATCCGCTTGACGGTTTTCCATGTTCCCATGTCGATCACCGAGACCGTGCCATCGGTCAGATGCGGCGTAGCCATCACGGTGGTGTCGCCCTGCTGCCAGGTGATCCCCGAACCTAAGTGAGGCATCCCCGGCAGGTCCAGATCTGCGATCTTATGACCGATCACCAGATCAATCACCTGCCCGCCCTTGCCATCACGCGAGGCGCCCATAACGTATTCATAACTTTGATCGAAAAAGAAATCGTCCAGATAATCAGGCGTGGTGATCTTGCGCACGGGGAACGGGTCGGGGTTCTTGAACTGCCCCTCGATGCGGAAATCGTGGCCTATACCGGATTGCGGCGGGTTGGCCCCGTAGAACACCTCCCAAAACTCGGGGACATCCTTCAGCGCCAGAACAAAGCTTTCGCGCGGCGGTGCCTGATAAACGGCGGAAACACGGCTGGGAACGCCCTTTTTGCTTTTGACTTCAATGACTTTCGCGACCGACAAGTCCTCTGTCGACAGCAGGGTCAGCGAGTTCGGTAAATAGTTCGCTACCGCCACCCATTTGCCGTCACCCGACATGGCGATGTTGCGGCTATTTAACCCCGCGCGCACGCGGCCCACCTGTTTCAGCGCCCAGATATCATATTTCTGCACCCAGCCATCGCGCGACATGATGAAGACATAGCGCCCATCGGGGCTGAACTTCGGCCCACCATGCACGGCGAACGGGGTTTCGAACCGATCCAGAACCTCGAACGTATCGCCGTCCAGCACGCTGACATGATGATCGCCTGTTTCCACCACCAGCGTGATGTTCATCGGGTCGCTGTCCCAGACAGGCGCGTCAACCGATACGTACTCATCATCCAGAGTCCGGCTGGCCATGATATCGGCCTCACCCCATTCGGGATCGGTCTCCAGCGGAGATTTCAACCATCCCGCCAGTTCCTCGATCTGCAACGCGTCCAACTCGTGCGAAAACGCAGGCATCTGGGTGGCCGTACGCCCTTCGGCAATCACCGCCGCCACGCGTGGCCCACGCATCCGTTTCAACGTCTCGGGGATCAGCGCCGGACCGACCCCACCCAGACGGTTTTCGCCATGACATGAGGCACAGAATTCAGCATAATCCGAAGGTGCATCAGCCCAAGCTGCGCCGGTCAGCAGCAGCGAGCAGAATGTGCCGATTTTCAAGGTGTCAAAAGAATTGATGCGCCGGATCATGGCTTTTCCCTCGGAACGGCGTGACCTGCAGACGCTCGCCTGCGCCCTGCACGCCGATTTCTTCGTTTGATAGATAGCAGGCCGGGTCCTCGGCCCACGGGTCGCCGGTCAGTTGCAGAGCACGGATGCGGGTGTTGCCGCCGCAGACATCCTTTAACTGACAGGCCCCGCAACGCCCCTTCAAAGGACGCGGACGGGTACGCAGCATCGCCAGCATCGGGTCATCGCTGGTCCACAGCTCGGAAAACGGTTTGGTCTTCACATTGCCGACCGTGTAATCGGACCAATAGGTGTCGGGATGCACGCGGCCCAGATTGTCGATATTGGCCACGCCCAGCCCGCTGGAGTTTCCACCCCACGCCGCCAGATGCTCTCGCACATGCGCTGCCTTATCGTCGTCGAAATGCGCCCGGACCCAGTTCAGGAAATACCCGGCATCGGCATCGTTATTGCCAGTCACGATATCCAGCGAACGACCGCCCGAGACGGCTTCCCACGCACGTTCCAACAACAAATCCAAACCCTTACGGGTGCGCAAATGCTCGGCATCCTCGCCTCGGTTCTTGTCACCGCGCCCGGCATAGACGAGGTGAGACAGGTAGAACTTGTCGACACCCTCGTCGTCGCACAGTTGCAGCAGGTCAGGCAGGTGGTGCTGTGTGCCCTCGGTCAGGCAGAAACGCAGACCCACTTTGATGCCGCGTTTCTTACATTCGCGAACACCGCGCAGGGCGTCGGCAAAGGCCCCTTCGACGCCCCGGAACCAGTCGTTTGTGGCCCCGATCCCGTCCAGCGAAATGCCGACATAGTTGAAGCCCACGTCGGCGATCATGTCGGCGGTTTCGTCGTAAATCCGCGTACCGTTGGTCGACAGTGCCAGCATCGGCACCAGATCGCGGGCGCGTTTGGCGATGTCGAAGAAATCGAACCGGTCCAGCGGTTCCCCACCCGAGAGGATCAGGGCCGGGACGCGGAATTGGCCCAGATCCTCAAGGGTTACCATGGCTTGCTCGTGACTGAGCTCACCGGGGAACGCGACATCTGCTGAAACGGTGTAACAGTGGCGGCATTTCAGATTGCAGCGCCGCGTCAGGTTCCAGATTACTACCGGCTTCACCGGGCCGGGACGGCGTCTGCGCACCGGTGTCGGTTTGACGAGCTGCTGCATGTATTCGGTCAGGCGGAACATGTCTCAGCCTTTCTTTTTCAACCGCAGCCCTGTCTTCTTCAGGATGCGCGTGGAATAGAGGATGTCCTTGGCCCGGCAGGCACCACCCAAAATTGCGGTGATCTCGGCGCGTTTTTCCTCGACCTCGTCCCGGTCAGAACCGTGGACCATGGCGAACAGGTTATATGGCCAATCGGGCAGGGCGCGGGGACGTTCGTAGCAGTGGGTGACAAAGGGCAGCGCCCCGATCTGAGTGCCCAATTCCGCAATCTGGCTGTCGTCTACATCCCAAACAGTCATCCCGTTTGCCGTCATCCCCAGCTTGTAGTGGTTCGGAGCGGCGGCGATGCGGCGGATAACACCATGGGATTTCAGCTCTGCCAGACGATACAAAAGGGCATCCTCGTCCAACCCAAGCGTTTCGGCAACGGCTGCGTAAGGCGCAGGCACAAGCGGCAGACCGCTTTGCAGCGCTTCGATAATCTCTCTATCCTGAACGTCGATCATGCTGCCACCCGGAAGCCGATGAAAAATTCCTGTAGTTTGGGGAAACGGAGAACTTCGATCTCCGTTTCCCGTTCGATCGCATCAGCGGCGGCTTCGATCCCCTCAGGCGTTTCGGTGGCCAGCACGAACCACATGTTCAGCCGGTGCGTACGCTCATAATTATGGGCAACCTCGGCGTGCGCATTGACTTTGGTCAGGACGGTATCGAATTCATCCTCTGGCACTGCCATGGCGCACAGGCAGAACGCTCCACCCATTGCAGCGGCGTCGAAAAACGGGCCGAAACGTGTGATGATCCGCTGCTCTTTCATTCGTGCGAGACGGGTTAGGAGTTCGTCTTCGGGAATCCCAAGTTCCTGGGCTACACTGGCAAAGGGATGCGCGGTCAGCGGCAGGTCATCCTGCATCCGGTTCAGGATCGCGCGGTCGGTGTCGTCGCGCGTCATGCGGCGGCCTCCTTCGGTTGGATCAATGCACCGGTCTGTTTGAAACAGCGGGTCGAGAACAGGACTTTGCGCTGCGCGCCAAATAGTTCGGGCAGCGCGGCGGCCCCGGCCAAAACTTCCATCGCCTCAGGGCGCGAACGGGCATGGATCATGGAATAGAGGCGATAGGGCCAGACATCCTCAACCGGGTTGCGCTCATAACACAGTGTCACGCCGGGATGCGCCGCCAGTGCCGGGCCAGCGCTGCCGACCTGCTCGGCCGGCATATCCCAGACCACCATTGCGTTGGCGGACCAGCCAAGGGCGCGGTGGCGTACGATCACGCCCAGGCGAGAGACGATCCCGGCCCGGTGCAAGGCGGCTACGCGATCCATCACGTCTTCTGGGTCGCGGTTCAGGGACCGGGCCAGCGCCGCAAAAGGATCAGAGACCAGCGACAGGCCGGAACTGAGAGCCTGCAACAGGGGTCGGTCGCCTTCTCGCATGGCCGATCGATCCACTTTCCGCGGGCCAGGGGCATTGCGGGTCTCACCCGACATACGAAAGCCCAGATCAATGTTGAACGGCCGCACCAGCCGCAGATCCAGAACCCGCAGCCCCGAGCGCTGCGAGATCCTTGCGAGGGTGTCATTCACATGTGCCCGGTCCGGGCCGGTGGCCACGAACCACAGGTTCCAGTCATCCTCGCGCTGGTAATTGTGGTTCACACCAGGTTCTGCATCGATCAGCGCCGCGACCTCTTCCAGCCGTTCTTCCGGAGCGGCCACGGCCGCCAGCGTACTGGCCGAAACCGCGCCGGGTGCAATCGTCGCACCAACCCGCGTTATGCGCCCGGTTTTGCGCATCCGGGCCAGACGGTCGAGCACTTCTGCCTCTTCCAGCCCAAGCGCGTCGGCCAGAACCTGAAACGGGCGCTCTACGATGGGAAAATCACGCTGGAAATCGTCCAGAAGACGGCGGTCGATCGGGTCGGTGATATGCTGCATGTCAAAGCCCCGTTCTGTGCGCACGTGCGGTGAAGAAAATACCCGAGGGGCTGTCGGCCTCGATCTCGCGCAGCTTTTCAAAGGTTTGGGTGTCGTAAACCATGACTTTGTTGGCATCGCGGACGCTGAGCCAGACCTCGTGACCGCGCGGGGTGAATTCCATATGGAGCACCGCCGGACCCGGTTTGAATTCGTGAATGATCTCTTTGCTCACTGAATCAATGACCTGAATTGTATCGTTCAGCGGGTGCGCAAAGTTCACCCAGACCTGTCGTCCGTCGGGTCGGGCCATGGCAAAGACTGGCTGGCCGTGGGTCTGCGTGCGCCCGGTCTCGGTCAGGGTGTCGGCGTCGATCCACAGAACCTCGTGATGGCCGACGGCGGGCAGCACGAATTCGCGCCCGGTCAGCGCCCAGCCTTCGAGGTGGGGCATCTTGTAGACCGGCATTTCTTCTTGCCCGCGCCCATAGTTGGGCAGCACGCGGATGGGTTCGGGCGTCTCGGCCCAAAGGTCCAGCGCGGTCAGGCCATCCTCGCCAAACAAGCCGGTGATATAGGTGCGGCCATTTGCGGTGATCAGCGCGTCGTAAGGATTCTTGCCCATGTCGGGGATCTTGGTGATCGCGGGTGCGCCGTTGGAGAAATCAGCAATCCAGGTCTCGCCCGTGTCCCACATGGTGAAGACGAACCGGCGGCCGGGTGCATCGACCAATCCGATGGTTTTGCTGTCGGTAGGAATGTCCGCGACCATCTCTAGCGTGTCCGCATCGAAGACGCGCACACCGCCAGGTTCATAATTCGATACAGCGACCAGCTCGCCGTCATCCGAAATGGCACCGCCAATGGCGTTGCCCGCCTGCACGACCCGGTTCACGATCTGGCGGGTGACGATATCCACCTTAGTCAGGCCGCCGTCTCGTCCAAATACATAGGCAAAGCGTTCATCGGGTGAATAGACCAGCGAGGCATGGGACAGATCGCCCAGACCTTCGATCCGCGCCAGCGCTGCGCGGTCGGATTGGTCCACCAGAAGAACCGAGCCCTTGGCGCGTTCGATCACAAGTCCTAGGTCGCCGGTCGCCGTGGGTTCAGCCTGGGCGGTGGTCATCATTAGGGTGGCGGCGAGGGTAAGGATGAGCTGTTTCATTGTGCCTCCTGTGCCAGCAGGTAACGGGCGATCCATTCGGCCTCTTCTTCGCTGATCAAGGGCCGCCATGGGGGCATCGCGGTGTCGGGAATGCCGTCGAGGATCACGCCGGTCAGTACCTCGGCATCGTAGTGTTCCAGTGTTTTGGACCGCAGATCGGGGCCGAGACCGCCTTTCAGCGACAGCCCGTGGCAAGAGCCGCAGTCCTGATGGACAAGACGCTTCAGTGCGTTGGGGTCAAGAGTGTCGGCGGCGAAGGCCGTGGTGGCAACAAGCACTGCGGAAGTGAGAACAGCACGTGCCGCCCATCCTTTGCGTCCTCTCACAGCCGGTTGCTGTGCCGGCCTTCTGGAACCGAACTTAGCCATGCGCCTGCTCCAAAAGGTCGGCCACAGGCCGTTCTGCGTAAAGTGAAACTACCTTGCCGATGATGAACAGCGTGGGCGCCTTTAGCCCGGCCTTGCGCACATCAGCGGCCAGCCGATCCAGCCGGGATACCATCCGGCGCTCATCAGGTGTGGTCGCTTTGCCAACCGCCAAAACCGGAGTTGAGCCGGGCAGGTTCTCGGTCATCAGTCCCATGGCGATCTGGCCGATATTGGCGACGCCCATATAAACGACTAAGGTCGAGTCCGGGTCGGCCAGACGTTTCCAATCCAGATCCAGCACCTTGTCGGCCTGTCGGTGCCCGGTGACATATTGCACCGATGTCGCCAACCCGCGATGGGTCAGCGGCACGCCTGTCGAACAGGATGCCCCCTGCGCTGCGGTAATGCCTGGCGCGTATTCGACTGGGATGCCGTTTGCCATCAGGTACGCGGCCTCTTCCGAGCCGCGTCCGAAGATCATCGGGTCACCCCCCTTGAGGCGAGCAACGGTGTGACCGGCGCTGGCTTCCTCGACGAGGATTTCGTTGATGCGATCCTGCGGCACGGTATGACACTTGGGGGCCTTCCCAACCGGGATCAGCCGTGCGCCATCAGCGTGCAGATTGAGGATATCGGCCGAGACCAGACGGTCATAGACCACCACGTCCGCCTCTTGCAGCATCCGCAGCGCGCGCAGGGTCATCAGTTCGGGGTCACCGGGGCCTGCGCCAATCAGAAAAACCTTACCGCTCATGTGCAAACTCGCTTGGTCTGAATGTCTTCGGAGCCCGGAATTCCTGCGCGATCAGGGGACGTTGCTGGGTGAGCCGGGCGTGTCATGCGGCCAGACTGGCGTAATCGGAAAGGAACCTCCTTGACTAAAGTTAAGGAGCGCGGGAATTGCCCCGCGCTCCTTTCGGCTTGCCTGTATGATTGCCTCGGCTCAGGGTTCGACGGTGATCATGCCGATCATGTTCTGTGTCTCCCAATGTGGGCCACACAGATAGTCCTGTGGACCCGGGGTGAGGAAGGTCAGGTCAACCGTCTCCTCAGGAAACAGACGGTCGCTTTCGGGCTCGCTGCCGTCTTTCAGCAGGACCGAGTGACTGGTGCGCTTATCGACATTCACCCAGCGCACGGTTGTGCCCGGTTTCACGGTTAGCTCGGCTGGGCAGAACGTGTATTTGTACATCAGCACCACATCGGCACCCTCAACGGCGGAGGAGGGCTGACCGAACAGCTCGACATAGCGCTCTTCGGCTTCGGCACACAGCGCGGCGGTGTCCTCTGCCCATGCGGGCGCGGCCAGAAGCAGCAGCGCAGGGAGAAGGTGTTGGGGTTTCATTGTCCAAGTCTCCTCTTTTGAGCGGAAGGGACCGGATCGCCCGGTCCTTCTTCCTTATTGTTTGACGACGTTGATGAAGGCGTTGTCGTCGTCCAATGCCAGGCTGGTATCCAGCGTCACATGGTGAAACCGTGCGGCGGCAAAGTCATCGTGGATGGCAAAGCCCACCGTATAGGTCTGACCGGCCTCCAGCGGCACGTCACCAGCAGCGCCCGAGTTCAATGGGCGCGTGAAGACCACGGTCCACATACCTGCATCAAGGCTGGCCGAGGCGGCGATCTCACCGTCATTGACCACGCGCTGTTCCAGCAGATAGCCGTTGGTGGCGCTGCCGTCCGCGTAGACGCGCATCAGATCCAGATAGGTGCCATCGGCCAAATACTGCTCGATCTGATCGGCGGCCTGCAGCTTGTCCCAGCCACCCAGCGCCTTACCGCGGCGGCCTTTGATCTCGACCTCGGTGCGGCTTTCGCTGATGTATTTGGTCACAGTGTCCTGCGTGCTCAGCCGACCCGAGACATCGCCATTTGCGGCAATCGCCTCGGCACCCGGGTCAAAGGGCATGTAGCTGTTGTCTGCATGGCAGGAGGCCCAGCAGCCCACTTGATCGCCCAGCTCGATCCCTGTGCCAGTGATCATCATGGCCACCTTGATCTGGTTGTCCGGGTCCATCTTGCCACCATCCACAAACGGGGCAGGGTTGTGACCCGCATCCGGCCATTGCAGACGGATATAGAGGGTCTCATCATCATGTGCGGCTTGAACGGTGGCGTCTATCACGCCGCGTTTGCCCGGGATCGGGGTTGGTTCCAGATCCCCACCGGCCACGATCTTGTTGCCGATCGCGTCCAGTTCGGCAGCGTGACAGGTGGTGCACTTATCTCCGCCCTTGGTCAAAGGACGTGCTCCTCCGTGGGATCTGCCGTTCTGAACCCATTCAAACGAGGCCTGACCAGGATAGAACAGTTTCATATCTGCACCGGGGACAGCGGCCCAATCGATATTTGTGCCAACTCCGCTGCCGCCACCTGCCGGGGCTGCGGCTTCTTCGCCAGAAGCTTTGGCACGCTCTTCCGCGACGGCTGCGTCAACCGCTGCTGCGATCTGGGCCTGTACGGCCTCTTGCTGGGCTACACGCGCGGCTTTCTCAGCCTCGGCATCGGCGGCTTCTTTGGCTTCGATGCGTTCGAGACTGGCCAGATATTCGGCCGGGATTTCGCGAATGAAAGCGGGGTTCGGCGCTTCAAGCTTTTCCAGATACTCTTCGTCGGCCCGGTCGCGGGCGTCCGAGTGCGCAATCCCCTTGTGGCAGTCAATACAGGTCTGACCGACGGTCATCGCGTTCAGGTGCTGCTGACGGGCGCGGGGTTTCTGGAACTCAGGCATCATCGACTCGAAGTCATGGCAGTTGCGGCATTCGCGCGAGTCCGTGGATTTCATCCGCTCCCATTCATTCATAGCCAGATGCACGCGCTTGGCTTCGAATTTCTCGCGCGTGTTTATGGTGCCGACCACCTTGCCATACAGCTCTTTGGACGCCTTGATCTTGCGGATGATCTTGTGAGTCCAATCCTTGGGCACGTGACAGTCGGAACAGACCGCGCCTACGCCCGAACGGTTCACGTCGTGGATTGTGCCGGTGTATTCTTCGTAAACGAAATCTCGCATCTCGTGGCACGAGACGCAGAATTCCTTGGTGTTGGTAGCTTCCATAGCGGTGTTGAACCCGCCCCAGAAGATGATGCCGGCGGTAAAGGCCGCAGCGATCCCGGCCACGGGCATTCCCCACAGGAAATACCGGCGCCAGATTGGTTTTTTCTTTTCCGGTTCGGAGGTCATATCCGGTCTCCGTTTTGGCTTCTTTTTCTGGCCCTGGATGTCAGGCCTGTGGATTTGGCTGATGAGTCAAACGAGGAAAGGGCGGGCGAGGGGCCCGCCCTTTCCGGTGCTGAGTACAAAACCCGTCAGGTGACGTGGTTCGAACGGTTGTAGACGTTGAACTTGCCGGTGGGTGCAAACAGTCCTTTCACGCGGCCGATCTCTTCCAGCGTCTTGGCGTCGAAGATCACGATCTCACCATTTGGCTCTTTCGAGGTCGAGCGGTTCCACTTGGACACCCAGACCTCGGATCCGTCTTGGTTGAACTCGAAGTGGACGGCGACGTTGCCTTCTTCTTCTGTGATCTGGATCGTTTTCACGATCTCACCGGTTGCCTTGTCGATGACCTGCACCGATTGCTGGATCTCAGGCTCGGGGTGCTTGGTCTGGTCGGCCCAGATGTAGTCCGAGTTCGGATGGGTCCGGATGAACAGACCGGGTCCGTCGGTTTCCACCTCGTAGCAGACTTTCCAGGCATCGTCCGGGCGGCCTTCGGGGTCGTTGCCCCAAACGGTAACCGTGCCTTCGCCCAGGTGGGTCGTACCGGCAACAGGACCGCAATTCGGGTCATCCCAGTTGGCGCCCGGGCCGGGGTGCGGCAGCGGCGCGGTATCGATCATAGCTTCCAGCTTATGAGTCTCGGTATCGACCACGACCATCTTGTTCGACGCGTTTGCGGCGATCTGGAAATAACGGCCGGTCGGATCAAAGAACCCGTCATGCAGGAACTTTGCGCTGTCGATCTTGTCGATCCGCAGGTTGTCCAGATCGGAGTAGTCCACCTGCCAAAGCTGACCGAGCTCCTTGACGGCCACGATCCATGTGGGCTCGTTCGGGGTGGTGTAGATGGCGGCCACGCGGGCCTCTTCCACATAATCCCCGTCCACGTTGTAACCCCGGGTCGAGACAACCTTTTTCGGCTCCATGGTTTCGGCGTCGACGATGGCGAAATGAGGGGGCCAGTAGGCGCCACCGATGACGTATTTACCGTCACCCGATACCGCCACGTCGCGCGCGTCATAACCAATGGTAACCTCGGCAACCAGCATGTTCTCGGGGTTCTGCCACAGGTCGATCTTGGTCATCTTCCCGTCGCGGCCCATGGTGTACCAGAAGCGGCCCGGATTTTCGGGTTCTTCCAGTTTATGGTGCTCGGACGCTTTCAGGACGTGCACGGCGTAACCGGTCGGGATATGCGCCAGCACCTCTTTGGTGTCGCCGTCGATCACGGCCACTTTGCCCACGTCACGTTCGATGACGACAAAGAAGTTTTCCCAGTTGCGGCCATGCAGCGGCTCGGTCGGGTAATCTTCGGGTTCGACATAGACCTTGCGGGTCGCCATCATCTGTTCAAGCGACATTTCCGGCGGTTGGGGCGGCTCCATCTGGATGTAGGTCGCCATATCGCGGATTTCTTCTTCGGACATCACGTCCGAGAAGTTGTTCATCCCGCCTTCGGTGCCCCATGCGATGATTTTTTCCAGTCGCTCCTGCCCCAGTTTCAGGGTGCCAGACTCGGTTACGGTACCATCGTCATTCTTCGTTTCAACCAGAGGCTCAAGGCTTTTGCCGGTTGCCCCTTTGCGCAACACACCGTGACAACCGGCGCAGCGCTCAAAGTAAAGTTGTTTTGATGATTCAAAGGCTTCCTTGCTCAGGGTTGGCTCTTCGGCAAAGACTGGCGCAGCGACGCTGCCCAGCAACATTGCCAAACCGACCCCTAAGGCGCGGCCAGTTCTGTTGTAGCTGATTCCAAGTGACATGATCACTCTCCATTTGCTGGTGAGGCAGGTCCTAGGGTGAAACATCACGCGTTTGTCATCCTTGACGAAAGTCAACGGAACGCGCGCAAATTGGAAATTGACGGGCTATAATGAGCCATAAAACAAAGGGAAAACCTGAGTTTCAGGGACATGTTTTTCGGATGCTTGATTTCGGTTAAGTCCATCACTGGTCGGCCTTGCTAAACCTGTTCCAACAGCCATTGAGGCCGAGGAGAACAGGCATGTCGGCAGTGATCGCGCGCGTATTGGGCGAGGGGTTTCGCATCTTTTTCCTGTCCGCCGGACTTTTTGGTCTGTTCGCGGGAGGCGCGTGGGGTTTTTGGTTGATGACGCAGACCGGGTTGGTCGGATACGAAGACCCAACCTATTCCATGAGTCCCCCAATGTGGCACGCGCATGAGATGATCTTTAGCTATGCCACAGCAGCTCTGGGCGGGTTCTTTCTGACGGCTGTTCCCAACTGGACCGGGACCCCAGAGGCGCGCGCCAGGTTCATCATGCTGGCCGCAGGTCTCTGGTTGGCCGGGCGGGTAGCGATGTGGTTCTCCGGTGCGCTGCCGCCGGTTCTGGTCGCTGTGTTCGATCTGGTCTTTGTTCCAATTCTGGCGGCAAAGATTGCTACTCAGCTGATCCGACGCCCCAAACCGCAGAACATGGTATTCCTTTTGCTGCTCAGTGCGATCTGGATTGCCAACTTGTTAACCCATTTAGAGTGGATCGGTGTGACCAGCGATACGCTGGACATCGGATTGCGGGCGGGGTTGCTGACGCTCTGTAGCCTAATCGCGATACTTGGCGGGCGCATTACGCCAGCTTTCACCCGAAATGCGATGAAACGCGCGGGAGAGCCCGAATCCAACTGGCCTATTTCGGTAGGAGCGTTTGATAAAGCCGCCATGGGGCTTGCACTGTCACTGCCGCTGAGCGTGCTCGTCTTTGGAATCGCACCTGTATCAGGCGCTATCGCGCTAATGCTTGGCGTTGCTCAGATCCTGCGCATGGCACGTTGGCGCGCACGCTGGGCACTGCGGCAGCCGATCCTGATCGCGTTGCATCTGGGGCTGGGCATGCTGGCGCTGGGCCTGATCCTGTGGGGGCTGGCTGTGCTGGGGTTCGGCAGCGAGATCGGGGCGCTGCATGTTCTGGGCATTGGCTGCGTCGGCGGCATGACCCTTGCCGTGATGAGTCGGGCCGCCCTTGGCCATAGTGGCCGTGCCCTCGTGGCCCCGCCACCCATGGCGATCGCTTACGGTTTGATGGCGGCAGCCGCAGTTTTGCGCTGGGTCGGGTCGGCGTTTGACCAGGGATATCTGGTTGCGATGCTGGCCTCAGATGGGCTGTGGATCTGCGCCATCGTCTTGTATCTGGTTGCGATGTGGCCCGCGTTGACCGGGCCACGTCTAGCGGCCTGAGCAACGGTTCTTAGATTAAGAAAGTCGGAGCAACGCCCTGTCATTTTTAATATGCCGTTGCAGCAAAGTATGGATTTGTCTTCCGCGTTTTGGAATCTGGCGGGCTGCGATTGGTTGATGGTCTGGCAAAGCTAACTCTGGGAAGAGCGCAACAATTTCGGCCAGCGCCTCGGGCTGTATTCCTTTCAAGGCTTGCTTGCCTGTGAATAGGCTTTCTGACGGCGCGCCTTCCGCCAGCACGATCTCATGCCGGTCGAACAGAACATGGAAATACACAACGCCCTGAGCTGTCTCGTCGACGGTTATGCCGGGTATGCCGACCAGCTTATGGGCTGGGACCAGAACCTCTTCGCTGTCGAACATGCGATCGGCGATACTCGAACGGATCAACATGCGATGCTGCGGTGAGACCAACAGATCGCGTCGCGGCAGGTTGCTTCCCAGACTGCCCGCTGCGATTCGGATCGGGCGCAGCTTGGGATTGAGCGCAAATTCAGACCTATCCAGAGCGCGCGCGCCGATCCAGCGAATTGGTTGTGGTCCATGATCCAAGGTGACAACCTTGTCACCAGCGGAAAGCGTTTCTATCGCGACATCACCATCAGGTGTCGCAATAAGCGTTCCGGCTGAGAAACAAGGAACATCAACGATGGAATCGGGGTCAGTCGTGTCCGGTGCGTTGCTCGGTGTAACGTTGACGACGCTCATCGAATACGTCACCCCGGGATCTAGGGGCTCAGAGGTTATGTAGCCAGCGTTGGTTCCTTCAACCTCGACAAGGTACACAGTGATTGTCCCACCACTGGGATTCGTCAGAATGTAGGATTCTTCCAGATAGATGTCGCCGCTCAGAAACGTTGTCGAACCATCAAGGTTTGTTACTGTTCCGGTCTGTGTATCGTCGTCGCCATTTTCGTTGTTGAATCTGTCGCCGTTGAAAACATCCCCGGTATCGGGAACTGGCGGGCCAAACCCATTTCGAATGAAACCACCGGCCTCGTCCTCAACATTGAATACCCTTCGGTCCGTCGCGGGGTCATAGCTTGCGTCCAGGGTGATCGTATCAGGCCCAATTGTATTCACCGTAATAACGCCGGGTGCGTACCCGATGTATGAGTAGTTCGCCATTCTTTAACCACCACGCTTCAGGTGCCATCTACGCACCTCTATTCACCAATAAATCGAGAACGCTCGCTTCAACTGTTCGAACGTCCGGAAACATGCTGTTCTAAGTACTATTTTTCAAGGCAATCTGAGGGCATTTTAGTGATACTGGCGCAATTATGATCACTGGTGTCCAATTCCGCGCTTACTTTGGCATGCTTGACTTTCGTTAAGGCAGCCCTGCGACCCACCCGCCATTGTCATCAGACTAGCTAATCTGCGCAAAGGAGAGCGCAATGCGAGAAGTCATGACAAAGAGCATGGCTCGCAACATATTCTATGGCGGGTCACTGTTCTTCATCCTCATCTTCCTGGCCCTGTCGGCCCACTCGCACTGGTACATCGTCAACTCCGAGAATTCGGCGAAGCTTGATGACAGTGTGGTTCGGGGCAAACATGTCTGGGAAAAACATGCCTGCATCAACTGTCACACGATCCTGGGTGAGGGCGCCTACTACGCGCCGGAAGTCGGGAATGTGATGACCCGCTGGGGTGTGCTGGACGACCCGGAATCGGCCTTTGAAGCGCTCAAGGGCTGGATGGAGGCGCAGCCGACCGGCATTCCCGGTCGTCGGCAGATGCCCAATTTCAACCTCAGCGACGAAGAGATCCGCGATCTGACCAACTTCTTGATCTGGACGGACAACATCGATGCGCAGGGCTGGCCGCCCAACGAGGCAGGCTGAGAAAGGGAACGGAGCAATGAAATACGAATCCCAAAAAATCGCCTACGCCTACTTCGCAGTAGCGATGGCCCTGTTCGCGGTACAGGTAATCGGCGGCCTGCTGGCCGGTTTCATCTATGTATTCCCGAACTTCCTGAGTGAGCTTCTGCCGTTCAATATCGTACGGATGCTGCACACCAACTCTCTGATCGTCTGGCTGCTGCTGGGCTTCTTCGGTGCGGCCTACTTCCTGATCCCCGAAGAGACCGAGCGCGAGATCCATTCGACCAAGCTGGCCTATCTGCAGTTGATTATTCTTGTGGTTGGCACGCTGGGCGTGGTCGTGACCTATGTCTTCAACCTGTTCGAAGGCAACTGGCTGCTGGGCAAAGAGGGGCGCGAGTTCCTTGAACAACCCAAATGGGTCAAGGCGGGCATCGTCGTGGCCGCGCTGATGTTCCTTTACAACGTGTCACTGACCGTTCTGAAGGGCAAGAAGACTGCAATATCGAGCATCCTTGTTCTGGGCCTCTGGGGTCTGGCGCTGCTGTTCCTGTTTGCTTTCTACAACCCGGGCAACCTGTCGCTCGACAAGCAATACTGGTGGTATGTCGTCCACCTATGGGTCGAAGGCGTATGGGAGCTGATCATGGCCTCGATCCTGGCCTACCTGATGCTGAAGCTTACGGGCGTTGACCGTGAGGTGGTCGAGAAATGGCTCTATGTCATCGTCGCCGCCGCGCTGTTCTCGGGCATCCTTGGGACAGGTCACCACTACTATTGGATCGGTACACCCGGCTATTGGCAGTGGATCGGTTCGATCTTCTCAAGCCTCGAGGTGATCCCGTTCTTCGCGATGATGGCCTTTGCCTTCGTCATGGTCTGGAAGGGCCGTCGTGACCACCCTAACAAGGCTGCTCTGCTGTGGTCACTGGGCTGTGCAACGCTTGCCTTCTTCGGTGCCGGTGTCTGGGGCTTCCTGCACACGCTGCACGGGGTGAACTACTATACCCATGGCACGCAGATTACCGCAGCCCACGGTCACCTGGCTTTCTACGGTGCTTATGTCTGCCTCAACCTGGCGATCTTCAGCTATGCGATGCCGATCCTGAAGAACCGTGATCCCTACAATCAGGTTCTGAACATGGGCTCGTTCTGGCTTATGACCAGCGGCATGGTCTTCATGACCTTCGTCCTGACCTTCGGTGGTACCGTGCAGACTCACATGCAACGTGTGGTCGGTGACTACTTCATGGACGTGCAGGACCAGATCGCGATCTTCTACTGGATGCGTCTTGGCTCTGGTGTGGTCGTGGTCCTTGGTGCGCTGCTGTTCATCTACTCGATCTGGGTGCCCCGGAAAGAGGTGATTGAACCCGGTGCCTCTGAAACCCCGGCGGAGTAATGGATATGGATGGCTCCATGAAACTGAATGAGGGGGCGGCGAACGCCCCCTTCTACCTCGCCCAAAGCGATGAATGCGATGTGTTCACCGCCGCCTACAACAACGACCTGCCGGTTTTGCTGAAAGGTCCAACAGGTTGCGGTAAGACCCGCTTTGTGGCCCATATGGCCGCCAAGCTTGGCCGCCCGCTTTACACCGTGGCCTGCCACGATGACCTCGCCGCCGCCGACCTGATCGGTCGCTACCTTTTGAAGGGCGGCGAAACCGTCTGGGTTGATGGCCCTCTGACTCGTGCGGTGCGAGAAGGCGCGATCTGCTACCTTGATGAGGTGGTCGAAGCCCGCAAGGACGTCACCGTTGTGCTGCACCCGCTGACCGATGACCGGCGCATCCTGCCGATCGACCGCACCGGTGAAGAGCTTGAGGCCGCGCCCGGCTTCATGCTGGTGGCCTCGTACAACCCCGGATACCAGAATATCCTGAAAACCCTGAAACCCTCGACCAGGCAGCGGTTCATCTCGCTGGAATTCGACTTTCCTTCGCCCGAGATGGAGGCCGAAGTCGTCGCGCAAGAAAGCGGTCTGCCGCTTGAACGCTGTAAACCGCTGGTACGCCTTGCAGGTAAGTTGCGCGGGCTTAAGGGTCAGGACCTTGAGGAAGGCGTGTCCACCCGGCTGGTCGTTTATGCCGCGACGCTGATCGCACAGGGCATGTCCACCGACCGCGCCATCCTCGCCGCAATGATCGAACCTCTGACTGATGATGAGGATATCAAACGCGGGCTCCTCGATCTTGTCACGGCTGTCTTTGGGTGAGGCCGGCCGATGGTCAGGATCGATTTTGAGCCATGGGAACCCGAAGAAACGATCGGGAAACTGTGGCACACCCTTGCCAGTCGCCTTGATGCACCTGAAGTGCATGATGGAGCCGCGGTCGACCTCTCAGAGGTCGCAGGGCGGCTGGCAGTCCTCTTTCGAGGACTTGGGGGTAGTCCGGGCGTAGAATTGCGCCCGGTCTCGCCCGAGATTTCGCGCCACCGTCTGGGGTGGCGTCGTCGTCTGGCAACCGAGGCCGAGATGATGCCGCGTGCGTCGTTCGATGGCGAAGTTCTGCGTTTGCCGGATCGGCTGGCGGTGTTTCCCGCGCGTGAAGCCAACGGTGCGCTTTATGTCTGGCTGGCCGCCGCCGCTGCACATGCCGGAACTCGTATCGACGAAGACGACCCGTTGCGCGCCGATCTGCGTGCGCTGAACGCCGCGCAGCAGATGGTTGCCGCCACGCTGGACAATGCCCCCGGGCTGCGCCCTCTGTACACCGAACTGTGCAAAGGTCTGCTGTATCAGCGCGACATCCCGGCCCTGCCGTCTGTCGAGGCCGCTGTCGAGGAACTGGTCCGCCAAATGCTGGGCGATCCGACACCATTGTCGAGCCAGGCCAGGCAACTGCGATCGCTTGCGGATGACCTGACCGCCCCGCGCGGCTATCAGCATTTTCGCCCCGTCGCCCTGTGGCCCGATCTGCGCGCCGTGGGGTTCTCGGAACATAACGAGGTTGAAAACCCCGAAACCGAAGGCCCGCCCGAGGAAACGGGCGAGAAAACCCACCGCGCCCGCCGCCGCAAATCGGATCAGGCCAACCGCAGCGACAGTTTCATCCTGCACAAGTTCGAGGCGATCCTCAGCTGGGCCGAGTTTCTGAACATCAACCGGCGCATCGATGATGACGATCCCGACAACGCCAAGAAAGCTGCCGATGATCAGGACGAAATCGGGCTGGGCCAGATCTCAAAGGCGCCGCCGACGCGGCTGAAACTGCATCTGGATCTCGCACCCGAGGATGTGAACCGCGAACGCCTGTCGGGCCGGGTTCTCTATCCCGAATGGGATGTGCGCACCGGCCAGTACCTGCCGGATCACGTCAATGTGCTGACCTCGGATGCCGAGATTCGCGAAGACGCTGCTGAGTTTGGCAAAGACCCCGCCACCGCCCGCCGCATCCGCGCCGTCAAACGCCAGTTCGAGGCGCTGCGCCCGGGCCGTGTGATGACACGCGGCCATCTGGATGGCGATCAGCTGGATATCGAGGCCGCCGTCCGGGCGCAGGTCGACCGCTGCGCCAATGGCGAAGGCACCGAACGCATCTGGATGCAATCCCGCCCCGAGGCGCGCGATCTGGCAGTATCGATCCTGCTGGATGTCAGCCGCTCGACCGAAAGCGCGGTGACAGGCCGTGCCGTGATCGATATCGAACGCGAGGCGCTGGCGGCACTGGCCTGGGGTCTGAACGCCTGCGGCGACGATTTCGCCATCCAGGCCTTCAGCTCGCTGAAACGCCAGCGGGTTTACTTGCAGCGCTGCAAACGCTTCGATGAGCCGATGGGCGGCTTGGTCGAACAACGCATCGCCTCGCTGCGCCCCGGCCACTATACCCGCCTCGGTGCCGCGATCCGCCATTGCTCGGCCGATCTGGCCGGTCAGACGCGCAAACGCCGGTTGCTGTTGATCATCACTGACGGCAAACCCAACGACCTGGACCATTACGAGGGTCGCCACGGTATCGAAGACACCTGCATGGCCGTGCGCGAGGCGCGTAGGGCAGGGCAATCGGTCTTTGGCGTTACCATCGACAAAACCGGCAAAAGCTGGTTCCCGCGCATGTTCGGTCAAGGCGGCTTCGCCGTCATCCCCGACCCGCACCGGCTGATCATGGCCCTGCCTCAGATCTACCGCCAACTGGTTGGAGCATGAGCAACGCCTCTTTGATCGATGAGCTTCCGGGCGAGCTGCTGATGTGGGTTCTGATCATCTCGGAATTGCTGGTTTTCGGCGCGGGCCTGATTGCCTTTATGGGCGTGCGCCTGACCGACCCGACAGGATTTGCCGAGGCTCAATCGCACCTTTACCGGACAGGGGCGGCGCTCAACACGGTGGTGCTGGTCACCTCGGGCTATCTGGCGGCGCAGGCGCTGCAGTGGCGAAAAATCGCGCGCCGGGGCGTGGCTCGAATGGCCTTGGTCACTGCCGCCGTGCTGGGTGTCGTGTTCCTGATCATCAAAGGTGCGGAATACGCGGGCAAAGCTGCACAGGGGATCACCTATGAGACCCACCCATTTTTCCTGTTCTATTATCTGCTGACCGGGTTTCACGCCGCACATGTGTTGGCAGGGGTCGGTATCCTGCTGTTGGTCGCCTGGCGTGACGATCGACGCAACATTGAGGCAGGTGCGCAGTTCTGGCACATGGTCGATCTGGTCTGGATCATGCTTTTCCCCGTGATCTACCTGCTGGGATAATCCCGATGCCTGCAGCACCATCTTTTCCCAAATACTGGCGAAGAGCGCTCCATAATTCGCTCACACGTGCATGGCTGACCCTTTTGGTGCTCAGCGTCGCATCAGCACTGCTGACTGTGCTGCCCATCCCGCCAGCCGTTCTGGCGGGGTGTATTCTGGTCCTCGCACTGGCGAAATGTCGCGTTATCCTGGCTTGTTATCTTGATCTCGTAAACAGCCCGGCCTGGCTGCGAGGTTTCACCATGGTGCTGACGGGCTTTGCCATCATTGTCTTCGCCCTCTACCTGATCTGACTCAAAAAACGCCGCCTCCGGGGAGACGGCGAAGTATTACGCTAGGGGGCGCTTCTTGGTTACTGGGCTGCCATCGGCATGCGCGCAATCTGACAGCGTTGCCAGAGGGTGGACAGCGCGCCAACCAGATGCTCGATATCCTCATCCGTATGTACCGGAGACGGCGTGATCCGCAGACGCTCGGTCCCTTTTGGTACGGTGGGATAATTGATCGGCTGAATGTAGATGCCGAACTCTTCCAGCAGCGTGTCCGAGATAAACTTGCACTTCACCGGATCGCCAACCATCACCGGGATGATGTGGCTGGGGTTAGGAATATGAGGAATACCTTCCGCATCCAAACGGGCCCGAACCTTCGCTACACGGGCTTTCTGCAGGTCGCGTTCAGCATTCGATTGTTTCAAATGCCGGATCGAGGCCGCGGCCCCGGCGGCAATCGACGGCGGCAGGGCGGTGGTAAAAATAAACCCGCTGGCGAAGCTGCGCACGAAATCGCACAGCGCAGCCGAGGCAGCAATATACCCGCCCACCACACCGAACGCTTTACCAAGCGTGCCTTCGATCACCGTCAGGCGATCCATAAGGCCTTCTCGTTCAGCGATACCACCGCCGCGTGGCCCATAGAGGCCAACGGCATGAACCTCATCCAGATAGGTCATCGCGCCGTATTTGTCGGCGAGATCGCAAATCTCTTTGATGGGGGCGATGTCACCATCCATCGAATAGACCGACTCGAACGCGATCATCTTCGGCGCATCGGGCTCAGCTGCGGCCAGTTTGGCTTCAAGGTCATCCAAATCGTTGTGTTTCCAGATCACCTTCTGCGCCCGCGAGTGGCGGATGCCTTCGATCATCGAGGCATGGTTCAGTGCATCAGAGAATACGATCAGGCCGGGGATTTTCGCGGCGAGAGTGCCAAGGGCTGCCCAATTCGAAACATACCCGGAAGTAAACAGAAGCGCGGCTTCCTTTCCATGCAGATCGGCCAGTTCGGCCTCAAGCAGCACGTGGTCGTGAGTGGTGCCTGATATGTTTCGCGTGCCCCCGGCCCCCGCGCCGCAGCGATCCAATGCGTCATGCATTGCATCGATAACAGATGGGTGCTGACCCATGCCGAGATAGTCATTGGAACACCAGATCCGCACATTTCGCTGGACAGATCCATCCGTCTGACGCGCGTTCGGGAAAGAACCACAGCGACGTTGCAAGTCTATGAAAACACGATAGTTCCCTTCATCCCGAAGGTCACTGAGGCTTTGACTGAAATAACGCTCGTAGTCCATGTTACGTGCTCCCCGGAATACTGGCTTTGAGCCGAGAATAGGGCAGCGAACCAAGCCGCAACATGACAATAGTCAAGTTTAGACAACATAAAACTATGGTGCACAACTGCCGGCTCTGGCATAGCGTGGAACAGGGATGGACCGACCGCGCCCATGCGCCGGCAGGAAATAACAGGGGTATTCTCTTGTCTCACGAAGCACAAAAAACGATCGCACGTCAGTCGCTGCTGCTGCGCAGTTTACCGGAACAGCATGTGGAAACACTGCTGAGCCACGCGATCTGGCGTCAGTATGACCGTGGTGAGACGATATTCCTGCAGGAGGAAAAAGCGCAGGCCATCCACGTCGTGCTTGAGGGTTGGGTCAAGCTGTTCCGCATGACCCCCACCGGGGCCGAAGCCGTCGTGAGCGTCTTCAAACGTGGTGACAGTTTTGGCGAGGCCGTGGCGCTGCGTAACGTGCCTTACCCCGTTTCAGCTGAGGCCGTATCGGCCTGCGAAGTGATGCACATCCCCAGCCCGATCCTTATCTCGTTGATGAAGGAAAATCCGGAGATCGGGATTTCAATTCTGGCCGCGACCTTTACGCATCTGCACTCGCTGGTGGCGCAGCTGGAACAGCTCAAGGCGCAGACCGGTGCGCAGCGGGTCGCCGAGTTTTTGCTGAACCTCTGTGACACTGATGCGGGTGAGTGCGAAGTATCGCTGCCTTATGACAAGATGCTGATCGCGGGTCGTCTAGGGATGAAGCCCGAAAGCCTGAGCCGGGCGTTTTCGCGGCTCAAGGCGGTCGGGGTAAAGATAAACCGCAACCACGCCGAGATTTCGGATATCGGCAAATTGCGGGATTATGCCGAAAGCGATCCGGCGGAAAACTGGGGGCGGTAACCCGGCACTGCCGCCGGGTTGACCTGTTCAGACCGTCGCGCCCTTGCGGCGAATGGCGGTGCCAAGGCTACCGGCACAGACACCGACGATGATGGCGATGACCAGCGCCATGGTCCCGACATGGGAAAACTGCCACCCTGCAAAAAGCAGCGGTGCGATCAGACCAACCAGACCGCCCAAAAGGGCTCCCAGCCATAATTGGCGTGTCATCATGCCCAGTGCCAGACCAAGAATGCCGGGCAGGCCCAATACGTTACCGCCGATGGTTCCAAGTAACTCTAACATCTCTGTCCCCACCTTAATCCGAGCTTTTGTTCAGGAACGCGCGGATGTCGTCCCCTGAAGCGGCTGCGTGTTCCTGCAGAACCTCGCCGTCTATCTCTTTCGCAATCTTTTCATACGTTTCCAGATAGTTGGGTGGGAGGCTGTGCGCGATACCCTGATGGCAGTCGATACAGGTCATGCCGTTATCGATCGCGCGCTGGTGTTCATTGGCGGCCCGGGTTTCCTGAATCGTGAAGTCCATATAGTCGAAGTTGTGACAGTTACGGCATTCCCGGCTGTCGGATGCTTTCATCTTCTTCCAAACGGCCGTCGCCATAGCGAGACGATGATCCTCATACTTCTCGGGCGTGCTGATCGTGCCTGCCAGTTCGTGGTAGACATCCTTCACGGCCATGATCTTGGCTTTGATCTTATGGTTCCACTCGTCCGGGACGTGGCAATCCGAACAGATCGCCCGCACGCCCGAATGGTTGTTGTAGTGGATCGTTTCCCGGTATTCGCCGAGATTGACCTCCATCGTGTGACAGGAGGTGCAGAACTCTTCTGTATTCGTCAGTTCCAGCGTCCAGTGGAACCCACCCCAGAACAGGATGCCTGCCAGAAATCCGGCAAGCAGGGTGAAGCCAACGCTGAGGACGGCGATCGGGCTCCAGAACCAGGTCCAGAGGCGCCGGATGAGTCCTTGTTTTTCTTGGGAGTCGGACATGTCGCGCTCTCCTTTTCGACCTGTGTTCAGTTTCCGGAGGAAGGTTCAAAAGTGTTATCGACCAGAGGCAGCGCATCGGCCTGTGGTACGTGGCACTGATTGCAGAAATACCGTGTGCCGGCGATCTGATCCAACTCTCGCCCTTCGCGGTCCAGATAGTGAGTCATCGACAACGTCGGAGCGTTGCGTTCACCAGCCTTGGTCCAGTCATGGCAGGAGAGGCACTGATTGGTGCGCAGGTCGATCTGGTACTGTTCGATCGAATGTGGGATCAGCGGCGGCTGCTGGCGATAATTACGCTGCATACGGCCTTCGACTGTCCGATGCACCTGATCCAGGACGGCGGGTTCATCGACTTCGGCACCGCGTAGGCTGTTAACTCCGGCAGACTGCGCGAGGGCCAGGCCACCGAGGAGCAGCGGCGGGATCAGGGCAAGGCCCACTAGGATCGGCTTTTTCATCTTCTCACTCCTTCAAAAAGGTCTTGAGGCGCGCGGCTGGGGCGCGGCGGTTGATTCCGGTGGCGCGACGGTCAGGGCGTCGAACCGATGGGTGAATTTGAAAACGTCTTCAGCGCAGACATCGATGCAGCGACCGCAATTGGTACAGTCGGGCGACAGGATCAGCGGGGTGTCTTTGCCTTTCAGCGCCGAAGAGATCACATGGTTTTCCGGGCAAACCGCGTAGCAGTCCATGCAATCGTCACAGGCGTTGCGATTGGCGGCGCTGACCCGCAGCATCGCCTTGCTGCCCACCAGTCCGTAGAATGCGCCCACGGGGCAGACATGGCCGCACCATCCATGGCGCGAGACAAGCAAGTCAAACAGGAAGATCGCGGCGACCATCGTCCAGACGAAGCCCATGCCAAAGATCAGTCCGCGATGCAGCATGGTGATCGGGTTGACCAGTTCCCATGCAATTGCGCCGGTCAGGCCGGACACGACCAGCACGGTGGCCATGATCCACAGCCGCGTTCCGCGTTTGGGCTGCCAGCCTTTTTGCAGGCCCAGCTTGCGGTGCAGCCAGTGCGCGCCGTCGGTTACAGGGTTGATCGGGCAGACCCACGAGCAATAGACGCGGCCTCCGACCAACGCGTAGGTCGCCAGAACGATGACGGCACCTATGGCGGCAGTCAGCTCGGGCCAGTGCCCTGCGATCAGACTTTGCAGAAAGACAAACGGATCGGTCAGGGGCAGTACGCCTAGGGTCAGCGACCCGGCCAGAGTGCCCTGCACGATCCAGAGGCCGAACCACGGGCCCAACAGGAACAGTACCAGGAAGAACACTTGGCTGGCGCGGCGCAGCAGCAGGTATTTATGGGCACTCAGCCAACCTTTGGCGGCGATAGCTTCATGCCCCAGCGGCATGTTTGTGCGGACGGTCATTGAGTGACCTCCGGCAATTTGAAGCTGGGCTCAAACCCGCCCGGTGCGACAAGGTTATCGGTGCCCGGTCCCGGCAGGCGATCAGGCAAATCGATGATACCTTCGACGACGGGCGCGCCTTTGGCTTCTTTCTCTTCCCAGCCCTTGCGGTAGTGATCGGCGCTGCTGCCCCGAGCCAATCGGGCGGGCAGCACCTTGATCGCCGCTTCGGGCAGAACGCAGCTTTTCTCGCAAACGCCGCAGCCGGTGCAATGATCGGCGTGAACGGTTGGAATGAAGATTGCATGACTGCCCGAGCGGGCGTTGTGTTCGGTCTCCAGCGTAATGGCCTCGTCGATGACAGGGCAGACGCGGTAACAGACATCGCAGCGCAGGCCGAACAAGTTCAGGCAGTTTTCCTGATCGACCAGAACGGCGACACCCATCTTGGCGTCGTCGATATTGTCCAGGCCGGGGTCCAGCGCCCCGGTCGGGCAGGCAGCGACACAGGGGATGTCGTCACACATTTCGCAAGGGATATCACGGGCGGTGAAATACGGCGTGCCGGTGGCCACCGCATCGACACCCAGCTCGGCCAGTTTCAGCGTGTCATAGGGACACTCTCGCACGCACAGACCACAGCGGATGCAGGCTGACAGAAAGTCTTTTTCCGGCAAGGCACCGGGGGGGCGCAACGCCTCGGCCGGCAACGCCCGTGCGTCCCGCGCCAGCCAGGCCAGCAAGGACCCGGCTGCTACGCAACCACCCGCTGCGCGCGCCGAGTCCTGCAGGAACCGGCGCCGCTGCGGCGAAAGGGGTGTGCCAACACGAGACATGGGGACGACCTTTGCCTTGCCAGCCTTTTACGCGCGCTCGACCTTACAGGCGCATTTCTTGAAGTCGGTCTCTTTCGAGAGCGGGCAGGTCGCGTCCAAAGTCAGCTTGTTTGTCAACTGGCCTTCGTCGAACCATGGCATGAACACCAGGCCACGCGGCACTTTGTTCCGGCCTCGGGTTTCGACCCGGCTGTTAACTTCGCCGCGGCGGGTGGAAAGAACGATCTCCTGCCCGCGGCGCAGACCGCGGTCGCGCGCATCGTCCGGGTGCATGTAGACAACGGCGGCGGGATAGGAGCGGTGCAGTTCGGGCACGCGGCGGGTCATCGAACCTGAATGCCAATGTTCCAGCACACGCCCTGTGCAGAGCCACAGGTTGAATTCCTCATCCGGTACCTCGGGGGCGGGTTCGTATGGCGCGAAGATGATCTTTGCCTTGCCGTCCTTATGGCCATAGAATTTCACGTCTTCGCCTTCAGGCACATACGGATCATAGCCTTCTCGGAAGCGGTACAGTGTTTCCTTGCCATCCACGACTGGCCAGCGCAGGCCACGCGCCTGGTGGTAGGTTTCGAATGGGGCCAGATCGTGCGCGTGGCCGCGCCCAAACTCGGCATATTCCTCGAACAGGCCCTTTTGCACGTAGTAGCCAAAGTGCTCGGACTCGTCGTTGTCGAATCCTTCTGCGGTCTCTGACAGCGGGAACTTGTCGATCGTGCCATTGGCGAACAGCACGTCATACATGGTCTTACCACGATGTTCTGGCATGGTGGCCAGCAGTTCCTCACCCCAAACCTCTTCAACGGTGAAGCGTTTGGAGAACTCCATCAACTGCCACAGATCGGATTTCGCTTCGCCCGGAGCTTTGACCTGTTGCCGCCAGAATTGGGTGCGACGCTCGGCGTTGCCATAGGCGCCTTCCTTCTCGACCCACATGGCGGTAGGCAGGATCAGGTCAGCCGACAGGGCTGTTACAGTAGGATAAGGATCGGAGACGGCAATGAAGTTCTCCGGGTTGCGATAGCCGGGATAGCCTTCTTCGTTGATATTGGGCGCGGCCTGCATGTTGTTGGTGCACTGCACCCAATAGGCATTCAGATCGCCGTCCTTCAGCTTGCGGTGCTGCAAAACGGCGTGGAACCCGGGTTTGGGTGGGATGGTGCCCGCAGGAATTTTCCACGCGGTCTCGCAAATCTCGCGGTGTTTGTCGTTTGCAACAACCATATCAGCTGGCAGACGGTGAGCGAAGGTTCCGACCTCACGTGCCGTACCACAGGCCGAAGGTTGACCGGTGAGCGAGAAGGGCGAGTTTCCGGGTTCGGAAATCTTACCCACCAGCAGGTGCACATTGTACATCAGCGAGTTCACCCACGATCCGCGAGTGTGCTGGTTGAAGCCCATGGTCCACAGACTCATCACTTTGCGGTTGGGGTCGGCATATTGCTGGGCCAGACGCTCAAGCTGAGCGGCAGGAACACCGGAGAGTTCCGATGTGTATTCCAGCGTGTATTCCGATACCGCTTCGGCATATTCTTCGAAGCTGATCGGCTCCATCTTGCCAGAGTTTGGATTCTCTGCCTCTTCCTGCAGCGGGTTGTTATCGCGCAGTCCATAGCCAATATCGGTGGCGGTCTTGGTGATGTTGACGTGTTTGTTGACGAACTCTTCGTTCACCGCGCCGTTCTGGATAATGTAGTTGGCGATATAGTTCAGGATCGCCAGATCGGTCTGCGGCGCAAAGACCATTCCATTGTCGGCCAACTCGAACGAGCGGTGTTCATAGGTCGACAGTACATGCACTTCGGATCCCGGTTTGGTCAGACGTGTGTCGGTCAGGCGTGACCACAGAATCGGGTGCATCTCGGCCATGTTCGAGCCCCAGAGCACGAATGTGTCTGCGTGCTCGAAATCGTCATAGCAGCCCATTGGTTCATCAATGCCGAAGGTGCGCATGAAGCCGACAACCGCCGAGGCCATACAGTGGCGCGCGTTCGGGTCGATGTTGTTGGACCGGAAACCAGCCTTCATCAGTTTGGCAGCGGCGTAGCCTTCCCAAACGGTCCACTGGCCCGAACCGAACATGCCGACACTGGTCGGGCCTTTCTTGGCAAGGGCCTCTTTCCACTTGGCAGCCATGACGTCGAAGGCTTCGTCCCAGCTGACGGGTTCGAACTCACCATTCTTGTCATATTCGCCGTTGGTTTTGCGCAGCATCGGCGTGGTCAGGCGGTCTTTGCCGTACATAATCTTGGACAGGAAATAGCCCTTGATACAGTTCAGACCGCGGTTCACCGGCGCATCCGGGTCGCCTTGCGTGGCGACCACGCGCCCGTCTTTGGTGCCAACCAGAACCGAGCATCCGGTGCCGCAGAACCGGCAGGCGGCTTTGTCCCAACGGATATCAGGGTTGCCGACCTGAGCGCTGGCTTGTCCGGTCGCAAGGGGAAGTCCTGCGGCTGATGCTGTCGCAGCGGCGGCGGTTGATTTCAAAAAGGTCCGGCGGGATTCAGAGATGGTCATGACATGGGTCTCCGGCTTTAGATCTGGCGAGAAGCGTTAAGGTGCGGACGGGTCTCCGCGAGGTCTTCGAAATGGTGGTAGGTCAGGGTCAGAGAGATCACACCCGGGATCTGATGCAGATCCATGATCGTCTCAGACGCCATTTTTTCCGGCGTATCCTCGACCACAACAACAATGCGGCCATCCTCGGATGCCGCGTGAACTTCTGCCCCGTTTGTACCTGCAATCGCGGCCTGTGCACTCTGCGTGGTTTCGGGTGTTACATGGACGAGGCATCCACAGATATTCATAAGGCTACCTCCTGAGCGGGCGGGGTGTGGCGTTCGAAGCTGACAGAACCGGCAGGACAGGCGCTGGCACAAGCGCCACAGCCGGTACAAATATCGGTGTCGAGTTGGGGTTCAGCACGACCACCGGTTTGCAGCCGAAAGCGGATCGCGTTTTGGTCGCACACATCCTGACAAACCCGACAGCTGACACCATTCATCGACAGGCAAGAGGCCGACACCGCAGCGCGCCAAGGCCAATCAGCCACGTGTTCAGGATTCAGCGCCCCGGTCGGGCAAGCGTTGGCGCAATCACCGCAAAAAGTGCAGGGGCCTGCGTCCAATTGCACAACAGGCCAGCCTTGCGCGTCGAAACGGATGATATCTTCAGGGCAGGCCTCGCGGCATTCGTCGCATTGGGTGCAAAGCTCAAGAAACTCGTTCACCGCACCCGGTGGGTGGATGGCTGATGTATCCTCGCGCAGCACTTTCCCTTTCAGGAATGCGCGTCGGCTGGCTAGCTTGTTCATTCGCTCGCGACCTTTGAGTGATCGACAGGGGTTGGCCTGCCTGACTCGGGTGTTAGCGTAGCACAGCGTGTAAGGAATTGACCTAGATCATTTTTGAACTGCTTATTTTTTCAGCATCCAGGGGCGGCAACACCCGAATATCAGGCGCGTTTCTCACCGATTGTAGCAACGCCAAGAACCGAGAGAACCTTTGCCTCGATCTGTTCTGCGTTCATTCCTGCGACGGCGTACATATCCGCCGGGCTCGCCTGATCGATGAAGATATCCGGCAGCACCATCGAGCGATACTTCAACCCTTCGTCAAACATGCCCTCATCCGCAAGCAATTGCGCAACATGGCTGCCAAAGCCGCCGATGGCCCCTTCCTCGATGGTGATCAGTGCCTCGTGATTGGCAGCCAGATCAAGGATCAGTTCCCGATCCAGCGGTTTGGCAAAGCGTGCATCGGCGATGGTGGGCTTGATCCCGCGCGCCGATAGCGCCTCTGCTGCTTTCTGCACCTCGGCCAGCCGCGTACCGAAAGTCAGCAGCGCCACCCGGGCGCCTTTCTGGATCAACCGGCCCTTGCCGATCTCCAATACTTCTCCGCGCTCGGGCAGATCAACGCCCGCTCCTTCGCCGCGAGGATACCGGAAAGCGATCGGGCCATCGTCATGTGCCACCGCAGTGGCGACCATGTGCATCAATTCGGCCTCATCTGCAGCCGCCATGACAACCATACCCGGAAGGTTGGCCATGTAAGCAATATCAAACGACCCCGCATGGGTCGCACCGTCTGCCCCAACCAGACCCGCACGGTCGATGGCAAATCGCACCGGTAGGCGTTGGATCGCCACATCATGTACAACCTGATCATAGCCACGCTGCAGGAAGGTCGAATACATCGCACAGAATGGTTTCATGCCCCCGGCGGCCAGCGCAGCCGAGAAGGTCACGCCATGCTGTTCGGCAATCGCAACGTCGAAACAGCGCGACGGATAGCGCTCGGCAAACAGGTTCAGCCCGGTACCGTCCGGCATCGCGGCTGTAACCGCGACGATCTTGTCATCCCGCGCTGCTTCATCGACCAGTGTCTTGCCAAAGACCGAGGTATAGGAAGGCGCGTTCGAAGGCGCCTTTTTCTGCTCGCCCGTCACCACATCGAACTTGGCGGTCGCGTGACCCTTGTCGCGGGCCTGTTCGGCGGGGGCATACCCCTTGCCTTTCTTGGTCAACACATGGATCAGGATCGGTCCGCTTGCCTTCGCCTTGACCGCACGCAGAACCGGCAGCAACTGGTCCAGATCATGCCCGTCGATCGGGCCAAGATAGGAAAAGCCGAGCTCTTCAAATAGCGTCCCGCCCATGGCCATGCCCTTCAGCATATCCTTGGCGCGCTTTGCCCCTTCGCGGAAGGGTTCCGGCAGCAACGACACCGCACCTTTGGCAGCAGCTTTCAGATCGTGAAACGGTTCTTCGGCATAGATGCGCGATAGATAGTTCGATAGGGCACCCACCGGCGGTGCAATGCTCATCTCATTGTCATTGAGAATTACGATCAAGCGTTTCTTCAGGTGGCCTGCGTTGTTCATCGCCTCAAAGGCCATGCCGGCGGACATAGAGCCATCGCCGATCACAGCGATCGCATCGCCCAGCCCTTCAGGCGTAACGCCGCCCAGATCACGCGCGACAGCAAAGCCTAACGCGGCACTGATCGAGGTACTGGAGTGTGCAGCGCCGAAAGGATCATAGGCGCTTTCACTGCGCTTGGTGAATCCGCTCAGGCCGTCTTTTGTGCGAAGGGTGCGAATTCGGTCCCGGCGTTCTGTCAGAATCTTGTGCGGATAACACTGGTGACCTACGTCCCAGATGATCTTGTCTCGTGGCGTGTCGAATACCGCGTGCAGCGCCGTGGTCAGCTCGACGACACCCAGACCCGCGCCCAGATGCCCTCCGGTCACCGAAACTGCTGAAATCGTCTCGGCCCGCAACTCATGTGCGACCTGATGCAACTGCGCATCTGAAAACTGCTTCAGATCCGCTGGGCGGCTCACAAGGTCCAACAAGGGCGTATTCGGGCGGTCAGACATTTGGCGTTCCTGGCTTAGCTGTCCCGGGCAATAACGAAGCGGGCAGCCTGCTTCAAGGTTTCTGCAGCGGGGCCATGTTCGTCCAGCGCAGCACAAGCCTGATCCACAAGCTCAATTGCACGGGATCTGGCGGCGTCCAGACCAAGTAGCGAGACAAAGGTCGCTTTGCCCGCCTCGGCGTCTTTCTGCAGCCGCTTTCCGGCCTTTTCGGCATCTCCTTCGACATCCAAAATGTCATCCGCGATCTGAAAGGCAAGCCCAAGCGCCTGGGCATATTGGCGCAAGGGGGTGGGATCGGCCTGCGCCAATCGCGCACCCGCACAGGCGGACCATTCGATCAACGCACCGGTCTTGCCCGCTTGCAGATGTGTAATCTCATCCAGTGTCAGCGGCTCCGCCGCCGTCTCAGCGGCGATATCCAGCGCCTGACCCAGAACCATACCCTGTGCGCCGCTCGCTTTTGCCAGTGTTAGAGCCAGTTCAGCGCGTATTTCAGCATTTCCGACCTCTGGCCGCGTGCAAAGCTCAAACGCAAGTGTCTGCAGCGCATCCCCGGCCAGAACGGCGGTGCCCTCATCCCATTTCACGTGCACCGTTGGGCGTCCACGCCTCAGGTCGTCATCATCCATGCAAGGCAGGTCGTCATGGACCAGAGAGTATGCATGCAGCGCTTCGATACCCGTCGCTGGCCAGATTGCCCGAGCTGTATCGACGCCAAGCAACCGCGCGCTTTCCAATACCATAAACCCTCGCAGACGCTTGCCGCCCTCGGTGGCATAGGCCATGGCCCGTGTCACATCCAGATCATCCAGCGCGCTCAGAACCAAATCGAAATGGCTCTGAATCAGCGCGGCATCCTGTGCCAGCTTTTCACGAAACATTTACTGACCTTCGACAGGCGTCGTCCCGGTTGGCTGACCACCTGCGTCCAGAGTGATCGCGGCCACTTTTTCCTCAGCACGCTTCAGCTCATCCTCGCAGCGCTTCTTCAATGCGGCGCCACGTTCGTACAGCGCAATCGATTGATCCAGCGCCACATCACCACGTTCCAACTGGCCAACCACGGCCTCAAGCTCTTTCATCGCTTGTTCGAACGTCATCTGTTCAACTGGGGTATCGGTCATCGTGCTGCCTTTATCAGTTCTTCCACATGGGCGCGTGTCGCCTCGGCCAATGCGTTCAGATCATAACCGCCTTCCAGAGTCGAGACGATACGGCCATCACACACGTCATCGGCAATCTTGCACAGCTCCGCCGTGATCCAGGCGAAATCGCCCGTGGACCAATTGAGATTGGCCAACGGATCATCCTGATGCGCATCAAACCCAGCGGAAATAATGATCAGTTCCGGCCTAAACGCCCGCAGACGCGGAAAGGCTTGCGCCTCATAGGCTCCCCGCATCTCGGCCCCACCCGTGCCCGGAGCCAGTGGTATGTTCAAAACGGTTTCATAAGCACCGGTCTCATCCGGGCGGCCCGAGCCGGGCCATAAGGGCATCTGCTGGCTGGTGATCACCAAAGCGCGTTTCTCATCCCAAAGCAGGTTTTGCGTGCCATTGCCATGATGCACGTCGAAATCCACCACTGCCACGCGGTTCAACCCGTGATGATCCAACGCGTGCTTTGCAGCCAGCGCGGCATTCCCAAACAGGCAGAACCCCATGGCCGTCTCGGTCTCGGCATGATGCCCCGGAGGCCGAATAGCGCAAAACGCGTTCGGCGCTTCGCCGGTCAGTACCAAATCAACGGCCCGCACCACCGCGCCCGCCGCACGATAGGCCGCATCAACAGATCCCGGAGACATGAACGTATCCCCATCAATCTGCTTGAACCCATCCGGGGGCCTATGGTCGAGAATATCGCTGATATGGTTCTGCGGATGCACCCTTAGCAGATCATCATCCGCCGCCAACGGCGCCGTCACACGCTGAACATCCAGCCCCTCAAGCGCATGCAGGATATGCTCCAACCGCGCAACCCGTTCCGGATGTCCCTCAGGTGTCACATGGTGCAAACAATCTGCATGGGTCAATAGGGCGGTTTTCATCAGGATCCCATCTTCATCTGGCTAAAAATACCTTCGCCGAAGGCTTAAGATCGCCGCGCAGCGGCAAAATCAATCCGGTGCCAACATATACCCTGCACCCCGTACGGTCTGCAGATACCGGGGTTGCTTCGGATCTTGCTCAAGCTTCCGACGCAAGCGGGTGATCTGTACGTCCACAGCGCGCTCCTGTGCCTGACCTTTGTCACGCCCCAGATCTTCGACCAGCTTGGCCCGGCTGATCGGTTCGCCGGGTTGAGCCGAGAATATTTTCATCAACTGGCTTTCGGTCGCGGTTAGGCGCACCGGGTCTTCGCCCTGCCACATCTCACCGCGTTCGATATCATAGCGAATGGGCCCAAGATGTAGAATCTTCGCCGCCGTGTCCTGTGCAGGTGTCTCTGGCATCCGACGCAGAATGGCGTTGATCCTCAGCAGCAACTCTTTCGGCTCGAATGGCTTGGCCAGATAGTCATCCGCGCCCGCCTCAAGCCCGGCAATCCGATGCTCGGTCTCGCCCTTGGCCGTCAAAAGCAGGATCGGGGTGGAATGGGTGTCGCGCAGGGATCGGGTCAGGCTAACGCCGTCTTCGCCGGGCATCATCACATCCAGTACAATCAAGTCGAAATCGAGCCCCGACAAAACCCGCCGTGCGTGCGCTGCATCCCGCGCCGCGGTTACAAGAAAACCGCTGCGCATCAGGAATTTCTTGAGCAAATCACGAATACGCTCGTCATCGTCGACGATCAGAAGATGGGCGTCCATTTCGCTCATGAAGTCGTATCCCGCAGTTTCGTATATGCACGACGCATATCAGCATCCATCATCGCTTCAAGCACTTTGCGAAACCCGGCCACCGCTTCGGGGCCCGCATCTTTGAAGGCCGCACGCATCCGGGCGCGCTGGGCGTCAGATAGTTTGGCCTCGAGTGCCTTTCCCTTATCCGTCAAAAATAGGTGGCGTTCGCGTTTGTCCACTGTTCCGACCCGGCTTTCGACCAACCCATCTTCAATCAGGCTGCGCAGGACGCGATTCAGCGATTGCTTCGTGACACCCAATATGGCCAGCAGATTGTTCACCGTCGTTCCCGGCGCTCGGTTGATAAAGTGGATGGCCCGGTGATGCGCCCGGCCATAGGCCAATTCAGTCAGGATGCGATCAGGATCAGCGGTAAAACCTCGATAGGCAAAAAACATGGCCTCGATGCCCTGCCTCAGTTGTTCATCTGTCAGAAACAACAGGCTTTCTCCGCCAAAGACCGGGGCGGGACGGATGTCGGTCATGTTGGGCCTCATTCGCAATATAATCTGACTTTATGTCAGCCTTATTGACATTCCAAGAGCGCACAGGTATCGAATCGCAGTTTTTGCGCAACATTGTGTCCGATACGGACCTAAACGGCGCAACATTCGGAAATATCGACCGGTTCAGGAGGTTTCGCATGGCTGGATATGACGATCGCGACGGTGTCATCTGGATGGATGGCGAATTGGTGCCCTGGCGTGAGGCCAATGTGCACATCCTGTCCCACGCGATGCATTATGCGTCTTCGGTGTTCGAGGGTGAGCGCGCTTACAACGGCAAGATCTTCAAAAGCCGCGAGCATTCCGAACGCCTGATCGCGTCGGCAGAGGCGCTGGATATGCCGATGCCATACTCGGTCGATGAGATCGAGGCCGCCAAGGAAGAAGCGCTCAAAACCAGTGGTCTTCAAGATGCGTATGTACGTGCGCTGGTCTGGCGTGGCTCGGGCGAGGATATGGGTGTGGCGTCCGCCAAGAATCCGGTTCGGATGGCCATCGCTGTTTGGCCTTGGGGTGCCTATTACGGTGACGCTAAGATGCAAGGCGCCAAGTTGGACATCGCCGAGTGGAAACGACCCAGTCCGGAAACCATTCCAGTCCATGCCAAGGCAGCAGGTCTTTACATGATCTGCACCATTTCCAAACACAAAGCTGAGGCCAAAGGCTGCTCGGACGCTTTGTTCATGGATTATAATGGCAATGTCGCCGAGGCGACGGGGGCAAATGTCTTCTTCGTTAAGGATGGCGAAGTGCACACCCCGCTGGCCGATTGCTTCCTCAACGGCATCACTCGTCAGACGGTGATCCAGATGCTGAAAGACAAGGGCATCACTGTTCATGAACGTCGGATCCGTCCCGAGGAGATGGCCGATTTCGAGCAATGCTGGCTGACTGGCACTGCAGCCGAGGTTACACCTGTCGGGCAGATCGGCGATTATACCTTCGAGGTTGGCGATCTGACCCGCGAAATCGCCGAAGATTACGAGAAATTGGTCCGCGCGTAAGTTAACACCGTATTGAACCCCCGCTCAGGCGGGGGTTTTGATTGCAGATCATGCAAATATGCATGCAGATCGTTCGAAGGTATGGACGCTGCCGGGCCAAGCCGTATCGTTGGCTCATGTTAGATCTTCTCAGCGATATCCTTACACGCCTGTCTCTGCGTGGCACATTTTATTTCCGCACATCCTTTACTCCGCCGTTTGGGATACAGGTGCCGGGTTTCGAGAACGTGGCCCGGTTTCACTTTGTGCAACGCGGTGAATTGAAGGTGCACCTGCCAACAACCGGCGAGACCTTGCGGTTGCGGCAGGGTGATCTGATTCTTATTCCCCACGGTGCGCCGCATGCGCTGCTGTGTAATGAAGTCAAACCCTATGATGCCTTGCCCCTTGAGCGGGTGTTAGAGCTGTCAGGCTACAAAGGCGATGGTGTCCTGGTCTATGGCGGTGAGGAAGACGAGCGCGATACGCAACTGATTTGCGGACATTTCTCATTCACCGGGCCAGCCGGGCGAAACGGAACCGGTCATATGCTGATCGACCGGTTGCCACCTTTTATACTGATCGAGAATTACGGTGAAGAAGCGGGTGCCTGGATCGAGGCGACATTGCGTATGATCGGATCTGAAGTGTCCGGTGCTCGTATCGGCGGTGACCTGATCGCGCTGAAACTGTCCGAAGTGCTGTTTGCGCAAGCGATCCGGGCATACCTTGAACATCAAAGTCCTCATGATGCCGCGCTTGCCGGATTTGCCGATCCGCGCATCTCGCGGGCGCTGACTGCATTTCACCAGTCTCCGGCGCAGGAGTGGAGCGTTGCGATGCTCGCGCGAGAAGCAGCAATGTCACGCACCGCATTTGCGCAGCTTTTCTCACAAAAGATGGGGACTACCCCGATGCAGTACCTGACGGACTGGCGGATGCAGATCGCCTGCCATGGGTTGACCGAAAATCGCTGGAACGTTGCGGATGCCGCAGCAGAAGTGGGATACGCGTCCGAGGCTGCGTTTTCACGCGTGTTTAAGAAGCAGGTCGGACTGTCGCCCGCCGCGTACCGTGCGATGCACTAATCGTACTGATCAATTGAACGATCTGCAATAAATGCAAAACGAACTGAGATGTTACGTTCAATCGCGCGCCCCTAATCTTTGATCATCACTGATTGAAGAAAGGAAGTTCACATGTCCCTGCGTTTTGTCACCCGCTCTGTCCATGCCTATCTTGACTACCCGGTTGCGATTGCGCTGATGGTTTTGCCTTTTGTACTGGGGTTGGGCCAGTCCAACCCGCTGGCACTCTGGCTGTCCGTTGTGACCGGCATTGCAGCATTCGTGCTGACCGTTCTGACAGACCATCACCTTGGGATTTGGCGGGTTCTGCCATACAAGTTCCACTTGGCTGTTGATCTGCTTGTCGGCGTCACGTTCCTGTTTGCGCCCAGCCTGTTTGGATTTTCTGGGCTTGATGCGTTGTTCTACTGGGTGAACGGGGCCGCAGTCGTTGTGGTGATCTCGCTCAGCGCGCCCGAACAGAGCGCTATTGCTTGAAGTGAGTCAGAACCGTAGCGATCAGCTGGGCCATGCGGGCATCCGGATGGCCTTTTTTTGTTTTAGACACTAATAAGGCCAAATTTGCCCCAATGGGTCGCCCCTGTTGCATCAGATTTTCAGGCTTGAATTTTCCGACAAAAACCATCAGATATAACGCAACGCCAGATGACACCATCAAGCAACTGGTTCCGGGGCGATCTGTGGGCTCAGCAAAAGCAGATGTGAAAGCCCGCCATCGCCCCGGGAACGACCAAAGGAGCCCGCGATTGCGTGATCGATTTGAAGAACTGATGGCCGATCCCTGCTGTGCATCGTGTGATTGCGACGCGCTAACCTCAGAAGTCGCGGCCTATCTCGATCACAAGACCTGCAACGCCGAGCGCTGCCGGGCGCTCGAAGAACGCTCAGCCGCAACGATGTACGCAGTCAGGCGCGATTCGATGCGCGCGCTGAATGAGGGTGGTGCGCGGGCCTAGAAATCCACACCACGTTGGGCTTTGATGCCGGCTTGGAACGGGTGTTTTTCTTCGGTCATCTCGGTTACCAGATCCGCATAGTCCCTGAGGGCTTGCGGGGCATCCCGGCCAGTCAGGAACACACTGGTTTTGTCTGATCGGGTCTGAAGCCCTTCAATAACAGTGTCTACTGAAAGGTATTCGTAGCGCAGGGCGATATTGATCTCGTCGAGGACAACCAGATCGTAGTCGCCGCTTTTCATCAGATCACAGGCCTTGTTGAAGGCCGAAGTCGCTGCCGCGATGTCGCGCTCGCGGTCCTGCGTATCCCAGGTAAACCCTTCGCCCATCGTGTGCCAGGTGACCAGATCGCGTCCCTCAAAGAACCTGCGCTCACCGGTTTTCCACTTGCCCTTGATGAACTGAACCACAGCCACTTTCTGGCCCCAGCCCAATGCCCGGATCACCACGCCAAACGCAGCCGAGGATTTTCCCTTGCCCTTACCTGTATTGATCAGCACCAGTCCCCGGCCGGGATCGACCGCTTCCGAGACTTTCTTGCGGTGCTTGGCTTGCACCTCTTGCATCTTTTCTTTGTGGTTCTGTGCGTCGCTCATCGGGAAACCTCATAGGTGTATCGCGACCCAACCTAGGGAAAGATTGCGAAAGGTAAAGTCAGGCTTTGGGATCCGTTGCTGATCGCGCTTTGGTCCGATCAAGGCCAAGTTGTCGTTCACGCAGGATCACCACGACGTTGCCTGCAATCACCAACGCCGCGCCGCCCAGCATCACCAGGGTTGGCAACTCATCGAACCAGAAATAACCAATGACAATGGCGAACAGCATTGTGGTGTAGTCATAAGGTGCCAGCATTGACGCTTGTCCAAACTTGTAGGACGAGGTCACCAGAATCTGCGCCACTCCGCCGATCAGGCCGATTGTCACCAGCAATGTGGCTTGCTCCCATGTCGGGATAACCCAGCCCCAAAACACTGTGAGACCCGAAAGCAAGGTCGCTGTGAGAGAGAAATAGAACACGATTGCGGCGGGATGATCCACCTGTACCAGTTGGCGAATATGTATCTGCACAAAGGCACGGGCAACGGTTGCAGCCAGCACGCAAAGCGCACCTATTGTTGCGGCGGTTTCGGCAGTGCCTGAACCCAGCCGGGGCCAGATCATGATCAGAACGCCGACAAGGCCAAGCGCGACGGCCCCGATACGAATCATTCGTATCCGCTCGCCCAACATGATTGCTGCCAGAATCAGCGTGAAGATAGGGGTTGCATATCCGATGGCGGTTACCTCGGGCAGCGGCAACAGGCTAAGACCAGTAAAGGTCAGCCCCATCGCAGAGGTTCCCAGAACCCCGCGCCAGAAATGGCCCATCGGCTTCTTGACAACAAAGCCATGCACCAGCTCTCCTCGCCAGACCAGCCAGGCGATGATAACCGGAATCGCGAAAAGCGAGCGAAAAAACACCATCTCTCCCGGCGGGAAATCATCTGACAAAGCCTTGACCAATGCAGACATCGTCGTGAACAGCACGAGCGCACTGAGCTTGAGCGCCACGGCCAATGCCGGACGATGCGATGTTAAGGATTTCGCCATGGTCGCGAACCTGCGCCTTTGAGGCGGAAAGATCAACTGGCCAAAGTTGACGTATCAGAGATTGGACCAGTCTAGTGGAAGCGGAGCTCCGATTTCCTCTGACAGGTCCTTTAGAAACCTCATCATCCGCGCGGCTCGGTCCTGCGCGATAGCCCTGCCTTTTTCGGTCAGCATATCATTGGGTAAGCGCAGCAGTTTTATTTGCCAGTGATCGATTGAAAAAATCAGGTCATTCGGCAAACGGTTTTCGGCAAACGGATCTGACGGGTCATAAAGGGTGCGTCCCAGGGCGCCCGATACTGAAAAGTTGCGGGCGATACCGATAGCACCCAACGCATCCAGACGATCGGCATCCCGTAGTATTCGCGCTTCGAGTGTTTCGGGCGGGATGTTAGCCGAAAAGCTATGGGCGGCAATCGCGTGCTGCACGGCTCCAATTTCAGTGGTGGAATAGCCGAATTCTTCAAGAATAGGCTCTGATTCAGCGGCGGATCGCATCGAGGCCAGATGCCGATCCGGATCATCTTTTGACAGGTTGATCAGATCATGCAGATAACACGCCGCCAGCAAGACACGCGGGTTGGCTTCATCATCCGCAATCGCCTGCGCATTCACCCAAACCCGATCCAGGTGCGCCAGATCATGCGCCGGATCCGTCTGCATCCGTTGCCTGACGACCGCGCGCAGCGAAGCGCGCAGATCAGCCAATCCGTCCACGGTTCTTGCCGATTTGACCACGGTGCAGGAGCAGGTGATCAAGGATCACGCAAGCCATCATTGCCTCACCTACCGGAACGGCGCGGATGCCGACGCAGGGGTCGTGGCGGCCTTTGGTAATGATCTCGGTCTCTTCGCCGGATTTGGTGATGGTCTTGCGGGTGGTCAGAATGGACGAGGTCGGCTTGACCGCAAAGCGCACCACAACATCCTGGCCGGTCGAAATGCCGCCCAGAATACCGCCTGCGTGGTTCGAGCTGTATTGAGGGCCGTCCTGTCCCATGAATATCTCGTCAGCATTGGCCTCGCCGGTCAGTTCGGCGGCGGCCATGCCTTCACCGATTTCGACCCCTTTAACGGCGTTTATCGACATCATGGCTGCAGCCAGATCAGTGTCTAACTTGGCATAAACCGGCGCGCCGAGCCCCGCCGGAACGCCGCGCGCGACGACCTCGACCACTGCGCCGACCGAGTTGCCGGATTTGCGCAGGCCGTCCAGATAAGCGGCCCAATCTTCGGCTGCTTTGGCGTCGGGCGTCCAGAATGGATTCTGTTCGATCTGCGACCAGTCGAAATTGGCACGACTGATTTTGTGCGGACCGATCTGCGTCATGTAACCAGTGATCTGAACATTCGGAGCAATCTGCTTGATCGCCTCGCGCGCCAGTCCACCTGCGGCTACACGTGATGCCGTTTCCCGTGCGGAGCTGCGCCCGCCGCCGCGATAGTCACGGATCCCGTATTTCTGCCAATATGTGATGTCGGCGTGTCCCGGACGGAACTTGTCCATGATGTCGCCGTAGTCTTTTGAGCGTTGATCGGTGTTCTCGATTATCAGCTGCACAGGTGTACCGGTTGTCTGGCCTTCGAATACGCCAGACAGGATCTTCACCTGATCGGGCTCACGCCGTTGGGTGGTGAATTTGTTCTGACCCGGTTTGCGCTTATCCAGCCAGTGCTGGATCATCGCTTCATTAATCTCAACGCCCGGGGGGCAGCCGTCGACCGTGGCCCCCAAGGCGGGCCCGTGGCTTTCACCCCAGGTGGTAACGCGGAAGAGGTGGCCAAAACTGTTCATCGACATGGGGCATGCTCCTTTGAGCGACGTGATTAGCGGGGAGTGCCTTGGTCCTCAAGCGGATTTGCATTTGCAGAGAAGCAAGCGCCGCCCTGTGGGCGGCGCGATTGGAATAAATCAGGCGGCTTGAGCCACCATGGCGCGGGTTGCGTTGATCTTGAGCGCTGCATGAGCTGCCTCGCGCCCTTTTTCGATGAAATGCGCGCGATAGATGGCGTTGTGGTGATCCGTTTCCTGATACTGATGCGGTGTCAGCGAGACCGACAGGACCGGAACACCTGAATCGAGCCCGGCCCGCATCAAGCCATCGACAACCGCTTGTGCGACGAAGTCATGCCGGTAGATGCCGCCATCCACTACAAAGGCAGCGCAGGCTACGGCGGCGTAGCGCCCCGTTTGCGCCAGGTCACGGGCCAGCAGGGGCATCTCGAAAGCGCCCGGAACGTCGAAGACATCAACCTGATCAGCTGGAATTAGTTCGAGAAACCCATCCAGCGCGCGATCCACAATATCTGAATGCCAGTTGGCTTTGACAAAAGCATAGCGGGTGTGTGTCATCATGATCTCCTTTCGTAACAGACACGTCACCCAAGGCGATCACGAGCAGGCACACCGCATTACCGGCGCGCTGCACGTTCTCTTTCATCCGGACTGTAACCGTCGGCTCTGGCTTCTCACCAGATCTGCTGACACCCCGGAGACCGGGGCCGCTCGCGGGCTTACGGGTCATGCCCGCATACCGCCGGTGGGGAATTTCGCCCCGCCCTGAGAACGAGTGGGACCTTGCCAAGGAGACATCGCTTCTGCAAGAGAAATTGGCAGGAGGACGAATATGCATCCCAATCCCACCTTTCGCGCCGAGACGCGCGAGCGTCACATCGAGTTTGCGCGTGACCGCGCCTTTGGTGTTCTGGCAGTGTCGACATCGGATGCACCGTTATTAAGCCACGTTCCCTTTCTTCTGAACGAGGATGCTTCATCGGCTGACCTGCATCTGGTCCGGTCAAATCCGATTGTTAGGGCGCTGAAAAAGCCGCAACCTGCGAAGATCGCTGTGTTAGGGCCGGATGGGTATATCTCGCCTGACTGGTACGAAGTCGATGATCAGGTGCCGACCTGGAACTATGTAGCGGTGCATCTGACTGGAGTGCTTGAGATGCGGCCAACGGACGACCTGCGAAATCTGCTCGACCGGCAGGCGGCAGACTTTGAAAATCGCCTGCTGCCAAAGCCGCCATGGTTGGCGTCTAAGATGACACCAGACGCGCTGGATAGAATGATGCGCATGATCGTTCCCTGCCGACTCATGATCTCGGATATCGACGGCACTTGGAAGCTGAATCAGAACAAACCCGATGAGGCGCGACATCGCGCGGCTGATCACGTGCACTCAACAGGACTTGGCAGCGAGGTGGCGCGCTTGGCCTCGTTGATGCGCAAGGCCTGAGGCACGCGTTCTCGCCTTCCATTCATTGAGCGCTGAATGTGGCGAGATAAGCAGCGATGTCATCTGCGCCTTTTTTCAGCTTGACGCTCATGTTCGGGCGGGCGGTGTCATCATCCAGATATTCCTTGATGAACCCGATCGGATCCCGAGAATAGGCGGCGATGTTTTCTTCAGTCCACACAAGCCCTTCTTGCCCGGCGCGGATCATGTCGTCGGTGAACATCCCGATGGGCAAACGTTCACTTCCATAAAGATAATCGTTCTCAGTTCCGGCGGTGCGGCCAACTACGCCAAAGAGATTCGGCCCGGTGATGCCGCCTTTGACCAGAACCTCGCCATTTTTGATGATCGCATGGCACGAAGAGCATCTGTTATAGAGCTGTTCGCCTTTCGCCGGATCGCCGGCTGCGATCGCCTGTACTGAAGTCAGAAACGAAACAAAAACTACGGTTGCTGCTATCTTGAGCATTGAACATCTCCGGCTGGGAATATTGCGCCTGTGGCCTTTCACGCATTCCCGTTTAGAGTGCAATCGAATTCTGGTAGATAATCACGTGTTTGAAATATCTATTTTATATTAATAATTTAAGAGAAATCGTATCGCGCTAAAATAGAAGGAATACAGTGTTCTTAAGGTAGAGCTGCACGTGAAATCGGCGGCGTTCGCATAGGGTGAGGAGATTTCAATTTGGGGATCTACCAGCGCGGGTCGATGCCGAATCACGTCCCATCTGCCTGGCGCAAATTCGCCGCTCTGAGGGTTAAAATCTGCATTTGAGATTGAAATTTTGCCCTTTCACCGTGACATGAATGCTTAGATGCGGCGTATTGCGCGTTTAAGAGCGCTGGACGAACTCTATTCTCCCCGATAGATACCCCGTTTAAGACGCCGCACTTGTGCGGTGCGCGAGCTTTATGCCCGTTCGCGGGCGCCAGATAATCGGAGATAACCTCGTGTCCCAAGCTGAAGACCACGAAGGCACCCGCAGAGATTTCCTCTACTACGTCGCTGGCGGCGCAGGTGTCGTTGCCACCGGGGCTGCCGTTTGGCCCCTGGTAAATCAAATGAACCCATCGGCAGACGTTCAGGCGCTGTCCTCGATCCGTGTGGATGTAAGCGGGGTAGAGCCGGGTACGCAGCTGACTGCAAAGTGGTTGGGTAAGCCTGTTTTCATCCGTCACCGCACAGGTGCCGAGATTCAGGAAGCTCAGGAGCAGGACGCTGAAGGTGTCGACGCGCTGCCTGACCCGCTGGCTCGTAACTTCAACCTGAACGCCGACGCACCAGCGACCGATGCCAATCGCGTCATGCCTTCGCCCGAAGGCGAAGGAGAAGGGGCGTGGATCGTTCAGATGGGTGTTTGTACACACCTGGGTTGTGTGCCGCTTGGCGATGCTGGCGACTTTGGCGGTTGGTTCTGCCCCTGCCACGGCTCGCACTACGATCTTGCCGGTCGTATCCGCAAAGGCCCCGCGCCTGAAAACCTGCCCATTCCGCCCGTTGAATGGGTGGACGCCACCACCATCAAGCTCGGCTAAGGGAGACCTAACTTATGTCCGGAATTCCCCACGATCATTACGAGCCGAAGACAAATGGCGAGAAGTGGCTGAACAGCCGTCTGCCCATCGTCGGCCTGCTTTACGACACCCTGATGATCCCAACCCCCAAGAACCTGAACTGGTGGTGGATCTGGGGCATCGTCCTGGCGTTCTGCCTGGCGTTGCAGATCGTCACCGGTATCGTTCTGGTGATGCACTACACCCCGCATGTTGATCTGGCCTTTGCCAGCATCGAACACATCATGCGCAACGTGAACGGCGGCTATATGCTGCGCTATCTGCACATGAACGGCGCATCGCTGTTCTTTGTAGCAGTCTACATCCACATCTTCCGCGGCCTGTTCTACGGCTCGTACAAAGCCCCGCGTGAGATTACGTGGATCATCGGGATGCTCATTTACCTGATGATGATGGGCACTGCGTTCATGGGCTACGTTCTGCCCTGGGGTCAGATGTCCTTCTGGGGTGCGACCGTGATCACCGGCCTGTTTGGTGCGATCCCGTTTGTTGGTGATGCGATCCAGACCTGGTTGCTGGGCGGTCCTGCGGTGGACAACGCCACTCTGAACCGCTTTTTCTCGCTGCACTACCTTCTGCCGTTTGTTATCGCGGCGCTTGTGATCGTGCATATCTGGGCCTTCCACACCACAGGCAACAACAACCCGACAGGTGTTGAGGTTCGCCGTGGCTCGAAAGCCGAGGCAGAGAAAGACACGCTGCCGTTCTGGCCCTATTTCGTGATCAAGGACCTGTTCGCGCTGGCGGTCATTCTGGTCGTGTTCTGGGCCATCGTGGGCTACATGCCGAACTACTTGGGTCACCCGGATAACTACATCGAAGCCAACCCGCTGGTTACACCTGCGCACATCGTCCCTGAATGGTACTTCCTGCCATTCTACGCGATCCTGCGTGCGTTCACTGGCGAAGTCTGGGTCGTTCAGTTCGCCAGCTTCATCACCGGCGGCATCATCGACGCCAAGTTCTTTGGTGTGATTGCGATGTTTGGTGCGATCCTGGCCATGGCCCTAGCCCCTTGGCTGGACACCTCGACCGTGCGTTCGGGCAAGTATCGTCCGATGTTCAAATGGTGGTTCTACCTTTTGATCATCGACTTCTTTGCTTTGATGTGGCTGGGTGCGATGCCCGCGGAAGAGCCCTATGCGACCTTCTCGCTGATCGCTTCGGCTTACTGGTTCGCCTATTTCTTCGTGATCCTGCCGATCCTGGGTGTCATCGAAAAACCCGAGGCGCAGCCGGAAACCATCGAAGAAGACTTCAACGCGCATTATGGCAAGGCAAACGCCGACGCCACGCCGGCCGAGTAAGAAGAGGGACCGGAAACATGTTCAAGAAACTTGCAATCGGTGCCGCGTTCGCTTTGGCCCTTGCGCCCGCCTCGACTTTTGCGGCAGGTGGCGGTGAGCAGCACATCGAAGATTTCGACTTCTCGTTCGAGGGACCGTTTGGAACCTGGGATCAGAACCAGCTTCAGCGCGGCCTACAGATCTATACCGAGGTCTGCGCAGCCTGCCATGGTCTGCAATATGTACCTCTTCGGACCCTTGAAGATTTGGGGTATTCGGAAGAGCAAGTCATCACCTACGCGGCCGACAACTTCGAGGTGTTCGATCCCGAGCTGGACGATTTCCGCCCGGCAATCCCGACCGACCACTTCCCGGCCAACAACGGTGTCGGCGCGCCTGACCTGAGCCTGATGGCGAAGGCCCGTGCCGGTTTCCATGGTCCTTACGGTCTGGGCATCAACCAGCTGGTCAAAGGCATGGGGGGCGCGGAATATATTGCCTCGCTTCTGGATGGTTATACCGGTGAAGAAAAGGAAGAAGCCGGTACTGTTCTCTATGAGAACAAGGCCTTCCCCGGTGGTTGGATTTCCATGGCTCCGCCGCTGGCAGAAGATCAGGTTGAATTTGCCGACGGACATCCTGCAACCGTTGAGGCAATGTCCGAAGACATAGCAGCCTTCTTGATGTGGAGCGCCGAGCCGAAAATGATGGAGCGCAAAAATGCCGGTTTCGTCGGTGTTCTGTTCCTGACAGTTCTGTCTGTTCTGCTGTACCTTGTGAACAAGCGCCTGTGGGCACCGATAAAGGGCAAACGTCTGGACTAAGGTCGACGTATAACTAAAAACTAAACCCCCGCGCCATCACGGTGACGGGGGTTTTTTTTGTTGCGATGGTGTGGAAGGGGCCAGCCCCTTCTTGGCCTGCGGCCAATTCATCCCCGAGGTATTTTGGGCCAGATGAACAACGGATCACACTTGTAATTGAGCTTTGCTGTGCCCCCGGATCGTCGCGATTACGATCTCGCCTTCGGGTTGGGCGTTGCCGAAGGTTACTTCGGCAAATTGTTCGGTGCGGCCCATTGTGGGATTTTCCATCAGGATATTGTGGGTTTTGCCGATCTGTGCCGTCAGATGCTTGATGACCTGTGCATCGCCGGCGGCGCGTAGGCGCGCGGCGCGTTGTTTGATGACATTGCTGTTGATCTGTTGCGGTATGCGGGCTGCCGGAGTGCCTTCGCGTTTGGAATAGGGGAATACATGCAGCCAGGTCAGGTTGCACTCGGTGACGAGCTTGAGGGAATTCTCGAAATGAGTCTCGGACTCGGTCGGGAAGCCAGCGATGATGTCCGCGCCAAAAGTCATGTCGGGTCGTAGTTTGATGGCGTCTTCAGTGAAACGAATCGCATCTTCGCGCAGGTGGCGGCGTTTCATGCGCTTCAGGATCAGATCGTCGCCATGCTGCAAGGACAGATGTAAATGGGGCATCAGGCGCGGCTCGGTCGCGATGGCATGCATCAGGTTCTCGTCGACTTCGATCGAGTCGATTGAGCTGATGCGCAGACGAGACAGATCGGGCACCAGTTTAAGGATACGCATCACGAGATCGCCCAGTTTCGGCTGAGCGGGCAGATCCGCGCCCCATGAGGTCAGATCGACCCCGGTCAGAACAACTTCGTTGTAGCCCCTATCGACCAATCGTTTGATCTGATCCACCACAACGCCCGCAGGGACGCTGCGAGAATTGCCCCGGCCGTAAGGGATAATACAGAAGGTGCAGCGATGATCGCAGCCATTCTGAACCTGTACATAGGCGCGTGAGCGGGTTCCGAAGCCATCAATCAGATGCCCGGCGGTTTCCGTGACAGACATGATGTCGTCAACCTGAATCGCCTCGGTCTGACCGATGAAATCGGCGGCCATGCCTTTCCAGGTATCCGGTTGCATCTTTTCGGTGTTGCCGATGACCGCGTCTACTTCGTCCATAGCAGCAAAGGTCTGCGGCTCGGTTTGCGCCGCGCACCCGGTGACGATCAGACGTGCCGAGGGGTTTTCGCGGCGCAGCTTGCGAATCTCCTGCCGCGCCTTGCGGACGGCCTCGGCGGTCACCGCGCAGGTGTTGACGATCACAGCATCCGTTAGGCCAGCCTGCTGAGACAGTTCTTTCATCGCTTCGGTCTCATAGGCGTTCAGGCGGCAGCCCAGAGTGCTGAACTTAGGCGGGTTCATTCCAGTGACCTCAGGTATTCAGGCGTCAGCGTGCCCGAAAACACATGGGCTGTGGGTCCCGTCATCCAGACCCCATCCTCGCGCCAGTCGATCCAGATTGTGCCGCCATCCAGGTCAACTTGTACTTTGCGCCCAGTGAGACCTCTGCGTGCTGCAGCGACGGCCGTGGCACAAGACGATGACCCCGAGGCCAGAGTGATCCCCACTCCTCGCTCCCACACCCGCATGCGGATGTGGTCGGGTGTGACTATCTGTGCGACCTGAACATTGGTGCGTTCGGGATAGAGTGGATGGTATTCGTAACGCGCGCCGAACTCTTCCATCGGAATGGCCTCGGCGTTGTCGACAAAGAAAGTGCAGTGCGGGTTGCCCATGCCGGTCGCTGTTGGACCACCTTCTATCGGCAGTTCCAGCGTGTCCATCTCTTCCGCCAGGGGAATCTCGTTCCAAAGAAGTTGGGGGTGCCCCATATTCACCGACGTCAGTCCATCGCCAGCGTCGCGGGCCTGCAGTGTGCCGCGTTCAGTTGTGAGCGTGAGTTCGGATTTGCCTGTTTCGTTCATCAAAAACCGGGCGATACAGCGCGTGGCGTTGCCGCACGCAGCCGAAGTCGACCCGTCGGCATTGTAGAACACCAGATGCGCATCCGCTTCACCGCGTTCGATAACCGCCAACTGATCGAATCCCACGCCGAACTGCCGGTGCCCGATTCCCCTGGCAAGGGCCGAGGTGACCGGCACGGCATGCGCGCGCGCATCGACAACGACAAAGTCGTTGCCCAACCCGTGCATCTTCATGAAAGCCAAACCGGTGTCGAGTATCTGTTGCATGGCGGGCATATAACGCCGGTCCGGACATGAATCCACCCTGTCGCGTAGATTCCTGAAAAAAGGGGTTGACCCCCCAGTTCCACCTGCCTAATTAGGCCGCCTATCGGGGCGCCGAACTCATACGAATGACGGCGAACTGAAGTACGAAATAAGGTCTTGAACCCGGTCGGGTATTTACCTTACAGAGTGCTGCGGATCGAAGAGATCCTAAGAAGAGTGGGCCGTTAGCTCAGTTGGTAGAGCAACTGACTTTTAATCAGTGGGTCGCAGGTTCGAATCCTGCACGGCTCACCACTTTTTTAAAAGGGTTAGCAAGAATAGGCGAGAATTTCTCACGCCTACAGCAACCACCTAGTAACCACGCGGCATCGATTGACGTAGAAACGTGTAGAAAACCGTTTCGTTGAGTGCGTGGATTCCCTCTTATGCTGATCCCGTAAGACATTGTTATTTAAATGTTTTTTGACATTTGAAAGAATTTTTGGTACACTGACAATGTACAGAGTGGCAACCAACTGTCGCGTGCAACTTCCAAATGAGCGCAGAAAACTAGAACGGCTACGCTATGAACTTTCCCTTCAGATCACCCTAAATGCAAACTGCACCCGCAATGGTTCTTTGCATCAGTCTCGTTAGAATTGGGAAAGAAAACTAAAGTCATTCCGGTTAGCTTTCCTGTTAGATTCAAACAGCTTAATTCTGTCTTCAACACCCTTGGTGCCTAACATTGCAGCACCCGCAGTAGCTGCTGCGCTGACGACTCCAAAAAGGTCTAAGCCAGCAAAGGTGCTCACTGCCATCGCTGCCACCCCGGCTGAACCCGTTCTAATCGTGACTTTGCCGAAGAAGTCATTCCAGTTTGAAAGCAACTCGTCTTGAGCTCTTTCCAGTTCTCCGATGATTTTTGTGTCAACAGTTCTTTCGATCCGATGTCCTAAGCTTTGCCCATCTGAATTTCTGGCTAACTGATAGCTGAGTTCTGCGATTGCGCGCCGCATTCTTGCGAGAGAGCGTTGATTTTTCTCTCTGTACTGAAGAATGTCAGGGATACTCTTTTTTGAGATCTCTTCCTCAGAAACTAATCGTTCGCAAAGGATTTTCGAAAGATTGGCTTGAAGCACACTTTCGGTCGCTGCCTCTGTCAGTTGCAAAACAAGTTGGCCAGAATGGTCAGCCGCAACGGCACTTTCAATTTTTATCCGCAAGAGTCGATCGTGAAGGGGGCTATCGGTAAAGGGGACATAGCCAAGAGCGGACGACACAACAAGCGCCTCGTTTATTCGCAACGCCGACGCAGCCAAGGATGGAACTTCATAAGCCGGGAGACTCCTATGAGGATTGCCACCGATTACATGCCTGAAGTTCCTTAGCTTCTCCCAAGCATCGTTAGCTTGGATGTCGCCCCAACGAAATTTTCGAAACCGCTCTATGTCGGCAGGGGCTTTGCCAGAACTGTTTATAGATGCTTGCAGCGAGTAGCTTTCGAGAAATGTTCCGGCACCCGGATAAAACGCACCGACGAAACCTTCGGGCAAACGGTCAGACAACATACTCCAAACTGAAGTACCCTCAGCGAGTGACGCAGCCGCAAATCTGTCGTTTGCTACGTCAGCAACTGTCGCGGAAGTCAAAATTGAACCGTGCTCGCGGATAGCTGGGGTAGTATCAACTAGGCGTACTACTCCCTCACTAATTCCGAACGAAATGGCGGTAGATACGTCCTCCAATTCCCTCGATTGTTCGCAATCCAAAGAGTCTTCTTGGGCGATCTGCTTTCGGACATAGTCTGGTTGGCTGTCAAGAAAGGCAACTTCATCGAACAGGAGAATTGATCGCTTTACAGAGGAAAGGTTGCGTGGTCTTGAATACGGATAATAAAGGCAATTAAGCGCCATTTTGATCTCGACATGACAAAGGTTATGGTTAGGAGCCAATTTCTCCTATGCAATCTGCTTATACTATCAGTGTCCGGATAACAGACATAGGCGCAACCGCGGCGAAATGACACTTTGTCCCGCAACTTGGACATTTATGCCCGTCATTGCGATCGTCCGCTTCTTTGCCGCGCAGAGTTCTTTAGCCTTTGGACTTGGACGCCAGTTTCAGAAAAAGTGCCATTTTTCTTTCCTATGTCGTCAGAGAGTCTGCCCGAGAAGTACACTATGGTTCTACCATCTCTGTGAGAATTTTGCAGAATGCCTCAATGCCGGTCGTTACATCCGCCCATCTTGCAAATTCGACCACGTCCATTCGTCGTTCACCAGTTTCTGATTTAGCAACGAAGGACTGAACAGTGCCCAGACGTTCCGCAAGCTGCGCTTGCGTCAAGCCTGCTTGGAGTCTGGCCTCCTTGAGGCCAGCTATCAAAATTTGATGCTCTCTGGTTCTGAGGGATTTCAATTTCAGGTGCCGTACTGATCAGTCGTTGGCGACCTGACAATCCCAAGTTAGAATAATCCCATTTTGGAATAAGGCTATCTAACTTGCTAAGAAATTTGCTTACCTTCTTGCTGTTTGCCTTCGGCAGCGTTGCTTTCCAAAGAGCATGCTATTCAGAATAGTGGTGTCACGATGCAGGCCCTCGTGAACATATCGACAGAGTCTCAGTCGCCAAAGGAAGTCAATTGCATCGGCCGTGCGACTTGGTCGAATAATAACAACAGCAAGGTCGAATACTCGAAAACGTACAGGGACGGAGAGGCGTGGATTGAGTTTCAAGAATTGTTGTTTTGATAGTCAGCGTCACCCCTCCAAGCATCGTGATAAAATACACGGCGACGAAAGCGCTAACCCATAGATAACGAGGAGCATGTGCTGAGCGGCGCTCTAACGCGCAGAGCGTGGCCGTTCAGCAAATTTATGCATGTTGGCATTGGCGCGTAGTTCGTGCGTCGGTGCCACGCTCTAGCGACGCCAGTATTAAACCAATAATTGGGCAGAGTAAGCGGCACTTGATAATGTTGGTTTATCGCAGTCGGCCGACAGTTGAAGCCATCACTCTGCAACGAAGCAAAATCAAATTTGCACGGGCACAATTTTTTGACCTGTGCTCATTCCAAAGTTGAATCTAAGGTAGCCGCCGAAAGAAGAGATTTCAGGGCGGTATTGATGGGCGAGAACGAAACTGACTCGAATGTGCAGAAGTCGGATACATCCGGTGGTCAAGCGCGGGGCATCTCGTTAGAAGAACTGTTTTCCCACCTTGGCGAAGCCTACAGGGGCCAAGGAAGAGACCAACTTACTAACGCTCAAAAAGATGGTTTCCTAGAACCACTTGCTGACATAGCCGATACGCCTCGGGCACATGTGGATATTCGATCTCTCAATGACGATAAGCAAACCCGCAGATCGATATCAGAGTCCACATTTGCACGTGTTCAATCTGACGTGGAAATGCTGGACTGGATTTTCGTGGGCCGCTGCTCAGGAGAGGAAGACAGCTATGAAAAGATTCTGAACTATATGGCCGAAAAGGTACATATCCTCGCGGGCATATCCGTATTTGTTGGGGCAAGGCCTAACTGGCATGTGATTGGGATCTATTACGACGCTGAGAATATTGAGCGGGCCCGGAAGATTAGTGCTTTCCTGGATTTCAATTTCTCTGAAGCTCACGAAATCCGGGTCCGAGATCGTAGAAACCTTACAAAGAATCTCAGTGACTTAGATGACCCTATTGCATCGGATGTATTCCTGACCGAAGGTGCTAGGTCACAACTCGTTTCCGAACTCATGAGAAAGAAGTGCATTGCCATTCAAGGGCCACCAGGGACGGGCAAAACAGTTGTGGCAAAAAGTATTTCTTTGGAAGTTGCCCGCGACGCAGGTAGAGTACTCTCTCTTCAATTTCATCAATCTTATTCGTACGAAGATTTCATTCGTGGATGGCGACCGACAGGTGATGGCAACCTTGAGTTGGCTGATGGTACATTCCTACAGTTCTGCGAACGTGCGAGGAAGGATTTGGCTAACCCCTATGTGGTGTTTATTGACGAGATCAACAGAGCCAACATCTCTCTAGTCTTTGGTGAAGTACTATCACTCATCGAGGCTACCAAACGAGACGACAAGTTTTCAGTTGCCCTTGCATATAACCGTTCCGGCGACGATAGCGTTTCTTTTTATGTTCCAAAGAACATCTTTCTTGTTTCGACGATGAATACAGCCGACCGCTCGCTGGCTGTGGTTGATTATGCGCTCAGAAGACGATTCTCGTTTGTAGACTTAAACCCTGCCTACGGTGAAACCGAGTTTCACGACTTCGTTGAAGCTAACGGAGTGGACAAAATGTCAGCACAAGAAATATCTAGAAGGATGAACGCGTTAAACAGCGTGATTAGAGAGGACAACCGAAATTTGGGACCCGGTTACCAAATTGGGCATAGCTACTTTTGTGGAAAAATACCGAAGGGCGCGAGCGTTCAAGATTGGTACTTGAATATCATCCAGCATGAAATCACCCCACTCTTGCGAGAATACTGGGCCGATGAAGTGGAACTTGCAGACGACCGCATCGCGCAGCTTTCTTTGAAGCTACCCGAAGCGGAAAATCGTAGCGATGGTGCGGTATAGCGTATTCTGAAAAATGCCCCCTAGGATATCTGTTTCAAACTTCTTTCTGATGCTTGTTTATGCTTGGTCTCATTATCGGCCAGACCAGCTCAAACTGTTCGGTTCTGCCGACTACGACAAGCCAGTTGATTTTCTTTCTGGCTTGTTGTGCGAAGTTGTTAGGGAAGCAGTTGTACACAATCTCGCTCGCCGCCACTCATTCAAGTCAGAGAGGCTGAGAACTGTTCGTGGTAAAATTGAACTAAGGAAAACGCTTCTGTCACCGGATTGGAAGGCGGGGTCAGTAATTTGCAGACACCCAGTTGTTGTTGTTGACACTTTGGAGAACCAACTAATCAAGGCAACGTTATGTCAGATTTCATCCTCTTCTAGCGTAACTAAGCAATTGAGGTCCGATGCAAAAAAGCTTCAATCGGAATTCGTAAGTGTCTCCGATATTGCGCCGTCAAAATCGTATTTTCGTCAAGCTTTGGTTGACAGGTCAATGAAGCGGTACAGGTTTCCTTTGGCGATATGTGAGCTACTGCTCACGCGTGAAATGGTGGAGGACGGCACAGGTAGGACATGGTTTGCTGACTACATTCGCGATGAAGTTGCGATGCGAAGACTGTTCGAAGCCTTTGTTCGCGAGTTCTTGCGATACAAGCTAAAAAGCAAGGCAAAAGTAGGGGGTAGAAGGCTGTCCCCTTACATGCTTGCTATGAAGGAAGGTCATAGCGCAGTAGTCCCATCCATGACTACTGATGTCACCGTTCAAACTGAAACGACAAACCTTGTAATCGATACCAAGTATACGCCTAACTCAATCCAGAAGAAGTTTGGAAATACCACAATACGTTCTGATCACTTCTATCAAATTCAGGCGTACGCAACACACACGGACCGCCATCAACCTGGCCGGTTCACTATGGGAATGGTCTTGTACCCATTGGCTGATTTGGATTTGAATGTTGAATTTAGTTCCGACAATCTCAACTATATTTTTCGGACGCTCGACCTATCCAAGAATTGGCAGGAGGTCGAGGCCGACCTTCTAAGTCTAGTCCAAAACTGCCTGCAGAGAAGCAAGACCGACGTAGTAAGCCAGTAGTGGCGGAACGGCATTTCCAATCATCCGCGCGTACTTCCCCCTCTTTTGCTTCCCGAAGTCAAAAAAGTCTGGGAAGGTTTGAATCCGAGCCCCTTCGTGTGGGGTAATCGTTCGCCTTCGAGTCGGATGAACAAATCTGCCTTGCCCCATAACTAGAAAACCTGTGGTCATCGTCGGCGCTGGAGTGTGTTCCCGCATCCTTCCATAAACCGAGTTATAAGTGTGTGACTTGAGTCTATGGCAATCTGGTCGCATGCTGTCGTCTAACTCATACATGGAGTTGTCGAACAGCCAGTCGACCCGCGCTCTACTTTCGTCGGAAAGGTTGGAGGGTTCGTCAAATTGAGTGCTTGGTTCAATATCTACCAGATCGATCATTGACCAAAGTGGCGTCCGGTACTGAGAGTCGGAAAGCCCATCAAGGCTTTCTCTCCATTGCGTAACTGTTGCGTGACGCTGCGCTGCGAAAACAAACGTTCGCTTTCGACTCTGAGGAACGCCGTAGTCCACCGCATTAAGCGTCACTACTTCAACGAAGTACCCCAATTCTTCTAAGGCGAGTATCGTCCGACCAAAGTTACCCGTTCGGTCCCTCTTAACACCGGGAACGTTTTCAATGATTACGGCGGAAGGTTGGAGGATCTCAGCCGCGCGCGCCATAGTGAAATAGAGCGAGTTTCTGGGATCGTTTCTTCGAGTGTAATTATTGAGGTCCGAGTGCCCTTGGCAGGGCGGCCCACCGCAGAGTAGGTCGACGTTGCCGATTTTTTCAATAATTTCGTTTTCCGCTGTGGTCGGTCTTTGTCCAAACACACCGTCGAAAATTTCTGAGATATCACCAACATGCAACTGACACGGGTTCAAATTTCTCCGGTACACGTCGGCGATTTCTGGATCGTGCTCTGCTGCGAAAATGTGTTTAGTACTTCCACCTAATGCTGACGCCGCTTCAGCAAAGCCAAGACTCATTCCGCCGCAACCTGAAAACAGATCAACAATCGAAAAAGTTCTTTCAGCAGATCGGTTACGTGAGCTTTGGGTTCGCTTTAGCCACGCTTGATAGAAGTTATCTGATAAGCGGTTTTCTTTATATGCAGCAAAAGGCTTGGTGACGTTCAGAAACTGTCCATCACCTTGCCCATGCGTTTGGCAAACAACAGTGCGAGTTATACCGTTTGCTTCGGGCGCAAAGTCTTCCCACACTTTTCGATCGAATACCTTCGCAAAAGTATCTTTCCTCAACATCTCCATAGTAGGTTAAGCCGCTTCTGATTTTTTGATTTCTTTGATTGCCATGCCGTTTGCGTGGTTTTCAATGGCCTCTAGAAACCCATCCACAAACTTCAGTTTCCCTTCTCGCGCGCGTTTCAAGAAACCGCGTGATGCCCTCTCCGACAAGGGCTTTACTGGAGATTCTAGGAACTTGTCTAAGCCGACGCTTGGAAGTGTTTCGGGAAACTCTCCAATTTCCACCCTCATAACGCCATCTCCTACATCGTATGCCGCGTTAGGCCAAACTCTGGCTGTCCAATGACTTGTGTCAAATTCGATCTTGTTAGAACCAGGCGCATTCAGCCTCCTGAAAACCCAATCAGCCAGTCCAACTGGAACTGCATTTCCGACTAGTTTCCACCGAGCTCCCAATTGTCCTCTTGATCCAGTTGCCGACTCAGTCCAGTTGGCTGGAAACCCTTGTAAACGTTCAGCGTCGGTAATGTCTGGTGTTCCAATCAAGCCATTTTTTCTAAACCAAATCGCTGGCGGGGATGGAACGCCGACTCTTGATCCACCCTTAATCGTAGGTACGCAATTGGGTGCCCAGCCGAGCCCATAACGGCCTTCGGTCCAAGAAAACCCACAGGAGGACTCACCGTCATCCAAAATCCACTTTGGCGACGGCACATTGTCTGAAAATAGAACTCCACGAGGATCGTGTGTTCTTGACGCAACGATAATCACTCTACGGCGACGTTGCGGAACGCCTGAAGCTCTTGCATCTACAACCCTGTAGGCCCATCGGTACCCGATTTTTCTCAGCGTCTCAGTAACGAACCGAATTGCTTCGCCTTTTCTCTGCCAAAGCATAAAGGGAACGTTCTCAAGTATTAACCATTCATGGCTTCGTGACTTCTCAAGCAACTTAAAAAGATCAAAAACAATCTTCGTGTCTCTGCCATCTATACCGCTATTGTCGCCTACTAAGCTTAAGTTTTGACAAGGAAAACCAGCTGTAACGGCAAACGCTTTTGGTAGGCTTTGGAGCTCGGATACATCCTGATGCAATTCTGTGCCAGGAAACTTCTCGCGTAGGACCGTTTGTGCATTTGCTTCAATCTCGCATGCCAGACTTGTATCAATGCCGTTGGCTTTCGCTCCCAGTTCAAAGCCGCCAATGCCCGAGAACAGGCTTACTATTGTTTTTTTGTTTTCCAAACTGCTCTGCCCCTCTGCCTGTAAGTCGCCATGCGACTGTCGTATATAGCTACCAATAGACTATTGATAACAATATATCGAGGAAAATCGCCTGCGTTCTCGTTTTCTTGTTTGCGCCCTGCGTTATCGTGAGTACAGTCAATAACAAGCGAAACTTCCAGTGTTCTTTATGTGTTCTTATCCCCGGTGGGGGCCAGATGTCTACAATACTGACTCCACAAAATTCTTACTTGGTTAAGTTCTTTTACATAAAAAGATCCGCTAGGTTGCTCCATCTACAGTAAAATTCGTTTGTCGCCAGCCCACGGGCAGTGCATGTCCGTTTGGGGCTGCGACCATCGGTAACTATGTCGATATTCTGTGAGTTTTGGGCCTATCCAATGGACTCACTTACGACCATGCCAATAGCATTGGCCGCAGCCAATGCAGGGTCGCTATCAACGTGCGCGTAACGCGCCGTCGTTTGGGTTTGCGTATTGTGCGCCTTTGAAGGAGATCATGAATTGGCTTTCGACTAGTTTGGACCGAAAGCCATCCACGCGCGAAATCCCAGCGCGTCAACAGCTAAATCTTTGCAACGGAGCCCCATTCACTTGAAGCACTTATGAGCGTCAGCAGTCAAAAGTTTGCAACAAATCCCCCTAGTACAAAGTTTAAGTTCTGAACGAATTTAAAAAACTCTCAAAGTCGGGTTGCGATCTCAATGCTTCGGCCATTCTCCGATGCAGGTCCACCGATGTATCGTGCAGGTCGCGCAACGTTGCATCGCATTTAAGCTTATCCAGTTCTTCTCTGAATCTGCCCCCTATTCGCAATATCCTTTGATCCTTGACAGCAGATTCGTTTCGCGCTGACCAATAGCTTTCGTCAAAAAGACGATGAGGGCTGTTTACGTCACCCCTAGAACGTTTCACCAGAAAACTATCCAGAGAGCGAAGTGCATAGTGGTTTAGCGTTGCAAAGTCGTGCGCAATTGCAGAGGGAAGTCGTAGGCGTTTGCCTTTTTCAGCTCTTTTGAAGTGGTCAGGCACTTGTTGCCCGGATCCATTTACCCATCGAATTGTTTCAAGCGCTTTCTCAACCACAAATGGGCGATGTGCACCGATACGACCTATCGGGAGATCTCCGCGAAACAAAGATTTGACAGGGCTTTCATCCTTTCCATTCCATGACGTGTAGTCGTTTCGAAAGATGAACTGTTCGGTAATAGGTTCATCCCTGAAGTCGTTGATGCCACCATTGGCAAACATAGCCATATTCACAGAAATAACATCTGCGTAATTTACTGCCTGAAGAAGTTCCGGAATTGTTCCATTCCCAACGTGGATATTCAGGAATTCGTCAAGATCAACTATTAGCTTCCAATCTGCGTTCTCGAACTCGGGATGATCTCGAATTTTTCGCAGCGCGACGATTTGGTGCTTTCCATTTTTGGCTGGGTTATCATACCGAGAGACAACACCCATTTCACTTAATCGGTCCAAAATTTCGTCGGTGCCATCACTACAATCGTTTGTATAAACTACAAAATCTGTGACGCCGATTGCCTTATAAAACGCAATCCACTCTAGTATGAAAGGGCCTTCGTCACGAGCACAGGTCCCAATCGCGATCTTGATTTTTTGACCTGAAACCTGAGATTGAGAAATCACTGGAGGCGCTGTTGCCCCAACTCGTCCAACAGCTACCGCTGAGAGTTCAGGGTGCAACTTTTTCTGAAGTGTCATCCGTATGCTAACACGCGCATGCTTGACAATTTTGGGGGTTTTTTCGCCCATAACGTCGGGGTCAAATTTCCTCAAAAGAGAAAAGAGCTCGCCCAAGAATGAGAGCCTTACTTCATCCCATCCCTCTGCGCGTGCCTTGGAGACAATGCAATCAAACTTTGGATCAAGCTGACCTATCGCGTTCATACCATCATCAACTTGCAGTCGATTAGATATGATACGCCGGAACTCGGACTGGATATCCTGAATTGTTGCTGGATTGATCAAGGATAGCTCTGTTGGCTTCAGGCTTTGCAGCTCCTTCAATAGTTCGCCCAACAGTGTTAGATGAGTTTTCCAAAGACCTTGAGCATTGGCTTCGCGCATGATCTGCAATGCGTCTTCGTTCAATGACACGTTATCCGAAGCGGCAAAGGACAACTGCGACAATACAGTCTCTGGGACTTGGCAGTGTCGAAAAAGGGCCGTTCCCAATCCAGTCGCCTCGCCAACATCTGTTTTCATATCGACGAAAGTCACATTTGAAGGGGCAACGCACTCTTCCACGGTTTTCCTTATGGAGTCCCAGTCTAGTGCGAATGGCAGATTCCTTCTGTATTCATCAAAAGTAATTGTGTACCCGCGCATCAAAACGCTTTGTCGATAAGTGCTGAATAACCAACTTTCTGGTTCCCGGGTGTAAAACACACATTCTAGCTCGTGGTCTGAAAATGCTTTCGCAAAAAGCGGAAGTATCTGTTCCATCCACGACACCAAATTTCCAGACTCCGAATAGATATCGTTGCCAAACAGGATTTCGCTAGACATCAGGACAACAGGTTGCTGTATCGAAGCAGTGTCGCTAGCCAGTTCCTGTAGCGCCTCGAGAAGCTTTTCGCGCCCTCTTGAGGATGGATTTCGAATCGCTTGCTGGGCAAATTTCTTTAGGTCTTTTAGGTCGCGTTTTCCCAAATAGTGAAAGTATGGCGACAAATGGTCAATATTGCCCAGAATTCGGTTCTGAACCGCTGTGGAACCTGTTTTTTGAAAGCCTGCGTGGAAAACGATCTTTTTCAAAACCCACCTATCGCCCATTTTCTGCCTCATCGTGCCCGTCCGGTTGAAAGGCGTCTATAGAACTTTTGCGGTTACGACGACTTCAATCATGTAACCTTCGTCAAGGTCTACCACCACAAATGCCCGTTCTAGATTGCCTTCGATACTATTCTTCCGAATGTCTAGCATTGGTTCGCAACGTCCAAATGACGTCTATGAAGCCGAACAAACCGGCAAGCAGGGTCTGAAGCGTTCGATGAAGTCGAGTATTTCGGGGTTAATCAAAGGTTTGCCCTTTCTAGTTTGCAAGTAGGAAGATGTAATGAGGCGATCACATAAACAAGGGTTTAATCAAGAGTATTTCGAGGTACTGCGCATCGAAGAATTGCTTCATGGAATAACAGGTAGAGACACTGCTTCCCAAATGGACGCGTCAGAAAAAGTTGGGTGCTGGTCAGTGCCTCACGCAATGAACCGATATCTGTTCCTGGCTTCATGCAGTTTGTTTGCGGCGCGCTCAGGGTCCGCTCTTATGTTCTCTGCGAGCCTGCTTCCAACCCTATCCATGAAATCACACAGCTCAATTTCCCGAGTATCTTCCAACGCGGTCAGCGTGATCCCAAGGCCCGCAATTTGCGCTGATATCAACCTTTTTTGCTCAACTTGATTTACGTGCTTGATGCTGGTTGCGTCGACGTGGCTACGCATTTCCAGCAAATCATCGTCTGACGATTCAGAAACCAAGTCCCAGATTTCATGGTTAGACCAGCGCGCGCGGTTTCCGTCGTCCGGATCAGGCTCGCAGTAACGAATCTTCTTTAGCGCCTCGGAAATTACATCACCGAACATAGCATCGAACTGGGGCCATGTTCTGATCTGCCAACGATCCTTGAGCAAGTCCTTCCCGGCACGTACTTCAACGCGCCATACGCGGCTCTGAGACGCATCAGAAGGGTCTAAATGGGCTAAACCGTCTCGCTCAAGGTTAGCGTTCCAGATATCCCACCAGATCAGTTTTTTCTTATCGATCACTTCGCGGCGCTTGTCATAAATGATGACTTGTCGTCCCGGCATTTTACCGAGCGTAGACTGATCATCGGATGCTGCATTTGCACGGACATTGCCGACAATCGCTGCATTTGCAAAAATTGGCTAGGCTCCGGGCAATGCCTTTACCGCTGCACAACTCCGCGATGCTGTCTTCGCCCTTCAGGACGTCCAGCACAATCCTGATCTTCTCTTCTGCTGAAAATTGCTAGCGGGTCACATGGCGAGTGTCCTTTACCACCTTCTCACTGTGGCTCAACTTGGTCCCTGGGTTCTTTTTCCTCTCCACTCCTTGGCGGTTATGTTGAGCCAGAAACCCTCTACTATCAGATCAACCTAAACTATCCCATTGGTGCTGGCGTCAGACACGTCTGCATGCTTGGTCCGATTCGGCACATTGTTAACACCGTCAGTTCCCTCGATTGCGAGCCTCCAGCCGTTCCAGATTGATGACTGTAGACAGCATTAGCCGATCGTGGCTCCAGTCCTGTGTTTGGCGAACTGATGCTGATCCGATGGCGAGAACTAATGCAAATGAAAGTATCAGTCCAAGAAATACGGCAGGTAGTCGGGTGTCTGCCATCGGCGCTTCGGTCAACGCTAACACGCGCTGCCGCAGTACGTGCTTTGCCTTTGTTCCGTAAACCAGTGCCACATTAAGAACACGTGGATTGTTCAACGTAATCGATCGCGCGCAGAATTCCAGCAAACAGGTCGTATACTCCTTTGAATCTATGCCCTTACGAGACACGACGGATTGGTCACAGGCCAATTCGCGTAGCCGGTCGAATTGGTGTTTGAGCACCAGATAGGCCGGGTTCCAGAACAGCAAAGGTCGCAAAAGCTCGAACCCAAGCTCCCATTCCACGTCATTGGCTCGGATGTGCTGAAACTCGTGCGCCAGGGCAAATCGCAACTCATTTGGTGTGTTCAACAGATGACTGGGCAGCACGACGTGCCGGCGGCGAAGGCCACGCACAGCGAACGGTACGGTAATCCGATCTGACAGGCGAATGTCCACCTTGGCGGATTGCCGCCAAAGAAAACTGGTCGTGATCGCGCTGCGGATGGCCCATGCATCGCGCATCACACGAACTGTCAGCACCGCTGCAATAAGAGCGAATGCGATCAAGGCGCAGTTTGCGGCCATGCTTGCGCCTGCCAGTACGTGGTCCAGCCACCGCTCGCGCGTGTTCAGTAGGGTTTCAAACTGTGCTGCTGGCATGGCAATGTCGCCGCGCAGATAAGCGGCCACGGCAATATCCCCCAGTGCAACAGGTTGCCCCGGCCAGACCAGTCCTGCAAGGCTCGAGACCCCTGTAGCCAAAATGGGGCTGACAAGAACGCAGATACAAAGTGCCTTGAGCAAGCGAAGCTGAGCCACAAATCCATATCGCATCGATGTCCTATCCAGCGCCGCGCGCACTGCCAACCAGATAAAGGCCGACAATCCAAGCACGACATTCAGATCAAGAAACGTATCGAGAACCGGTTTAACCGCTGTCATTTTGCAGTCTCCTCTCTACCAGTGCTCGAATTTCCTCCAAATCATCTTCTGTCAGCCCCTCATCGTCGACCAGCCTTGCAACCAGCGTCGCGGGTGTGTCGTCAAACAGGGTCCGAGAAAGATTCTGCAGCGACCGCGACTGGTACCTGTCCTTTTCCAGCAGGGGTCTGTAGATCAGCGACTTGCCGTTCTTCTCGCTTTCGACGAACCCTTTTTCATCAAGGATACGCAGAATAGTCGCGCCGGATGTATAGGCCAAATTACGATCAGAAGGCAGGCGATCAAGGACATCACGGACCGAACCCTGACCCAGCGCCCAGAGTTCGTTCATGAACTCAAGTTCCACGTCGGTCAGAAGATTTGTTGTCTTTTTCTTTCGCATCGATCTCGGTGTCGCCATTTTTTAGTATGCCTGACAGACAAGCATCCTTTCGCTGTTTCTCAAAGCTTAAACTTTCCAGAAGACGAAGACGCCCCAACCGATGGACAGGAAAAGAGGCGTCCATACAGGTTGGCCTACCAGCCCAAGCCAGGCCAGGAAGATATAGGTCGAGCCGAGCAGTGTTATGAACAACCGATCGCCCAACGTGGTTGTCAGACCAAGTACACCGCGACGTTCAAGGCCGTCGCGGAACTTGAACCCTTCCAATAGTCCAATTAGTGCGATGGCCGCGAAGATACCCACGAATACCGCCAACGTCGCCGGGGTCCAGGCCATCCAGAAATCAGGCCAAAGAGGGGCGGTCCACGAGAATCCCTTTTCCTCTTGCTGGCCAACATTGCCCCATCCGGCTTGCTGGGCGAATGCCATCGAAGGCAGGAAGGAGAGGGTGAGAAGAAGTCTACGCATATCGAACCTCACACACGGCCCATCGCGAAACCGCGCGCGATGTAGTTGCGGACAAACCAGATGACAATGGCACCAGGGATAATGGTCAGTGTTCCGGCTGCTGCCAGCAGACCCAACTCATACCCCGCGCTGGAGGCGGTGCGGGTCATCACGGCGGCGATGGGCTTGGCCTCGACCGCGGTGAGGGTCTTGGCCAGCAACATCTCGACCCATGAAAACATGAAGCAGAAGAAGGCCGCGACGCCGACACCCGCTTTGATGTTGGGCAGGAAGATCATCACGAAGAAGCGCGGGAAAGAATAACCGTCGACATAGGCTGTCTCATCCAGTTCTTTCGGGATGCCGCGCATGAAGCCTTCGAGAATCCAGACCGCCAGCGGCACGTTGAACAGCGTGTGCGCGAGCGCCACGGCCAGATAGGTGTCGAACAGGTGGATTGACGAATAGAGCTGGAAGAAGGGCAGCGCGAACACCGCCGCTGGCGCCATCCGGTTGGTCAGCAGCCAGAAGAATAACTGCTTGTCGCCCAGAAACCGATAGCGCGAGAACGCATAGGCCGCTGGCAGCGCTACACAGACCGACAGCACCGTGTTGATCGTCACGTAGATTATCGAGTTGATATAGCCCCAATACCACGTCGGATCGGTGAAGATGGTAATGTAGTTCTCCAGCGTGAAGGTCTGGGGGAACAGGGAAAAGCCCGACAGGATCTCGTTCGTGGTCTTGAAGGACATCGCCACCAGCCAATAGATCGGCAGCATCAGGAACGCGATATAGAGGATCGGGATAAGGGACCGCTTCTTCATTGCGCGTCATCCTTTGTCATCAGAGTGTAGAAGACCCAGCTGACCAGCAGCGTGATGGCGAAGTAGATCAGGCTCATCGCGGCCGCAGGGCCAAGGTCGAACTGTCCCAGCGCGATCTTCACAAGGTCGATCGACAGTAAGGTGGTTGAGTTGCCGGGACCGCCGCCGGTCAGAACGAAAGGCTCGGTATAGATGTTGAAACTGTCCATAAAGCGCAGCAGAACGGCGATGGTTAGTACAGTCTTCATCTTGGGCAGCTGGATATAGCGAAATACTGACCAGGGGCTGGCACCGTCTATCTTAGCGGCCTGATAATAGGCATCCGGGATCGACACGAGGCCCGCATAACACAGCAGCACAACCAGCGACGTCCAGTGCCAGACATCCATGACGATCACGGTGATCCAGGCCGACAGTGGCTGTTGTGTCATATCATAGTTGATGCCCAGGACGTCATTCAGGAAGTAGCCCAGCAGGCCGATCTTGGGCAGAGTGAAGATATTCCACATCGAGCCGACCACATTCCACGGGATCAGCATCGGCAGGGCCATCAGGACCAGACAGACCGGCACCCAGAACCCTTTGCGTGGCATCGACAGGGCGACGATGATGCCCAAGGGCACCTCGATCAGCAGGATCAGGAAGGTAAAGAGGAACTGCCGACCGAGGGCCGCCTGAAACCGGTCGGAACGCAGGATCTGTTCGAACCAGCCCAGTCCTTCCCAGAAGAACTGATTGTTACCGAAGGTCTCCTGCACCGAATAGTTGACCACCGTCATCATCGGCACCAGCGCATTAAACGCGACCAGCGCCAGCACCGGCAGGACAAAGAACCATGCTTTTTGGTTTTCAGTTCTCATTGCGTCCGCTCCTCGGTTGCGATCCAGCCGTCGCGGTAGACGCGAGATTGTTCGGGTTTGAATTGCAGGTACACATGTGAGCCAGGGTTGGGCGCATTGTGTTCTGCTACGGCTTTCACCGGCGTATCACCGACCATGGCACTGACCACATAGTGTCGTCCGATATCTGCGACCTTGGTGACATGGGCAGGGATGCCGGTTTCGCCAAAGCTTATATATTCAGGCCGGATACCCAGATCGGTGCGGCCTCCGTCACCGTGGGTCTGGCCTTCCAGCATCACTTCATGGCCTTCGAACAGGGCCCGATCGCCCTTCGCTTCGCATGGCAGCACATTCATGCCGGGTGAGCCGATGAAATGGCCGACAAATGTGTGCTGAGGGCGTTCGAACAGTTCCACAGGGGTGCCGATCTGCACGACTTCGCCTTCCTGCATCACGACTACTTCGTCCGCGAAGGTCAGCGCCTCGGTCTGGTCGTGCGTGACGTAGATCATCGTGGCTTTGACGCGCTGGTGCAGCTCTTTCAGCTTGGACCGCAGTTTCCATTTCAGATGTGGGTCGATAACAGTCAGCGGCTCATCGAACATCACCGCGTTCACGTCGTCGCGCACCAACCCACGACCCATCGAGATTTTCTGTTTGTTGTCCGGGCTCAGACCTGAGGCCCGGGTATTCAACATATCCGTAACATCCAGCATCTCTGCAATCTCATCGACGCGACGTTTGATCGTTGCAGGGTCGACTCCCCGGTTTTTCAACGGGAAGGCCAGATTTTCGCCCACAGTCATCGTGTCGTAGATCACCGGGAATTGGAACACCTGCGCAATGTTGCGTTGATCTGGGGGCAAGGCAGTAACGTTCTGACCATCGAACAGAATTTGTCCCTCGGAAGGCGTCAGCAACCCCGAGATGATGTTCAGCAGCGTTGACTTGCCGCATCCTGATGGTCCCAGCAGCGCATAGGCCCCGCCGTCGCGCCAGGTGACGTCGATTTCCTTCAGGGCGTAATCCTGTGGCCCCTTGGGATTGGGGAAATAGCTGTGTCGCAGGTTTGCAAGCTTGATCTGTGCCATGTCAGGCTATCCTTTTGCCGTCTTGGCCGAAATACCGGCAATGGGCCGGGTTCATGTAGAAGCTGTGGTCTTCACCCACCTGATAGGGATGGACACCCGAGGCCAGGGATACCCACGCGTCATCCCCATGTTGGAAGTGCGCGCTGGAATCCGAGCCCGAAAGCTCGGTCACGATGACACGCCCGGTCAGCTCCACGTCGGCGTCGGAAGAGCGGAACGGGGTCACCCGGTGCGGACGCACGGCGACCAAGTAGTCACCATCGGCTATATCGGTGACTTTCCAGCCACCACCGCCGACCAATTGCGCCTGCGCATCAGACACAGTGATGCGCGCCACGTTGATGGGCGGGTCAGAGAACACACGAGCTGCAGAGATGTTCTCGGGGTTGCGATAGATATCTGAGGTGGGGCCAAATTGGGTGACGCGCCCGTCCTCCATCAAAGCGGTGTAGCCGCCAAGCATCAACGCCTCTTCCGGTTCCGAGGTGGCATAGACGACCACGGCCCCGCGCCCGGCGAACAGGTCGGGCAGTTGTTCACGCAGTTCTTCACGCAGCTTGTAATCGAGGTTGGCCAGTGGTTCGTCAAGAAACACCGCGCGGCTTTCCTTTGCAATCGCGCGGGCCAGTGCTGTACGCTGCTGTTGGCCGCCTGACAACTCATGCGGACGGCGCTGTAGCATTGGGCGCAACTGCAGCAAGTCGGCGGCCTCTTCGACACGGCCTTCGATTTCGGATTTTGCCATCCCCGCCACGCGTAAGGGCGAGGCGATGTTGTCGAAAACGGTCATATGCGGGTAGTTCACGAAGAACTGGTGTACCAAACTGATCTGCCGCTTTTGCGTGTTCAGCTTGGTGACGTCCTGCCCGTCCATCAGAACTTTGCCTGAGGCGATCGGGTCCAGCCCGGCCATCATCTTGATCAGCGAGGTTTTGCCCGACCCCGTCGCGCCCAGCAACACGTTGAAATGGCCAGTCTTGAGCGCCAGGTTCGTAGGCTTGATATGGATGACATTGCCAACCCGTTTGGTGGCGTCTTTAAGTTCGATCATGTCCGTGGGTTCCGGTCCTTCAGTGCGTCGCACTGGCCTTGGGGTGGGGATGCCGCACACGGCACCCCCGGTTTCGCTTGCTTACTGAGACTGCCAGCGCTGAACCAGTTCGTCATAGTTGACGGTCTGGCCCTGCGGCTTTTCGTTCTCAAGCTTGGCCTTGGGCGAGCCCGGCTTTTCCAACCAGAATGCGGCATCCTGCGGCTCGTTCAGACGCGGACCACAGCCACCGTAGACACCGGCGCTTTCGTCAGCGGCCTGCATTCGGGCCATAGTGATGTCCATCTCTTCTGCCAGACGGTCCATCGCCTCTTGCGGGGTGAAGGCGCCCGAGTTCACGTCACCGATCTGCTGCCACCAGATCTGGGCCAGCTTCGGATAGTCCGGCACGTTGATGCCGGTCGGTGACCATGCCACACGGTCGGGTGAGCGGTAGAACTCGACCAGACCACCCAGCTTGGGTGCGCGCTCGGTGAACGACTCGTGGTTGACCGAGCTGTCGCGGATGAAGGTTAGGCCCACATGGGATTTCTTCACGTCGACAGTCTTGGACGTCACGAATTGGGCATAGAGCCAAGCCGCCTGAGCACGATCCGCAGGCGTCGACTTCAGGAAGGTCCACGACCCCACGTCCTGATAACCAACCTTCTGGCCTTCTTCCCAATAGGGGCCGTGCGGGCTGGGCGCCATCCGCCACAGCGGCGTGCCTTCGTCATCCACGGTGTTGTTGCCTTCGGACTTCGGCTTCACCATGTCTGCGGTGAAGGCGGTGTACCAGAAGATCTGCTGAGCCACGTTGCCTTGGCTAAGCGCTGGCAACGACTGGTAGAAGTCATAAGACGCCGCACCCGGAGGCGCATAAGCCCGCAGCCATTCATCCCACTTGCGGATCGCATAGACCGCAGCCGGGCCGTTCGCAGCACCACCACGCGAAACGGATGCGCCAACAGGGTTACAAGTGCCCGCTTCCATGCGGATGCCCCATTCGTCGACGGGAACGCCGTTCGGTTCACCCACGTCACCAGCGCCGGCCATCGACAGCCAGGCGTCAGTCATGCGCCAGCCGAGGTCAGGCGCGCGCTTACCATAATCCATGTGGCCATAGATCGTGGTGCCATCGACTTCTTTCACGTCATTGGTGAAGAACTCGGCGATGTCTTCGTAGGCCGACCAGTTGACCGGAACGCCTAGATCATAGCCGTATTTCTCTTTGAACGCGGCCTTGTTGGCTTCGTCATCGAACCAGTCCTTGCGGAACCAATATAGGTTCGCAAACTGCTGGTCAGGCAATTGATACAGCTTGCCATCAGGGCCGGTGGTGAACTGAATGCCCATGAAGTCATCCAGATCCAGCGTCGGTGAGGTTGTCGCTGCCCAGTCGCCTGCCATCATGTCGGTCAGCGGATAGGCCAGCTGCAGGCGCGAGTGCGTGCCGATCAGGTCGCTGTCGTTGACATAGCCATCATACAGATTCCGTCCGGTTTGTAGCTGAGTCTGTACGGCCTGAACCACTTCGCCTTCGCCGAGAATCTGGTGATTGACCTTGATCCCGGTTATTTCCTCGAACGCCTTGGTCAGAACCTCGGATTCATAGGAATGCGTCGGGATACCCTCGGACAGGACATTGATTTCCATTCCCGAGTACGGTTGTGCAGCATCGATGAACCACTTCATTTCGGACAACTGTTCTTCCTTCGACAAGGTCGATGGCTGGAATTCGTCGTCGATCCAACGTTGTGCTGCGGCTTCGTCGGCCCAAGCAGGACCATGCCCCGCAATGACGGCCGCTGCCGCCACGGCGGAAAGTAGATGTCTCCGCATCTGTCTCCTCCCAAAGATTATGTGTTCCGGTGCAGACCGGATGGCAAACAGCATCGATGATATTCGGCGCTGCTGTCAAACTAATTTTTTAGTAGAAAGAAAGAAGTAGAACAACCCATTGTTTTATATCAATTAATACCATTTATGTTGGAGGAAGAACTTCATGGATCACGCCAATTAGCATCAATTACGTGCGCTGCAAACGGCCCATTCCTGCCGCCCAACGTCCCCTCAAGACACTGCACTGCAGTCAGCAGAACCGGACATTCGTTACAACCGAAATACATCATGCTTACAGCCTGAGACATAAAGTCGTACGTCCCACATCAAAAGGGGGCTTTGTTGATACACGGCGAAAACTGTTCGAGCACAGTTCAATGCATCACGCCAAATTCAGAACCGGTCCATCTAGAAACCGGATCAAATTCCCGAAATAACCAGCAGATCTCGCGGGACGGGTCGGATCGGATGTGATTGCGACTGCAAGATTGCGCCTGTGATGGGCCGCTATGATTTGACCTCCATACCCTCGGGCCAGAGCGTATCCGGACGGTGAGAGAAACCAGCCGTATCCGTATTCCAACTCAGAAAACTGTGACCGGCTGTAGGCCTTGGTGGCTGCGGAAACCCAACTTTCGGGACTAATAAGATTTTTTTTCAAAGACTCCGCTGTCCCTAAGTAATAAGGCGATCTTCAACCTCGATCTCGGTGATATTGTCATCTAGTTAGCGCCTAGATAATATCCCTGAGGATCCTGGGTCTAGGCGGGTATCTCAACTTCCAGCAGAGTCCCCAATCGCGCCCGCGCCAGCGTTAGCAGGCTTTGCCCCGTTGCCTCGTTTAACGCCGCCCCCAGGATTTGTGTTGATTCCGTTGAGTACAACATGCGTTGCCCGGGCTTGGCCACCATCGGTCGGGTGAGTGCGTCGGCGATCCAGTTGGGCGAGCTGATCCATGCTCCGCAATTCCCGCCAGACGTCCGTTCCAGCCCTGCCCGGAGCGTGACTAGATCCTCCATCGTGATACTTTCGGCGCCCGGAGTTGCATTCGGCGGCAGCAAGCGCGGCGCCACGTCTTGCAGCGTAGCATCGTCTGAAGAGATTTCCTGCCTATCGATTGCGGTTTCTAGCAACAGGGCAACGATGCTTTTCGAACAGGGTCTGATGTTTGCCGGGCGATCCAGTCCAGGCTCTTTGGGAGCTTGCGCAAAGATGACGTCCTCCCCGCGCTGAATCTGAAGCGAATGGAGCCGCGGCAAGCGGCCGATCATCTCGCCAATCTCTGGGGATTGCCCCCGCACAACGATCGGCGCGGACACAGAGACGGTCGAAGCAATCAGGCACGAACGACGTGCAAACATAGCCTTTCATGTGGACGCTAACCCGAAGATGTCCAGTCGCTTGATTTCTGTTTTTGACCGAGCCCCATCACAAACAGGACCTAAGGCTTACAAGTCGGGACATAAAGCAACAGTACCTATCGATCCCGAAATCATCCCAAAGGTCGGGCCAGGTTTCCGTGTTAGAATAGGCACGAGAATAGTCTAGCAGGAGCAGTCCCGTTGCGACCCAATTCACTCTGTCTCTCCATCGCCGTCTTAGTCGTCGCCACCATTGCTGGGTCTTTCCCCAACCGAGGCGACGCATTATCAAAAGAAATACCAGCCTGGCTACGGAAACACGTAGGCACGGCTGAAGGGCAAATCGCGCCGATCGTCCTCGAGCGTGCGAGAGCGCTTTATCTGCAGAAACTCCGGCAAGGCAAAATCTCGAACTCCTGCTACCTAGCAAAAGACGCCACGCGTCCCAGTACGGCGCGGACCGGAAACCCTGGGCGTCGGTTCTACGTGATTTGCGAAGCGCATAAGTCATTTCGCGCCGTTTCATCCGGCTATGGCAATGGTCGAAAGTTGCAGCGGGCAAATTTCGCAAATGGTCGGCAATGCGCGAAGAACTTCAGCAACGCAGAAGGTTCGAAACTGACCGCAGGTGGGTCATACCTTACGGCCGAGGCCCGAACTTCATTCAAAGGATATTACCAACACTCCGGTAAGATGAAGCCACTTTACCGCACGTTCCTGTTGTTTGACGGGGAAGGAGAGACAAGCAATGCCCGGGAACGCGCCATAGGCGGTCATCCTGCTGTTTTTCTAAAGTGGAAGTGCCGCTTCAAAAACCCGCAAAGCGCGAACGCTGACAAGGATGGATATGTACCGTACGGCAAGCTTGTGAACTACGTCGGTGGGCGCAGCAACGGCTGCACAACCTGGTCGCAATCCGCTTCAAAAGAGATTTTGGAGCTTGTCGAAGGAAACCCGACCACGCTCTATATCTACCCGGAATCAAAAGACATTAACGCGGTTGCCAAAGCGGTGGAGCAAGGAAAATCGCTTTCGCGCGCGGGCGTCTACTGGAACGCAGCATGTCTGAAGGCGATTGACGCACCCAAGTTTTGGCCGAAAAGAACTTTGCAACCGATCATCAATCAATGGCGGGCGGCCCTGCCCAAGCAGCCGCCGCTAGAACTGCCAATTTGCCAGTAGCGGTAGGTGCACTTTTTTAGGTGCACTTTCTTTTTGCATAGAAAACACCTGCGGGACCTTCTTGTTTCGTAGTTTGGCCTTTGGTGTCTGGACAAGAGTTGGGGAGGAAACATGTCTCGCAGCATTATGGAGGGCAAGGCCGAGAGATTTGACGTTGACGCCGTAGCGCTCGTGGAAAGGGATGATAGCCAACAGTTCCCTTAACCGAAAATACACTCGCCTTGCTCGTCAATCACCTGTTTCGCCTTGGTGATGCTAAAGCTCTCGGCCTGATCCCGGCTTTCGAAGACATCCGCCCGGATCAGCGCATAGGTCTTACGATCTCCGTTGATGATTTTTTCGATACGGGCCGACAGGCGATACTTTCCGCCCTCGGCAATCAAAACGGGGAAGATGTCGAACCCTTTGTACGAGACCGGTTGCAGCTCCGACTTTTCACCGCCACCAAAGAGTTTTGAGAAGATTGACATTATGCGGTTCCTTTCTACTTAGGAAATTTGACCCCTATGAATTTCGACTACATCCCAGAGAGCCCAGCATTAGTGTTCAATAGAAACTGGCGGAAAATCGGGCTGCTTGCCGCCCCAATCCCGCGGGCGTTTTCTCCAACAGCCGCAGCTTCTACAACCGGAGGAATCAAACCGCGTTTATCTTGGTTGACTAGGTAACGACGAACCCGTGAGACCAACTCCTCCCGTATTTCAGATGGGAATGCGCCGTCGATAAAAATTGCCTCAAAGTCGATGACTGCGCAAATAGACAGCGCAGCTTTGGCCAGTTCCTGCGCGGTGGTACCGATCCATGGTTCGACATAGCGAGAAATGCTGCTCCAGTCCTGCGGCTTTTTCCACAAAATTCCCGGATCAACACCCGCTTCTATCAACCTGTCCTCGAGCAGGAACAGCGATGCAGTGTCAATCAGTTGCTGGCTTTCACCCAAAGGACCCGTCGTTCGCATGGCACCCAAGGCACCGGCATTGCCTTGGTTGCCCTCAAATACGGTGCCATTCAATGCAACGCCTCCGCCAATCATTGAGCCTATGAAGAAATAAAAATAGTCTCGATACTCAGCCCCGCGGCCATAGAGGTGCTCCGCGTGACACGCGGCAGTAGCATCATTGACCACAAAGACCGGCAGTTCGCTGAACTTGGCCACCTCGGAAAAGAAGTTCACGTTTCTCCAGGACCTGAATTTCTGAGCCGCAAGCCCAGAAAGGTCGTGCCACTTCCACAGCTCGAACGGTGTTCCGATTCCAATCCCGCATACACGGTCCCGAAGTTTCTGGGGTTCATTGGCCAGAAGCTCTTCCAATCCTACCTCCAGAAACCCGAACACTGCTTCGGGTAGCGGGTAGTCATAAGTCGTCGAGAGCTGTTGGCGTGGCTTACCGGTGAAGTCGATCAAAAGAAGATCGGCGCTGCGGCGACCGATCTTCATTCCCACCGACAGAATGCCTTCGGGATTGAGCTCCATGGGGATCGAAGGTTTCCCAACTTTGCCCTTCAACGGCGTCCCACGTTTGAGAATCTCGTCCTTTTCGAGCTTACGCAGAATGATCGACACGGTCTGGGGTGACAGGCCCGTCAGCCGCGCGACGTCCGCCCCGGCAGCAGGTCCATGCCGTTGTAAAACCGTCAGAATGAGGCGTTCGTTATGATCACGAACACCGCTTTGGCTTACGCCGCCGGTTAGTAATTTCAACGCCTCTCTTTCCATAACCTTAAACATAAACACCTTGTTTTCTTATGAAAAGATACGTGGGCAAATTAATAAATAAACTTTATTTATTTATTGACACAGAGGCTAGAATCACGGTTTCTTGAACGGGACCTTCATTGGAGGATGGAGGCCCGCCTTGTCGCTATTCCGCGCGGGGCCACAACAATTTTCTGGGAGGACAACATGAGAAATCTACTCAAGCTCGCCGCATCCGCGACTGCGCTGACTTTGGCCGCTGCATCCGCGCAAGCGGCTGGTGAAACCGTCTGCCTGATTACCAAGACCGACACCAACCCCTTTTTCGTTAAGATGAAGGAAGGCGCAACCGCCAAGGCAGAAGAGCTGGGCATGACGCTCAAGGCGTTTGCCGGCAAGGTTGATGGCGACCATGAAACTCAGGTTCAGGCCATTGAAACCTGCATTCTCGATGGCGCAAAAGGCATTCTGCTGACAGCATCCGACACCAGCTCAATCGTTCCTGCGGTTAAACAGGCGCGAGATGCAGGCGTTCTGGTCATTGCGCTGGATACGCCGCTGAGCCCGATTGACTCGGCGGACGCGACATTCGCGACGGACAACTACAAGGCCGGTCTGCTGATCGGTCAATGGGCTAAGGCCAAAATGGGCGACGCCGCAGCCGATGCCAAGATCGCGACGCTGGATCTGAACGTCAGTCAGCCGACAGTGGACGTTCTGCGCAATCAGGGTTTCCTCGACGGGTTCGGCGTGGACTTGGCGGACCCAAATGTCATCGGTGACGAAACCGATGCGCGGCTGGTTGGCAGTGACGTGACCGACGGTAATGAAGAAGGCGGGCGCCGCGCGATGGAAAATCTTCTGGCTAAGGATTCATCCATCAACGTTGTTCACACGATCAACGAACCGGCTGCTGCGGGCGCCTATGAGGCGCTGAAATCCATCGGGCGTGAAAACGACGTACTGATCGTTTCGGTTGACGGGGGGTGCCCCGGCGTCCAAAACGTCGAAGCCGGTGTGATCGGGGCGACAAGCCAACAATACCCGCTGTTGATGGCCTCGCTTGGGGTTGAGGCCGTGAAAAAATGGGCCGAAGAGGGCGTGAAGCCCGAAAACACACCCGGCAAAGACTTCTATGACACGGGTGTGGCACTCATCACCGACCAGCCGGTTGATGGGGTCGAGTCGCTGTCTGTCGCAGAAGGCCTGGATCTCTGCTGGGGCTAAAGCCAGCCCTACAAGGTGAGGCGCGCCGTAGCGCCTCATCAATCCTTTAACCAGCAAACCTAAACTTCCTGTAAACTGATTTCGTGGACGCGATGCCAGCCACGAAAAGGGGGAGAGATGTCTGAAGCAAACCAAAACGCCCAGGAATTCGAAACCGCCGCCAACGCGTCAGAAACCGTAGCGGAATTTGAAGATCACCGTCGTGGTGTTCTGGGGAAGTTGCAGCATCTTCTCCATGTCAACCCTTCCTTTGTGCCGTTGATCGTTCTGGTCGGCGCCATCGTAATTTTCGGTCTGCTGCTGGGGTCCAAGTTCTTCTCCCCCTTTGCGATGACGCTGATCTTGCAGCAAGTTCAGATCGTGGGCATCGTGGCCGCAGCGCAAAGCCTTGTCATTCTGACCGCCGGCATCGACTTGAGCGTCGGTGCGATCATGGTGTTTTCATCCGTCATCATGGGTCAGTTCACCTTCCGCTACGGTATCCCCGTGCCCATTGCTGTGATGTGCGGGCTGGCAATGGGAACGCTGATCGGGGCTCTTAATGGCTGGCTGGTCAGTCGCGTAAAGCTGCCGCCATTTATTGTCACGCTTGGCATGTGGCAGATCGTTCTGGCGACAAACTTCCTGTATTCCGCAAACGAAACAATTCGCAGCCAGGATATCGAAGCCAACGCCCCGTTCCTGCAATTCTTTGGTACCAAATTCAGCATCGGTGGCGCGACCTTTACGGTCGGCGTGATATTCATGCTCGTTCTGATTTTCGTTCTGGCTTACGCGCTCAAACACACGGCCTGGGGCCGACATGTCTATGCAGTGGGGGATGACCCTGAGGCGGCTGAACTATCCGGTGTGAACGTGCACAGAACGCTGATGTCAGTTTATATGTTATCCGGTTTGATCTGTGCCTTTGCGGGCTGGGCCTTGATCGGGCGCATCGGGTCGGTTTCACCTACATCCGGTCAATTAGCCAATATCGAAAGCATCACCGCGGTTGTGATCGGGGGCATCTCTTTGTTTGGCGGGCGGGGATCCATCCTGGGATCGCTGTTTGGCGCGCTGATTGTTGGCGTGTTCACTTTGGGGCTTAGGCTTCTGGGCGCAGACGCACAATGGACCTTCTTACTTATCGGACTTCTCATTATCGCTGCGGTTGCCGTCGACCAGTGGATTAGAAAGGTATCGGGCTAATGTCAGACTCAACTCCAGTCGTCCAAGGCCGCGGGATCGTAAAGCGTTATGGCCACGTTACCGCCATCGACCATTCCGACTTTGAACTGCGCCAGGGGGAAATCCTGGCAGTGATCGGAGATAACGGCGCGGGCAAATCATCCATCGTGAAGGCGATCTGCGGCGCCACAATCCCGGATGAAGGCGAGATTCTGATCGAGGGCAAAAAGGTTAACTTCTCCTCTCCGATCGATGCGCGGAATATGGGGATTGAGATTGTCTATCAGCAGCTCGCCATGTCTCCTGCCCTTTCGATTGCGGACAACATGTTCATGGGGCGCGAAATCCGCAAGCAGGGGTTCATGGGCAAATACATGCGTAAGCTTGACCGTCCAGCGATGGAGAAGTTTGCCCGAGAAAAACTGACCGAGCTTGGGCTGATGACTGTACAGTCGATCAATCAGGCGGTTGAGACTCTCTCTGGTGGCCAACGCCAAGGTGTTGCCGTTGCTCGTGCCGCTGCCTTTGCAACCAAGTTTATCATCATGGACGAACCGACGGCTGCTTTGGGCGTCAAGGAAAGCCGCAAGGTGCTTGAACTGATCCAGGACGTGCGTGCGCGTGGCATTCCGATCATCCTGATCAGCCACAACATGCCTCATGTTTTTGAGGTTGCCGACCGCATTCATGTGCATCGGTTGGGCAAAAGGCTCTGCACAATTGATCCCAAGGATTACACGATGTCCGATGCAGTCGCCTTCATGACCGGTGCCAAGGAACCCCCAAAAGAGGACGCAGCGTGATCGAGCAGGACGTACAGCGCGTTTGCGACCTGATCTCCTCCCGGCGGCAAGTTGGAGTCCGGACGATTATCGCAATCGCCGGCCCCCCCGCATCCGGAAAGTCGACCTTAGCGGAAGCCGTTGTGCAATCGCTGAACACACAACAGAGCTCGGCGGTTCCGTCAGCCACACTTGTACCAACGGATGGTTACCATTTGGACAACTGCGTGCTGGAAACGCGTGGATTGCTGGCGAGAAAAGGCGCGCCAGAGACTTTCGACGGGGTCGGGTTTTGCGCTGCAATCAGAGAGCTTCAATTTACGCGCCACGAGTCCTTTCATCCCAAATTCGACCGCACAATGGACCTCGCTATTGCCAACGCCATTGCGGTTCACCCGGCAACTCCGGTCGTCGTCGTTGAGGGTAACTATCTTCTGATGGACAGCGACCCGTGGAGAAACCTGACGGATGTCTATGCCGCAACGGTTTTTATCAGCCCAACTTTGGAAGAGCTTGAAAACAGGCTGCAAAACCGCTGGATCAACCATGGCTTTGACCCGATCACGGCATTGAAACGCGCGAAAGCGAACGATCTGCCAAATGCAAAACTCGTCATCAGCACTAGTCGAAATGCCGACCTAAGATTAAACCAGAACTACACCGAATTCGGGACGCGCCACGCGTTCTGAATTTACGCCCTGGACCCCGCCATCCGTCGATGCAGCTCCTCTGGGCGAATTCACGTGCAACCAAATTAAGTTCACACACATGAGGAAAACTCATGAAGTTTTTTGCGGATACTGCAGAAGTAAGCGAAATCAAAGACCTGATAGACTTGGGACTTCTTGACGGCGTCACCACCGATCCAAGTCTGATTGCGAGATCCGGTCTCGATCTTAAAGAACTCATCGCAGAAATTTGCACTCTGACGGATGAACCATAAGAGTGCAGATTTAAAGCATAATGGTATAATTGTCCAATTTTAGGGGCATTTGCGCCACCACTCTATTTAATTATCCTAAACAGGCGCCTAAAGGAATCGCCAATCTAGCCATGAGAATGAAACGGGTACGGTTTCTGCATCCATACTGCCCGGTTCAAAGGCGCTGGGTCAGTGGCCATGTGGTTCCACCAATCTCCTAAATATAGCGGAGAAGCACTTCCAAGCGGGAAGATCATAACCAGAGGTTGGGATTGAACAGTTAGTCTGGCCGCGTGTGTTTTTGACTTTCATCATCACACGTTGAAAAGGTGGATCGGTCTGCCGTAAATCCTAAAAGTTGCACTACTTTTTTGATCTCACTCAAGTTAACAAGCACACCTTCCTCGCGCAAATCCTCAACGGCGAGAAAGATGTCTTTTCTTCTTGGAGCTTTTGACTTTTGACTTGATGAGCCTTTCTCCATTGCGGGTTTTTGCCGTCCTTTCGTGGAATGAGTGGATTGCGGGGTTTTGTCACCGGCTCCAAAAATTAGTTTTTGAAACCTTTGCAATAAGTTTTGTTTCTTTTTTACTACCCGATCAGATCGAGCAGCCGAGTTTCGTGTTTGCCAAGCTGTCTTTCGTTCCTGGATGGTATTGTCATAATGTGTGAACGCTTGTTCTAGATCATGTACAATTTGACGCTCTTCATCTGACGCGGCATCTGTTCGAAGATGCTCGGCCATTAAGCTTAGAAACTCGCAGCGCTGATCAAATTTGTTTTCGTCATTCCACCATTCATGGAATGTGTTGCGCACATCTAAGGTTTCATCTTGTCCGCGTTTAGGCGGTTCGCCTACGTTTCGAAGCCAACTCAGTACCGGTATCACTCGGCTTGGACCTTGGTACGCGATTGCGGCCTCGAATCTGAGTTCAGGAAGGGCAAATACGGGGAAAGACTTTGCTACCGATGCACGTAATGCCTTTTTCCAAATATCTGTCCTTGTCACTGCATAAATTGTGGAAGGCCGATAGTCTCCCAAGTGTGCTCTCACCCTCTCGGCAGCAGTCTTTTGGTCAATTCGGCGCCCGGCCATTTCAGGGTAGGCAGGAATTCCTTCAACCCGATCGGATGTTGCATCAAAGGCAAGTGCCCTTCCAATGCATGCGACCAGTTCTGGGTCGTTCGAAAGTTCTGTCAAACATGCTCTCAGGCCGGTTGGTAAGAAAAATTCGTCATCTGAGATCAGACTGCAGAATGGCGTCTGGACTATTTCTGTTGCGAAACTCAATCGGTCGAACAGAGGTGCAGGCATATGATAGTAATGTATTTTTTGACTCTGCGGTAGTGCTTCAGTGGGAATTGGCTTCGCCGATCCGTCGATCACATGCAGCTCGACACCTAACTCATTCCAATATGACATTGCTAACAGCACTAGCTGTTGTCGCTCAAAAGTTGGGATGACAAGAGTTAGATCTTCAAAACATACCATCGTTTTATGCGTCCAAGCTTGATACTAAACCTAGTTTGACTGCTTCGGTTCTTGCAGCAAACCTAGACGACTGCAACCTTCCTTCTATTCGCAAAATTACAGCTGACAGAAACTACTTCATTGTGCTGGTTCGCGACACTACCAACTGTATTGTGCAGGCCGCGCGATTGGATCGCCATCGTTATGCAGCACCTTCCTTAATTGGGATTTGCACTGCCGGAATAGAAACTGCGGCAAAGGGTCGTCTCAATGTTACAGGCAAGTATGATTGTAACGCTTTTTAATGGATTGAAGCAGCGGCTTCACGGTACATATCATGACTTAAGCCAACATCCCGGCTCAGTTGCATTTGTAGTTGGAAACTGGTTTAGAGTTCCCGAATTTACTGTTGGCGAGCGGTTGGAGCGTGCAAGCTTCCTTTGTTTGGACTCGTCTCGCTTGTAGTAAAAAGATGTGATTGTGGGGTTAGGCTTAGGCGATCGAACAGTGCGCCGCTACTGGATGAATACTGGGTATAAAGCTATGCGGTTTTAGGGAAGCATAGGGCGGCTAGGTGGTATATCTTTGCGCAAGTCAGCGCGTCATAGCAAAATTACAGAAGGTCTTAGGAACTAGATGAAAGCTGTTTTGCTTGCCGGTGGACTCGGTACCCGGATTAGTGAGGAATCTCACTTGAAGCCTAAACCGATGATTGAGATCGGTGGCCGTCCACTACTGTGGCACATAATGAAGATTTACGGAGCTTATGGGATAACCGACTTCGTAATATGTTGCGGCTACAAGGGATTCATAATCAAAGAGTATTTCGCAAATTATTTTCTGCATATGTCAGACATCACGATCGATATTCAGGAAAATCGAATGGAGGTACATCAACGCCATGCGGAACCTTGGCGTGTCACACTTGTTGATACGGGAGAGATGACACAAACGGGTGGAAGAATCGTGCGTGTGCGCGAGCATCTGGACGATCGGTTCCTGCTTACTTACGGAGATGGGGTTAGCGACATTGATATCAGCGAACTTATAGCATTCCACGAGGCAGAAGGTGTGGAGGCAACCGTGACCGCTGTTCAACCGGCCGGACGCTTCGGCTCAATTCAGGTCGAAGGTGCGCGGGTCAAAAGTTTCTTAGAGAAACCGAAAGGTGACGGACAATGGGTATCTGGTGGTTTCTTCGTATGTGAGCCGTCCGTTCTGGACCGTATTGACGGTGATGACACGCTTTGGGAGCGTGAACCAATGGAGGCGCTGGCGGCTGACAAACAACTGGCAGTCTATAAACATAATGGTTTCTGGTCGGCTATGGATACGCTGAGAGACAAGAACTTTCTGGAAGATCTTTGGGCTAGTGGGAAGCCGCCGTGGAGAGTCTGGAGGTGACGACCGACTGGAAGGGACGCCGTGTCCTGCTCACGGGACACACAGGATTCAAAGGCGCCTGGTTGTCGCATTGGCTGCTATCGCGCGGTGCCAAAGTCTTTGGTCTTTCATTGGCGCCCGAAAATTCACCCTGTCTTTTTGATGAGCTCGAGTTGGCCGAGCGTTTGGATCACTCGATTTGCGATATCCGCAATTCGGCGAATGTCAACGCACGTGTTGCCGATGCTGATCCCGACATTGTGTTTCACCTCGCAGCCCAATCACTTGTCCGCCGATCCTATCGCGAGCCGCAAGGCACGATGGATGTTAATGTGATGGGGACGGTGAACGTTCTTGATGCCTTGCGAGAGAGAAACAAGCCCACTGCGGTCGTGATCGTCACTACCGACAAAGTTTATAAGAATCTTGAACAGAATGCGCCCTACTTCGAGGATGACCAGCTTGGTGGTCATGATGCTTATAGCGCCAGTAAAGCAGCAGCGGAAATTGCTATTGCAAGCTACCGATCATCGTTTTTTTCGGGTTCGCCAGTTCGAGTTGCGACGGCCAGAGCGGGTAACGTAATTGGTGGCGGGGATTGGGCCGAAGACCGCATCTTGCCCGATTTGGCCCGCGCGTTTGGAGATGGTCAAGCTTTGGTCGTGCGCAACCGGCACGCGATAAGACCTTGGCAGCATGTTCTGGAACCTTTGAAGGGATACATGGAACTGGCTGATGGTTTGCTTGATGGTCGTGGTGATTTGGAAACTGCCTTTAATTTCGGTCCTGTGGTTTCCGATCAACGTCCCGTTCAAGATTTGGTATCCACCAGCTTGAACGCTTGGCCGGGTGAGGTCAGATATCAAAGCGAAACAAATGCACCACACGAGGCTGGCCGCTTGACACTGTCAATAGACAAGGCGAATTCCCTGCTGGGGTGGGCGCCTCGCTGGAACTTTGACCAGGCAGTAACCCGCACAGTCGATTGGTATCGGCAATTCAGCTCAGGCGTCGATGCAAAAACCCTAGTAGATGCTGATATTGAAGAGTTCGAAAAGGCCGAGTGATGAAATTCGAACCGATGATGATCAGTGATGTGCTGCGTATCGACTTAAATCGTATTGAGGATGATCGCGGTTTTTTTGCGCGTTCTTTTTGTAGCGAAGAATTTCAGTCGCGACACTTATTCTCGGAAATCGCACAGATTAACACTTCTTATACTCGGCATATGGGCACAATCAGGGGGCTTCACTTTCAACGAGCCCCGGCGGCAGAGGCAAAGGTTGTGCGCGTCGTGCAGGGCGCGATTTTTGATGTTGCCGTTGATTTGAGATCCGGATCAGAGACCTTTGGACATTGGATCGCTCAGGAGCTCAGCGCAGACAACCGCGTTGCGTTGTACATTCCGGAGGGATTTGCCCATGGTTTCCAGACCATGACAGATGATGTCGAGATGGTGTACTTGCACTCGATTCCCTTCAGTCCTGAGTACAGCGGTGGAGTCCATTTCGACGATCCTGAGATTGGTATCGGCTGGCCGTTGTCAAAAACTGTGATCTCACCTAAAGATCGTGCTCTGCCACTACTTGCCGAACTGGAGCCGCTAGAGTCATGAAATGCCGTCACTGCTATCATCCGCTCGGCCCTGCCTTTCTTGACCTCGGGTTTGCACCACCTTCCAATGCCTATCTTACGCAGGCCGATCTGCATGCACCTGAAGTCACCTTTCCTTTGCGGTTACGTGTGTGTGAACAGTGTTGGCTGGTCCAAACAGAAGATTACGCCAGAGCAGATGAGATTTTTCGCGCGGATTACGCATATTTTTCATCGACTTCACAGTCTTGGGTTTCGCATGCCGCTGAGTATGCAAGCACAATCACCCAAAGGCTAAATCTGGGTGCTGACTCCTATGTGATCGAAGTAGCCTCCAACGATGGTTACTTACTGAAGAATTTCGTGCAGGCAGGAATACCTTGCCTGGGTATCGAGCCTACTGATGCCACGGCAGAAGTTGCGGAACGCATTGGCATTCCAGTAATGCGGGCCTTCTTCGGTGAAACGCTGGCGCAGCAATTGGTAGCCCAAGGCCACAAGGCTGATCTTGTGTGCGGCAACAATGTATTTGCACATGTGCCCGACATCAATGACTTTGCTCTGGGGTTGGCAACAGTGTTGAATTCAGAGGGTGTTGTTACTCTGGAATTCCCTCATTTGCTCCGGCTTCTAGATGAATGTCAATTTGATACTGTGTATCATGAGCACTTCTCGTATCTTTCGTTAGGCGCGGCGCGGCGGATTTTTGAAATGGCGGGATTGCGTATCTTCGATGTCGAAGAACTATCAACCCACGGTGGCAGCCTGCGAGTATACGGATGTTTGCATGATGCGTCACATCTTCTAACCGACTCGGTTGCAAGCGTTTTGGCTAGGGAACAAGCCGCGGGTCTAGAGACCCATGAACCATATATTGCCTTCCAATCTCGCGTAGAAACGGTAAAGGACATGGCGCTTTCTTTCCTACTGGAGGCCAAGCGTAGCGGCAAGACCGTCAGCGCGTATGGGGCGGCCGCAAAAGGCAATACGTTGCTTAACTTTGCAGGCGTCGGCAGAGACCTGATTCAATTCGTATCGGACGCGGCTCCATCCAAGCAAGGCAAGTTCCTGCCGGGTAGCCATATTCCCATCCGCCCGCCCCAAGAGCTGAACGACAGCCGGCCTGACTACATCTTAATACTGCCATGGAATATCGCGGGTGAAATTACCACTCAGTTGGCGGATTTGGCTGATGCAGGTTCAGCCTTCGTGACATTTGTGCCTGAGTTATGCATCAGATGACCAATCGGATACCATATACAAAGCCATCAATTACTGAACTTGAGGTCGAATACGCTGCAGATGCAGCGCGGCATGGATGGGGTGCCCAATGCTATGAGTACATTGATCGGTTCGAAAACGAGTTTGGGAAATATCTTGGTGTGAATCACACCATCGCCACCTCTAGCTGTACGGGTGCGATGCATATGGGCCTTGCTGCGCTAGGTATTGGACCTGGCGACGAAGTAATTCTGGCCGACACCAATTGGATTGCCACAGTGGCTCCAGTGAAGCATCTGGGTGCAAGCCCGGTCTTCGTTGATATTGACCCGGTCACATGGTGCATCGATCCTGAACGGGCTGATGCGGCAATTACCCCTCGTACTAGAGCCATTATCGCGACGCATCTTTATGGTAATCTGGCAGACATGACGGCCTTGTTGGCGCTTGGTGAGCGTTATGGAATTCCAGTGATCGAAGATGCAGCAGAGGCGATCGGATCGGAGTGGTTGGGAAAAAAAGCTGGTTCGATGGGTTTGTTTTCCACGTTCTCATTCCATGGCACCAAGACCCTGACAACCGGCGAGGGCGGGTTATTCGCAACCAATGACACAAAGCTGTTCGAAAAGGTTCTGACGCTGTCTAATCATGGGCGCGTGCGAGGGCAAAGCCGCCAGTTCTGGGCCGATATGATTGGCTTCAAGTATAAGATGTCCAATATTCAGGCAGCGATCGGTTGTGCCCAGCTTCAGCGCATCGAAGAGCTTACGGCGCGAAAGAAGGAAATTCTGGCGGGCTACAAGGCAAGGTTAATAAATGAAACAGGCATTTCACTAAATCCAGAACCATCCGATGGCATAAATGGCGCATGGATGCCGACTGTCGTTTTTACAAAAGAAACTGGGGTCACTCGCGAGATATTGCAGGCCGCGTTTGCTGAAGCCAACATTGATGCTCGGGTGTTTTTCTGGCCCCTGAGTTCGCTTGAAATGTTCGAAGATTGTTCTGAGAATATTCATGCATGGGATATCCCTTGCCGTGCGATAAATTTGCCGAGCTATCACGATATGACAGATAGAGATCTGGATCAAATCGCAGGCGTAGTCGCTGTATTTGCGGGACAAAGGTAGAATTACACGTTGCCGGATCTTAAGAAAATAAGCGTGAAATTGGGCGCACATTACTCTGGAACTTTTGCCCGTCACGGTGCCACGGGTGAGGGTGTGGATTGGGGTTCTGACCCATCTGACCACCTTATACGCCTCGACCGAATGATTGCGGTAACCAACTTAGGTGATCTGACACAGCCAAGCATAATTGATGTTGGATGCGGCTATGGCAGCCTGTTGGATCGAATGAAAGATAGGAAACTCAATATAAAATTCACCGGCATCGATATGGCGAGTTCAATGATTGAAACTGCAAGAGATCGCCATCGAGACGCAACTTGGATAGCGGGTGATGTACTCGACCTACCGTCGGAGCCTCAGTATGACTACGCGGTTTGCAATGGTATACTCACTCAGAAGCTCTCGGTGTCACAACCTGACATGGACGCTTACTTACGAAAACTGGTAACCCATATGTTTACTATGTCGCGAGTTGGGATCGCCTTCAACGTTATGACGACCCATGTAAATTTTCAATCTTCTAACCTTTATTATCGCAACCCAGCTGAATTACTCGCCTGGTGCATGTCGCAACTCACATCTCGTGTCCAACTTGATCATGCTTATCCACTGTATGAGTACACTCTTTACCTGTACCACCCTGATGCGCCTGGTCTTGCGTATGGTGCGCACCGTTCGGTCACCGCGAGATGAATCGAATTGGTCTCATTTGTTCTGGTGGCGGTGCGGTAATGGCTGCGGCCTACGATATTCTGACTGAGCTTTCTCGCGTTCCTAATTGGGTGATGGTTTCCGACCGGGCCTGCAATGCTGAGCAAAGGGCAGATATCCGAGGTATCCCCATCAAGCGAGTGGAATACCGAAATGCCGTGGACTTCAGTTCCAAAGCCTCATATTGGCTGTTTGAGGAGAAGAAATGCGATTGTTCTGTTCTGCTTTTTACTCGCCTCGTAGGGCCTTCAATCTACGACTTTAAGCCCTGCATTAATCTTCATCCGTCGCTGTTACCGTTGTTCCCGGGATTAGGTTCTCTGACGGCGACGCATGCATCTGGGATGACTATCATGGGCGCGACCGCTCACCGAGTCGATCAATCGATGGATGGCGGCCCCATAATCGCTCAGGTCTGGTCCCCCCGGCCGACTACCAGGGAAACAATCCAAAGAGTGTCTTTCGCGCAAAAGCTCTATTTGCTTTTGTTACTTCAAGAAGCTCTGGCAAACGGGGATATAGAGCGGGCGTTGACGCTAATGGGGACAAAAGGCACCAGTTCAAGCGTGGTCGCAAAACCTGCGATTGCAGATAAGAAATTGAACGATGCGTTTCGCTCTTTCCTTAGAAACGAGGGCATCTCGTGGCCAACGCAACCGTCGTAATATCGCAATCTATGTATTTCCCTTGGTATGGCTTGCTCGAGCAACTTCGCCTGGCGGATGTATTTGTTCACTATGACGACGTGCAATTTGCGCGAGGTTTTCTTAACCGAGTCCAGATAAAGTCAAAGGATGGAGTTCGTTGGATGACGGTACCAACGCGCGACCGTCATCGCGGGCAGAACATTAATGAAGTGAAGATTGATGACCGAAGGCCCTGGCGTGAAGAACATTTAAATTTGTTGAAACAAGCATACTACTCGGCGCCGTATGTCGATGATATGCTAGAAGTGGTCTATGACGTTTTCCAGCAGCCATCGCAGACGCTTGATGAGCTAACCAGCTATTCGGTTCAGGCACTTGCAAGATATTTCGATCTTGATCAAAAAACGACCTTTATGTCGTCTGAGCAATTGAACGTTGCGGGGGCTTCGAGCCAACGACTACGCGACCTAACTTTGGCGGCAGGTGGAAGCGTCTATCTAACCGGACATGGTGCTAAAAACTACCTGGATCACTCAATTTTCGAGGATGCAGGGTTGGAAGTTCGTTACATTTCATATGATTGTGCACCTTATCCTCAATTACATGGCGCTTTTACGCCATATGTCACAGCACTCGACCTTATTGCTAATTGTGGTAGAGCGGGCGAAACGATGATCCGATCAGGATCAGTCAACTGGAAGGAGTTCATCAATGGATCCGATTGAGGCTTTTCAGGCGGAAGTCCGAGATAACATAAATAGTCTTGGAGCGGATCAGGACCTGCAAGCCTTATCCCGCATTTGGGTACGTGAAATTGCGCCGCATAAATGGGCGTACAATTTTTCTTGGCTTGGTCGTCCTGCAATTCAATTCCCCAATGACGCTTGGGGGTTGCAGGAGATCGTCTGGAATGTTCGCCCGGACTTGATCATTGAAACGGGCATCGCACATGGCGGATCACTGATTTACTCGGCCTCACTTCTCGCGATGTTAGAGTATTGCGACGCTGTAGAAGCGGGCAAGACGCTTGACCCCGCTAGTCCCAAACGCAAAGTGCTTGGCATTGACATTGATATTCGCGCCCACAATCGTGCAGCCATAGAAGAGCATCCGATGGCCTCCAGAATCGAGATGATTCAAGGCTCATCTATTGACGAAGACATTGTGGACCAGGTTCGAACTGCTGCTGAAGATTACCAAAAGGTACTTGTTTGTCTCGACAGCAATCATACACACGATCATGTGCTTGCCGAGTTAAATGCGTATGCCCCGCTTGTTTCTTCGGGTAGCTATTGCATTGTGTTCGATACAATCGTTGAGGATATGCCTCCCACTATGTTCACTGATCGTCCATGGGGACCTGGAGACAACCCAAAGACTGCAGTTCATGATTGGTTGAAAGTCAATCCTGATTTCGAGATCGACAAGAGTATCGATCACAAGCTGCAAATTTCGGTGGCACCGGACGGCTTCTTACGACGCCGGTAGTTTTGTCACGGTGGATTTCGACCAAACAGACAAAGTCCATGACAGGCCCGCGCTGATTGCCTAGAAATGCCTATTAGATTTGCTTTTGGAACCAGGTGATCCCAGTGGAGCAATTGGCGTTTACATACGAAATGGGTGTGGTCTCGGCGCTTTTGGCCTTCACGGTGTTCTTGTTTGTGTCCGAGATTGTAAGGATCGATCTTTCGGCCATCCTGGTGTTGGTCATTGTGGGTCTGCTGAGTTATGCACCGGGTCTCGAAAATCTGGCAAATGTTCCTCATCTGTTTGACGGGTTTGCGTCCAATGCCGTGATTTCGATCATTGCGGTCATGATCGTAGGGGCGGGTTTGGATAAAACGGGGCTGATGAACAAGGTCGCGTCCGTCATTTTGAAATATGGTGGTAAGTCTGAAAACCGAGTGCTGCCGATCGTTTCGGGCACAGTCGGTGTTATCTCATCATTCATGCAAAATGTCGGGGCGGCGGCGTTGTTCCTACCGGTGGTTAGCCGTATCTCATCGCGATCGGGTATTCCGTTGTCACGTTTGCTTATGCCCATGGGGTTTTGTGCCATTCTGGGGGGGACAATGACGATGGTCGGGTCCTCACCGCTTATTCTGTTGAATGACCTGATCCAAACTGCAAACGAAGGGCTGCCCGAAGCCCAGAAGATGGAACCCTTTGGATTGTTTTCCGTTACCCCCATCGGTGCGGTGCTGATCCTGACGGGGATCGCATATTTCCTGCTGCTGGGACGTTGGGTGCTGCCGGGTGATTCAGGGTCGGAGAGTACGGGTACCGGGCGCGGGACTCAGGAATATCTTCAGCGGGTCTACGGGCTGAAGGCCGATGTGTTCGAGGTTGTGGTTCCGGCCGACAGCCCGCTGGTCGGGCAAATACTGGCCGACATCAACTTTGAAAATCATCTCTATATCATCTCGACCTTTTACCGCGGCAAGACCTCGATGGTTCAGGTGCTAACAGCCGAGATTGCTGCGCCTTGTCGATTAGCGATTGTGGGTCGGCGCTGGGTTGTCGAAGAGTTTGCCGAAAAGTACGGGCTGACGGTGCTGCCTGATCTGGATGTGTTTGTCGAAGAGTTCGCACCCACGAATGCCGGGGTCGCAGAGGTGGTTGTTACGCCTGACAGCAAACTGATCGGCAAATGCCCTCGCGAATTGCTATTCCGCAAAACCTACGGAATGTCATTGCTCGCCATCCACAGGGGTGAAGAGACGCTGAGTCATGTCGAGACTGAGACGCATGAATCCACCCAGATCGGGCTTGAGAAGTTCAAGGCTGGCGACATGTTGGTTGCTCATACCCGCTGGGACAACCTGATGCGGATAAAGCGTGATCCGGATTTTGTTGTGGTCACGTCTGATTTCCCGCAGGACGAATTGCGCCCGCAGAAAGTAGGCTGGGCGCTCTTGTTCTTCTTGATCTCATTGTCGCTGATCCTGTTCACGGATGTGCGTTTGTCGCTCTGTTTGCTGACCGGAGCCGCAGGAATGATGTTGACCCGGGTGCTCAGTGTTGACGAGGCGTATCGAGCAGTTGGATGGAACACGGTCTTTCTGCTGGCGTGTCTGATCCCGTTGGGTCAGGCGGTGCAGAATACCGGGACTGCGGCATGGATTGCGCAACAGATCATGATCATCTTGGATGGATGGCCGAATTGGGCGCTACAGGCGGGCGTCGCCATTCTGGCGACGGCATTTTCTCTGGTCATGTCAAACGTCGGCGCGACGGTTCTGTTGGTGCCCCTTGCGGTTTCAATTGCGGTTGCGGCGGGTGCCAACCCGGCGGTCTTTGCATTAACCGTCGCGATTTCGACCTCGAACAGTTTCATTATCCCGACCCATCAGGTGAATGCGCTGATCATGGGGCCAGCTGGGTACAAAGTGACCGATTTCGTCCGTTCGGGCGGGATCATGACGATCATTTTCTTGATCGTCTCACTGTTGATGCTGAATGTGATTTTCTGACCCTGTTAATCACCCAGCTAGGCTGATCGTTTGGCCCTGCTCTGACGCCTGTTGTGCGGCAAGGCCGATACGCACGGCCCAAATCCCATCACGCAGTGAGACCTCGGGTTTGGCGCGCTCGCCCCTGACCAGCTCCAGAAAGCCTTTGTGCTGGTAATAAGTTGAGCCATTGTGGTCGCCAGCCGCCAGCAACTCGGGATCAACGGGGATGTCGCGCTGGATTGGACCTTTCGGTGCGCGAGGGCTGATGATCAGCTGTGGTACAGGCGCGTCGCCCAGATGTTCGGGCCAGAAGCGGCCCGGGCCGGGCACAAGCGCTTCGATTTTGGTATCGCGCCCAATGGCCGAGATTTCTTCTTGATACCGCGAACCCTCGGCAAACATGCAAAGCTCGAGCAGCGCGCGCGCGCCCGAAGCAAAATCGACAATGACATAGCCGTGGTCCAGAATATCTGGAGTATCGCCGTCATAAACTTCGTCCAAATGATTGACGGCTTGGCCTCCGCTTGCGGAAACACGAACCGGGTCTGATTGCAGGATCAGGCGCATGAGGTCGAAGAAGTGGCAACATTTTTCGACGAATGTACCGCCAGTGTTACGGTTGAACCGGTTCCAATTGCCGACCTTTTCGAGAAACGGAAAGCGGTGTTCGCGGATCGTGAGCATCTTGATCCCACCACCTGCGGTCGCTGCTTCATCGATCAGCGCCGTGATCGGGGGCATATAGCGATATTCCATCGCGACCCAGATCGGGTGTGGAAAACTGCGCTCTAACTCCTCAAGCCGTGCAAGATCGGCGGGATCAGTGAACAACGGTTTCTCTATCAACAGTGGCAGTGGGCGGGTTTCCGCTATCTCGGCCAGTTGATCAACATGCAGGTGGTTGGGGCTCGCGATGACCAAACAGTCCAGGTCAGTGACCGCCAGAAGATCCTGAACTGATGCCACCATCTGCGCCTCGGGCGCAATCACCTGCGCCTTATGCGCCATCTCCGGGTCGGGTTCGAAGATTGCGGCGACGCGCGTGCCCTCAAGCAGAGCAATGTTGTGCAGGTGTTCCTGCCCCATCATGCCGCATCCGATCAGCCCGTAATTGGTGGTCCGGGTCATGCGCAGTTCCTTTTATTTCAGGCGTTGAACGTATGTGGCTCGATCTGGATCAAACCATGTTTTTGAAAACTCGATAGGTTCAGCTTTCTCAGACCAACTGAACCGTTCGATATACCCTGCGGCTTGGCCCGCAGGTTTGGTGAAGCCTTCAGGTGTCCAGTCGGGCAGGGCACTGACAGAAACGCGATCCTCTGCCCGTGTGATCCAGAAGCCAAGTTGTTGCTGGTAATAGCGATAAAGCGAGTCGGACAGCAGGTTCTGGTCGATGGTCCCGGCTGATTCGTCCAGCCAGATTTCTTCGACCGCGATGATTGTGTCATTCAGATAACGCATCCGGCGTACGCGCGAACCGCTATCAGACAGGCCGAATTCCGGCAGCTTCGCAGGCTTCTTGAGATGATCAACTGACAGAATATCGGCACGCGGTAACCCGCCGCCTTCGGGCAGTTCCAGCCGGAACATAGCATAGACGCTGTTCTGCGTTCCGGTCTCTCGGATGTAGTTGCCCGAACCCTGAATACGCTCCAACATGCCTTTTTTCTCAAGCTCGGCGAGGGATTTTCGCAAGGTCCCGACCGAGACATTTAGGTTCGAAGCCATGTCCCGTTCAGGTGGAAGACGCTCACCATCCATCAGACGGCCCGCAGCTATATCGCGGATCAGAAGCTCTGAGATCTGGACATAGATCGGCAGGGCATTTGGATTGCGGCTGTTGGCGGACATTGAGGGCGCTTCACTCGGTCGCAGGAAAAATTGATACACTATTGATCTACATCAATGCGCTTGCTACGCAAGAGGAAAGTCAAAGATGTACGGAGCGTGAATCAAATGACCATCGTCCCCATCACATCCCCCGACCTGGATGCGGCCGAGGTTTCGTGGTTTGCAGCGCTTTGCTCGGATGACTACCAGTTTCTGGGCGTGCCCGATGGTGAACTGCGATCCAGTTGGGAGCATTGTTCAGGCATCGTGAAAGAGGCCGAGGCGCAAGGCTTTCGCAACATCCTGTGCCCATCGTCTTATCAGGTCGGACAGGACACCCTGAGCTTTGTTGCAGGTTGCGCGCCGATTACCGAAAACATCAACCTGCTGGCCGCCGTGCGCTGTGGCGAAATGCAGCCCATCATGCTGGCCCGTACCATCGCGACGCTGGACCACATGCTTAAGGGGCGGTTGACGGTCAATATCATCTCGTCCGATTTTCCCGGTGAAAAAGCCGATAGCGCTTTCCGATATCAACGCTCGCGCGAAGTGGTCGAGATCCTGAAACAGGCCTGGACGCAGGACGAAATCAACCATGCGGGCGAGGTCTATAACTTTTCAGGCCTGACCACCGACCCGGCTCGGCCTTACCAGACCGGTGGCCCACTGCTGTATTTCGGCGGCTACTCGCCGTCTGCTTTGGACCTGTGCGGCGAGCATTGCGATGTCTACCTGATGTGGCCGGAAACAAAGGATCAGTTGGCCGAGCGGATGAAAGCCGTTCATGCGGTTGCCGAGAATTACAATCGTACTCTGGATTACGGCCTGCGCGTCCACATGATCGTGCGGGATACCGAGGCTGAGGCACAGGAGTACGCCGACTACATCGTCTCGAAACTGGATGACGAATATGGTCGTGCGATCCGCGAGCGGGCACTGGACGCGACATCCTTGGGCGTGGCGCATCAATCCAAGAACCGCGATCTGGCGGATGAGTATGGCTATGTCGAACCCGGGCTGTGGACCGGCGTCGGACGTGCACGTTCGGGCTGTGGCGCTGCGCTGGTCGGTTCGACCGATCAAGTTATGTCTAAGATCGAAGAGTATCAGAAGATGGGCATTCGCGCTTTCATCTTCTCGGGCTACCCGCACATGGACGAGGCCAAGCATTTTGGCGCCCGTGTGATGCCCAACCTGAAAACCTGCTCGCTTCCCGAAGCCTACGGGCGCGTGCCAGCAACCACCCCGGCAACCCCGCTGGGCAACGGAGTTCGTCGCTGATGCAACGTGTGAAACTATCTGACACGCTGGAAATGAGCCGTCTTGTCTATGGTATGTGGCGCTTGGGTGATGACAGTGACACCTCGACTGCGCATGTTGAGGCCAAGATTCAGGCCTGTCTGGATCAGGGCATCACTACCTTCGATCAGGCCGACATTTATGGCGGATACGCGGCCGAAGCCGTTCTGGGCAATGCCTTGCGCACCAATCCCAGCCTGCGCCAGAAAATGGAGATCGTCACCAAATGTGACATCGTCGCGCCGATGGGGCGTTATGCCGAGGCCAAGGTCAAATATTACGACACGTCGCGTGCGCATATTCTGAAATCGGTCGATACATCTCTGTCGGAAATGGCGATCGACCACATCGACTTGCTACTGATCCACCGCCCGGATCCAATGATGGATCACCATGAAACCGGTGCAGCGCTGGATGAGGTGGTTGCCAGTGGCAAGGTCGGCGCGGTTGGTGTGTCCAACTTCCGCTCTTGGGACTGGTCTTTGCTGCAGTCGGCGATGAAAACCCAGTTGGTCACCAATCAGATTGAAATCTCGCTTGGGGAGATTAGCCCGTTTACCAATGGCGATCTGGCGTTCCATCAACAGCATGGTCACCCGCTTATGGCGTGGTCCCCACTGGGTGGAGGCCTTTTGATGGCCGGGAACCCTCCGGTCGGCGTTGTAGCGGATGAGATCGCCGCAGAATTCGGGGTGGATCGCGCCGCTGTGGCCGTTGCTTTCCTGCTCGCGCATCCGGCGAACATTCTGCCGGTTCTCGGGACGAACAATCTGGGCCGCATCAAGCGCGCCTCAGATGCGTTGAAAGTCAAGCTGGATCGTGAAAGCTGGTACCGCCTGTATGAGGCGGCGCTGGGACATGAGGTGCCATGATGAACGCAATCTCGCGCGATATGAACCATACATTCGTCCCGCATAAGGACGACACGCGAACCCTGCGCGATGCTTTTGGCCGTTTTGCCACCGGAGTTACTGTCGTGACCTGCGACAGTGAGGATGGGCCAATCTGCATTACCGCCAACAGCTTTTCGTCCCTGTCGCTGGATCCGCCGCTGGTGATGTGGGCGGGCGACCGCAATTCGCGCCGGTTCCGCTATTTTCACGCGGCGCGTCACTTCAGTGTGCATGTTCTGTCTGCTGAACAGGCCGAGCTGTGCTTTGGCTGTTCAAAAGACGCCCATGCGCTGCGTGATATCGAACATGACCGTTGTGAAAACGGCACCCCGTTGTTGCCGGGCAGTCTTGCCCGGTTCGAATGCGAGCAGCACGCTTATCACGATGCAGGCGATCATGTGATCGTGGTGGGCAAAGTTCTGAAAGTCAGCATGGCGGATGGAGACGCGCTGACGTTCTTTGCCGGAAAACTCGGCCAATTCGCGCAGAGCTAAGCGCGATATGACGACTGCGGGTCAAACCCGCAGCTGACAGTGGGAGGATCCGCATGGGCGGACTGGCATCGGCGTTGACGCCGATTGCATTCGTGAACGAAACCGTGCTGCGTCTGGGCCGCGCGGTCGGTGTTGTTGCGATTGCAGTTATGGTTATCGCGATCCTGATTCAGGTGTTCTTCCGATATGTCTTGGGTAACGCACTGCCATGGCCGGATGAGGCTGCCCGGTTCTGCATGCTCTGGATGACGGGCCTGATGGCCCCCACAGCTTTCCGTCGCGGAGGGTTCGTCGCCATCGATATGCTTGCGCGCTTCCTGCCGCGCGTGCTTGGTCAATCGCTCAATTTGTTCCTGCTGCTGATCTCGCTGGCCGTGCTGCTTGTTGCGGTCAATATCGGCTGGTCTGAGGTTACGGGCTTTGGTGGCCGGTTCGCCACTGCGGCGTTGTACCTGCCTACCTCTTTCGGGTTCGATGAATGGTACCGTATTCCGCGCAGTTGGATGATGGCCTCGCTGCTGGTTGGGATCATCTTGCTGATCTCGGTTAATATCGAACTGATCTTGCGGTCGATAGTAACCATGTTGGGCGGAGCACATCTTTTGCCTGAAATTCCCGAAGCTGCGGTGGGGGCTGAATAAATGCTGATTTGGTTCCTGCCCACCTTCCTGATTTTCCTGCTGATCGGCCTGCCGGTCTTTTTCGCACTGCTGGCGGCGCCCGGCATTCTGCTATGGCTCAGCGGTCAGACCAACGACATTACGCTGCTCTATCGCAATGTCTATAACGGTATGGATAGCTTCCCGCTGATGGCGATCCCTTTCTTCATGCTGGCCGGAGAACTGATGAACCGGGGCGGCATCACCATCCGACTTGTGGAGTTCAGCCAGGCCCTGATGGGCCACCTGCGGGGCGGCCTTGCGCATGTGAACGTCCTCAGCTCGATCCTGTTCGCGGGCCTTTCAGGGTCCGCTGTCGCCGATACTTCGGCGCTTGGGTCAATGCTGATCCCGGCGATGGAGAAGCAAGGCTATACCCGTAAATTTGCCGCCGCGATCACGGCAGCCAGTTCGGTGATCGGGCCGATCATCCCGCCCTCGGGCATCATGATCATCTATGCCTATGTCATGGGTGAAAGTGTGGCTGCGCTCTTTCTCGCTGGCATCGTGCCTGGGGTCATGGTCGGTGTCGGTTTGATGCTCATGATCAAGCTGATGGCGGATCGCTACGACTTCCCGGTCGCCAGCCGCAAATACACTTGGCCGGAACGCCGTCAGGCCAGCCTAAAGGCGTTCTTCCCACTGATGACCCCTGTGATCATCCTGGGCGGAATACTGGGTGGCATCTTTACCCCGACCGAAGCGGCCGCTGTCGCCGTAGGGTATGCCTTTATAATCGGTTTCTTCGTCCTGCGCACATTGACGTGGAAAGAAGTCCCCGAGGTGCTCAGCAATGCAGGTATGACCTCCGCTGTCGTCCTGTTGTTGGTCGGGGCGGCAATGGCCTTCAAGACGGTCGTTAGTCTTAGCCATGCGCCGGAGCAGCTGGCCTCGCTAATCCTCAGCCTGTCGGAAAACCCGCTGATCCTGCTGTTCCTGATCAACCTGCTGCTGTTCATCGTCGGAATGTTCCTGGATGCAGGCCCCGCTATTATCATCCTTGGCCCGATCCTCGGTCCGATCTTCACCAGCCTCGGTGTAGACCCGATCCATTTTGCCATTATCATGAGCGTCAACCTGACTGTCGGTCTGGCCACCCCGCCCATGGGGCTGGTGCTGTTCGTAGCCGCCGCCGTGTCTCGGGAACGGGTTGAAACCATCGCCAAGGCAATCCTGCCGTTTCTGGCGGTCGAAATCATCGTGATCTTCTTGATCACATACATCCCCGCACTATCCATGACGATCCCGAGGATAACGGGATTTGCAAACTGAACAGAGTATCACAGGGAGGAAACGCATGCTCAGAAGATTTATCAAAACCGCAGCGGTGGCCACGTCGCTAGTGGCCGCGTCTGCGATTGCCGCGGCAGCCGCCGACTACACGCTACGCGCCACAGCAAACTCGAATGAAAACGACGAAGACTATGACGGTCTGGTCGTTTTCAAGAACTACGTTGAGGCGGCCTCGAACGGAGCCATTGAGGTTGAGCTGTTCATCGGTACGCAGCTCTGCTCGAACGGTGCTGAGTGTCTGCAGGGCGTGGCAGACGGTACGATCGACATCTACATCTCAACCTCTGGAGGGGCCTCGGGCATCTTCCCTTACGTGCAGGTTCTGGACCTGCCTTACCTGATGGCCGATGACCGCATTGCCGAACATGTCCTATCTGGTGATTTCACCCGGCAGATGCGCGACATGGCGCTGGAGGATTCCGGCGGTGCGATCCGTCTGATGACAATCGGCAATACAGGTGGCTGGCGCAACTTCGCCAATACACAACGCCGTGTCGCCGAGCCGGCTGACATGGAAGGTCTGAAAATCCGCACCGTGGTTGCCGACCTGCCGCAGGAGCTGGTCAAAGCACTGGGTGCATCACCGACCCCGATCCCGTGGCCAGAACTGTTCACCAGCTTCCAGACCGGCGTGGTTGAGGGCTCGAAAAACGGCATCACGGACATCATGGGTATGAAGTTCCCTGATGCAGGCCTGCAATATGTCACGCTGGATGGGCATGCCTACATGGGTGCGCTGTGGTGGATGAACAACGCCAAGTTCCAGGAGATGCCAGAAGATATGCGCCGCGTGGTAGTCGACGGGTTTTATGCGCTGCAGCAGGCGACCTTTGCCTCACCCAAGCGCAAGTCGATCCAGGCGTATGAGGATTTCGTTGCCGGCGGTGGTGACCTTTATGTCCTTACACCCGACCAGAAAGCTGCGTTCAAAGAAGCCGCAACCCCGGTCTATGACTGGTTCCAGTCCAATGTGGCACGTGGTGATGAGATCTTTGTAGCGTTGACTGACGCTGTGGCAGCAGCCGAGGCGGATGTTAATGCCTCACGTGATGCGGATCTGAACTGAGTTGCTGGGCCGGGCCCTGGGGTCCGGCCCTCACCGAAACGGGTACATCCACCCTTTGTAGTCGTTGACCAGAACATGCGCCTTCTCGATCTGCTCCGGCGACATTTTTTTGACCACTTCTTCAAGGCTGATCGCCGCATCGGGGTCGCCGCCGATGGCGCTGAGCGTATACCACATGTACGCTCGAACCAGATCAGGAGCGGGCATGCCCAGACCCAACTCGTAGTACCAACCGATACCGGATTGCGCCCCGGGATGACCTTTCATCGAGGCGCGCAAGTACCATTCAAACGCGCGTTCATAGTCCTGTTCGACCCCAAGGCCCAACCCGTACATCACACCGATCAATTCCTCGGCTTCGGCATTGCCGGAGCGCGCGGCGGGCAGCAATTCCTCGCGCGCGGCTTCAAACTCTCCGGCCTCCATCAGATCGCGTGCTTGTTCCAGTTCAGCCAGCGCTGGTGTGGCGAGAAGGCAAAGGGCAAATACAAACTGGCGCATGGGGTTTCTTTCCTTTTGGCAGGGGCTGCGGCAGCTCAGGATCTGCCGCGCCCGCTGACGGATGACGATTTCATCCCCTTTGATATGGAACAGGCCGCTATCGGTCATCAACTGTTTTACGATCCCATTCTATCGGGAAACCGGAACATAAGCTGCGCCCATTGCCATCACCCGGATTTCGGCACCTCGGACGGCTTGTCGCTTGGCATCGGAGAAGGCGGGATGGGCTTGGGGCCAGACCGGACGCCTGGCATCGGAACAGACAAAATCCGCAAGCGAATTCCCCGCAATTCGCCGGGGCTTTGGAACCTTGGTGCAAAGGAACTTCACACGGTTTTCCATGATGGCCGTCTGAGTATCTCTGACGTCTACGGTAACGGTTTCAACTCACCCGCGCAGGAGTGGTTGCCGGACGGCTTGAATTCGCTGCTGGCCGCGCAGGCGCTTTTCCCGCTGACTTCGCAGTTTGAAATGGCCGGGAATGTGGCCGAAAATCAAGTCACCGGCGCGGTGCATGACCGCATCGACAAGGGCTGGCCGATCCTCGCCAAACGGGTACGCACCGATCCGCGCTATGGGCCCGCCATGGTCAAGGCATTCGATGACATCGACACGACCGAGGACATCACGATCACCCAAGTAGCCAACGCGCTGGCGGCATTCATGGCGCTGGAATGGCGCAGCATGGACAGCCCGTTCGATCAATATCTGGCCGGAGATAACACAGCCCTGACGCCTCGGCAAAAGGACGGCATGACCCTGTTTTATGGTGAGGCAGGTTGCGCAAACTGCCATTCCGGCCCGTTGCTATCGGATCAAAAATTCCACGCGCTGAGCCTGCCGCCATTTGGACCGGGCAAGACCCGCCAATGGGACCCCTATGCCCGCGACGTGGGTCATATGGGTGAAAGCAACCGTCTTGAGGACGCCTATCGTTTCCGCACACCGATGCTGCGCAATGTGACAGAGACGGCGCCCTATGGTCACAACGGTGCCTTTCCCGATCTGGAAGGCATTATTCGCCACCACTTGAACCCATCTCAGAGCCTCGCTGCCTGGACCCCTGATTTGGCCGGGCTGCCCAACGTGCCGTGGCTTGAGAATGTGGATTTCATCGTCTGGCAGGACCGGTTTGAGATGGAGCGTCATCGCCAGAAAATTGACATCGAACCGCTGGAACTGACCGATGCCCAGGTCGCAGATCTGGTGGCGTTCATGGGTGCATTGACCGGGACCACACTGGATGCGCCACTGTTCGGTGTGCCAGATGGGTTTGAGCCCTAGAAACCCACCAAACGTCATTGGAAATTTACGTGAAATCTCATAATGATCGGTGCAAAACAGCCGCCGAGAGTTTCAATGCAGTATCACAACAAGCCCTTTGATCAGCTTCAGATCGGAGACACCGCCGAGTTGACCCGGTTCTGCACAGAGGATGATTTTTATGCCTTCGCATCGAATTCCGGCAACCATAACCCTTTGAACCTGGCCGACGAAGATGGGGACGGTGATAACGTAAACGAGGCGATCGCGCCCGAGATGTTTCTTGGGGCTCTGATCTCGGCCGTTTTGGGGAATATCCTGCCGGGCGCGGGTACGCTGTATAAGTCGCAAAGCTTGGATTTTAGCGCCCGGGCATATGCGGGTGAAGAACTGCTGGCCAGAGTTACGGTTATCAAAAAACGCGATAACCGCGAGGTAGTTCTGGAAACTCAGGTGATGCGCCCTAGTGATGCGGCGCTGATCGTGTCCGGCATCGCGGTCGTGATCGCTCCGGAGAAAGAACTGTCATTCAATGAGATTGAAGTGCCTGGTCTGGTCGTCGAGCGGCACCGGCATTTTGATGCACTGCTCGATCGCTCGCGCCCGCTGCCTCCGATCCCCACGGCAGTTGTCGCCCCAGAAGAGCCCAACTCGCTGGGGGGGGCCTTATTGGCGGCGCGTGAAACCATCATCAAGCCGGTCCTGATAGGTGACCCCGACAAGATTGCTGCAGCAGCGCGTGAGATTGAGTTGCCCTTGGGTGACGTTGAGATCGTTCCCGTTAAGGACCATCTGGACGCCGCCAACAAAGCGGTTGATCTGGTTGTCGAAGGACATGCCGAAGCATTGATGAAGGGGCATCTTCATACGGACGAACTGCTACGGGCGGCGTTGCGGCGGGATCGTGGACTTCGCGCGGGGCGCCGTTTTACGCATGTCTTCGTCATGGATATACCCGGCCAGCCGCATCCCTTGCTGGTGACCGATGCGGCCATCAATATCGAGCCGGATCTGGAAACCAAGATCGACATCACGCAGAACGCGATCGATCTGGCAATCTCAATCGGAATTGGCGCTCCGAAAGTGGGTGTTCTGTCGGCGGTCGAGACGGTGAATCCAGCAATCCGGTCGTCGATTGATGCCGCATTGCTGTCGAAGATGGCCGAGCGGGGACAGATCAGGGGTGGCTTGGTCGATGGGCCGCTTGCCATGGACAACGCGGTCAGCCTGGCCGCGGCGCGCACCAAAGGGATCGTGTCCGAGGTGGCCGGACGGGCAGACATTCTTGTCGTACCCAATCTGGACGCAGGCAACATGCTAGCCAAGCAACTGACGTATATCGCGCACGCCGAGGCTGCCGGGGTGGTGCTGGGCGCGCGCGTACCGATTATTCTGACCAGTCGCGCAGATGGCGAAAAGGCGCGACTGGTTTCCTGTGCCGTCGCGGCCCTGCATGCGGCGCGGATGTCGGGTAAGATCTGATGGACCATATCATCACACTGAATTCAGGCTCGTCCTCGCTGAAGTTTGGGTTGTTCTCCGCGGGCGAAGCAGATCCGACCCTTGTCTGTTCGGGAGAGGTGGAACGCATCGGCAGCCGCGCGGCGCGCATCAAAGCAGAGACCACGGATGGCCGTGTGCTGGCCGATACCACATCCGAGGCGCTGCGTGATCAGGCCAGCGCCCTGGACTATATTCTGGATTTGCTGGAACGGCAGTTCCCGTCGGCGCGTGTTGCGGCTGTAGGGCATCGCATCGTGCATGGCGGACCGGATAATGACAGACCCATTCTGCTGACCTCCGAAAGCTTGCAGATGCTTGAAAAGCTAGAGCCCTTTGCGCCCCTGCACCAACCTTACAATCTGCAGGGCGCACGTACTGCGATGGACAGGTTCCCCAATGCCAAGCAGGTTGCTTGTTTCGATACCGCTTTTCACCGCCACCACCCTTGGGTCAATGACACCTTCGCATTGCCGACCGAGTATTACGATATGGGCGTTCGCCGCTATGGCTTCCACGGTCTGAGCTATGATTACATCTCGGACCATCTGGCCAAGACTGCGCCGCTGATACATGGCGGACGGGTGGTTGTGGCGCATCTTGGCAACGGTGCCTCGATGTGCGCCATGATCGGAGGTCGCTCGGTCGGTTCAAGCATGGGGTTCTCGGCCATGGATGGTTTGCCGATGGGAACGCGTTGTGGCCAGCTGGATCCGGGCGTTGTGCTGTATCTGATGGATCAGCAAGGCATGAATGCGGATGAGATCTCGGACCTTCTGTATCGTAAATCCGGGTTGCTTGGCCTTTCCGGGATGACCAATGATATGCGTACGCTTGAGGCGTCGAATACGCCGGGTGCACGCAATGCCATCAACTACTACACGTTCCGGATACGCCGCGAGCTGGGCGCTTTGGCCGCTGTGTTGGGAGGTCTGGACGCCGTCGTGTTTACCGGCGGGATCGGAGAGAACTCGACCTATATCCGTGATCGTATCTGCACTGACATGGGGTGGTTGGGTCTTGAACTGGACCACGATGCAAACGCGGACAATCTGCGCGTCATCTCGACCGACCTGTCACGTGTGAAACTGATGGTCATTCCGACGAACGAGGAACTGGTGATCGCGCGTGCCGCGGCTGAGAAAGCCGCGTAAATCCCAGTTTTTAGGCTTCTGCGCGCAAAATAATTTGGAAGATCGGGGAAAAAATCGCAGCACTACGGGAATCCCCCAATTTCGCGATCCGCGCAGGTGCGTTAACTTCTCATTAACTACCGGGCCAGTGCGCCCAATCCACTTTCACTAATTTCCCCCGATGAGGGGCTGGCTTCTTACCCCCTTGGCCGGCCCCTCGACCTTTTTTGGGGTCTATGCCTGCGTCAGGATTTTCCGAACAAGTGCAGGCAGTGCGGTACTGTTATCATAGCTGAGCGTGTGCGGCATGTCCGAAACCGGCGACTTTCGATATCCCTGTTCAAACAGCAAAAACGGAACCTGAGCCCGTTGCGCAGTTTCGGCATCAACCTCACTGTCGCCAACGAAGATCTGTGGGCCTGCGGCTTGAAGGGTCTTGAAACAGGCGTGCAAGTGCTCTGGATCGGGTTTGCGTATATCCAGCGTGTCTCCACCAAATACCGTGTTGAAATAGGGTAGCAGGCCAAGTTCGCCCAGCACATGCCGGGCAGGGGCTTCGGGTTTGTTGGTGCAGACCCCAAGCGCACAGCCCATATCGCGAAGCTCATCCAGCGCCTGGATCACGCCGGGATAAACTACGGTCTGATCGCAGGCGCCTGCATTGTAGTGCTTCAGAGTAAGCTGTGTCAGGTCCTTGTGAAGCGTTGGCTCAAGCCCGCAATGCGTCATCGCCCGCTCGACCAGCTTGGGTAATCCGTTCCCGACGAATCCCCGGATCGTATCCTGAGGCAAGGCGGGGTGCCCCTGATCGTGCAGCATTCGGTTTACCGCAGCTGCAAGGTCGGCAAGGCTGTCTATCAGGGTGCCATCCAGATCAAATACGACAACTGCTGCCATCTGCGAATCCGCCTTTGTTTGTTGATATCCAATGCCTAGGTCGTGCTGTGCGACGGCGCAATAGAGACCCGTGGGAGCGATTGAAAAAACAGCAGCTTGACAAACCTTACTATTTTTATCAGATTAATCACACGAACAGATAGCCAGCCCAAAACAGGGTCAGCCAGATCAAGCGAAACGAAGACAGACAAGGCCAAGTGCCACAGATGCTCTGGAGATGCCCCAATGAACGCGCAAACCCCTACCTCGACCCTTAGCTACGCTGTTTCGATGCTTCCGGCCCACAAGGCGGAAGACCTCACCAATGGCGGCAATTTGGCCCATATCGAGCTGGGCGATCAGCTTTATACGCTGCGTATCACCCGCGCAGGCAAACTGATCCTGACAAAATGAGCGGACCTTCTTCGCGTGGCGGGGCGGCTGTTGGCCGTCTGGCTGACCTGAACCCCATTGAGGCCGGAGCCGTCATGTATCTGCGGCTTTGGGGTGATGGGGTCGAAGGCCGGGCAAATGCCGCAAGCGATTTTGACATCGCGCTGGGTGCAGATCAGGGACGCGCCACGATGCTGACGCTGGACCGGCTGTGTTCACTTTGTGCACATCACGGTCGCCGTCCGCTGGTGCGTCATGGGCTGGGATGTGCATGTCTGGGCGCTGATGAGAATTGTTTTGCCCAGATGATCGGTGCCGCCTCTGAAGGGGCGCGTGAAGATGCAATGATGATGGCCTCGCTGATCGTACGGCTCGATTTCGCCCCGGCACTGGCCTCGTTGTCCGAGGAACTGGGCTTGGCGTTACGCCGGATGACCGTTTCGATCCCTTTGCCGACGACCGGGCACCACCCCCCACATTCAGTGCTCCACTGATCGACGGCGACAAAACCCCAGCAATTTCGCTGGGGTTTTGTGTTTCTTAGCAGCAGCCGCAGCCCGCATGATGATGATCGTGATCGCACATGGGGGCAGGGCTGTAGTCACCCACTTCGCCAAGAACCTCCCGCATCGCCCAAAGAATCATGTCGACGTCCTCTGCTTCGATGGTTAGCGGTGGCCGGATTTTCAGGATATTGTCCTTGGGTCCCTCGCTACCGATCAGAATGCGATGATCGCGCATCCGATTCTTGACGTAGCTGCAAATCTCACCGCTTTCCGAACCGTCAGGATTGACCAGTTCCACCCCTAAAAACAGACCCATGCCGCGTACATCGCCAACGCAGGCAAAGTCCGCTTCGATCTTTCGGAGGCCGTCCATCAGACGAGCCCCCATCACACGGGCGTTCTCTTGAAGGCCTTCATCGTCGACGATGTCCAACACCTCTTTTCCGATCCGGCAAGACAGGGTCGATCCTCCGAAGGTCGAGAAAAACTCGATCCCGTTGTCGAAGCTTTGGGCGATCTCTTTGGTTGTAACCAGCACGCCCAGCGGATGACCGTTACCGATGGGCTTCCCCATTACCACGATGTCAGGCAGCGCGCCCTGATGTTCAAAGCCGAAGTAATAGTCGCCCAGGCGCCCGAGGCCAGTCTGGACTTCATCGGCAATGCAGACCCCTCCGGCGGCGCGGATTTTTTCATAGACCGCAGACAGATAGCCTTTTGGTGGAATGATCTGTCCCCCGACCGAGGGGAATGTTTCAGCGATGAACCCGGCTAGGCCTTGCCCTTTTGCCTGCAATGCCGAAATCGCCGGATCAATCAGGTCAGCAAACTTCCGGGCACGCTCGGGGTCATCACGCCGGAACGAGCCGCGATAGTCATCCGCGACCTCAACCAGTTCCACCCAATCTGCCTGCCCAATACCGCCAGGTTTGTTGAATTTGTAGGCCGAGATCGCCACCGCAGCGTTTGTGTTGCCGTGATAGCCGTGATCGGGCGTCACGATCCCTTTTGCCCCGGTATGCGCGCGCGCCAGACGCAGAGCCAATTCGTTGGCCTCAGTCCCTGAGTTGACGAAGAAACAGACCTCAAGGTGATCCGGCAGTTTCGACAATACCTTGTCGGCAAAGGCGGTTTGCGCCGGGTGCAGATAGCGCGTGTTCGAATTCATGCGCTTCAGCTGATCCGCTGCAACCGCCTGAATACGCGGATGCGCATGGCCTACATGCGGAACGTTGTTGTAGGCATCCAGATAGGGTCGCCCCCATTCATCGAACAGGTGATGCCTCCAGCCACGCACCAGCATGACCGGGTCGTCGTATGTCAGGCTGAGATTTCCGCCGAAGTGTTCGCGCCTGTCCTGCAGGATCGCCTGCTTGTCGGTTGGTCGATAGAAAACCTTTTCATCAGGCAAGTTCAACAGTGCTGCAGGGTTGGGGCAGACCGCGTGCCAAAGCTCGAGCTCATCAGGATCCGCTACGCCCGGCCAGTCGGCCTGCATACCGTCGGTTGTCAGCGCCAGTTGGAAATGCACATGCGGGGCCCATCCGCCATTCTGACTGGCATCGCCCAGGCGGGCAAAAGCTGCACCCTGAGCCACCGGGTCACCCGGTTTCAAACGCTCGCTCACCTCAGGGTCCAGATGGCCATAAAGCGTGTAGAATGCATCCCCTTCGGGCGTTTCGTGGTGCAGGATCACAACCCCGCCATAGTCGAGATGCGCGTCCCTGTTTTCAACCGCTTCGACCCGACCGCTGAGAGGTGCATACAGCACTGTTCCGGCGGGTGCAAACACATCCACGGCCAGATGCACTGTGCGCCGATCCGACGCTTTCCACGGTCCCTTGCGAAACCCCGGCTCAGCATAGATCAGGCGAGGCTCGCTGTAATACCCAAGCCAGGGACTTTCCCCAAACTCCTCACCAACCCGCGCCGCCTCGTCCAACGGCATGTGGAACGGGTTTTGAGGCCAGGTTGAGTTTTCCACCGACAGTGAGCCCATTGGCGTGTCGCTCAGATCCTGCCCGAACATCTGCGCGAAATGTCCACGATGGTTGGACAGATAGGCATGGATGCGCTCGGCCCCATCCACAACGGGCAAGCCACACGCGGCGCGCAATCGGGCGGGCATGAGTGCGCCATTGATTGCCTCATTTTCAATCAATCGCCACGCTGGGGCCTGGCTGATCGTGACATACGGATCATCCGGGTTCTCAATCGCCATCAGCGTCGAATTCACCACGGACACCGCCAACCGTGCTTGCAACAAAGGCCAGATCAGGTCGATCTCATCCGGGCGTAACCGATTGGCGGCGTGATACCCGCGTACCAGCGCAGCCAATGCGCGCTCGGGTTTAGGGTGGTCCAGAACGACATAGGCCCCGGCAATAGCCAGATCGCAAACGCGCGGCGCCGCGCACATGTCGCCAAGATCGATCAGACCCGAGATGCTGCGTCGCTCGCCCAGTTTGCCTTCAACAAGGATATTGTAATCATTGGCATCATTGTGAATCGCCTGCTTTGGCAATGCACCCAGTTGATCAGAGATCGCCTCAAAATCCGCAGCGATTTGTTGAACGCGCGCGCGTCGTGCCGGATCAGAGATGGCCTCTAGTTGGTCGACGATCCAACTCGCCCGCGTCAAATCCCATTTGAAATCGGCGCGCTGCAAACCCTCATGGGTGAACCCCTCCAGCGCCCGGTCGGTTGCGCCCAGAACACGGCCCAGTTTTAGTATCAGGTCTTCGGTCTTGGGCGCGCTGCTTGCATAGCATGCCCCCGGCAGTCGTTCCTGCAGCCAGACCTGTCGCGGTTGCCCATGCGCGTCGGCAATCTCGGGCAACATCATCCCGTTCAAATCGGGATAAACGGCAGGAAAGGGCAATCCGGGCGCTGCTGCGCTGAGATGTCCCAGCGCCTTGATCTGTAGATCGACCAATGCCGCATCGCACCCCGCGTGCATCACCTTGAGCACACAATCCTGCCCGTTGGTGGCTTTGACCAGAAAGTTGAGGTCGTACTCCCCATCCAGACGCGTCAGACGGGCGTCCAAACCCCAGTGTTCACGCAGGCGACCAGCCCAGAAAGTGTTCAAGTCGCTCATGCGCTATCTCTTGCAACTGCCACGGTGATCCTCTTCATCTGGCCAAAAATATCTTCGGGCGGAGTCGCGCCCTGGCGCGATGGGGCAGACAGCCCCCCCCTTTGCTCAGTCCAGTGCTCGCAACCTTTTGAACAACGAGGACGTATCCCACCGGCCCCCGCCAAGTTTCTGCACGTCTTTGTAGAACTGGTCGACCAGCGCCGTCACTGGTAGTGAAGCCCCGGTCTCATTGGCGGTATCCAGACAGATTCCCAGATCCTTGCGCATCCAGTCGACTGCAAAGCCATGCTCAAAATGGTCATCCAGCATGGTCTCATACCGGTTCGCCATCTGCCAGCTGCCTGCCGCGCCTTGGCTAATCACCTCGACCACAGCCCGACCATCCAGCCCAGCCTTTTCGGCAAAATGTAATGCTTCGCTCAGGCCCTGCACCAGCCCTGCAATCGCGATCTGGTTGCACATTTTGGTCATTTGACCCGCGCCGCTGTCTCCAATGCGGCGGCAGATTTTGGAATAGACCTGCATCACCGGCTCAGCAGCACGATAAGCGTCCATGTCACCGCCGCACATGATCGATAGCACACCATTTTCGGCTCCCGCCTGACCGCCCGAGATCGGGGCGTCCACAAAAGCAACCCCCTGTGTCTTGCCAGCCTCGTACAACTCGCGCGTGACCTTGGCCGAGACGGTGGTGTGATCAACAAATACCGCACCCTTGGCCATTCCGTGAAAGGCGCCATCTTCACCTGTGCAAACCATACGCAGATCGTCGTCATTGCCAACGCAGGCCATCACGAACTCTGCCCCTTCCGCGGCTTGCCGCGGTGTCAGGGCCATCGCGCCGCCATGCTGGGCGACCCAAGCCTCGGCCTTGGATGCGGTGCGGTTGTAGACGGTGACTTCGTGGCCGGCAGCCTGAAGATGCCCGGCCATCGGGTAGCCCATGACGCCTAGGCCAAGGAACGCAACTTTTGCCATGTGATGATCCTCTCTGTTATCCGCTCCTGCCTCAAGCGGACGGCAGGTCGTGATGTTTAGAAAGGACAAAGCAAAGCTTGGACCAAAGGGCAACCCTGCGTCACAATTTGCCGCTCAGATCCATAGCGATCGCGCGCCATTCGTTTCACATCTGAACCGGCGCGGATTTCATCTTCGAAAAACGGCCGCAGCTTTGAGCTCAGCCAATTCCCTCTGTAAACGCTGGTTTTCTGATTGCAGAACAGCCAGTTGCTGACCCAGATCATTCAGATGTGGCCGAAGCTCGGCCTCGGTAAAGCGCGGCGTGATGTGGCGGGGGCAATTCCAGTCAAGCGCTTCAACTTTGATGATCGCGGCACGTTCTGCCTCGGTCTCGGAGCCTTTGGTGTAAAGATCAGCCGCTGCTGCGGCACCTTCCGAGAATGTCATCTGGCCAAGTATCTTGAGGCGGCGCTGGTTCGCGTAATCCATCAAGATCAACGCCACATGGTCGTTTCCATCCAGATTGCCGCGCGAGATATATTGTTTGTTACCAGACAGGTCCGCATAGCCGATGGTGTGCGGGTCCAGCACTTTCAGAAACCCTACCGGCCCACCGCGAAACTGCACATAAGGCCAGCCGGTTTCTGAGACGGTGGCCTGATAGAACCCGTCGCGGGCGCGAATGAACGCCTCTTCGGTCGGTCCGATTTGATGGCCCTGTTTTGGTCCTCGGCTCAGGAATTTCGCATAGGTCGCGGCGGATCCCATCCGCTCTTGATGGGCGCGAACGGCAGGTGTGAAGGTCAGTTCAGAAAAGGCGCGGGGCATTATGCTGTCTCCTGGGTCGTCCGGGGCGTATGCGCAATATGGTCGATGATGGCCTGCTCTGTCAGGCGTGGGAACACAGATGTGAACGTTTGGCCCCAAATTCGGCAACGGTGCCAAGGACGTTGCGTAGTATCTGTCCTGGACGCCACGTCACATGGATTGGAAGGAATCACACACCCGGCTAGTTTTGGGCAAACACCTGATCTGGAGAGCTATTTGATGTCGCTTTTTACCAGCACCGCCGCCTGGGTTACTGACGAACACCGAATGTTTGCTGAAATGGCGGGCCGGTTCATGGATGATGCCTTGGTACCCAATACCGAGAAATGGGCCGAGAACGGGGCGGTTGATCGTACTTTTTGGTTGCAGGCGGGAGAGACGGGTCTGATGGCCGGTTCGATTGCTGAGGAATATGGTGGCGTCGGCGGCGGGATGGGTTTCGATTCCGTTACTTTGTATGAGCAGACTGCGCGCGGGGACGCAGGATGGGGATATGGCATCCAGTCTATCGTGACCCACTACATCACCGCTTATGGCAGTGAGGATCAGAAACAGAAGTGGCTGCCGAAACTGGCCTCGGGTGAGATGATCGGCGCGCTGGCCATGACCGAGCCGGGCACGGGATCGGATGTGCAAGCGGTGAAGACGACCGCTGAGAAGGATGGCAATTCTTATCGGCTCAACGGGTCCAAGATATTTATCACCAACGGGCAATCGGCTGATCTGGTTATCGTGGCTGCCAAAACTGACAAGTCGTTAGGGGCGAAGGGTGTCTCTCTGATTGCGGTTGAAACCGACGGGGCTGACGGATTCCGGCGGGGGCGGAACCTCAAGAAGCTAGGCATGAAGGGCAACGACACAGCCGAGTTGTTCTTTGAGGATGTCAAAGTTCCAATGACCAACCTACTGGGTCCGGAAGAGGGGCAGGGGTTTTATCAACTGATGAAACAGTTGCCGTGGGAGCGCCTGACCATCGGGATCATGGCGCTGGGCGCAATCGATTTCGCCATATCGGAGACGGTGAAGTACGTCCAGGAGCGCAAGGCGTTCGGTCAGCGCGTAATGGATTTCCAGAACACACGTTTCAAGCTGGCCGAGTGCAAAACCAAGGCCGAGGTGCTGCGCAGTTTCGTCAATGACTGCATCGGCAAGCTGGAGGCCGGTGAGTTGGATGCCGCGACGGCCTCGATGGTGAAATACTGGGGCTCTGAGGTGCAGAACGAGGTTATGCACGAATGCCTGCAACTGTTCGGCGGTTATGGGTTCATGATGGAGTATCCGATCGCGCGGCTCTATGCGGATGCGCGGGTCCAAATGATCTATGGAGGGACGAATGAAGTCATGAAAGAGCTCATCGCCCGTTCGCTGGACGTCTGAACCAAAACACTCCCGCCCGTCGTCCACATTCCTTACGGAACGTCTCATCCCGTTGGGCCAGGCAAGCGCGGGCGCAGCCCGCGCTTGCCTGGCCCCGCTACCGTCCGCCGGACGCAAGGCCGAAGGCCGCGCAGGGTTTGGCTGTTGCTGGCGTTGATGCCTGACACTTCGCCTGTCATTGTGATCACGGAATAGTCAGACTTGGAGGGAACCTGGTATGGAGAATTCCAACAAAGATCGCATATCTGCCCTGCTCAAAAGCATCGAAACGGGCGATCCGGGCCCGGTGTCGGTGGTAGATGAAGCACGATATATCCAGCACAATCCGCAAACCCATGAAGGCAGCGAAGGGCTTGCATCCCTATTCAAACGGCTGTCCCAGACCTCACCGCGCGTGAATATCGTACGCGCCTTTGAAGACGGCGATTTTGTCTTCGCGCATACGGAATATGATTTCTCACGGCGGAATATCGGCTTCGAAGTGTTCCGGTTCGAAGACGGGCAAGCGGTAGAGCACTGGGACAATATCCAGAAACGGATGGGGCCAAACGGCTCGGATCACAGTATGGTGGATGGTCCGACCGAAGTTCGGGATGTCGAGAAAACCGAGGAAAACCGGGCCTTTGTTCGCGCCTTCGTCGAAACCGCGTTGATTGCCGGGGATCTCGACCAGATAGAGGCCTGTATCAATACTTCCGCTTACGTAGAACACAGCCCGCAGCTCTCGGATGACTTGACTGCCTTGAGAACCGCATTGGCTGACAGTAACGCCCTAGATTATCAGCACCTGCATCGTGTGTTGGCAGAAGGAGATTTTGTTCTGACCGTGTGCGAAGGAGCGTATCAGGGCAAACACAGCGCATTCTATGATCTGTTCCGCGTTGCAGATGGAATGATCGTTGAACACTGGGATACGGTTGAGTCCATTGCACCACGCAGCGAATGGAAAAATGACAACGGTAAGTTCTGAGGTTGCGTTAGGCGTGGGCGTCTGCCCCAATCTGTTCACTGATCCAGGCTTGGAAAGACCGTAACGGCTCGGGCATCGAGCGGTCATTCGGCCAGACCAGATAATAGCTGCCAAGGCTCACGCGCGGCCCGTCCCATGCCTGGACAAGCCGCCCGGTGCGCAAATCATCTTGCACCAGATATGACGGCAACAGAGCCACGCCCAACCCATGAATCGTGGCCTGAATCATGGTCGAAAACTGATCGAACAGCATTCCCCGTAGGCCGGTGACTGGCTGGCCCTGTATCTCAAACCAGCGCTCCCAGGCATCCGGACGCGACTCCAGATGCAGCAGTGGCGCGGCGCGGAGAGCATCCAAGCTATTGAAATTGACGGCGGTAAGGGCAGGGGCGCAGACGGGCAGGACCTCTTCCTGCATGATCGGCAGATACTGAACACCCGCCCAGTGCTGCTGACCGAAATGGATCGCGGCATCAAATGGCTCAGACGTAAAATCAAACGGTTTGAGGCGGGTCCCCAGATTGACCGTGACCTCGGGATGACGTCGCGCAAAATCCTGAAGGCGCGGTGCCAGCCAATGCATGCCGAACGCGGGAAGGATCGACAAGTCAAGTGATCCGCCCGCCGGGTTAGCTTTGAGTTTCAGTGCGGCCTGCGCCAGATCCTGAACAGCAGACCTTGCGGTTTGCACATAGACTTTGGCTGCAGGCGTCAGGTGCAGCCGCATCTGGCTGCGTTCGATCAATTGCACGCCCAGCTGATCCTCCATCGTCTTCAACTGCCGACTGATTGCGCTTTGTGTTAAGGACAGCTCAGCCGCAGCAGCAGATGCGCTGCCCAGCCGATCTACGGCTTCAAGCGCAAGCAAGGACGAGATTGAAGGCAAGAAACGGCGGGGTGCAATCATATGACAATTCCTCATACCTATTGAACGCAATAGCACTGGTTTTTTCCTACCGCCAGAGCGATGACTGGTGCGCCACATCACCTTTGTGGTCGAGCGGGTGCCGTACCATCCGCGATCTTGAAATTTACGTCGGAGCGCGGGACAAATCAGCAAGCGGGTCGGGCCCGCGCAGAGGTTCCCCAAGGCCGATGACACCAACAAGACAAAAGCGAGAGACATGGACCGCGCCCAGATCGTACATGAGAATTTCCTGACCCGTGTCGCAAATCGTGATTTTCCCGACGGAGCCCCACCGCGCGTCGGTCTGGGCGATGCTGAAGCCGTTTCGCTATTCCGGTCGCAAGTTCTCAGCCGCGCGTTGGATCGGACCAGCCGGGTGATGCAGAAGGCGGGGCAGGGGTTCTACACCATCGGCTCATCTGGCCACGAAGGGATGGCCGCCGTCGCGCACGCATTGCGCCCAAGCGATATTGCCTTTCTGCATTACCGGGATGCTGCGTTTCAGATCGCGCGTTCTGAACAGGTGCCGGGCCAGCAGATCGCGTGGGATATGCTGCTCAGCTTTGCGTGCTCGAGTGAGGACCCGACCTCGGGCGGGCGGCACAAGGTACTGGGGTCAAGGGCGCTGATGATCCCGCCGCAGACCTCGACCATCGCCAGCCATTTGCCCAAAGCGGTGGGTGCGGCTTACGCGCTGGGTGCGGCCCGGCGACATGCGCCCGAACATCGCGTGTTGCCGGAAGACGGGATTGCGATGTGTTCATTTGGGGATGCCTCGGCCAATCACTCAACCGCGCAGGGGGCGATCAACACGGCAGGCTGGACCAGTGTGCAATCGACGCCGCTGCCGCTGCTGTTCGTGTGTGAAGACAACGGGATCGGGATTTCGGTCAAAACGCCCAAGGGCTGGATTCAGGCGTCGATGGAGCATCGTCCGGGGATCAAGTATTTTCAGGCCAATGGGTTGGACATTTATGAAACCCATGCGGTCGCGAAAGAGGCTGCAGATTATGTCCGCAAGCGCAGGAAACCGGCCTTCCTGCATCTCAGAACCGTGCGGCTTTATGGCCATGCCGGGGCGGATGTGCCCACGACCTATCTGCCGAAAACTGAGGTTGAGGCGGATGAGGCCAATGATCCGCTTTTGCACACCGTACGACTGCTGGATCAGGCGGGTGCATTGTCGCCGGATCAGGCGTTAAAAATCTACAGCGATACCTGCACCCGAACGGATCGTGTGGCTACAGAGGCTGCCAGCCGTCCCCATCTGGCCAATGCGGCCGAAGTGATGGCAAGCCTGATCCCGCCTAAGCGCCCTTGTAAAGCGACCAACGGCCCGAGCGCTGAGGCGCGTGCGAAGACCTTTGGCGCAGATATGCGCGCGATGGATGAGCCGCAGCCGCTCAGCCGCCTGATCAACTGGGCGCTGACCGATCTGATGTTGGAACATGCCGAGATCGTTTGCATGGGCGAAGATGTGGGCCGCAAAGGTGGCGTCTATGGCGTCACACAAAAGCTGCAGCAACGCTTTGGTCCGGACCGCGTGATTGATACGCTGCTGGATGAACAGTCCATTCTGGGTCTCGCGATCGGTATGGGCCATAACGGTTTCATCCCGATCCCCGAGATCCAGTTTCTGGCATATCTGCACAATGCCGAGGATCAGATCAGGGGGGAGGCGGCAACCCTGCCGTTCTTCTCGAACGGGCAGTTCACCAACCCGATGGTGCTGAGGATTGCTGGGCTCGGATATCAGAAGGGCTTTGGCGGACATTTCCATAACGACAACTCTCTGGCCGTCTTGCGGGATATCCCTGGTGTCATCATCGCCTGCCCGTCGACCGGGGCCGATGCAGCACTGATGCTGCGCGAATGCGTGCGGTTGGCGCGCGAAGAGCAGCGGGTCGTGGTGTTTCTTGAACCGATCGCACTCTACCCGATGCGCGATCTGCATGCGGCGCAGGATGGCGGGTGGATGACCATCTATCCTGCGCGGGATCAGAAAATTGCGCTGGGCGATGTGGGAGTACAGGGGGACGGCACCGATCTCGCCATCGTGACCTATGGCAACGGGCATTACCTGTCGCAACAGGCCCTGCCCGAAATTGAGGCGGCGGGTCTGAAAACCCGGATTATCGATATGCGTTGGCTAGCTCCTCTGCCGGTTGAGGCTTTGCGCGAAGCCACCAAAACATGCGCGCATGTTTTGATCGTCGACGAATGCCGCAAGACCGGCAGTCAGTCCGAAGCGCTGATGACTTTCTTCGCCGAACAAAGTTCTTCTACCCGAACTGCCCGCGTTGTGGCCGAGGATTGCTTTATTGCAACTGGCCCCGCCTATGCCGCACCTCTTCCTTCGAAAGACGGTATCGTTGCCGCAGCGCTGGCTTTGACAGGAGCAGCCTCATGACCCGCACCGCCGTTGTGATCTGCCCGGGCCGGGGCACTTATAACAAGCCTGAGCTGGGCTATCTGCACCAACATCATTCGGATCGTATGGACTTGTTCCGCAGCTTCGACGCCATTCGCGCCGGAACCGGACAGGATGCGATTACTGCCTTGGATGGGGCTGATCGCTTTAGCGTCGGGAAGTACTCGCGCGGCGATGTGGCCTCACCCCTGATCTATGCTGCCGCGTTGGCCGATGCGCAGGCATTGGCCAACGATATTGAAGTCGTCGCCGTCACTGGTAACTCGATGGGCTGGTATATTGCGCTGGCCACCGCAGGGGCATTGACCCCTGGGAACGGGTTTCGCGTGGTCAATACGATGGGCACGCTGATGCAGAAGCACCTGATCGGCGGTCAACTGGTTTACCCATTCGTCGATGAGACATGGGCGAATGATCCTGCCCGCAAAGCCGCATTGCTGGATGAGGTGGCGAGGATCAATGCGTTGCACGATCACACTCTGGCGCTTTCCATCGATCTGGGCGGGATGCTGGTATTGGCAGGCAATGAGGCGGGTCTGACGGCGTTTGAGGCGGCACACCCCACCGTGCAGGATCGGTTCCCATTGCGGCTGGCCAATCACGCCGCCTTTCATACGGCGCTGCAGGCCCCGGTGGCGGCGGAAGGTCGGGCGCAATTGAGTTCTGATCTTTTTGCTCAGCCCAAGTTCCCGATGATTGACGGGCGTGGCAAAATCTGGTGGCCCGGCGCAACTGACACGAGTGAGTTGTGGGACTACACCCTGGGCCATCAGGTGACCGAGACCTATGACTTCACACATGCGATCCAGACGGCCGCACGCGAGTTCGCGCCCGATCTGTTCATCGTCACCGGCCCCGGTGCAACGCTGAGCGGCGCGGTGGCGCAGTCACTGACACTGGGGCGCTGGCGGGGCATGACAGATAAGGCGTCATTCCAGTCGCATCAGGAGGCGGATCCATTCCTCATCGCCATGGGGCGGGCTGACCAGCGCGCCCTTGCAACCAACTGAGACCAGCCTGATGATCGGCGAAACTTTGGCGAGGCCCGGGCATGCGCGACTATGATCAATCGTTATGGCGGCAGACCTGTCGCGAGCGTATCGACACGCAAAAGCTGTCTGATGACGTAAGCGTTGATCTTGCCGTGATCGGCGGTGGTTACACCGGGTGTTCTGCGGCCTTGACCGCAGCAAAAGCGGGGGCTTCGGTGTGCCTGCTCGAAGCGCATCAGATCGGCCATGGTGGATCGGGGCGGAATGTCGGTCTCGTCAACGCAGGGCTTTGGCTGCCACCCGATCAAATTCGGTCGCATCTGGGGCAAATGGCGGGGGATCGGTTGATCGATCTGCTGGCTAACGCGCCGTCAGACGTGTTCGAGTTGATTGAAGCGCACGGGATTGACTGCGAGCCTGAGCGGCAAGGCACGTTGCATTGTGCTCATTCGGCCTCGGGCTTTGGTGATCTGCGTACCCGCCACGCACAGCTGAGCGCTTCTGGTGCGCCGGTCGAATTGCTCGATACTGACGCATCACGACAGCGTACGGGCAGCCCGGCAGTCCACGGCGCATTGTTTGACCCCCGCGCGGGTACAATTCAGCCGCTGGGCTATGCGGTGGGACTGGCCCGCGCCGCACAGAATGCGGGGGCGCAGATATATACGCAAAGCCCGGTTCGATCTTTGCGGCAGGAAGCCGGGGCTTGGGTGCTGCAGGGGGATGGTGGAACCGTACGCGCAAGATCGGTTATTCAGGCGACCAACGCTTATCATCTGGGCATCGCCGATACGGCACCTGACTATGTGCCGGTCTACTACTTCCAATACGCCACCGCGCCGCTGTCCCATAACCTGCGGGCCAGCATATTGCCCAAAGCAGAGGGATGCTGGGATACCGGCCTGATCATGACATCCTTCCGTTTGGACCAGGCAGGACGGTTTATCATTGGCGGTATGGGCGACCTAAGCAGCGCCGGAGGATTTGCACACAAATCCTGGATCAAGCGCAAACTGGCTGCACTTTATCCGCAATTGGCGGATCAGCCGTTGATTGAGGGCTGGCATGGGCGGATTGCCATGACTTCGGATCATATTCCCAAAATCACTCTGATCGGTCCAAATGCGTTAGCAGCGCATGGGTTTTCGGGGCGTGGGATCGGGCCGGGCACCGTGTTCGGGCGTTTGATGGCCAAAAGCCTGCTCAAGGACGATCCGTCTTTGCTGCCGGTTCCGTCGGTGGCTGAGTATAACGAAAACTGGATCGGCCTGCGCCGCGCCTTCTTCGAAACCGGCGCGGCGCTGACGCATCTTGTTAAGGCGCGGTTCTGAGTTCAGACAGACCGGGTGATACCGCCATCGACGCGGATGTTCTGCCCGGTTATGTAGCCTCCGCCTTCGGAGGCGAGCATAGCCACGACCGAGGCGATCTCATCATAGCTGCGCCCGTAGCGGCCCATCGGGATGCGTGTGCGGAACTCTTCTTTTTCCGGAAGGCTGTCGATGAACCCGGGCAAGACGTTGTTCATGCGGATGTTGTCGGCGGCGTATTTGTCCGAGAACAGCTTGGTAAACGCCGCCAGCCCGGCGCGGAATACGCCCGAGGTAGGAAAAACCGGGTCCGGTTCAAACGCAGCAAAGGTTGAGATGTTGATGATCGATCCACCGCCCTGCGCTTGCATGATAGGGGTCACCAACCGCGTAGGTCTTACGGCATTCATGAAATAGACATCCATGCCGGTGTGCCAGTCCTCATCGGTCAGCTCAAGCACCGCTGCGCGGGGTCCGTGCCCGGCTGAGTTCACCAGTACATCGATCCGCCCCCAATGGGACATTGCTGCATCAACCAGTTCTTGCAGGTCATCATTTGACTGGTTCGAGCCGGTGATGCCCACACCACCCAATTCATGTGCCAGCGCCTCGCCCTTGCCCGACGAGGACAGGATGCCGATTTTGAAGCCATCAGCCGCCAGTCTGCGCGCGGAATCCGCGCCCATGCCGCTGCCGCCTGCGGTGATCAAAGCTACTTTTTCCATCTTCACGCTCCTATGCATTGTTTCGCAAGAAGATGGCGCAGCAACCTCGATTTGACCAATCAGTTCTGTTGCGCAGCGACAGTAGAAAATCTACAGTTTAGCTATGCCCGCTCTTCCACCTCTCAACGCGATGCGCGCCTTCGAGGCCTCGGCACGCCATCTGAATTTTCGTCTTGCTGCGGAAGAAATCGGCGTAACCCAAGGGGCCGTTGCGCAACAGGTGCGCGGCTTGGAAGCGCGGCTAGGGACGGCGCTGTTCGAACGCCTTCCGCGTGGGTTGCGCCTGACCGAAGCGGGGCGTCGGTTCCACGCGCCGCTGCGCCGGGCATTTCGGCTGATCGAAGAGGCTGTAAATGATCTGACCGACCAAAAGCAGATCACGATCTCGGTCACGCCCAGCTTTGCCTCAAAATGGCTGGTTCCGCGTCTGAACGATTTTGTGACCCGCTACCCCGATATCTCGGTGCAGGTTGACGCGCGCGAGCGGTTGGCGGATTTCCAGTCTGATGGAATTGATATCGCGGTACGCCAAAGTCGTTCACCGGTTGCGCGCGGTCTGCAAGCGACACCTTTGTTCTCGACCGAATTCGTTGTCGTGGGCAGTCCGGACCTCGCATCACAAATTTCTGGTCCAGACGACCTGATGCAACACGTTCTGCTCAGCGATTCCCATGGTCTGTGGCCTTTGTTTCTTGAACGCGCCGGGGTCGAGGGAAGGCCCCGGATGATGAGTTTCAGCCAGACAAGTCTGGCGATAGACGCCGCTGTCTCGGGGCAAGGCTTTGCGCTGGCCAATGCGCCACTTGTGTCTGCGGAACTGACTTCGGGTCGGTTGGTGCAGCCGCTCTCTGAGGTGCTGGTTGATGATCTGAGCTTTTTCATTGTCACCCCGCAGAAACCGCGCCAACCGGAGCTGGTGAAACAAATGCGCGACTGGTTGCTTTCTCAGGTCTGAAGCGAAGCCGCAATCGCGTCGATCCGGTCGCGTAACCAACGATGTGCCGGGTCGTTGGCCGAGCGCTGGTGCCAGACCATATAGATTGACACTGCTTCGCATTTGAACGGCAGTGGTGCGCTGTCCAGCGTGGCAAGCGGCCCGCGTTTCATCAGTGCTGTGTCGGTCGAGATCAGGTCGCTGCCTTTCACGAAAGGCGGGATTGCGTTGAAATGCGGCAGGGTTACGACGGGCGGTCTGATCTGGCTTTGATCCACGCCACGCATCACGGCACGGGCGTTGCGCCCGTCGGCAAATCGCACCTCGACATGATCGCTATTGCAATAGGATTGCCAATCCTCAGGCGGATCACGGTGAGCGGCATCATAGAATACCAACAACGGGCTGGTGATCAGCCGCTTCTGAAAGATATCCGGCCCGTCCGGTGGCAGCGGGGTGAGCATCAATTGACACCGGTCGCTGCGCAGCAAGTCCGGGTCGGGAACACCCGACGGGATGAACTCCAGCCGCAACCTGACGCCTTCGGCGCGTGTCGCCCGCAGAAGTTCGGGAAAGATCAACTCACGCGGCATGTCGTTGGTGGCGATCTGAATGTCCATCTGTTCGGACAGCGGATCAAACGGGCGACCTTCGGTCAGGGCGCGCATGTTGTCCAGCACCTGTTGCACCGGCTCTTTCAACGACAAAGCGCGTTCGGTCGGGGTCAGCCCCTGTCCGGATCGGACAAATAGTGGATCGCCCAGCACTTGCCGCAACTTGCCCAGCGTATGGCTGATGGCCGATTGCGTCACCCCTAACCGGTCGGCAGCTTTCGACACCGAGCTTTCTTCGAGTATCGTCAGGAACACCCGTAGGACCTTGCCGTCCAGATCTGTGAAATCAATTCTGCTCATACCATTTATGATTATTCATGAATGGATTTGGTGTCCATGCCGGGGTAGGGGAAAGGGCAGCTAACTGGAGGCGCGCGATGGGGATCCGCTTTTTCTCGGACAAGAACAGACCTGTTCACATGGGTCCGTTCCCGCTGGAACGGCTGGCGCGGCTGGATCGGATGCCTGATCTGGCGCAGGTCGAACCGATGTGTGCGCTTAGCTTTCGCAGGCCCGAGCAGCCCGAAAGCATCGTGAATGCGATGGGCGAGTTTCAGGCGATGATGGACGCAATCCGGGATGGATTTGTGAACCCCGTCGCATCGGAAATTCCTGCCAACCCAGCAGATCGTGCCAACCATCTGAAAGCGTTTGGCTATTTCAACGATGCGTCGATGATGGGCTGCGGGCCGCTACCCGCGGAGGCGATGTTGGCTGAGCCTCGCCGCAACCCGGATATCGACCGGCTGGCTCATGCGCTTAGGACGCGGCAAACCAAAACGCTGGCCTCGGGCATCGATCTGATCATGGCGGATTTAAAAGAAAGCATGGAGGCCGCGCCACGCCCGATGGACTGTCATCGCCATACGCTCGTGTTTCTCTATGAGTTCAACCGCGATCCGGACCTCTCGGAGCCCGGGTCCGATTGGATCATGGATGCGCAGGATCACCGCGCCTGTTTGCTTGCCACCGAGAATGCAGTGGTCATTGCCAACTACATCCGCCTCCTGGGTTTCGATGCGCGGGCGCATACGGCGATGTCCTCTGAGGTTGATCTGGGCAAGCTGGCAGTTGCTGCGGGTCTGGCCTCGGTTGAGGATGGTGCGGTTGTGGTGCCCTGGTTGGGTAAGCGGTTCGGATTGGCGGCTGTGACCACCGAAATGGAGATCGCGCATGACCGACCCTTGCAACCGCTGGCCGAACAGCCTTGGTTCCGCACGCAAGGACCCGCTTGGTGGCTGGGTGCAGGCTTCGCCAAGAACGCTGTGAACCGGGATGCCTATGCCAAGCGGCGCTATGTTGACGGGGCGCATCCGTTTGAGAACCTCAAACGGGTCGACACTCCGACCACCTATATCGATGAGGAAAACGTAGCCCGCGTGCCCAAACGCGCGGATATGTTCGCACGGGCTCAGTTCGGTGACATGGGTAAATCGCTGCAGGATGCGACCAAGGGCGGGCATTACGTGCGCAAATCCGCCCCCAGCTTTGCCCAACGCCGCGCATTGGGTGCATTTGTTTTGCTGCAAGACGGTGACAGCGCCGAGGCTGTACAGCCCACAGATACCGAAAGAAATGCCGCGAATATCAAGGCTGCAACCTATTTCCTTGGGGTCGATGCGGTCGGGCTCAGCCGGTGCCCCGAGTGGAGCTGGTATTCCCATGACGCCACCGGAGAAGAAATCGTTCCGCCCCATGATCAGGCGATCAGCATGATCATCGACCAGGGCTATGAGACGATGGAAGGCGCCAGCGGGGATGACTGGATCAGCGTGGCCCAATCCATGCGCGCCTACCTGCGGTTTTCACTGCTGGGGGGCGTGATCGCGCAGCAAATCCGAAATCTCGGCTACAAGGCCAAGGCGCATACGGTGATGGATGGCGAGGTGCTGCAACCGCCGCTGCTGCTGTTGTCGGGGTTGGGCGAGGTCAGTCGGATCGGTGAGGTGATCCTGAACCCCTATCTTGGCCCGCGCCTGAAATCCGGTGTCGTGACAACCGACATGCCGATGACGCATGACAAACCCATCGATTTCGGCCTTCAGACGTTTTGCGAAAGCTGCAACAAATGCGCTCGGGAATGCCCTTCGGGCGCAATCACTGCCGGGCCAAAGCTGATGTTCAACGGCTATGAAATCTGGAAATCCGACAGCCAGAAATGCGCCACTTACCGTATCACCACGCCCGGGGGGGCGATGTGCGGACGATGCATGAAGACCTGCCCATGGAATCTGGAAGGTATATTCAAGGAACGCCCGTTCCGATGGGCCGCGATGAATATTCCGCAGGCCGCGCCTGCATTGGCCAAACTGGATGATGCGGTCGACAATGGTGGTCTGAATGACATCAAGAAATGGTGGTGGGATATCGAACTGGAAGCCGACGGAGCCTATCGCCCGTCGCAGCACCCATTGAACCGGCGGGACCTGCAAAAAGACCTCGATTTGAAGTACGAGGATCAGACGCTTGCTGTCTACCCCGCTCCGCTCGCTCCGCACCCATGGCCCTATCCCTTCAACATGGACCGGGAAGCCGGAATTGCCGCCTATGAGGCGATGGTCACAGCTGAAGACTACAAAGCGCGCAAAGCGGCAGGCGATATGTCTGTGATCCACCGTTATCAGGTCGCCGGGGACGCCCCGGTGATGCGGGTGGAATTAACCAAGGTCGACAAGATGACCTCGGATGTCACCAAGTACGAGTTCTCAACCCTCGACGGTGCGCCCTTGCCGAAATGGACGGCGGGTGCGCATCTGGACGTGCTGGTTTCGCCCGAATTCCTGCGGCAGTACTCGATGTCGGGCGATCCCTCCGACCGCAACACTTATCAGATCGGCGTGCTGCGCGAGGATGAGGGGCGCGGCGGCTCGGCCTTGCTGCACCGCATCTTCAACGAAGGGCGCAAGGTCTTCATCTCAAAGCCGATAAACCATTTTGAGCTGGACGAGACTGCAACCAAAACCTTCCTGATGGGCGGTGGTATTGGCATCACGCCGATGATTGCTTTTGCCCACCGACTGTATGCGATGGGCAAACCGTTCGAGTTACACTATTCCGCCAGCACACGAGCAGGTGCCGGATATCTGGATGATCTGGCGGCTGTGCCATGGGCCGATCACGTGCACTATCACTTCTCGGACGAGGGCACACGGGCCGATCTGGAGGCTGTTCTGGGCGGATATCAGGACGGATGGCACGTTTATACCTGCGGCCCTGACCGCTATATGGACGGCGTCATTCACGCAGCCGAACGGCAGGGGTTTCCGGAAGGTGCACGGCATCTCGAATATTTCTCGGTGCCGGAACAGCCTGAATATGAGAACCATCCGTTCACTCTGAAATTGGCGAAATCGGGTCGGGAGTTGACTGTACCCGCTGACAAAGATGCGGCGCAGGTACTTAATGAGGCGGGCTTTCACGTGGATGTGAAATGCGCTGATGGGATCTGCGGGGTCTGCAAATGTGACGTGATTTCAGGTGATATCGAACACCGCGATTTCGTTTTGTCCAAAAAACAACGCGAAGGTGCGATCATACTGTGCCAAAGCCGGGCGGCCCGGGCAGACGGGGTGATCGAGATCGATCTGTGATTGCTCTCGATAAAACGACAATTTGAATCCCAAAAATTGGTCGTTCCAGCCATGGACGCCGCCGACTTGCTGCACTAACGTCCCCGGCGAACCCCAGTCTATCCTGATCAACAGGTGCGAGGTACTTTCATGGATTATCACAGCCCCGCCAGCTTTGCCGAGGCGTCGGCTCTGGCCGCAAATGCAACGGGCATCACTCGGTTTCTGGCAGGCGGCACCGATGTGCTGGTGCAGTTGCGCTCGGAATTGGTGACGCCCGATACGCTGATCGACATCAAGAAGATCGATGGCGTTAGCGAAATTACCCGCAATGCCGATGGCAGCTGGACGCTGGGCGTCGCCGCGACCGGCGCCGAGATGAGCGAGCACGCCGCGTTGGGCCGCGATTGGCCGGGTGTGGTCGAGGCGATGGACCTGATTGGATCGACTCAGGTACAGGGGCGTGCGACGCTGACCGGGAATCTGTGCAACGGTTCTCCGGCAGCGGATTCGGTGCCTGCGATGGTTGCGGCGGGCGTCACGGTCACTGTGACCGGCCCGGACGGCGCCCGCGAGGTTGCGGTTGAGGACATTCCCACAGGCCCGGGCAGGACATCACTGGCCAAAGGCGAACTGATCTCGGCGGTCAACATTCCAGCGCGTGGCGACAACGCCGGTGACGCCTATCTGCGCTTTATCCCGCGCACCGAGATGGACATCGCGGTGGTTGGTGTGGGCGTAAGCTTGCGGCTGGATGGTGATACCATCACCGAAGCGCGTGTCTCGCTGGGCGCTGTCGCGCCGACCGTACTGCTGGTCGAAGACTGTGCGAAAGCGATTATCGGCAGCACGTTGGATGACGCGGCGCTGGACGCGCTCGCTGCAGTGGCCTCGGCTGCCTGCAACCCCATTGATGACAAACGCGGCACTATTGCATTCCGCACCGAAGTTGCTGGCGTTCTGGCTAAACGCGCCGCGAAAATCGCCTATGCCCGCGCGAAGGGAGAACAAGCATGAGCAAGTTCCACGTATCCACCACCGTGAATGGGGACGCGGTTGAATACCTCTGCGACCCGCGCGAAACCCTGCTGGACTGTCTGCGCGACAAGCTGAACCTGACCGGCGCGAAAGAGGGCTGCGGCACCGGCGATTGCGGTGCTTGTTCGGTCAGCGTCGATGGCCGTCTTGTGTGTTCATGCCTGATGTTGGGCGTCGAGGCTGACGGCAAGCAGATCGAAACGGTTGAAGGGATCGCGGACGGTGACGTCCTGCATCCGCTGCAGAAGAAGATGATCGAATATGCCGCCCTGCAATGCGGCATCTGTACCCCGGGCATTCTGGTGGCGGCCAAGTCGCTGCTGGAAAAGAACCCCAACCCCACCGAAGAGGAAACCCGGTACTGGCTGGCGGGCAACCTCTGCCGCTGCACCGGCTATGACAAAATCATTCGCGCCGTGATGGATACGGCGGCTGAGATGCGGGAGGCTTCGTAATGGCACTGGACGATCGCAAATCTGACTTCACCTTTGTCGGCACCCGCCCTGACCGCCCTGACGGTCTGGACAAGGTGACGGGCCGCGCCAAGTTCGGTGCGGATATCTCAGCCCCCGGCATGTTGCATGGCGCTATCCTGCGTTCACCCCATGCCCATGCGCGGATCGTCAAGATTGATGCTTCAAAGGCCGAGGCCCACAAAGACGTCAAAGCCGTTGTTACCCGCGCCGATTTCGCCGATGTCCCCTTCAAGCCGGGGCTGGAAGGGGAATTCTGGAACGTGCTGGAAAATGTCATGGCGGGCGAAAAGGCTCTGTATGACGGCCACGCGGTAGCAGCAGTTGCAGCGACATCAGCCTTGGCGGCACGCGATGCGCTGAAGCTGATCGAGGTTGAATATGAAGTTTTGCCCCATGTCACAGATGTGGACAAGGCGATGGCCCCCGACGCGCCCGTCATCCGCGAAGGCGCGGCGGACTACTCGGTGCCCGAGGGGATGCACCCCAACGTAGTGCGCTATCACGAAAGCGGCCACGGAGATGTCGAAGCCGGATTTGCCGAGGCGGATCTGGTAATTGAGGACAGCTTCGTTACCGAAGCAACCCATCAGGGTTACATTGAACCTCATGCCTGCATGGGGTCTCTGGGTACTGACGGCAAAGGTGAGCTTTGGTGCACCACCCAGGGCCATTGGATCGCACAGAAAACCTGCGCGGCGTTGCTGGGCATCGAAACCTCACAACTGCGTGTGACCGCGTCTGAGATCGGGGGCGGCTTTGGTGGTAAGACCACTGTGTTCATCGAACCGGTTGCGTTGGCGCTCAGCCGCAAGGCCAACCGCCCCGTAAAGATCGTGATGACCCGGTCCGAGGTGTTCCGTGCGACCGGCCCGACCTCATCGGCGTCGATGGATATCAAGATCGGTATGAAGAAGGACGGCACCATCACGGCAGCCCAGGGCATCTTCCGCCTGCAGGGCGGTGCCTTCCCGGGTGCGCCGGGCGACATGACCGCCATGTGTGCCTTTGCGCCCTACAACCTGACCAACGTTCGCCAGGTCGGTTATGACGTAATGGCCAACCGCCCGAAACAGGCCGCCTATCGCGCGCCAGGCGCTCCGATGGGTGCGTTTGCGGTCGAATCCGTTCTGGATGAGCTGTGCAATCAACTCGGCCTCGACCCGGTGGATGTGCGCCTAAAAAACGCCGCGCATGAAGGCACCAAAGCCAGCTATGGCCCGACCTATGAACGCATAGGTCTTGTCGAAACGCTTGAGGCCGCCAAGGCGCATCCGCATTACTCGGCCCCGTTGAAGCCGGGGCAAGGGCGCGGGATTTCCTGTGGGTTCTGGTTCAACCATGGTGGTGAGACCTCAGTATCTCTAGCACTGTCCGAGGACGGCTCGGCCCAAGTCATGGTCGGTACGCCGGATATCGGCGGATCACGCGCGTCAATGGCGCTGATGGCGGCCGAGGTTCTGGGCATTCCCTACGAGAATATCCGCGTGACCGTCGCCGATACGGCAACGCTGGGTTACAATGACGTAAGCCATGGCAGTCGCGTGACCTATGCCTCGGGTCTGGCGACAATCAAGGCGGCGCGCCATGCGGTCGAGCAGCTATGTGCCCGCGCAGCGGCCAGTTGGGGAATTCCGGTTGATGCGGTGAAATGGGAGAACGGTTGTGCCGTGCCCTCAGGCCCCAATGCCGGTGACTTCGATCCGCGCCCGCTGGCCGATATCACCGCCCATATGGGCGCGACCGGCGGCCCGATCTCGGGCCATTTCGAGGCTACGCCGGAAGGCGCGGGTGTATCCTTTGGCACCCATATCGTGGATGCCGAGGTCGACCCGGAAACCGGCAAGACCAGCATCACCCGCTACACGGTCATTCAGGACGCGGGCAAGGCGATCCACCCGACCTATGTCGAAGGCCAGTATCAGGGCGGAGCTGCGCAGGGCATTGGCTGGGCGCTGAACGAGGAATATATCTATGGTGAGGATGGCCGCTTGCAGAACTCGATTTTCCTCGATTACCGCATCCCGGTCGCCAGCGATCTGCCGATGATCGACACGGTGATTGTCGAAGTGCCCAACCCCGGCCACCCGTTCGGTGTGCGTGGTGTGGGAGAGACCGGCATCGTGCCGCCCTTGGCCGCCATCGCCAACGCGGTCTCCAACGCGGCCGGTGTACGCCTGAAGCAACTGCCAATGTCCCCGCCGCGCATTCTTGCCGCGCTCAAGGACAATGGTTGAGGTCCACCTCTGGTCTAGCCTCCGGTCTTTGACCGGGGGTCGCGAGGTGGTCGAGGTTGAGGCCGCCACCACGGGCGAATTGCTGCAGGAACTGGTGCGTATACATCCCCGGCTGCAGGCACCGATCGATGCTGGGGTCTCGGTGGCGTTGGACGGGCGCATCATCGCGACCGGACTGTCCGAGCCGATTCCGGAAGGTGCCGAGGTTTATCTGATGCAGCGTCTCAGGGGCGGTTGAAGGCGAAAGGTCTAATCGACCCCCTCCCTCACGCGAAATCACGGGATAGGATGAACGCGCAACACTGCTCGGTCAGATCTTGGAAGCGCGAACGCTCGCGGACATAGAGATACACTTGCCTTTTGTCGTGAAGGTCCGTGATCGCGCGGTAAGACACCGCCTCCGGCAAGAATTCGGCAACGGTTTGAGGAAGCACCGTGATCCACTCGCCCGATCGCACTAGTGTGATAAGTGAATGCGTGTTGTGAATTGTGATCTCGGCGTTTTTGATTGCCGTATGGAAAGCCGGCGTTTGAATCAGATCGCATAACATGTTTCGGACAAAGGGCGCGGTGGCCATGTCGGGGATAGTCAGCGGTTCAGCGCGTGTGATCAGAGGATGATCCGAGGCCGCGACCAATCCAAAGGAGTCCTGAAATAGCGGAATGGTTCGGATGCCGTTCAGGGCGTGATACCCGGATGCGATTCCGATATCTGCCTGATCCTGAGCGATAGCATCCAACACCTGCTGAGTGTCGGTGTCGCGCAGCTCGATCTTCACCCCGGGGGATTCGCTGCTCATGTGGTGCAATAGTGGTGGAAAGATCAACGCGCCAACCGACGGGACGGATACGATCCGGATCAAACCCTGTTCAGCCAGCGCGGCGGCTTCGATATTCTGGACGGTCTGATCGAATTGGCGCACTTGCCTCAAGCCCAGATCGAGTACCTGCTCACCCAGCGGGGAAAGCTGGTTCTTGCGCTCGCCTTCGAACAGCTTTTTGCCCAGATGGTCTTCGAGCTGCTTCAATGTCATTGAGACGGCTGATTGCGTTCGACCAAGGCGGTCGGCGGCCTCGGACAGGTTCCCGGTCTGGGCCACCGTGCAAAAGCAACGCAGCATCTCAATCTTGATTGCCAACTTCAGGTTCCTTGAAGTTTGTTTAAGTTATTTGAGTTTGACTGATGTGCATCGGAAAATCCATCCTGTGACAAACGAATTCTGACTCTGGGGCGCATTGTGACCAAACTGAACCTGATCGCTGGCGAATGGCTGGCAGGCGAAAGCGAAATCGAAAACCGCAACCCTTCTGATTTGACTGACCTGGTTGGTATGTTCGCGCAAGCCAGCAGCGACCAACTTGAAGCGACGCTGGATCAGGCGCGTATCGCGCAAGCTGAATGGGCTGCCTATGGGCTTGAACGTAAGCAGGCCGTTCTGAACGCCATCGGTAACGAGCTGATGACCCGCGCCGAGGAACTGGGCACGTTGCTCAGCCGGGAAGAGGGCAAACCGCTGGCCGAAGGTAAGGGCGAAGTCTATCGAGCGGGTCAGTTCTTTACCTACTACGCCGCTGAATGTCTTCGGCAGATTGGGGAAAACGCTGACTCTGTTCGCCCCGACATCGAGATTGACGTGCGCCGCGAAGCGGTGGGTGTTGTCGCCATTATCAGCCCGTGGAACTTTCCCACCGCGACCGCTTCGTGGAAGATTGCGCCCGCGCTGTGCTATGGCAACGCTGTTGTGTGGAAACCGGCGAACATCACCCCGGCCTCGGCCGTGGCACTGACCGAAATCATCGAACGGCAGGACATTCCCAAAGGTCTGTTCAGCCTCGTTATGGGCTCAGGCCGCAGTATCGGGCAGCGTTTGGTCGAAAGTCCTAAAGTCAACGCGATTTCTTTCACCGGCTCGGTTCCAGTTGGCAAGGGCATCGCGGCGGCGGCGATCCAGAACCTGACCAAAGTTCAGATGGAGATGGGGTCCAAGAACGCGCTGGCCGTGATGGACGACGCGGATTTGGATCTGGCGGTTTCGCTGGCATTGGGCGGCGCGTTTGGCGGCACCGGTCAGAAATGCACCGCCTCGTCGCGGCTGGTGGTGCATGCAGGCATCCATGATGCTTTTGTCGAGAAACTCGTCGCAGGCGCGCAGGCGATGAAAGTTGGCCACGCGCTGGAAGAAGGTGTTCAGATGGGCCCCGTCGTAAGCCAGCAGCAACTAGGCGAGAACCTCGCCTATGTCGATCTGGGTAAATCTGAAGGGGCCGAACTGGCCTGCGGTGGACAGCGCCTAGAGATGCCGCATGAGGGCTTCTACATGTCGCCGGGCGTGTTCCTGAACACCACCAACGACATGCGCATAAACCGCGAGGAAATGTTCGCGCCGCTGACCAGCGTCATCAAGGTTGGCAGCTATGACGAGGCGCTGAGTGTGGTGAACGACACCAATTTCGGCCTGACCTCGGGCATTGTGACTAAATCGCTGGCACGGGCCACCCACTTCCGCCGCAATGCCCGCACCGGCGTGGTGACCGTGAACCTGCCAACGGCAGGCACCGATTATCACGTACCCTTTGGCGGTCGCGGCGACAGCTCGTACGGGCCGCGCGAACAAGGCAAAGCAGCGGCAGAGTTCTATACCACCGTCAAGACCGCCTATATCAGCGCAGGCCCCGTCTGATGCGTATCGACGCGCTGCAATATGCCAACTGGTCGGAGAAGATTTTCCGCCAACTGCGCGAAGGCGGCGTGGATGCGATCCACGTCACCATCGCTTATCATGAGAATTTCCGTGAAACCGTTCTGAACTTTGAGAAGTGGAATCGCTGGTTCGAGCAATACCCGGACCTGATCATGAAAGGCCGTTGGGCCAGCGACATCGACATCGCGCGCAAAACCGGGCGGACGGCGGTGTTCTTCGGGTTCCAGAACCCCAGCCCCATCGAGGACGATATCGGGCTGGTCGAGATTCTGCATGATTTGGGTGCCCGCTTCATGCAGCTGACCTATAACAACCAGTCGCTGCTGGCGACCGGCTGTTACGAGGCCGAAGACACCGGCATCACCCGCATGGGCAAGCAGGTGATCAAAGAGATGAACCGCGTGGGCCTTGTTGTAGACATGAGCCATTCGGCGGATCGGTCGACCATCGAAGCGGCGGAATTGTCCGAGCGCCCCATTGCCATCACCCATGCCAATCCGCACGAATGGTCACCTGCTTTGCGCAACAAGCGCGATGCGGTGATCCGGGCGGTGACGGAAAATGGTGGGATGCTGGGCTTTTCGGTCTATCCTCATCACCTCAAGGACAAGTCCGACTGCACGTTGGAGAGTTTCTGTGAGATGATCGCCCGAACGGCTGAGAAATACGGTGCCCAGCATCTGGGGATTGGCACCGACCTGTGTCAAGATCAGCCCGACAGTGTGGTTGAATGGATGCGCGTGGGGCGCTGGACAAAACAGATCGACTATGGCGAGGGTTCGGCCTCGGCCCCCGGTTTCCCGCCAATGCCGGGCTGGTTTTGTGACAATCGCGACTTCGGCAACATCGAGTCCGGCTTGCGCGCCACTGGCATGAACTCCGACGAGGTCGCGGGGATCATGGGCGGCAACTGGTACCGCTTCTTTGCCGATAATTTTGGGCCACAAGGCATATGATGGACCAAAGCCCGCATATCGCACGCCGCGACCCGGCCACTGTGATGCGCCTGTCCCGTCTAGGATCGTTGCATCAATGCCGTCTTAGTTTCATGCGGCAATTGACCCGTCGGATGGCTGCCGAAAACTGGACGTTCACCCGCCCAGTCTTCCAGATTGATGAAAAGGGCGTCGGTCACGCGGTCTACACCGCACAAGGTCCGGAACGCGGCTATTCGTTGGTGGCGTTTGCCCATGATTTGCCACCCGAGCAACGCTCGGATCGTGTGATCGCCGAGGCATGGGACGCGACCTTTGCGTTGTTTGACGGAATTCCTGACCCGGAAGACATTGAGCGGCTTTCGCAAAACGTACCTCTGCAAGAGGCCGGGCGCGTAAGCGAAAGCGAGCTGTCCTTGTCACGCGCCAACCGCTCGGTGCGTCTGTGGGCACATGTTGTGGATCGTCTTGCCACCGGTCAGCAGCCCGACCTCGAACAGATTTACAAGGTCGGTTACCTGATGCGGACAACCGCCGTGTATGGCTCGGGCAAGTTCGGCGCGGCAGATCGTGAGAGGATTGCAGACCGAGACGAAGTCAGCGCGCCATTTCAGGCCGAGATGCTTTCGGTCTACTTGACGCGGACCTTCGTGCGCGATCTGGTGCAACATATGGCCCGCACCAAGGGTGGCGACCAGACCGCAGAGTTGAACCCGGAAATCGCGCGTTGGCTGGGCATCGGCAATTCGACCGGGCTAGGTATGGCGCCTTTCATCGTCAATCACCCGATCCTGTTCAACAACTGGATCATGGTCCGGGAAGAGGCGATCTCGCGGGTTCGGTCCATTGAGACCGCAACAGAGGCAGAAGCGGCCAAGTTTCGCAACATCTTCGCCCGTAGCAAATTGTCGATCTCGTGGTGGAAGTCCGAACATCCAATCCAGATCGAAAAGCTCGCGGCGCTGAATGCTGACTTGTGCGCAATATCGGACTATCTCGACAAGACCGATCTGACGGGCAATCAGCCCTGGGACCGCTTGATAAAGTGGTCTCAGGCTGCGCTCAGCGAAGAAGGGCAGGAGTTGCTGGCCTCGCTGATCCTTGAACCCTACGGAGAACTGGTCGATGGGCTGACCAGCTGTATGGCAGACAGCAACGGAGCGGCGCATGTGATTGATGGCACGATGACCGTTGGCGCGGTGCGCGACCTGATCCGCGCCAGCTTTGGCTGGGCAATGGATCTGGACTGGAACGCGCCCGAACACTGCGCGCGCGCTTGGTATGTGTCCGAGGAAAAGCTCGAGCCCCGGCTGGGTGAGCGGTTTGACGAACCGATTGCAGACTACGAACAGCCGCTTGCCCCGGCGCGCGACGCGGCTCTGGCCGAAAGCGCGCTTTCGGAATGGGCGGATGGTGCACCCATCGCCGAGTTCCTACTTGAACACCCTGAACACCGCCACACGATCCGTCGCGCGCAAATGAGCCGCGTCGCGCCTTACGGCGAAATTCGCGACAACACGATCAGCGCGGATGTTCTGCCGATCGACATGCTGCGTGCCAAACTCTCGTTCTTTGGCGCCACGCATTTCGATCCTCGTTCAGACCGCTGGGTGCGTATCTGCATGTATGCTGGCGCGCCTTATCCCGAAGAGTTAAGCAGCAAGACTGCCGATCTGTGGGTCTATCCGGAGCTTGGACCGTGAACGTATCGCTGAATGAGGTCGAAGCCACGGCCAAACGCGCCGCGCGCGGAGCCGGATACCCCTGGGGACTGGCGGAAGAGGTCGGCAAAGCCACACGTTGGCTATGCGCGCACGGGATTGATGGCACGAATTCCCTTGCGCAATTGTTGGAGCAAGGTCTGGCAGCCTCACTCAAGAATCACCGCCCGGTTGAGATGCAGTCGGCTTGGGCGGGGCAAGGTGTGCTTTGCCCGATCATCACGGGCGCTTTGCTGTCTGATCGGTCTGACCTGCTGCACGCAGGTCCCATACGTATCCAGAAGCTCGCAGTACCTGTTTTTCTGCTGCCCTTCGTAGCCTCGGCGGCACGCGCCCAGAATAACGTGATCACGCATACGTGCGATCTGTTCAGGGCCGCAACGGATGGCGATCGTCTAGAGGCGGGGCAGGATTGGCCATCGTTTTCTGATCACACCCAGATCACGCTGGGCGGCCAACTTACCACCCCTCGACCGCACGTGACCCGCGCAACCCCGGACCCGGTTTGCTGGGACACCCTCAACCGATTTGCCCATCGCACCTACGCGCCTGCTACCGAAGAATCCCGACTGTTGGGTGCCGGCGCTGGCCTGTCCGACAATGACTGAATGAGAGAGCGACATGATCGAAACCCGTACCCTTAGCCTTGCTGAAATCGAGGATCTTTCTTTTCGTGCGTTGGTGTCCGCGGGCACCAGCGAAGAAAACGCGCGCCCATTGGCAATTGCAACCGCCGCAACCGAGGCGGACGGGGTGGCGAGCCATGGTCTGGCCTATATCCCGATCTATTGCGAACATGTTCAGTGCGGCAAGGTAGATGGGCAGGCCACCCCTCAGCTGTCCCAGCCGCGCCCCGGCGTAGTGACGGTCGACGCCGTGACCGGGTTCGCCCACACGGCGATCGACGCGGGGTTCGAGGCATTGATCGCTGCGGCGCGCACGCAGGGCGTTGCGGTGCTGGCGATCCGCAACAGCTATAACTGCGGCGTTCTGGGGTATCACACCTACCGGCTGGCGCAGGCTGGTTTTGTGGGACTTGGGTTCACCAACGCGCCCGCCTCCATCGCGCCGTCCGGTGGTGCCAAACCGGTGGTCGGAACCAACCCATTTTCAATCGCGGTCCCTGGAAACGACGGCCAACCCGCATTACTGATCGATCAAAGCGCCAGCACCATCGCCAAAAGCGAGGTCATGAAACACGCGCGCGAAGGCAAACCAATCCCGGTTGGCTGGGCGTTGGACGCAGATGGCAACCCTACGACCGACCCGAATGTTGGGCTTAAGGGTTCCATGGCCCCATCGGGTGGGTACAAGGGGGTTGGCGTTGCCCTGATGACCGAGGTTTTGGCTGCAGCGCTGACCGGTGCCACGCTTGGGATACACGCCTCACCTTTTTCGGGAACCGCCGGTGGGCCTCCGAAAACAGGCCAGTTCTTTATTGCAATTGACGCTTCTGCGACTGCGGATGACGCATTTTCTTCCAGAATTGTCGATCTTGTCGAAGCGATCCGATCTCAGAACGGCGCACATTTGCCCGGTGACGGCCGCCAGGCAAAGCGTTTGGTGGCCAAGAACGATGGTGTGGCTGTCAGTGTAGCGACCCTCGACAAAATAGAAGCTCTGCTGACGTAGGGCTCGATGGCGAAGCTCCGGGACGCTCATGAAGATCTTTCTGGAAATCAGGACACGTGCGAATAGGGAGGAAACACATGTCTATGAAGGAACCTTTTACCGATCTGGAGATCAAGCGATCTTCGGGCGGGTTTTATGAAGGGCACAGTGTTGAGATTGCCTTGCTGAGCAAGTCAATCATGGTCGCGCTGGTTATCTGGGCGCTTGTCTGGCCCGCAAATGCAAACGGAGTTCTTGGAAGCCTGAACTCGCGTCTGCTGGAAGATTTCAATGCCTTCTATATCATTATTGTCGGCTTTTTTGTCTTTTTCCTGTTTGTCGTGGCGGCGCTGCCGCAAACCGGTAAGCGGCTTATGGGCCCGGAGGGCGAAAAACCAGAATTCTCGGATTTCTCATGGTTTTCGATGATGTTTGGCGCGGGCTTGGGCGTCGGTCTCATGGTGTTCGCTACCGCTGAGCCTTTAGGGCTGTGGGGATCGAACCCGGTTGTCATCGCGGGCGATGTCGTCGGCAATAGCGAAGACGCATTGCAGTCGGGATATCGCTACACTTTCCTGCATTACGGGTTTCACGCCTGGGCGATCTATGTGGTGACCGGTCTGTCGCTGGCCTATTACGCCTATACGCGCAACATGCCCCTGACTATTCGCACCGCGCTGACACCTCTGTTCGGCAAGCTGATGAACGGCTTCCTGGGCCACGTCGTGGATGTACTGGGCGTGGTGGCAACCATTTTGGGTGTTTCAGTTACCATCGGGTACGGGGTTTCGCAGTTCATCGACGGCCTATACGCCATTTCGGGTATGGAATGGATGATGGATCTGACCGGTGACGCACCAGCCCCCAGCACTGTTGGTCTGCTGGCTGGCCTCATTGTGATCATGGGCCTCTCGATCATCTCGGCTGTCTCTGGTGTTGGTCGTGGCGTCAAGTACCTGTCTAACCTGAACCTGGTGTTGTCGCTGATCCTATTGTTGGTCTTTGTTGTCTTTGGGTCGTTCCTGTTCGCGATGACGACTTACGCAACTGCATTTGTCGATTACATCCAGCACTTCATTTCGCTCAGCTTTGGTGCTTTCAATCCGCAATCGGCGGCGGCGTTTGATGCTGCCCTGCCGAGTGAAGCAGCGCCGTTTGCCGATGCGCTTTATGCCGGTGCGACCAATCCTTGGGGATCGTTTGACGGGTTCAAATCTGGCCTGGAAGGCGACGCCGCCGCGCTGCCGGAATCTGTTCTGGCTTCGGTCTACGCCGCAGGTGATCCGGGTCGGCAGTTTGGCTGGCAAGCGGGCTGGACCACGTTCTACTGGGCCTGGTGGATCGCGTTTTCGCCGTTCGTCGGCCTGTTCCTGGCGCGCATTTCCAAGGGACGCTCTGTGCGTGAGTTCATCATCGGTTGTGTCTTTGCCCCTGCGCTGGTCTGCTTTGCGTGGATGACCATTCTGGGTGGCACCGCGATCGATCTCGAACTGAATGGCACCGCCGAAGGCGCCATCATCGGGGCGTCGAACACCGCCAAGCTGTTTGTTACCTTGCAAGAGATGATCACCGGTGGGCTGTTATCCGGCATCACCGTGATGTGCGTCATCCTGATCATGACCTTCCTGGTCACCTCGGCGGACTCGGGCATTCTGGTGATGAACACCATCATGTCTGGCGGAGATCAGAACATCGGTAACAAGCACAAGATCGTCTGGGGCCTTATCCTGACAGCGGTGATTGGCGCTCTGATCCTCGCTGCGGGTGAAAACAATCCGATGGACGCCTTGCGAAATGCGATGATCATCGGTGCGCTACCCTTTACGATGGTCATGGGCCTGATGTGCATAGCGCTCGCCAAGGCGCTTTATCGCGATGGTCTGAGGCAAAAGCAGACCACAGCACCTGCGGAATAAACCTAGGCACGGGCGGTTGTGATGCAACCGCCCGCTGTCGTCGGGCGCTTTTGCGCGCGTCAACTTCAACTCAATTCAATGAAAATTCCAGTGGCAGAGACGCCACGTGATCGTGCACCATTCGAAGCATTATGTCGGACGTGAAGATGGTGCTGCTGGAGAGAATTGAACTCTCGACCTCTCCCTTACCAAGGGAGTGCTCTACCTCTGAGCTACAGCAGCGCTGTGGGCGGGTGATTAGACTCAAACGAAACGCGGCGCAAGGGTGTCTGGACGGTTTTTTTCTACTCCTGTAGAGAAAGGCAATGGCAGACAAAAATTCACCTAAAAAACACGGCAAGTCCGGGGAAACGCGCGAAGACCGTCTAAAGGCGGCGCTAAAAGCGAATATGGCGCGACGCAAGGCTCAGGCCAAGGCGCGAGCCACCTCCGGGGACAAAGCCGGCAAGGACGAGGGATAAGAGCAAATGGATTCGATTCTGGTAACGGGCAATGGCCCGCTGAACGGGCAGATTCCCATTGCGGGGGCCAAGAATGCATGTCTGACGCTGATGCCCGCGACCTTGCTCAGCGAAGAACCGCTGACGTTGACCAATGCGCCGCGTTTGAGTGACATCAAGACCATGACGGCGCTGCTGCGGTCGCTGGGGGCCGAGGTGTCTTCGCTGCAGGATGGTCAGGTCATTGCGATGTCCAGCCATGACCTGAACAGCCACACGGCGGATTATGACATCGTGCGAAAAATGCGCGCTTCGAACCTGGTGTTGGGGCCGATGCTGGCGCGGCTGGGGCAGGCCGTGGTGTCGCTACCTGGTGGATGTGCGATTGGCGCGCGCCCGATGGATTTGCATGTCGAAGGGCTTGAGGCGCTGGGCGCCGAGATCGAGCTTAAAGATGGCTATCTTCACGCGAAGGCGTCGGGCGGGCTGAAAGGCGCTGTGCATGAGATGCGCTTTGCCTCGGTCGGCGCGACCGAGAACATCGTCATGGCCGCCACGCTGGCCAAGGGCACCACGGTGCTGAAAAACGCCGCGCGCGAGCCCGAGATTGTCGATCTGGTCGAATGCTTGCGCAAGATGGGCGCTCAGATTTCAGGTGAGGGGACCTCGACCATCGAAATTCAGGGTGTCGATCGTCTGCACGGCGCGACCCATCAGGTGGTGACCGACCGGATTGAGCTGGGCACTTATATGCTGGCCCCGGCGATCTGCGGAGGCGAGGTTGAGCTGCTGGGCGGGCGCATGTCGCTGGTCGAATCCTTCGCTGCCAAGCTGGATGCGGCGGGGATCAGTGTTTCCGAAACCGACAAGGGGCTAAAAGTTTCTCGTAAGAACGGGCGTGTGACCTCGGTCGATGTGGTCACCGAACCCTTCCCCGGCTTCCCGACCGATCTGCAGGCGCAGATGATGGCGCTGATGTGCACTGCCGAGGGTGTGTCCGTGCTTGAAGAGCGTATTTTCGAGAATCGCTTTATGCATGCGCCCGAACTGGTGCGCATGGGCGCGAATATCGAGGTACATGGCGGCACGGCCACCGTAACCGGGGTCGAACGATTGAAAGGTGCTCCGGTGATGGCGACAGACCTGAGGGCCTCGGTCTCGCTGATCCTTGCCGGAATGGCGGCGGAAGGTGAGACGGTTGTCAGTCGGGTCTATCATTTGGACCGCGGATATGAACATGTGGTGCGCAAGCTGGAAGGCGTGGGCGCAAAGATCGAACGGATTAAAGGTCAATGACAGACGCGAGTTTCAAAGACGGCCGCGAGGCACCGCTGAACCTTGGAGCCGAAGATGCCGATGACCTCCAGGTGATTGCGACCCTGACGCAGGATGCGGTTTTCCCGGTGACCGAGATGACATGGCAACCCGGCCAGCGCCGCTTTGCGCTGTTGCTCAATCGCTTTCGCTGGGAAGACAAGGATGCCGCTGCCCGGCGCGGTCGCGCCTACGAGCGGGTGCAGGCCGTTTTGATGTTCGGCTCGGTTCTGTCGGTAGCCAGTCAGGGCATCGACCGCAGCGACAAGGACATGATCCTGTCTCTGCTCTCGGTCGAATTCGAGCCAAGCGAGGATGGTGCGGGGCAAATCCTGTTGACCTTGGCAGGCGACGGCGCGATCCGCCTGTCGGTTGAGGCCATCGATGCAACGCTCAAGGATGTGACGCGTCCCTACAAGGCGCCTTCTGGACAAGCGCCCCATCACCCCGAGTGAAGAATAAACGTGGCATCGCTCAGGCCTTCCCGAATCCGCCACGCGGCATCGCGGTGCGGCGGGCAACCGTGTTTGATGTATTCGACATCAGCCGTGTTCTGATCCGATCGATCCGTGACCTCTGTCGGGCGGATCATCTGGATAATCCCGGAAACCTTTCCCGCTGGTCTGCCAATAAGGATCCGGCTTCGGTCCGAAACTGGATCGATAGTGGAGCAATCCTTTGGGTCGCTACGCAAGTGGGAGTGGTTACTGCCGTGGGCGGTATAAGTGGCGAGGGTGAGATATCTCTGCTCTATGTCGATCCCGATCACGCAGGGCGCGGGCTCGGAGCAGCGCTGCTGCACCGGTTGGAAGAGGAACTGCAAGCACGTGGCGCCTCTGAGGCGCATCTGCACGCGACCAAAACGGCACATTCGTTCTATCTGGCGCACGGCTGGCATGATGTCGGCGACCCGACGGAATGGCACGGCATCCCCCAATTCCCGATGCGCAAATCGCTGCAACCAGTGGCCTAAGGGTTGAGGCCACCCGGCCCGGGCGATAAGACCCGTTGAAACGCTTCCGGAGTCTCTCACATGCCCGTTTTCCTCGATACGACCTCCGCCGATTTCGAACCTGCATTTCAGGCGCTGTTGTCCGCCAAGCGCGAGGACAGCCCCGACGTGGATGCGGTTGTGGCGCAGATCATCGATGATGTGCGGACCCGTGGTGATGCTTCGGTGATCGAACTTACCGCGAAATTCGACCGGCTGGAGCTGACGCCCGAGACCATGGCCTTTTCATCCAATGAGATTGCCGAGGCCGTCGCGCAGGTCACGCCCCAGGACCGCGCCGCGTTGGAACTGGCAGCAGAACGCATTCGTGCATATCACGAAAAGCAGATGCCCGAGGATCATCAGTGGACCGATGAGGCAGGCGCAACACTCGGCTGGCGCTGGTCGGCGGTGTCGGCTGCGGGGCTTTATGTGCCGGGCGGATTGGCTTCATACCCGTCGTCGGTTCTTATGAACGCAATACCTGCGAAGGTGGCGGGCGTAGACCGGTTGGCCATAGTCGTCCCCACACCTGAGGGTCAGGCAAACCCGCTGGTCCTGCTGGCGGCACAACTGTCGGGCGTGGATGAGATTTATCGCATCGGCGGCGCGCAAGCTGTGGCCGCTTTGGCCTATGGCACCGATACGATTGCGCCGGTGGACAAGATCACCGGGCCGGGCAATGCTTTTGTCGCCGCTGCCAAACGTCGGGTTTTTGGCAAAGTCGGCATCGATATGATCGCGGGCCCCTCGGAGATTCTGGTAATCGCCGACAAGGATAATGACCCCGACTGGATCGCGCTGGACCTGCTCAGCCAGGCCGAGCATGACGAAAGCGCCCAGTCCATTTTGATCACGGATGACGCAGAATTTGGTCAAGCCGTGACGCAAGCGGTGGAAAAACGTCTTGAGACCCTGCAACGCCGCGCCATCGCCCGGGCCAGCTGGCGCGACTTTGGTGCCGTAATCACTGCGCGCGATCTGGACGAGGCTGCCGCGTTGTCCAACCGCATCGCGCCCGAACATCTGGAACTCTGCGTGGCCGACCCGGTGGCGTTAAGCCAGCAAACGATCCATGCCGGTGCCATTTTCCTTGGCCAGTACACGCCCGAAGCCATTGGCGATTATGTCGGCGGCCCCAATCACGTGCTGCCCACAGCGCGTTCGGCGCGCTTTTCGTCTGGCCTTAGCGTGATGGATTTTCTCAAACGCACAACGCTCAGCCAGATGACACCCGAAGCTTTGCGCGCCATCGGCCCGGCGGCTGAAACGCTTGCGCAATCCGAAAGCCTCGAAGCGCATGGCCTGTCCGTTTCGGCGCGCCTTAACCGGCTGAATGGCTGAAGTGACGCAATGACTTGGCGCTCATGGCGCTTCTGTACGTTGCTCAATGAAAATCGTTGTTATAGGTCTGTGCAGACGCAAGGATTGTGACCGTTAAGATGACCCGTATTTCGCATATCGAACTGGACGACCGAAATCTGCCCCCGCCGACACCGGAGATCGAGCAGGAGCGGAAGGTCGCCATATATGATTTGCTTGAAGACAACTCGTTCACGCTGCCAGCACGCGACGATCGGATGATCCCCGACGGGCCCTACCATGTGCAGCTATCAATCCGTGATAAGCGACTGGTTTTCGATATCGCCACCGAAGCCAGCGAGAAGGCGGCTGAGTTTCATCTGTCGCTTGGTCCATTCCGGCAGGTCGTAAAAGACTATTTTCAGATCTGCGAGAGCTATTTCGATGCGGTGAAAACACTGCCGCCCAGCCAGATCGAAACGATCGATATGGCTCGGCGCGGCATCCACAACGAAGGCAGCCGCGTGTTACAGGAAAGGCTGGAAGGCAAAGCTGAGGTTGATACTGATACTGCCCGCCGCCTTTTTACGCTCATCTGCGTCCTTCATTTTGGAGGCTAACGGGTGACGCCTCTGCCGCAGTCCATTCTGTTCTGTTGCGACCACAATTCGGTTCGGTCACCCATGGCCGAAGGCATCATGAAGAAGTTTTACGGCACCGGCACCTATGTGCAATCTGCTGGCGTGCATAACGATCTTGAGATCGATGGGTTCTGCATCGCAGCCTGTCAGGAGATTGGCGTTGAGCTGTCCCGTCACCGCTCGCGTTCTTTTGACGAAATGGAGCAATGGGGCGATGACCTCAGTTCATTTGATCTGATCGTGGCCCTGTCACCCGCCAGTCAGCGAAAGGCGCTGGAACTGACGCGGTTTTTTCACCTCGATGTCGATTATTGGCCAATTATGGACCCTACCGGACTAGGTGAAACCCGCGAGGACAAGCTACGTCATTATCGACAAACCCGAGATCAGATCATCGCGCATCTGAAAGACCGCTGGGGCGAACCGACGGAGTGACCATGAACCCGACCGTGAAAACTTATTTTGATGCTTTCAATGCCGGTGATGTAGATGGCATGCTGGCCTGCCTGTCGGATGACGTGGCCCATCATGTCAACGAAGGTCAGATTCGCGTCGGCAAAGAGAAATTTGCCGCCTTCTGCGCGCATATGAACCGCTGTTACCGCGAGAACCTGACGGATATCGTGATCTTCGAGGCCGAAGGCGGTACCCGTGCTGCGGCTGAGTTCATCGTCAACGGAACCTATCTGGAAACTGATGAAGGTCTGCCAGAAGCGTATGGGCAGACCTACCGCTTGCCTGCGGGTTCGTTTTTTGACCTTAACGACGGGAAGATCACCCGCGTGACCACGTTCTACAACCTTGCGGACTGGACCAAACAGGTCTCGAATGGCTGAGATTTCGCAGGTCCGCGCAATGACCGGATCGACATTGGTCGACGCGTTGGATGAAGTCGCGCGCCTGCGGATCGACGTATTTCACGCCTGGCCATATCTCTATGATGGCGATCTGAAGTATGAGCGGAAATACCTGCAGTCTTACGTCGATAGCGCCAGGGCCATCGTTGTCGGAGCGTTCGACGGTGAAACTTTGGTGGGTGCTTCGACGGGTGCGCCCTTGACGGATCACGCCGACGATTTCGCGGCCGCGTTCGAAGGCTCGGGCCTATCGCTGGGCGATATCTTCTATTGCGCAGAATCGGTTCTGCTGCCGGGGTATCGCGGGCAGGGCGCAGGCCATACGTTCTTTGATCTGCGTGAAGCCCACGCCCATGCGATGGGATTCACCAAAAGCGCCTTCTGCAGTGTAGTACGCCCTGACGACCACCCCATGCGACCAGATCATTACCGCCCGTTGGATGCCTTCTGGCGCGCGCGGGGATATGCGCCACTTCCTGGCGTCGTGGCGCAATTCTCGTGGAAGGATCGAGGCGACGATTGCGAAACCCAAAAGCCGCTTCAATTCTGGATTCGGGATTTATAATCCATCCATGCGCGTCGCGCCGGGTGTTTGAAACGGGTTGTGGCATTGTGAGTTGGCGATGACATGTGCGGCCGAATTTGCCTGAAACACCCTGTGATTGTATAGTTTCACTTATTCAATTGCGCGTTTTCATGGGGAAATTTGATGAAATCCGTTTTCAATCGCCTGATTCCGGCCTTGGTGCCGCTGACTTTGATCACCGGTTGTGCCTACGAGAACAGGGCCTTTAATGCCGAGCAAACCGTGCTGTCGAATACATCGGGAGACGTTATCCAGCACGCTGTAGGGATCGGGGGTGCGTTTGAAACGGCACCAAAAACATTTCAGTCCACAAGCCTGTTGCTTGAACGCGGTCCTATTCGTACGTCGTATTATGCGCTGCAACTTTCAGATGCCTACAAAAGGCTGGGCGACGAAGCAGCGCGCAATCGGGACCTGACAGCGGCGGCACTGATCACTGTAGCAGGCGGTGCCGCGCTTGGAAGTGCGGCCTCGATCTCAGGGAAAGACCTGGCCTTGGTCTTGGCCGGTGGAGCTTTGATCAATGAAGGCGTTAAATACGTAAACCCTAACAGCGCGGCGCAGGCTTTCTACGTGGCATCCGAGTCAATGGCGTGCGCAAGCGCTGCGATTGCCGCCCATGTACCTGTGGACACTCCACCAGACATTCGTGTGTCTTCTCTGACCCTTTGGTACATTCGAAAAATTGAGGTTTTGCTGCGCGCGGGATTGAAACGGGACGTACCGGACTGGAACACGTTGCTCAAAAACCTTGGTTTGACGAGGCAAGGAGCCAATGAGGTGGACGCTCTGCGAGCTGGAGACATAAACCTCAGTGCATTGGAAGTAGACTTGGAAAAGTGCCTGAGGCGAGAACCGGTCGAGAAAGGCAAAGCCAAGACTTAGTACGTCGTGCGGGAGACTTTTCCTTAGAACAAAAAATACGCCTCTGTTTTTGACCTCAATCCGAAAACTGCCGCCGTTTTGCTGCGCGGATCTCGCGAGCTTGTTGTTCTTGTCCAACGCGAAATGAATCCTCGACGAAATCCATATGCGTGCGTGCAGCGGTTTCTGCGCGGTCCGGGTCGCCGTCGATGATGGCCTGCGCGATTGCCTTGTGCTGATCAAGCAGTGCTTCACCCGTGCCGTCCATCGAGCGCAGGAAGCGGCGGTTGTAGAACACGCCTTGGCGCGTGAGGTCATAGATGGATGCCATCATGTGGATAAGGGTCGTGTTTTGGCTCGCATCGACAACGGCGGCGTGCAGTCGAAAATCAGCCTCTTCACTGGCATCCTGATCATCATTCTTCCAGGCTCGCTGCATTTCATCGATGATTTCAGCAATCCGTTCCTTGTCGGATTGTGTAGCGCGCTGTGCGGCGAGGCGGCTGGCAAAGGCCTCTTGCTCGCGCCGGTATTCAAGATAATCGTAGAAAGCACTGCCGTGTCGGGCATAGAGAGACAGAAGGGCGGGCGACATGGCACGACCGGTCAGTGGGGCGATAAAGGTGCCCTCGCCATGTCGCACGGTCACCAAGCCGCGATTTTCGAGGATTTGGAGTGCTTCGCGCAGCTTGGGGCGTGAAACGCCTAGGGCTTCCGCAAGCTCCCGTTCAGACGGGATTTTGCGACCCTCTTTCAGGATTCCATCAACAATCATTGTCTCGATTTGTGCAACGACAGCATCGGCAATTGATTCGTGACCAACGGGATCAAAGAGGCTGTTCGTGCTCATAATTCCTGTCCGGTAGTTAGATTAAAGATCGTCGAAGTTGTTTATAATATTTACCACTAGCTTTCGACATTGCAAGAAAAACTACCCAAAAATACGGATGCTCGCTGCGCGTATAAGCATTTGTTTTTATTGAGTATCGCAAAATTATTCGAAAATTCTATGTTATGAAAGGTCAATCTTGGTTAAGAGCCACACCACCGCGGTGTAGCCAAATTGGTAAATAAAATTGTTGACTGAATTACAAGGTAAACAATATTTACCACTTAAGCCGTGCTCGCGGCGAGAGTGACAGCCAGACCACCGGCTGATCTTTACCTTGGAGGAGAACCCATGAAGACCACCCTGACATCGCTTGCCGTTGCGGCCTCGCTGCTGGCAGCCCCGGTTGCCCATGCGGCGGATAAGATGCTGCTGAAGACCCCAATCGCGTTTTCAACCGCTCTACCGGGCCTCGGCTCGCCGATCCCGCGCGTGGCCGAACAGCTGGACCTGATGTCCGGCGGCACGCTGAAGATGAAGGTTTACGAACCGGGCAAGCTGGTCCCGCCGTTTGAAATTCTGGATGCGGTGTCTTCAGGCAAGATCAATTCGGGCTATACCACTGCCGGCTACTGGGCGGGTAAGATCCCGGCTGCACCGTTGTTCTCGGCCGTTCCGTTTGGCCCTGAGGCGGGCGAATACATGGCGTGGCTCTACTATGGCAACGGCATGAGCTTGTATCAGGAGATGTATGATCAGGCCGGTTTCAACGTCCATGTCATTCCCTGCGCAATCATCGCCCCCGAAACCTCGGGCTGGTTCGCGAATGAGATCAACAGCCCCGAAGACCTGAACGGCCTGAAGATGCGCTTTTTCGGTCTGGGCGGTGAAGTGATGCAGAAGCTGGGTGTGGCGACGTCACTGCTGCCCGGCGGCGAAATCTTCCCGGCACTGGAAAAAGGCGCAATTGATGCGACCGAATTCTCGATGCCTGCGATCGACGCGCGTCTCGGCTTCCACAAGTTGGTCAAGTACAACTACTTCCCCGGCTGGCACCAGCAAGCGACGGTGTTTGAACTGATGATCAACAAGGACGTCTGGAACGAAGCCAGCGATCAGCACAAAGCGATCATCGAAAATGCCTGTAAGGCTTCGATGGCTGACAGCTTTGCCGAAGGTGAGGCGATCCAACACGCTGCGCTGCTGGACAACGTTGAAAACAATGGTGTTCAGATCAAGCAGTGGAACGACGAGATGCTGTCGACCTTCCGCGCGACCTGGGAAGAGGTTGCCGCAGAACAGGCCGCCAATGACGAATTCTTTGCCAAGGTTCTGGCCGACATGAACGAATTCCGTGACGGTTATGCGGTCTGGAAAGAGAACGCATTCCTCCCCCGCAAGTAAATTTGCCACTTGCGATTATCCGGGGGCGGCTTCCTTCCGCCGCCCTCGTACAACTCTGATTTTCTTCATTTTCCCAAACATTCCGGGCGCATTCACGTCCCCACCGCCAAACTCTTGAGGAGGAGACCATGGCCGAGACACAGCGTCATCAGGACGACCCGATTGAAGTCTATGAAAGCATCCTTGAGCATGGGGAGCCCGATCGCCAGAAACTGGCCGTTGCCATCGACAACGGCGTCAAGGCGGTGGGTCATGTGGTCATGTGGGCCAACTTGCTGCTGGTTGCGGCCATCGTTTCGCAAGTGGCGATGCGCTATCTGCTGAACCAGAACTATCCCAAGCTGGATGAGATTCAGTGGCATTTCTATGGGTTGGTGACGATGATCGGCATTTCTTATGCGCTGGTCACCGACAGCCATGTGCGGGTGGACCTGCTGCACATGCAGCTCAGCCAGCGCGCGCGGCGGATTATCGAGATCATCGGAATCTTCACCCTATTGGTGCCGTTCATCTATTTGATGATCGATCAGGGGTATGACTATTTTTACGAAAGCTGGCGCGTCAATGAATCCTCGGACAGCCCTACTGGTCTACCTGCGCGTTGGGCTTTGAAAGGTGTCATCCCGGCTAGTTTCATTCTGCTGGCTTTGGCAGCTGGGGCCCGCCTGATCCACGACGTGCACGCCCTGATCGTCAATCTCGACGAGGAACGGCAAGGCAAGGGCCTGCGTCTGATCGTCTGGGCGCTGTTGGGCTTTGCTGTGGTGGCGACCGCGCTGACCTTCCTGGTGGAAACGACTGAGGAAAAACTGGTCATCGCGATGTTCCTGACCTTCATCGCGCTGCTTTTCACCGGCTTCCCGGTGGCATGGACGCTGGCCGGGGTCGGGGTCGCATATTGCGGGCTCGCTTATCTGTTCGACAACGGCATGATGAATTGGACCGGGCTTGAGGAAACTCTGACCGGTTTGGACTATCTGACGCTGGGCGCGGTGGTGAACCGGGTCTATGCCACCATGTCAAATGCGGTTCTGGTGGCCTTGCCGATGTTCATCTTCATGGGCCTGATGCTGGACGAATCCGGTGTGGCCGAGCGTCTGATGACCTCGATGCAGCGCCTGTTTGGTACGGTGCGCGGCGGGCTGGCGATCACGGTGACAATGATCGGTATCATCCTGGCCGCCTCAACTGGCATTATCGGAGCCTCGGTGGTGCTGCTGGGCGTGCTTTCGCTGCCGTCGATGATGGAGCAGAAATACAGCCCCTCATTGGCCGCCGGTGTGGTCAGCGCTTCAGGCACGCTGGGCATCCTCATCCCGCCGTCGATCATGCTTGTCATCATGGCGGACCAGATGGCGCTATCGGTCGGCGACCTATTTATGGCTGCAGTGTTCCCCGGCGTGATCATTGGCGCGCTCTACCTGACCTATATTTTTGTCATCGCCCTGATCAAACGCGACGTGGCCCCAGTACCCGAAGGCGCAACCCGTCCTGACTGGAACGCAGTCAAGGACGTGCTGATTGCAGTCTTGCCGACGCTGGCCCTGATCCTCGCCGTGCTGGGCTCGATCTTCGCGGGTTTGACCACACCGACCGAAGCCTCGGGCGTGGGCGCGTTGGGAGCCACTCTGCTGGCGCTGGGATATCGCAAGCTGACGCTGGCCAAGCTGGTGAATGTGCTGAAAGCAACGTTCAACACCACCGCCTATATTTTCGCGATCTTCCTTGGTGCGACGGTGTTCTCCTATGTCTTGCGCGAACTGGGCGGCGACGCGCTGATCGAGGATATGATCCACGGTACCGGGCTCGGCCCAAATGGCACTGTCTTCATGATCCTGTTCATCGTCTTCCTGCTGGGCTTCGTGCTGGACTGGATTGAGATCACGCTCATCGTTCTGCCCTTGATGCGACCCATCGTGAACGGGCTGGGCCTGGATATCGACGGCTTCGGTGTCATCGATGAACCTGCGCTGGTGTGGTTCGTAATCCTTGTGGCGGTGACGTTGCAGACCTCTTTCCTGACACCTCCGGTTGGATTTGCGCTTTTCTATCTGAAAGGGGTCTGCCCGCCCGAGATCAAGCTGACTGACATCTACAAAGGGATTATCCCATTCGTGATCCTGCAGCTGACCGGCCTGTTCTTTGTCTTCTTGTGGCCGCAACTGGCCACGTGGTTGCCCTCGGTCGCGTATTAACGGAGGGTAGCGGGATGAACGATGCCGATCTGATCAAGCGTCTTCAGGCCATTTGTGGGCGGCGGCGCGTTTTGACTTCGTCGCGCAGCACCCGCCGCTTTCGCCGGGGGTTCAGATCGGGTGAAGGGGACGCGCTCGCGGTGGTTCAGCCCGCTACGCTGCTGGAACAATGGCAGGTGCTGCAGGCCTGTGTTGCCGCTGACAAAATTGTCATCATGCAAGCCGCCAATACCGGCCTGACCGAAGGGTCTACGCCCAAGGGCAGCTACGATCGTGATGTAGTGTTGATCAACACGCGGCGGATGGACGATCTGCATCTGATCAATGATGGCAAGCAGGTCATCAGCTTTCCGGGCAGCACACTGTTTGCGCTGGAAAAGCTGCTGGACCCGATTGGCCGCCAGCCGCATTCGGTGATCGGATCTTCGTGCATCGGTGCCTCAGTCGTTGGCGGGGTGTGCAACAACTCGGGCGGTTCGCTGGTCGAGCGCGGCCCCTCCTATACCGAGCTGTCACTGTACGCGCGGATCACTCAGGACGGCGAGCTTGAGTTGGTCAATCATCTGGGCATGCAGTTGGGTGATACACCCGAAGAAATCCTGACCCGGCTGCAGAACGGTGATTTCTCAGCAACTGATATCGAGACCGACAATCGCAAAGCCTCTGACACCGATTACGCCCGTCGGGTGCGTAATGTAGATGCTGAAACGCCAGCACGCTTTAACGCTGATAAGTCGCGTCTATACGAAGCAGCGGGCTGCGCGGGTAAACTGGCGGTTTTTGCGGTTCGGCTGGATACATATGCCAAGAACGAAGCAGAACGTACATTCTACGTCGGGGCGCATGACACCGAGGTATTCACGGAATTGCGCCGTCGCATCCTGTCCGACTTCAAAACCCTGCCGGTCAGCGCTGAATACATGCATGAGGAGGTATTCGATATCTCTGACCGCTATGGCAAGGACACCATGGTGATGATTGACAAGTTGGGAACCGACCGTTTGCCCACTTTCTTTGCGCTGAAGGGCGCGGTGGACGCGCGTTTGGAAGGCATTCCGGTTCTCGGCAATTTTACCGATCGTTTCATGCAGTTCGCGATGCGACTTTGGCCCGATATCCTGCCGCGCCGGATGCGGGCCTATCGGGATCGGTATCCGCATCACCTGATACTCAAAATGCGCGATGGCGGTATCGATGAAGCGCGCGATCTACTCAATGACATGACTGCCGAAGACAAGCTGGATTTCTTTGAATGCGACCTGCGTGAGGCAAAGATCGCTGGGTTACATCGTTTTGCTGCCGCAGGTGCAGCCATTCGTTATATGAAGGTTCATGCAGCCGAAGTGGAAGATATCATCGCCCTAGATATCGCGCTGCGCCGCAATGACGTCGACTGGTTCGAAGACTTGCCAGCTGAGATCGCGGATCAACTGGTCGGCAAGCTCTACTATGGCCACTTCATGTGTCATGTTCTGCATCAGGATTACATCGTCAAGAAAGGCGCAGACCCGAACGCGTTGAAGGCCGCAATGCTAAAGTTGCTGGACAAACGCGGCGCTGAATACCCGGCGGAACATAATGTTGGCCATCTCTATGCAGCCAAACCCGATCTGGCAGCTTTCTACAAGTCGATCGATCCCACGAACAGTATGAACCCGGGAATCGGAAAGATGTCCCGCAACAAGCACTATTCGTGAGACGGAACGCTGCTGACCCGTATCCGTTGGATACTACTTGAAGCTGCGGCTGTCCTTGATCTGATCCCAGGCCCAGACGACCTCTTGCAACTGCTCTTCCTGAGATCGGTCACCACCGTTCATATCCGGGTGCAGCACCTTGATCAGCTTCTTGTAGGCTTTGCGAATCTCTGCCTTCGACCAGCTATCTTGCGCTTCGAGGATCTCAATCGCGCGGCGCTCGGTCGGCGGCAGGCGTCGACCGCCGGAATTGGCGCGGCCGGGATTTTTGGTGGCGTTTTCGCCTAGAACCTGATGCGGGTCCTCGATCCCCAGACGTGCCCAGGCACGGGCCTCAGGGTCGCCCATCGGTTTGGTCTCACGCTCCCACACTTTGTCCTTCGAACGCTGCGCGTTCAGTTCGGCCTCGGTGGTGCCGTCGAAGAAATTCCATTTCTGGTTATATTCGCGCACATGTTGCTGGCAGAACCAGAAAAAATCATCCAGCACGTCCGGAGCTTTGGGCGCGCGAAACTTACCGGGTTCTTCACAGCCCTCATGATCACAGATTCGCACCGAAGTTTCGGACGCACCTGACATACCCCGACGGCCGCGCGGCTTCTTTTTCTTAGCGCTCGACACGGACATATCGAATCCGAAGGGATCTGACTTTACCATCTGCACAACCTCACGAAGGCATCTTTTCGACTCGGAGGCAGCAGTTTAATCTAAGCAGCCGAAAGTAGAAGAGGGGGACGGCAATTTATTTGCCGTTGAGCATAAAAATGAGCGTGACCGACGAAATCCGTGAACGATTGCAGGCAGCATTTAACCCGCGTGAGCTGGAGGTGGTTGACGACAGCGAGAGCCATCGTGGTCACGCTGGATATCAGGAGGGCGGTGAGAGTCATTTCAACGTCCTTATTCGTTCTGCGGCTTTCGAGGGGCAATCCCGCGTTGCCCGCCATCGCGCAGTACATACGGCATTGGGGGATATAGTCCCCCGTATCCATGCGCTTGCTCTGGATATCGACGTCTGACAGTCGCGGCCTTGGTTCAGATAAGCGACGATTACGTCGCCAATTCTCTGCGGATTTAATCTCGATCAAGGCATCGCGATACATGACCCTTTAATATTCGCCTCGTCGATCTCCGGTTAACCGGAGCGATCAGATTTGCGGATAATGAGGGCTTTTTAAATGATGACCAAAGCCAGAACGTGGTTCTCGGCACTGTCGACAGTTTCATTGCTGTCGGTGGGTGTTGCGTTCCCGGTTCACCATGCCCAGGCGGAACAGCCGGGCCCGGTAGAAGCCATTGAGTTCGACCAAGCCAAGGCGGCACTTGGCAAACGTTTGTTTTTTGACCCGCGCCTGTCTGGCGACACCGAACTGTCCTGCGCCAGCTGCCACCAGCCGGAAAACGGCTTTACCGACGGGCAGGCCCTATCGGATGCCTATGCAGGCAGCCTGCATTTCCGCAACGTGCCGACGCTGATTAACAGCGCCAAGCGCGCCGCGTGGTTCCATGACGGGCGCATTGGCACCAACCTCAACGACGCGACCCGCGAAAGCATCACCGAGACATATTCGATGAACATGGATATGCGTTTGATGCAGGAACGCATCAAGCAAGATCCGGTTTATGTCGAGATGTTCGAAGCCGCCGGATTTGGCGAGCCGTCGAACGGCGGGGTCCGTAACGCCATCCCGGAATATCTGAAAACGCTGATTTCGCGCGGCGCGCCGTTCGATACAGGCGAGATGTCGGAAGAAGCCAAGGCGGGTTATGAGCTGTTCAATGCCAGCGGCTGCAATTCCTGCCACTCGGGCGAGCGGTTCACGGATGATCTGCCGCACAATATCGGCGTGGGCGACAACCCCGATATCTGGGCGACCCCGGAACGTCACATCACCTTTGTGACCATGATGAAGTTCCTCGGCGTCGAGAATTACATGAACCTGCGCGCCGACCCCGGTGCGTATATCCGCACTCACACCGCCGATACCTTCGGCACGTTCATGACCCCCACGCTGCGTGAGCTGACCTATACCGCGCCATATATGCATAACGGCTCGATTGCGACGCTCGAAGACGTGGTGGCCTTCTACAACGCCGGTGGCGGCGACGATGAAAACAAGGATCCGCGCATCAAGCCGCTGAACCTGAACGAGACCGAGCAAGCGCAGCTGGTGGCCTTCCTGAAGACATTGTCCGGCGACCCGCTGACCGGCCCCGACTTCGTCGCCGAGGATATCGATACGGACTATGCGCCGATCGAAAACTGGCAAGACGCGACAAACTGAGGAGTGGACCCATGAAAGACCTTAAGTCTTACCTTTCAGGTACAATCGCCACCGCTGCTCTGGTTGCCGCCCTTGGTTCGCAAGCCTTTGCAGAAACCAGCATGGAGATTGAGGCCGGTATCGGCGGGGCAGACCCCGACCCCGATGCGCCATTGGTGGCACTGGGTGAGCCGCCGATCCCGCTGGACAACCCGCAAACCGACGCCAAGATCGAACTGGGCAAGATGCTGTTCTTTGATGCCCGTCTTGGCGGGAATCCGTCGACGCCCTGTTCGGCCTGTCACATGCCAGATGTCGGCTGGGACGTCGAGGCACCGATCTCGTTCGGCTATCCGGGCACGACCCACTGGCGCAACAGCCAGACCATCGTGAACTCGGCCTATTACGGCAAGCTGTTCTGGGCAGGTTCCTCGAAAAGCCTTGAGAGCCAGGCCAAATCCGCCGCAGGCGGTGCGGTCGCCGGCAACGGCGAGGCCGACATGATGGAGGCCCGTCTGGCCTTTGTCCCCGAATATGTCGAACGCTTTAACGATGTCTTCGGCGATCAATGGCCGCGCATCAGCAACGCATGGCGCGCCATCGCAGCGTTTGAACGGACCATCGTTCAGACCGACACGCCCTTCGACAACTATCTGCGCGGGGATGATGCGGCGCTAACCGACGAACAGAAACGCGGGCTGGAACTGTTTACCGGCAAGGCGCAATGTTCCGAATGCCATAACGGTGCGTTGCTGTCGGATGAAAAATACTACAACACCGGTGTGCCCGCCTATGACGGTTGGCAGGACGATGGTCTGGCGCAAGTGACCTTCCGGTATGAGCTTTACGCCAAAGGCTCGACCGAAGAAATGTACCGCCACACCAAGGACGACCCCGGCTTCTATTTCCGTACCAAGGAAAAGGCCGACAAGGGGAAGTTCCGCACGCCAAGCCTGCGCTACACCCTTTATACCGAACCCTACATGCACAACGGCATGTTGGAGACGCTTGTGGATGTGGTCGAGTTCTACAACCAGGGCGGCGGCGAGAATGAGTTCTCGGCCAATAAATCTCCGCTGATCCAACCCCTTGGCCTGAATGATCAGGAAAAAGCGGATCTGGTGGCCTTCCTGAAATCCCTGTCCGGTGACGAGATTCTGGTCGAAGAACCTGATCTGCCGGATTACCAGCCGCTTCCCGCGGCAGCAGAGGAGTAAGCGTCATGAAAGATCATAACGCAACCGGATGCAGCTGTTCGGGCGAGGCCAAAAAGGCCTGCACCGTGAACCGCCGCCAGTTCCTGTTCGCCTCGGGTGCCACCACCTTTGCCGTGATGGTGACCATGCCCACCCGCCATGGCCAGGCGGAACAGGTGCCCGCTTTGGTATCGACCTATCCGCGCAAGCTGATCGGCAAACTGTCCGAACTGGAACAGGATGTGCCGGTCGAGTTCTACTACCCGGACGAGGGCGACTATTCGGACTCGATCCTTGTGAAAACCGGCGTGGAAAGCGGCGGCGGCATTGGTCCGCAAAAGGATGTTGTGGCCTTCAACCTCACCTGCACCCACCAGGGCGGGTCGATGTATGACAGCTACAAGCCTGAACATAAGGTGCTGGGCCCGTGCCCGTTGCACCTGTCCACCTATGACGTGACACGGCACGGCATCCTCGTCTCGGGGCAGGCCTACCAATCGTTGCCACAGGTCCTTTTGGAACTGGATGGTGACGATATCTACGCCGTTGGCATGTTCGGCCTGATCTACGGCCGTTACGACAACCTCATTGCATAAGGGAAGCGGAATCATGGCAACCCCGTATTACGTACCCGAAACCAACGTTCCGCTGCCGCCCAAAGGGGCCGAGGTCATCTCGACCGCCTGCGACTACTGCATCGTGGCTTGTGGTTACAAAGTCTATCGCTGGCCCGTGACGGCCAAACCCGGCGGCCCCACCGCGGACGAAAACGCGTTTGGCGAGGATTTCCCTGTTGCACCGCTGGGTGCCTGGGTCGCGCCGAACCAACACAATATCGTCCTGCACAAAGGTCAGCCGCACCACGTTGTGATCATCCCCGACAAGGACACGCAATACGTCAACACCGACGGCGACAGCTCTCTGCGGGGCGGGTGTATCGCGCAGAAATGCTACAACCCGCAGACGCCCACTCGTGACCGTCTGAAGACGCCGCTGATGCGAATCTATGGCACGCTGATGCCGGTTCCGTGGGATCTGGCGCTGGATGTTGCGGCTGAGGTGGGCAACCACGTGATCGCCAAGCACGGTACCAATGCCTATGGCGTAAAAACCTTCAGCTATCAGTATATCGAGAACACCTATGCGATCTCGAAATACGCGCTGCGCCATATCAACACCGCGAACTTTACCTTCCACGACACGCCGTCCGATGTCACCTCGACCCCCGGTTTCCGGGATGCGGGTTTCGACAATTTCGGCCCGTCGTATGAGGACTGGCGCGATGCGGAAACCCTTCTGGTCTGCGGCACCGACCCGTATGAGACCAAGACTATCCTCTATACCCAGTGGATGATGAAGGGGATGCAGAACGGTCAGAAAGAGATCTATCTGATCCCGCGCCGGTCTGCCGGTGTGGCCCATGCTGAAAAGATGGGTGGCCTGCATATCGACGTTCTGCCCGGCACCGACCTTCTGGTCGTCAACGCCATCGCCCGCGTCATCGTGGAAAATGGCTGGGAAGACAGCGACTGGATCAAGAAATGGGTCAACAACAAGTGGGAAAGCTCGTCGGGCTTCGGTCAGGGTACGCGCAACACGCCATGGCAGTGGCGTACGACCTGGGGCAAGTTCCAGACCCAAGGCTTCGAGGATTGGAAAGAGTGGCTGCTGTCGCAGGACGAATTCGCGCCTGAAACCGCTGCTGCTAAGGCCGAAATCGACGAGCAGAAAATCTATACTGCCGCCGAATGGCTGGCCAAACCCAAGGCGGATGGCACCCGGCCCAAAACCTCGGTCATGATCGAGAAAGGGTTCTACTGGTCGAACAACACCGGCAACACACAGGCGATCTCCGCGCTGGGCATCATCTGTGGCTGTGGCGGTCGTCCGGGTCAGGTAATTGGCCGGGCCGGTGGGCATCAGCGGGGCGGCGTGAAGGGCGGGAAATACCCGCGCAACAAATCGCCCGAGAAGCTGCCCGGTCGCCGTCGCCGCGCCATGGATACCGACCGGTATCTGATCGCAGGTCATACCCGTATGGCCCATGTGATCGGCACCACATGGATTCAGGCGATGTGTGGTTCGCAACAGTTGGCTGACAAGTTCGAGGAACTGACCGTCCGCAACCCGCATCAGATTGCGTCTTTCGACAAGCAAGAAATGATCGACACGCTGAAGGCCCGCGCCGACAGCGGTGGCATGGTGGTGATCAACCAGGACATCTATCTGCAGGATCCGATCGGCAACCGCTATGCCGACATCGTGTTCCCTGCAGCGACCTGGGGCGAAGAGGACTTTCTGCGCGCCAATGGCGAACGCCGCCTGCGCCTTTATCAGAAGTTCTATGATGCGCCCGGTGCGGCCAAGCCCGACTGGTGGATCATTGCGCAACTGGCACAGCGGATGGGCTTTGACGGGTTCGACTGGCAGAACTCGAACGAGGTTGCCGAAGAGGCCGTGCGCTTTACGCGCGGGTCGCGCAAGGACTTCCACGCGGTCTACCGTCTGGCCAAGAAAGAGGGCAAAGGTCTGCACCAGAAGGTCCGTGAGTTCGGCACCGATGGCGTGCAATGCCCGGTCATGCTGGATGCCGACGGTGTCACGCTGATTGAAACCAAGCGTCTGCATGACACAACCCGCACGCTGCCTGATACCGGTGCGGCTGGTGCGGATGTATTCAACAAGAAGCTGACGCACTTCAACAGCCAGACCGGCAAGTGCAACATCCAGAAATCGCCGTGGGGCCTGTTCTCGGATTACTGGGAATGGCTGAAACCCAACAAGGACGAAGGCGAGTTGTGGGCCACATCCGGTCGGATCAATGAACGCTGGCAGTCCGGTTTCGACGACCGCCGCCGCCCGTATATCGTGCAACGCTGGCCGGAGAACTGGATCGAGATTCACCCCGACGATGCGGCTGAGCGTGGCATCGAAAGCGGCGACTATGTGATGGTCTATTCGGAGCGCGTTCCGGGTAACAAGCACACGCTGCTCGGTGTGGAAGGCGACGACTTCCAGTTCTCGAAACTGATGGAGAACGGGCATATCGAACTGACCAAAGCGGCGATCACCGCCGTGGCCATGGTTACGCCCGCCATAAAGAAAAGCGTCGTTTACATGGACTTCCTGCACATGCAGCAGCCCGCCAACGCGCTTGAGGGCCGGATCGTCGACTGGATCAGCGGCAACTACAACTACAAGATGGGCGTTGCCAAGGTCCGCAAGCTGGGGCCGAGCCCCTACAAGACCTCGTTTCGCACGATGTCCTTCGCGCCGCGCGACATCGCCTGACGCTTTTCCGGGGGGCGGACGCCATGCCGCCCCTCGGGTCCGGTCCCGCTGCAGAAGGGACCACCTGGAAGGCAGGCTTCGGTTGGGAAACCTGTCTTCCACTTTACCCAACCCGTCCCAACGCAAAACATGGCAGACCTGATATGAACATGCATTCCGATACCGCCCTGCGTGACGAGGCCACCAGCCTGTTCTCCGACTACGCAAAATCCGATTATGACGTGATCCGCCTGCGCGCCATTCAGGCCCTGACCGCCATTGGGGCGGCCAACAGCCCGGCCTTGGTCGAGGCGCTGCTGGATGATGACGAAGACGTCCGTCAAGACGCAGCCCAAGCGCTGGGCGCGCTGGGCGTAACGGAGGCCGCGCCGCAACTGCTGGAAAACCTGATCCACGATCCCTGCGGTGAGGTGAAACTGGCCTGCGTCACCGCCTTAGCACAGCTGAACGCCAAGGACGCCACGCGGTACCTGCGCACCCTCGTCACTGGACGCGGCGAGGATATCACGTGGGACGAGGACGAGCTGCATCAGGATGAATGGGACGACTGGCTGGATACTCAGATCGCGGCGATCAAAGCGTTAGGTCGCATGGGCGATGCGGCTGCGATTGAACCCATTGTCATGGCCCTGATGGACGAAGACGGGCAAGAACTGGGGGATGTGGCCTGCGAAGCGCTGGGCCAGATCGGTACGCCGTCCGTGCCGACCTTGGGTGTGTTCGCTCAATCCTCGAACCGCCGTCTGCGTCACCGCGCTCTGCGCACGCTGGCCACCATCGGAGGACCCGAGGCCGAAGCCATTTTGCGCAAGGCTGTCACCGACAAGGACGGGGCCGTGCGTCTGATCGCCTATGAGGCGCTGATGCCAAGCGACCCCGCATTGGTCGAACAGGCGCTGACCGACGCAATCGAGGATATTCGTATCGCGGCGCTGAACCTCTCGGGCTTCTCGGAACCCGAACTGCTGGACCGCATGATGCGCGACCCCGGCGCCAAGGTGCAACTGGCGCTGATTGACCGGTTAGACCGCAGCCGGCCTATCGTTGATCAAGACGACCTGCGCTGGCAGGTGCTGGATTTCCTCGCAACCGGACAACAGCCCGAGGTCTCGGCGCAGGCGCTGGGCCTGCTGGCGGCGTTGGCCCCGCAACTGGTGGCAGATCGGCTGAACGCGCTGTTTTCGGTCGATGCCGATGACCTTAAGGCCGAGCGTCTGCAATGGGCGATCGTAGACGCGCTGGCGACCTCGCCCTTGCTCGAGGCGGCAGAGTGGTTGCAGCGCGCCTGCCGCTCGCCTTTTCGGTCGGTGCGGCTGAAAGCAGTTGCGTCAGTGGCGATGATTGTTACTGACACCCACCGCCCGCATGTGAACCAGCAGCAGGGCCGCGAATTGCTGCTGTCCTTCGCGCTCGTCCCGATGAGCGTGGTCGAAGACGCGCACGAGGAAGAGGCCCCGCAAACCGACATCGCCGCGCTGGAAGAGGCAGGGCTGGATGTATCCGACGGTGGTGAAAACGGCCCTACCTCCAGCCTCGGCGCGATCCTTGGCCATGACGCTATCGCGGCAGAGATGAAGAAAGAGGCCGAGGATGATGACCTGCACCCCTTGACTCCACGCGAGCAGGCATTGTTGGTCAAGGCCACCCGCCATCCCAAACGCCGCCGCGTGGCGTTGGATGACAATGCCGAAGCCTTGGAGCGTGAGACCCGCATTTCGGCCATCCGCCTGCTGGGCGACGTCACAGGTATGCAGATCATGCTGGCGCAGATCGCGCAGGACCCCGAGACCGAGATCGCTGCGCAGGCGCTGGCGGCACTGGGCTTGTCGGTCGCGCGCAACGGGTCCGAACTGAACCAGTCGCATTTGATCGAGCTGATCACACAGGGGCTTTCGCATACCGATGCCAATCTGTCCCTGCAGGCGCTGAACCTGCTGCAACAGGCTGACCTGCCACCGCAGGATGCGCTGCGGGGCAAATTGCGGGCTATGCTGAAAACCGGAGATACTGCCTTTCGTATCGACGCCATGCAGATTTTGACCCGCTGGGACGGGACGGCCGATGTGGCGCGCAGCTTGCTGGACGATGTCTCGGCCCCGGTACGGCAGGCGGCGATGCGGCTTTTGTCTGAAACGGCCCCGGATCAGGCAGGTGCGGCCATCGTACCCTTCCTTCTGGCCAATCCTGAGCAACGGATCGTGACCTATGTCAATGACAGCACCCCTGCCTTGGTGTCCATTGGGCGCGAATTGTTGGCCGGATTGCGCGACGAGAACCGCCGCGCCCAGTGGCCGGTGTTGATCAGCGCTTTGGCCGACCTGTTGGGAGACCCCTACCGGGCGGTCTGAAACCGGAGGGATAGATGGCGATTTCGCTGAAACTAGGCGCGGCGATTCTAACGGGGGCAATGGCTTTCGGTAGTGTCGCACTGGCCGAGGAGATCCCCAAAGTTGCCGTAGTTCATCAGGTCATCGACCTGAACGCCGACACTCCGGCGCATGCATTTCGGTTCGAACCCAAATTCCTGCAGGTTCCCGCTGGAGCGACTGTGCGTTTCAAAGGCTCGACCGGGCGGCACACGGTCACTGCCATTCCTCGAATGATACCCGTGGGCGCGCGCGTCTTCGAGATTCGGGGCAAACCCGAACTGGATCTGACTTTCGAGAAAGAGGGAGTCTACGGCATCCGCTGCCGCGTTCATGGGCGTCATGGAATGGTCATGCTGCTGGTAGTTGGTGATCCAAGCTCGAATCTCGAAGAAGCCAAGGCCTACCTACCTAAACTTGGAGAGGCCGAGCGGGTCGGTTTCGAAGAGCTCTTTGCGTATATGGAGGCCCAAAATGGCTGATGGATGTGCCTGCGACCACCATGCTCATATGTACCTGACCGTAGATGACGCCCTAAGGCGCGGTTTGTCCGTGGCCAACCCCATCACGGATATCGAGACACTGCCGCTGGTGCAGGCCATTGGCCGGATATTGGCCGAGGATTGCGCTAGCAATGTAGACATGCCCGCCTTCGATAACTCGGCCATGGACGGCTATGCCGTTCGCAGCGCCGATCTGGGCGAGGGGCCTGTGTTCGAACTGCTAGTTGGCGGGCGCATAGCCGCCGGTGATAGCGGCGCACACGATGCGCCGGATGGCAGTGCCTTGCGTATATTCACAGGAGCGCCGGTGCCGTCCGAGTTCGATGCGGTATTAATGCAGGAAGACTGTGAGTTACAGTCCGATCGCATCCGGTTCAACCGCCGTCCAAAATCCGGTCAGCATATCCGTCGCGCGGGCGAGGATTTGAAAGCTGGTGCCCCGATCCTGCGGCGCGGGTGTGAAATTACTGCGCGTGAGGCCGCCGCATTGGCCTCGGCTGGTTATGGCGAGGTGAAGGTTTATCGCAAGCTCAAGGTCACGATCTTCTCGACCGGTAGCGAGCTTCGCCAGCCGGGTGAAGCGCTTGGCCCCGGACAGATCTACAACTCGAACCGCTACATGCTTTTGGCTTTGCTGGATAAACCCTGGATCGAACTAGCCGACCGAGGCCCGGTCGAAGATGATCCGGTGCTGTTGAAGCAGGTCTTGAGGGAGGCCTGTAATAGCTCGGACCTGATCATCACCACGGGCGGTGTTTCGGTCGGGGACGAAGACCACATGCCGCGCCTGTTCAGTGAAATCGGTGGCGAAACCGAGGTGATGAAAGTGGCGATGAAACCTGGTAAGCCGATCATGTTCGGTTGTCAGGGTGATGCGCTTTATGTGGGCCTGCCGGGAAATCCGGTTTCGGCCTTTGTGACGTGGCAGATCATTGGTGCGCGGATGATGGAACGCCGTGCCGGTCTGCATCGGAACGAACGCACCCCCGAGCAGGCGGTTTTGGCAGAACCTCTTCAACGCCGCGCGGGGCGGCGTGAGTACCGCCCGGTAAGCATCGACGGATGTACACCGAATGGCGCACCGCGTTTGCGCCTGATGGCCGAGTCTTACAGCGGGCGCGTTGCCCTTCTTGCACAGGCCGATGGTCTGGTAATTATTCCGGCAGAAACTGAGAAGCTGCCAGCCGGAGAAGCTCTGGAGTTCCTTCGATTCTAGATTGATCCCGATGCGCTTGAGGTATCAAATTCTTTGGTCAACGAGCGCCCTTTGCTGTCGATGGCGCGCGGCTGTAGGCCTTTGGTGCCGACCTATGTCGGGACCTTCGGGGATCGCCGAATGCTCTGTCGCGAATGTGCGCGCGACGGGCAGCTAGGTGACGTCCTTGAACATGTAAGTGGTCGGCTCCAGCCGATCCTCAAACGGGTTTCGGCAATAATTCGGGATCTCTCCGGCAATCTGAAAACCCATCGACTGATACAGCAAGCGTGAAGGATCGCTGCTACGGGTGTCCAGCACCAGCATCGTGCGTTTCAATTCCCGAGCTCGCTCATGCAGTGCCTCCATCAGCGACCGACCCAAACCGCGACGGCGAGCCTGCGGATGAACCAGCAGCTTTGCCACATCCGCGCGATGTGGCTGGTTTGGCATTGCGGCGGGGATCAGTTGCACCGTGCCCAGAATGCGTCCGTCACCATATGCGACAAACAGATCGAGTGTCTCCGCGCGGAGTTCGGGCTGCACCCTGTCCCGCCAATAGGCGCGGGCATCGTCCCGCGAAAAAGGAAGGATGAACCCGATACTGGCACCGGTATGGACACAGCGGTGCAGGATATCGGTCAGATCCTCAAGCGCTTCGTCGAAATATTCCTGTGGCAATCGCGTAATCATATCAGCACCAACAGATAGCGCGCACCGCGTTTGGGTCCGGTTTCGAACTGCGTTGGCCCCGACAGGTGATAGCGAAGGCAGTCGCCGCCGCTGAGCGCATGGGCAATCCCGTCCACTGTCAACGTTAGCCCTCCATCAAGTAGGATCAGGTGGTGCTCCTGTCCCGGCTTGGGCGGAGTATCGTAGGTGATGACAGTACCTGGGGGCAAATGACCTTCCATTACTTCCCCACTGAGGCCAGTCGCCGGTGGTGAAACCGAACGGCGGGTAAACCCGCTTTCTGGGTCATGCCATTCAGGCTGCTTCTCGAAAGGTACTTTGGGATCGAAACTGTCTTCGACCATCATCAGCAGGCGTGACATGGGCAGGCCGTATGCCGCGCATAAACGGCCAAGCGTTTCAGCGGTAGGGCTGACATCACCGTTTTCCATTCGCGACAGTGTCGCCCGGCTGATCCCACTTTGGTCTGCCAGCTGCTCAAGCGACCAGCCATGACCCTGGCGCAGCTCGTTCAGACGCTTAGCGAGGCGGTTTGATAGTGTGTCGAGCATGGCTCACATATGGGAATCAGTTACGAATATGGGATTATTGCCTTGCTTTACATCAAACACAATAGAAAAAGGGCGCAGAAATCTGCGCCCTTTTGCTGCTCGGGTATCGGACTGGATTACTTCCAGCCAACTTCGTTATAGATTTTCTGTGCCTCGGGGATGTTTTTGGCGGCCTCTGAGAGGTTCACCTCATCTGCTTTGAATTCCCCCAGAGCGGCCACGTTCTCAGCCAGCGCGACGCCTTCGACAGCGGGGTATTCATCGTTTCCGTTCGAGAAGTAGACCTGCGCCTGATCGCTTGCGAGATACTCAAGGAACTTAATCGCGTTTTCTTTGTTCGGCGCGTTTGCTGCAACACCCGCACCCGACAGGTTCATATGTGCACCTTCGGCGTCCTGTGCCGGGAACTGTACGCCGATCATCTCGATATCCGCGCTTAGACCCTTGACGTCTTTGCGCATAGCGCGGGCCATATAATATGTGTTGGCAACCGCAATCTCGCACTCGCCTGACACGATGCCGCGCAGCTGGTCTGTGTCACCGCCCTGAGGTTCGCGTGCCATGTTGGCGGCGACACCTTCAGCCCATTTCCTGGCTTCTTCCGCGCCGTGATTTGCAATGATCGATGACAATAGCGTCTGGTTATAGATATTGCCGGACGAGCGAATGCAGATCTGCCCTTTATACTCCGGTTTTGCCAGATCCAGATAGGTTGCGGGTGGGTTGGCGACATCAGCCTTGTCAAAGAAGATGATCCGTGCGCGCTGAGAAAAGCCGTACCACTGATTGTCTTCGTCCTGAAGGTTTGCCGGAATACGCTCCTCTAATATTGCGCTCTCGACCGGCTGCAGGATGCCTTCGCTCTTGGCGCGGGCCAGGCGCGAGCTGTCGACCGTCAGCAGGACATCAGCGGGCGAATTCGCGCCTTCTGCTTTCATCCGTGCGATCAGTTCGTCGGCCTTGCCTTCGATGCGGTTGATGGTGATGCCGGTGGCCTCTTCGAAGTCGGAATACAGGCGTTCGTCGGTGTCGTAGTGGCGCGAGGAATACAGGTTCAGCTCGCCCTCGGCTGCGGCAGAGGTGGCGATCAGGGCCGTCAGGGTGGCGGCAAAGCAGGTAGAGGATTTCAGCATCATTTGTCCCAACATTGAAAATCGTGACGGGAATTAACCCGACTGATTTGGTCAATTAAACGATTCTCGGTGGGATGCAAGGAAATCCGACAAAATTAGTTGGTCAAAACGTCGCTGAACTTACCTTGCCGGACGGCCCCTTCAGGATTGACGCCGCCTACTTTGTTTTCTTTCGGGTTGCGGTGGGACGGGTGACGGTGCCGGCTCGGGGTCCGGATCGTCGCTGAGCACCGGTTCTTTGGTCAGCATCGCCTGTGTTACTGCTTCCATGTATTTCTGCAGCATAACCGGCGGATCGGCTGGGGCCATTTTGATTGATAGCCTGCTTGCGCCTTCCTGATTATAGGCATAGCGCGAGGAATAACTTGCGTTGACCTGCGCCGCCACGGGTCCCCAGCCACCTTTGACCGATGCGCTGCCTGATTTCTCGGTCTGTTTGGTCATCGAGATCGCCATCTTTACCTCGATCTCGGCCTCTTGCACCGCATAGAACGCGGGCAGGAAACCCATCGACACGAGGCTGAATTCCTTTGGGGGACCATCGGGGTTGGATAGGTCGGGAAGCTGGATCTTCTGATCCGCCATGTATTTGGCGATATCAGTCGAATGTCTATCCAATTCAGTTTGCGACTCTGCCACGGAAATCGCCAGTTTCTGAACCATTTCCGCGAAAGGGACGTTTAGCAGTTCCTGCCCGATACTCATTTCCAATCTCCTTTGTGAATTCAGTCTCTATCAATAATCTTCGTTGCGGACCGTCTTTTGACCGAGAACGAGACCTTCGCTGCGTTCTGGCTGACCGCCTGTTTCTTCGCGTTTGTAGCGAACTGGGCTTTGTCGCCATCCCGACCAAGCCCAACAAAGGCTTCGACCTGGACATTGTCGATGGTGAAATCGTCGCTGCCGTCGGATCCTGCAAGGATCTGTTCGCCCAGGGCCTGCGAAAAAACCTGCGCATCCACGATCTGCGTATCTTTGTCTTCAACCTCTATTCCGCTCTGGCCTCCGGCCATTGGGTTCACCACCGGAGAACCCGAGCCCATCAGCATGCCACCGCCTCCTTTTTCCAGATCGTCGATCTGGTCTTGCAGGTCTTGGATCGTCTCCAGCAACACGACCTCGCGCGCCTCCAACGCGGTCAGGCGGTTTTCCAATGACTGAAGCAGTGTGGTGAAGGCCTCGGGCAGTTCGGTGATGCGCACATCTATAGGATGTTTTTTGGGGGTCTTGTCCTTTTTAGTCGCCATCGACCCCTCCACCGGAACCACCTTCATCCACCGGTCCCGGCGCGAACCGCATCCGCATGGTCGACGCGCTGCTGGCATCGAGCGTATCTGTCTGCGTCAGTTTTGGCCCACACAGAAACGCGCCAATGATCCCGCGTTTGCCTTCTTCTGTGGTACTGGTCATCTCCATGACGACCTTCAATTCTACATCGACATCCTGCATGTGGTAAAAGACTGGCGGAATGCCCATCTCGCGCAGTTCCTGAGGATAGTTCTTCAGCGCGTTCAACTGATCGAGGCTAAGCTGTTCGGCGGCTTGGGCCACGCTTCGGCCTATATCGGCCACCATCTCGGTCAGGGTTGTTCCTAATAGCGTATCCAGATCATCGTTGGCCAACCCGACCTCCCGTCATAAAAAACAGGGAAAGCGTAGCACGAGACCGTCTCATAACAATACTAAATCTCAGAACCGGACTTTCGGAGCGATTTCCGGCACTTCCGCCGACATGAAAGGGCGTTAGAAGCAGGGCATAAAAAAACCGCGCTCGAAAGCGCGGTTTTTCTAATTAGGTTCGTGCAGCCCTTAGCCCTGGCGAGCTTTGAACTTGCGCTGCGTCTTGTTGATCACGTAGACGCGGCCTTTGCGACGCACAACCCGGCAATCACGATGCCGGTTCTTGAGCGAGCGGAGCGAGTTCTTGACCTTCATGGGTCTGTCTCCAATCTGCGGCGCCTTCATCAAAGACGTGGCCAGCGCCTGGGTTAATCGGGTGCCCCGGAAAGACCAGAGCAATGAATTCATGGTGGGCGGTACAAGGATCGAACTTGTGACCCCTTCGATGTCAACGAAGTGCTCTACCGCTGAGCTAACCGCCCATGAAACCGTTGCGTGACCTGCCCCATAACGAAATGGGGCGCGGAACCCCGCGCCGGTAGCGGGGTCTATAAAAGGAGTCGTTGGGGGGATCAAGGGGTTTGGCAGAACTATTTTACGGTCTATGTTGAGTGCGAACAACGGAGAGCCCATGCCCGACGCCGCCACCAATGCAGCCTATATTCTGGATATGCCCGCAACGCGTACGTCCTGCGTGGTATTTGCCTCGCCCCATAGCGGTCGGACCTATCCCGAGTCTTTGTTGAAGCGGTCTGTTTTGAACCGCAATATGATTCGGTCCTCTGAGGATGCGTATGTCGATCAGCTTTTTTCCTCAGTCGCTGAATTCGGTGCACCGCTGCTCGCCGCGGCCATGCCGCGCGCCTATCTGGACCTGAATCGTAATTCTGATGAATTGGATCCCGCATTGATACAGGGTGCGCGTCGTCACGGACACAATCCGCGGGTTACCTCGGGCCTCGGGGTGATTCCCCGCGTGGTCGCCAACGGCAGGGCGATCTACAGCGGCAAGCTGACTATGGATGAGGCGCGCCTGCGGATCGATACCTATTGGCGTCCATACCATACGCGTCTGAAATCTCTGCTGGCGGAATCGCATCAGATGTTTGGGCAGGCCATTCTGATCGATTGCCACTCGATGCCGCACGAGGCGGTGGCGCTGGCCGGCGGCTCGCGCCGGGCCCGACCGGAAATCGTTTTGGGCGATCGGTTCGGTGCGGCCGCTTCCGGTGTGATCGTTGATCAGATCGAGGCCGCTTTTTCCGACGCGGGTCTGAATGTGGCGCGCAACACGCCTTTTGCTGGGGCCTACGTCACCCAGACCTATGGTCGACCTGCCCGCCATCAGCATGCGGTTCAAATCGAGATCGATCGGTCACTTTATATGAACGAGGAAACGATCCAGCCGAACGGCAACTTTGAGGCGTTGCGGGATGTGTTGCGGCAGGTCACCGCGCGGATCACCAGTATCGGGTCCGATCCAATGTCACTTGCCGCCGAATAGACCTAGCGCAGCGCACGACCTTTTACGATTGCATCACTGCCGAAACGGCGCCGGATTTCGTCCGTCGCACGTTCGGCCTGTGATCGGCGTTCTGCACCGGGATCCAGAAGGTCGCCCGAGATATCGGCCTGATCCTCTGAGCACAGGTCAGACAGGCCACATCCCAAAAGGCGATAGGGACCCTGATCGCCAACCTGATCAAATAGCCCACGAGCAGTGCGATAAATCCGATCCGCTATCTGAGTCGCATCGCGTAGCGATATCCGCCGGGTGATGATCTTGTGGTTGGCCTGTTTCAGCTTCAGCGTCACCACCCGCCCAGCCAATCCCTTGGCTTTGGCCCGGTCGGCTACCTTTTCAGACATACGCCACAGATGCCCGTCCAGAATTTCAAGACTAGCGGTATCCTCGAAAAAAGTGGTCTCATTACTGATCGACTTCATCGGCTCATGGGCCGATACGCGCCGTTTGTCCTGCCCTCGCGCCAGATGCCACAGACGGTAGCCCATTGATCCGAACCGCGCTGTCAGCGCCTCCTGATCCCAGCGCAGAAGATCAGCAAATGTGCGAATCCCTGCGCGATCCAGAGATTCCTGCGCCGCCGGACCAATTCCCCAGATTAATCGCACCGGCCGGTCATGCAGGAAATCAGCCGTCTCGGCCTGGCCGATCACTGAAAAACCCCGAGGCTTGTCGAGATCCGAGGCCACCTTGGCCAGAAACTTGTTATGGCTCAAGCCAATCGATCCTGTCAGGCCCAGCTCATTTTTCATCCTCTTGACCAGACGCGCAAGCATGACCGCTGGCGGTGCACCATGCAGCCGCTCGGTGCCGGATAGGTCCATGAACGCCTCATCCAGCGACAGTGGTTCAACATCAGGTGTCAACTCGTCCATCATGGTGCGTATCTCGCGCGAGACGCTGGCATAGAGCGACATACGCGGTTTGATCACCACCGCTTCGGGGCATAGTTGAAGCGCCTTGAACATTGGCATGGCTGAACGTACCCCGCGAACGCGGGCCACGTAACATGCAGTTGATACCACCCCGCGCTTGCCGCCGCCAATGATCACAGGCTTGTCGGCAAGTTCGGGATTGTCGCGCTTTTCGACCGAAGCATAAAAAGCATCGCAATCCATATGCGCGATCGTCAGGTCAAACAGCTCTGGGTGCGATTTGACCCTCGGGCTGCTGCAAGTTGGGCAGCGCGGCCCTTGCTTAATTTCCTTCAGGCAGTCGCGACAGATGGCGGGCATGATGTAGTTTCTTTCCGGCCAGCGGCGGATTGATCAAGACATTCGATAGGTTAATAAGTATCGCGAATGGATAAGGATAAAAAGAGGACCGATGGACTTCGCCGGGGCAAAAATAGCGTTGTTTCTGGGGCGCAAGCTGCTGGTCATTCTAAGAGATGATCGATCTGATATCCCGTTTCCAGGTCATCTCGATTTTCCAGGCGGCGGGAAAAAGTCAGGCGAAACACCGATCGAATGCGCGTTGCGTGAAACAGATGAAGAGGTTGGGCTGCGCCTGTGCGCAACCGATCTTGTCTGGTCACGGCAATATGGTCAAAGCTGGTTCTACGTCGCCCTGCGCCCGCCGGAAGATGTTGGTCTGATCCGTTTTGGGGACGAAGGGCAGGGGTGGAGGCTGAATTGTCCGCGGAATTTTCTGTCGAATCCGTTGGCCATTCCAAATTTTGCAGATCGCCTTCGGGATTATTTGTCGGAAACGGCGCAGCTTTGAACGGGACTTCGAAAGAAAACCCCCCGCGCCTGCGGGGGGAGGTAACGAGCCTCAGGAAGAGATGGCCCGTTGGGGAGTGTCTTGTGTGTAGAATCGCCGAAAATGGCGTTTTTCGATAGCCACAAGCCGAACGCCATAAAACTCATGTTTTTCATGTGTGTTTTCGGGCACAGGGACGATTTGGCGCGGCGGCGCGAAAAATTGACCTAACGTCAATTGCTTGAGCACCGTTCCTTCCGCAATTTTTGGCTTTTCGCCTAATGGTGAGTCAATGAATTTAACTCGCTCAAAACTGCTTGTGCGGCGGCTTTGGGGTCATCCGCCTGATAAATCGGGCGGCCCACGACGATATGATCGGCCCCATCGCCGATTGCACTGGCCGGGGTTGCGACCCGCTTTTGGTCGCCCAAAGCTGCACCAGCAGGGCGTACCCCAGGGGTTACAATCAAACGACCTTCGGATTGGGGCAGGGCGCGGATTAGCGCGGCTTCCTGAGGACTGGCGATGACGCCATCAGCTCCGGCCTCGAAAGCCTTGGCCGCGCGTTCTACAACGAGGTCCTGTACGTCACCCGCTTTCAGAAGGCTTGCATCCAGATCGTCCCTGTTCAGTGATGTCAGGACTGTTACCGCCAGAATTTTCATGTCCTTGCCTGCAGCGCCCTCCTTTGCGGCGCGTACGACATGCGGATCACCATGCACCGTCAAGAAGTCCAGATCGAACTGAGCCAACCCACGCACTGCATTTTCTACAGTGTTGCCGATATCGAACAGCTTCATGTCCAAGAAAATGCGCTTTCCGTGATCCTGTTTCAACTCGTTGGCCAATGCCAGACCGCCGCCAGTCAACATACCCAGCCCGATCTTATAGAACGAAACCGAGTCGCCCAGCCGCTCGGCCATGGCTAGACCCTGCAGGGCGTTTGGGACGTCGAGGGCTACGATAAGGCGGTCATCGGACATGGGGCGCTCCTTTTTGGCAAACGTTTGCGTCCTAACGGGTTCAGGGCGATCTGTCCATGTGTGAAGCCCGAGGTGACGCAGTTCACTCACTATTTTGCGCAATGTGCTAAAGTGCCGACGTTCAGAACAGGGATAGAAATGATGAAAAAGGTAATAGTACTTGGCGTGGCACTGATGTTGGCCGCATGCGAAGACGCGCCTCAAAGCGATCCGCCCGAAACCGGTGTCGCGCCGGCTCCAACCAATGACAATCTTCTGTTAGTGCGTGGGTACCGATCGGAAGACGACTGGTGTCAATTGACCGGGGAAACAGCCTATACCGGCAACTTCCTCGATCATACGGCTGATCTGGTTTCATGCCCCACAGGCAGCAGTGCCGAGCAGTCTTTGGTCGAAATGTATAACGCTGAATTGATGGGAGAAACTGGCGGTTATTCCGTCTACTCGATTCCGCGCGGATGACGCCGATTTATATGCTCTAGCCCCTTGAATGGGAAAAGACATTTCCCAAATTGAATGTGAGGCCCAGACCGACGCGTGCCGCCAAGCGGGCGCATCAATACGGGGCGCTTAAGAAAAGGAGAATGCTATGGACTTGAACAAGTTCACCGAGCGGGCACGGGGTTTCGTGCAAGCCGCGCAGACCATTGCGCTGCGCGAGGGGCACCAAAGGCTGGAGCCCACACATATCTTGAAAGCATTGATGGACGACGATCAGGGGCTGGCCAGCAACCTGATCACACGCGCTGGCGGCGCACCGAACCGCGTGGTTGAGGCGTTGGACGCGGCCATGGGCAAAATCCCGAAGGTCAGCGGCGACGCGAGCCAGATCTATATGGACGGCCAGACCGCCAAGGTTTTGGACGAGGCAGAGAAGCTCGCCACCAAGGCGGGCGACAGCTTTGTGCCGGTTGAACGCGTTCTGATGGCGCTGTGTATGGTGAAATCCAAAGCCAAAGAGGCTTTGGAGGCCGGTGCTGTATCGGCCCAGAAACTGAACGAAGCGATCAACGATATCCGCAAGGGCCGCACTGCTGACACCGCATCGGCGGAAGAAGGCTACGACGCGCTTAAGAAATATGCGCGCGACCTGACCGAGGCTGCAGCCGAAGGCAAGATTGACCCGATCATCGGGCGGGATGAGGAAATCCGCCGTTCGATGCAGGTTTTGTCGCGCCGCACCAAGAACAATCCGGTACTGATTGGTGAACCCGGCGTCGGTAAGACCGCGATTGCCGAGGGCATGGCCCTGCGCATAGTCAATGGTGATGTGCCGGAATCATTGAAGGACAAGAAGCTTCTCGCGCTCGACATGGGTGCGCTGATCGCCGGTGCTAAATATCGCGGTGAGTTCGAAGAACGACTGAAGGCTGTTCTGACCGAAGTGACCGAAGCCGCCGGTGAGATCATACTGTTCATCGACGAGATGCACACGCTGGTAGGTGCAGGTAAATCCGACGGTGCGATGGATGCGGCCAACCTGATCAAGCCTGCGCTTGCCCGGGGTGAGTTGCATTGTATCGGCGCGACGACGCTGGATGAGTACCGCAAATACGTCGAGAAAGACGCAGCCCTCGCCCGCCGGTTCCAGCCGGTGATGGTCACTGAGCCGACAGTTGAGGACACGATCAGCATCCTGCGCGGTATCAAGGAAAAGTACGAGCTGCACCACGGTGTGCGCATCTCAGACTCGGCGCTCGTGTCGGCGGCGACCTTGTCGCATCGCTACATCACTGACCGCTTCCTGCCTGACAAAGCCATCGACCTTGTCGATGAAGCGGCGTCGCGTTTGCGGATGGAGGTGGATTCCAAGCCCGAGGAACTCGATCAGCTGGATCGTCAGATCCTGCAAATGCAGATCGAGGAAGAGGCGCTGAAGCTGGAAGATGACGCGGCCTCCAAGGATCGTCTGGAAACCTTGCAAAAGGATTTGGCCGACCTGCAGGAGCAATCCGCCGAGATGACCGCCCAATGGCAGGCCGAACGCGATAAGCTGGCCGGTGCGCGCGATCTGAAAGAACAGCTCGACAAAGCGCGGGCTGATCTGGAAATCGCGAAGCGCGAAGGGAACCTCGCCAAAGCGGGTGAGCTGTCCTACGGTGTCATTCCTGAGCTTGAGAAAAAGCTGACCGAGGCTGAAAACGCCGAAAGCAACGCTATGATGGCCGAGGAAACGGTGCGCCCAGAACAGATTGCGTCGGTGGTCGAACGCTGGACCGGTATCCCGACCTCGAAAATGCTGGAAGGCGAACGTGAGAAACTGCTGCGGATGGAAGACGATCTGCATTCCCGCGTGATCGGTCAGGATGCGGCTGTGACGGCCGTGGCCAATGCCGTGCGTCGCGCGCGTGCTGGTCTGAACGACGAAGGGCGCCCGCTGGGCTCGTTCCTGTTCCTCGGGCCGACCGGTGTGGGTAAGACCGAGCTGACCAAGGCCGTGGCGAACTTCCTGTTCGACGACGACAACGCGATGGTGCGCATCGACATGTCCGAGTTCATGGAGAAACACGCGGTCGCCCGTCTGATCGGTGCCCCTCCGGGCTATGTCGGCTATGACGAAGGTGGTGTGCTGACCGAAGCCGTGCGGCGCAGACCCTATCAGGTCGTGCTGTTTGACGAGGTCGAAAAGGCACACCCGGATGTGTTCAACGTGCTGCTGCAGGTCCTGGACGATGGCGTCCTGACCGATGGTCAGGGTCGTACCGTCGACTTCAAGCAGACGCTGATCATCCTGACGTCGAACCTTGGCTCTCAGGCGCTCAGCCAGTTGCCCGAAGGAGCGGACAGCGCGCAGGCGCGGCGCGACGTGATGGATGCGGTCCGGGCGCATTTCCGGCCCGAGTTCCTGAACCGTCTGGACGAAACCATCATCTTTGACCGCCTCAAGCGGGCCGATATGGATGGCATCGTCGATATCCAGATGGCACGTCTGCAGAAACGTCTGGCTGCCCGCAAGATCGAGCTGGCACTGGACGATGGCGCGAAGGAATGGCTGGCCAATGAAGGCTATGATCCGGTCTTCGGTGCCCGCCCATTGAAACGCGTGATCCAACGCGCCCTGCAGAACCCGTTGGCCGAAGCACTGCTGGCCGGTGAGATAAAGGATGGTGAGACCGTTCCGGTGACCGCCGGAACCGATGGTTTGATCATCGGCGACCGGCTGGGCACGTCCGAGCGTCCGCGCCCGGATGATGCAGTCGTGCATTAAGTCTCAGGTAATGAAGAGACCCGCCATCCAGGCGGGTCTTTTTTTGGTGGCTTGTATTGCGACTATGAGCGTTCAGACCTGCCCGGTCAGATCCTGCGCCAGCATCATTGCATTGCCGTCCGGGTCGTAAAATGTGGCGGTGCTGACCATCCCCTCGATCGTCTCGGTTTCGCCGTCAAACCGAACGCCGGACCCTTCCAGAGCACCGCGTGCGCTTGCGATATCAGCAACACCAAAGACCGGAACGGAGTTTCCGGGCGCTGGTTCTGACTGCTCGCCCAAACCAAGGGTCACGCCTTCGGTTTTGGTGAGCATCTCGCTCCAACCCGCCTCATCAATATGATGGATCAACTCAAACCCGAGCTTGTCATTATACCAGCGCGCACTGGCGTGGCGATCTTTGACCGAAATGGCAAGAGTGATGGTGTTTTCTAAGGAAACGAGGGCCATGGAACTTTCCTTTTGTCCTAAAATAAAGTAACTATACTTTATGGACATTAAGGCACTTGTCAAGCTCACCTCTCGGGCCTGGTCGCTGAACATTCTTGCGCAGCTACACCAGGGGGTTCCGGGCAGGCAGGCCCCGTTGCTCGCCGCGACGGGGGCAAGCCGGACGGCGTTTGCGGCAAGTCTGGAGCATCTGGCAAGCCTTGGCTTGCTTGAACGGAATCCGGGCCACGGCCACCCTTTAAGACCTGAGTTCCGTTTGACCAAAGCCGGGGTTCAGGCGGCGGCAGTAGCGGCAGAAATCATGGCCTTGGTGCCGGATGATACTGAATTGAAGCTACTGCGCCGCAGCTGGACGGTTCCTATTCTGGCGCTGACCCGCCAACCGCGGCGCTTTTCAAGGCTCAGGTCGGATCTTCAGGTGATCACTGATCGCGCATTGTCATCCTCGCTCAAGCAATTAGAGGAGCAGGACTGGGTGCGACGCGATATCGAAACTTCGGCCCGGCTGCCTTTTCCGACCTATCAGGCGGTCAATCTTGGGTGCGAAATAAACCGTGTTGTCGGCTTGAACATCGGGTGACCGTTATCCTCGCGCCCAAGCGTACCTAATTTTCGTTACAATCTGTTCGCTCAATCGTGACGCCTGTTTCCTTGGCTCTGTGCTATCAGACCTTACCTCAGTTTCGAGGTTAATGGATAACGGAGAACCAAATGGCGCATCGCTGGACCAACAAACTGACGCATGCGGACGTCACCCCAAGGGCGGCGTTTCTGAACCGGCGACAGGTCATGGCCGGTTTGGCGGGTGTCGGGCTGGCGGGTCTGGCGCGGCCAGCGGCGGCCGAGGCGCTTGAACCGAATACATGGGAAGAGATTACTTCCTACAACAATTATTATGAGTTCGGGACACGCAAGGATGATCCGGCGAAATATGCACACACACTGGTAACCAAGCCCTGGAGTGTAACCATCGACGGTCTGGTCGACCGCCCTGGTGACTATGATTTCAAAGACATCATGTCTGAAATGACGGTCGAGGAGCGAATCTATCGGTTCCGCTGTGTCGAGGCCTGGTCAATGGTGATACCTTGGAACGGGTTTGAACTGGCAGATCTACTCGGCATGGCAGGCGTTCAGGACGGCGCGAAATACGTGGCGTTTGAGACCGCCTATCGTCCCGATGAGATGCCGGGTGTCGCATATCCGGTGCTCGACTGGCCGTATCGCGAAGGGCTGCGTTTGGATGAGGCGATGCATCCGCTGACCATTATGGCTACTGGGATCTATGGCAGGGACATCCCGAACCAGAACGGCGCGCCTTTGCGATTGGTGGTACCGTGGAAATACGGCTTCAAATCGATCAAATCGATCGTGCGGATTACCTTGACGGATACCCAGCCTCCGACAAGTTGGAACATGGCAGGTCCTAGGGAATATGGGTTCTACAGCAATGTGAACCCCAATGTGGATCACCCCCGCTGGTCGCAGGCTTCGGAACGTCAAATCGGCGGAGGTCTGTTTGCCAAGCGAATCCCGACGCTGATGTTCAACGGATATGAAAATGAGGTCGCCAGCCTTTACGAAGGCATGGATCTGGCGAAGAACTACTGAGATGATGCGGCGGCTCAACGACCTCTTGCGGCGGCTTCCCAATTGGGCCGTTTATCTGCTGGGCGCGCTGCCTGCGCCCTGGTTGTTTTATCAGGGCATGACCGGTGGTCTCGGGGTCGAGCCGATCGAGGCGCTCGAGCATGAGTTTGGCGAACTGGCGCTGCAGCTTCTGATTTTGGGTCTCGCGATTTCGCCCTTGCGTCGCTTCGCTGGCCTAAATCTGATGAAGTTCCGCCGCGCGATAGGTGTACTGACATTTTCCTATGTCGCATTGCACCTGTTGATCTGGCTGGTTCTGGATGTTCAGATTCCCACCCAAATCTGGGCGGACATTATCAAGCGGCCCTATATCACGGTGGGCATGGCTGCTTTTGTATTGTTACTGCCGCTTGCAATCACGTCTAACAACTGGGCGGTTCGCCGTTTGGGGCCTCGTTGGCGCAAATTGCATCGTCTGGTCTATCCAGCAGCAATTCTGGGCGCGCTTCATTATGTGATGCTGGCGAAGGGGTTTCAGATCGAGCCATTGGTCTACCTGGCTATTATTCTGGGCCTTCTGGTCATGCGCCTGCCGGTCACATCATTCCTGATCCGGTTTAGGCAAGCCGATTCAGCCTGACTCGCAGGCGAGTCTGTGGGTAACAGTGTGAATAACATATCCATGGCGCTGATTTGCGATGGTCTGTGTCCGCGACTTCCGGGTTGAATGGCTGGATACTCTTCGTAACCATTTGTTTTAGTAAGATAAAATACTGTTTTTGCGTTTTTTTGTGTTTTTTTGATTTTTCCACTTGCGGCTTCTGGGCGATATACTTAGAACGCCCTTCACCGGCGCTGCTGAGGTGCTGGGACGCGGTGGAAGCTGCGGAGACGCTCGGGAGAGACTGGGGGCATCTGAGGTTTTT
>NZ_JBQFNI010000006.1:0-250392 GCF_056532525.1 Ruegeria sp. I3 | reverse complement strand
GGGGCTCTGCACCCGGACCCCCGAGATATTTTTAGCCAGATGAAGGGGAACCCCCGGAATCTCGCGAGGAGTAATAAGATGAACAAACTGGCGGATTATGACGGGCCAATCCTGGAGATCGACAAGCTTTCGATTTCCTTCTTTACCCGCCTTCGTGAGATCCCTGCCGTGATGGATTTCTCGGTCAGTGTGCAACCCGGCGAAGCCGTCGGTTTGGTGGGTGAATCAGGTTGTGGGAAATCTACCGTGGCGCTGGGTGTCATGCAGGATTTGGGCAAGAATGGCCGCATCGTCGGTGGCTCGATCAAGTTCAAAGGCCGCGATTTGGGCGAGATGACCACCGAAGAGCTGCGCGACATACGTGGCAATGAAATCGCGATGATCTATCAGGAGCCGATGGCATCGCTGAATCCGGCGATGAAGATCGGCAAACAGCTGATGGAAGTGCCAATGATTCATGAGGGGGTTGGTGCAGAAGAGGCCTATGCTCGTGCGTTGGAAGTGGTCACCGATGTACGCCTGCCCGACCCTGAGCGGATGCTGAACTCGTTCCCGCATCAGCTGTCAGGCGGTCAGCAGCAGCGGATCGTGATTGCGATGGCGCTGATGTCGAAACCTGCCTTGTTGATCTTGGATGAGCCAACAACTGCTCTGGACGTGACGGTCGAGGCCGCCGTGGTCGAGTTGGTCAAGGATCTGGGCAAGAAATACGGCACCTCGATGCTGTTCATTTCGCACAATCTGGGTCTGGTGCTGGAAACCTGCGACCGGCTGTGCGTGATGTACTCAGGTGAGGCCGTCGAGCGCGGCTCGATCAAGGATGTATTCGACGAGATGCAGCACCCGTATACGCAGGCGCTGTTCCGCTCGATCCCGCTGCCGGGCGCCGACAAGAACTCGCGCCCACTGGTGGCCATACCGGGTAACTTTCCCCTGCCTCATGAGCGGCCTCCGGGCTGTAACTTTGGTCCGCGCTGCGACTATTTCGAAGAAGGCCGCTGTGACGCCAAGGATATCCTGATGGAGGCGGTACCGGGCAACGACCGACACCATACGCGATGCTTGAAATTCCAGGAAATCGACTGGAACGCGCCAATCACCGTTGGTGAGCAGAAAGAGAAAGGCGAGATTGGCCGGACTGTTCTGAAAATGGATAACCTCAAGAAATACTATGAGGTGGCTGCGAATGCATTGTTCGGCGGTGGTGAGACCAAAGTGGTCAAGGCCAATGAGACGCTAAGCTTTGAAGCGCATGAATCCGAGACGCTTGCCATTGTCGGCGAATCCGGTTGCGGCAAATCCACTTTTGCGAAGGTCTTGATGGGGCTGGAAACAGCCACCGACGGGCAGATCCTGCTGGACAATCGCAATATCGAGGACGTGCCCATCGAAGAACGCGACGCCAAGACCGTTGGCGAAGTGCAGATGGTGTTTCAGAACCCGTTCGACACGCTGAACCCGTCGATGACCGTAGGCCGTCAAATCATCCGTGCGCTGGAAATCTTTGGCGTCGGTGACTCCGAGGCCGATCGCAAGAAGCGGATGCTGGAACTGCTGGATCTCGTGAAATTGCCCCGCGCCTTCGCGGACAGGATGCCACGCCAGCTATCAGGCGGTCAGAAGCAGCGCGTCGGTATCGCCCGCGCCTTTGCCGGTGATGCACGGATCGTGGTTGCGGATGAACCGGTTTCGGCGCTGGACGTATCCGTACAAGCTGCCGTTACGGACCTGTTGATGGAGATTCAGCGCGAGCACAAAACCACGCTGCTGTTCATCAGTCACGACCTTTCAATCGTACGCTATCTCAGTGACCGTGTGATGGTGATGTATCTGGGGCATGTGGTTGAACTGGGCACCACCGATCAGGTCTTTAGCCCACCCTATCATCCCTACACTGAGGCATTGCTAAGTGCGGTTCCAATCGCGGACACATCGATCGAAAAACAGCACATCGTGCTTGAGGGCGATATCCCCTCGGCCATGAACCCGCCGCCGGGTTGCCCATTCCAAACACGCTGTCGCTGGAAATCAGAAGTGCCGGATGGGCGATGCGAATCCCATGTGCCCCCGGTGCAAACACTTGCGGATGGTCATCAGGTGAAATGTCACCTTGCCGAAGACATTCTGGCCAAAATGGAGCCGGTTATCAAAATTGCGGCCGAATAGATCCGCGCAAACGAAAGAAAAGGGCCGGTCAAAACCGGCCCTTTCAATTTGCGTCACGTTTAGTGGGGAGACAGGCGACGCAGGTCGTGGGTGAGTGGCAGTTTCTGATCGTAATCAGCCCGTCATCACGTTGTTGCCGAAGTGCATGAACTCCTGATTCATACCCGCCACATCTCCGGCTTCCAGTTTTAGACTGGTGCTGTCGAGCATCTTGTAACTCTGCTGGCTTTTGACCCAATCGTCTGCGGCCTGCAGCGTCGTAAGCGTGTATGACGTAACCTCATTGAGGTAGTGCGTCGGGATGATGATCTTGGGCTTGAGCTTGGCGACAATTTCGTTGCCCTGATCGAAGCTAAGGATGTGTTCCGATCCGTCGACGGGCAAAGTCAGCACGTCTACCTGTCCTATAGCATCCCAGAACTCCTGAGGCGGATTGTGGCGGTTGTCGCCCCAGATCAAGGTGCGAATGCCTCCGGTTTCGACAAGGTAGACCACCATGTCCATATGTCCGACGTTGTTGGGCGGACAAGCTTCCGCGCCAAACTCGGCCAAGGCGTTGGTCCATTCGTACCAACCCGGCGCAACGCAGGCATGTTTGTCAGCAAAACCTGTGATCTTAAGATCAGCAAATTCAAAATTGCCCGCCATCCTGTCTAAAACCATTGTGGAACTTGGCCGCTCGATAGCGTCATGGTCAAAATGAGCATGAGTGGACATAGTGATATCAACTGGGATCTGCGGGAACTCGTTGCGGAACCACAGGCCCCATGCGCCGGAGGGATCATCGCGCCAAGGATCAAACAACACGGTCGCTCCGTTTGGTGAGGTAATTTTGATCGCGCAGTGACCGTAATAATCGATTCCAACCGCTCCCGTGCTTGCCTGACCAGTCGAGCCCTGTAGATCGATTACGTGGTTATTGTTGCCAGGCTGCAGCCAGGCCTGCGATTGCGCCTCGGCCGGTTTGCTACCCAGCAGTGAGGCCCCTGCACCGACACCGGCGGCCCCGGCAGCCATAAAGAACGATCGACGCGACAGACCAGTTGCCAATGTGTCGCGTTCTCCGTTTAGAATTGTGGGTTTCAGATCTTTGCGATCCATTTTTATCCTCCCGAGTTGAAAAGGCCCGGCTTGGTCCGCACCCTTGCGACCAGCCTAGCGCGCGTGGCACAGGTTGCTCAGATCAGAAAAATCGGGGGGGAATATGGGGGAAATCCCCATATTCAGAAATCACGAAATCGACAAAAGATGGCTTCGCAAGTTCTGGTCACGGCCTTCGAGGCCAAGTTTTCGACGAATATTGTTACGATGAAAATCAATTGTAGAAGTTTCGCGCGACATCGCCCGGGCGATATCTTTCGTGGTTTTGCCCGACATGACCAGCTGAGCAATTTCGATCTCGGTCGGCGTCATGACCGAAAAAGCATCCGAAAGCTTGTCGGAAATCATTGAAGTAATCTCTTGCAGATTACGCTCGGCCAATTCCAGATAAACTTGCGAGGCGTCGCCTTCGGTCAAAAGCCCGCGCAACTTGTCCAGATAAGGCAACACCATCGTGCGAACCTGATCTACGATATCCTGATCCCGGTCTTTCCGATCGTCGTCCAAACTGGTCAACAGCACCCGTAGCGCCGTGTTTGTTTCCTGCAGCTCCCGCGTCCTCGCCGCGACGCGGTGCTCCAGTTGCGCCAGAGTTTCATTCAGCTTCACTTCCAGCGCTCGGCGCAGGTAAACCTCTTGGATCAAAGCCAAATCCGATTCAACCATGCGCGCAAACTGTGCCAAACCTTCACGAAACAACAAGGCTCGGCGATTGCGGTGACGGTCCAAGACGCAGATTGTTCCGAATACCGAACCATCCGGCCACTTCAGCGGAAAACCGATATAGAAGGACATGCCATGCTCCATGTCCTCATTGTCGCTCCAGGCCGGGTCACAGGTTGCGTCCTCGACAACAAATTCGCCGTCGCGTTCCAGAACGCCCTGACAATAGAGCTTGGGGTTCAGTCGAAAATTCATGCCGACCGGGTATGGGTTTTCTGGATGATCCGATGTGATCAGAACCGCATGATCCGGCGCTTCGGTCTTCATGATCAAAGTGGCGGGCACATCGGCCAGCTGCGAAACAAGGTCGACCAAACGCTGCCAGTTCGCCATTGTTTCGGGCGGTATGTTGGGTCGATCTTGGATCATCGCAATTCGCACCAGTCCGAAAAGTTATCCAATCAGACTAGGACAGCGTTTGGCGGTAGATCAAGAAACAGACACGCTGCGGCGCAGCTAGCCCCCCCAGATCACTTTTACGTAGTTCTGGGTTTCCTTGTAGGGTGGAATTCCGCCGTGCTTTTCAACTGCTTTGGGCCCTGCATTGTAAGCTGCCAGTGCAAGGCGCCAGGACTTGAACTTGCGGTATTGCCAGGAAAGATAACGCGCACCACCCTCCAGATTCTGGATCGGATCGTGCGGATTGACGCCAAGCAGCCGCGCGGTCTGGGGCATCAGTTGCGCAAGACCCAAGGCCCCTTTGTGGGATTTGGCATTCGGGTTCCACCCGCTTTCTTGTTGAACAAGTCGCAGGAAAAGTTCTTCCGGCACATTATGTTGCCGCGCTGCTTTTCTGGCATGATCGAGATACTGGCCCCGATAGTTACCAGTATAACGCTTGACGAATTTCCCACGCTCGGTCTTGGGTTTAAGCCGTTCAGAGCCGCGATATTGCGTAGCGGCCCGATTATCCAAAACCTTGGATTGTTTGAGGAATATCGCCTTGCGATTCTTGGTGGACAGCGTTTCTGCCTGCGTCGCGAACGACGTCAGACAAAGACCCAATACCGAGATACCACCGACCAGAAAACGCATTAATGCCAATCCTGCACCCTCAACAACCAATCAGATTATAGTTAAATCAGCCGGAAATGAAAGCTTGGTTAAGACAGTCCTAATGTTTTCCTGCTCACCGTTGCACGATCAATCATGTTTCAACCAAGTCGTAGCCCGTATAGGGTCGGCAGCAGAATACAGCGCCAGATTCGGGCGCCATCCAGTCAGAGTAAAACGAGGGAATATATGGCGGGTTCAGTCAACAAGGTCATTCTGATCGGTAATCTCGGTGCCGACCCCGAGGTGCGGTCGTTCCAGAACGGTGGTAAGGTGTGCAACCTGCGCATCGCAACGTCAGAGACATGGAAAGACCGCAACACTGGTGAGCGTCGGGATCGAACCCAATGGCACACAGTCGCCATCTTCTCGGAACCTCTGGTTCGCGTTGCCGAGCAGTATTTGCGTAAAGGCAGCAAAGTCTATGTCGAGGGCCAGTTAGAGACCCGCAAGTGGCAGGATCAGTCGGGGCAGGATCGCTATTCGACTGAGGTTGTCCTGCGCCCTTACCGCAGCGAGCTGACTATGCTGGATGCCCGCGGTGAAGGCGGTGGCGGCGGTGGTGGCTATGGCGGTGGTCAGGCCGGAGGAGGCTATGGTGATCCCTACGGCGGTCAGTCCAGCGCCCCTGCCCCTGCATCCGGCGGCATCGATGACGACGAGATTCCGTTCTAAACCAAACGGAGAAACAACATGGCATGGTCCTTCTCACTTGGCCGATTGCTCGGCTCGGAACTGAGGGTCCATGTCACCTTCTTCCTGCTGCTCGCCTGGGTTGGTTTTGCGGCGTATTCCAGCGGCGGTTGGCCCGCTGCGCTCAACAACATCCTGTTCGTTCTGGCTTTGTTTGCCTGTGTCGTGGCGCATGAATTCGGTCACGCGCTCATGGCAAGGCGATACGGCATTCGCACCCCTGATATCACTTTGCTGCCAATCGGTGGACTGGCACGTCTTGAGCGGATGCCAGAAAAACCGATGCAGGAGGTTTGGGTCGCCTTAGCAGGCCCGGCCGTAAACGTCGTCATCTGGGCCATCCTTGTGGTTTTAGGCGCGGGGATACAACTTGGATCGCTGGCACAGATCGACTCGGCAGGCACGAACCTATTGAGCCGTCTGGCCTATGTGAATCTGCTGCTGGCGGCCTTCAACATGATCCCGGCATTTCCGATGGACGGCGGGCGTGTATTCCGCGCCTTGCTATGTATGAAGATGGAACGTGCCAAGGCCACGCGGATCGCCGCCCTTGGCGGTCAGATCGTAGCGGTCGGGCTTGGTTTTCTGGGGCTGACCTCTGGCAACCCGATCCTGGTTCTGATCGCCGTATTTGTCTTCATTGCCGCGAATTCCGAAAATCAGGACGTTGCGCTACGTTCAGTTGCGCGGCGTGTGAAGGCCCGGGATGCGATGATCACCGAGTTCAAGGCGTTGTCGCCCGATGATACGTTGGCGACAGCGGCTCAAGCGGTCATTCATACGACCCAGCACGAGTTTCCGGTCTTGGCCGAGGATGGCAGCCTTTTGGGTTTTGTCACCCGTGACCGACTGTTCGCAGCGTTAGCAAGCGACCATCCCCGATCCGAGCCTGCAGCGTCGATTATGGATAAGGACATACCACAAGTCGCGCTCACCAGCGGTTTGGATCAAGTTCTGAATGGCCTGCATAAAGGTGCACCGGCAATTGCTGTTTGTACCAAATCGGGACACATGGTTGGCTATATCACCCGCGAAAACATCGGCGAGCTGATGGTAATCCAGGGGCGCTGAATCTCAGCAGGCGGCCAGCGCATCATCAAGCACCGAGACCACTGTCTCGCGCGGCACTTCTGAAGTGACGAACGCCTGTCCGATGCCTCGTGCCATAATGAAACGCAACTGGCCATCCATTACCTTTTTGTCCTGCGCCATCAGATCGACCAGCGTTTCTGCATCCGGCAATTCACCCGGAATATCGGCCAGATCAGTCTTCATGCCCATGGCGCGCAAATGCGCCCTGACACGGCTTGGATCTTCTTGCGGGCAAAGCCCCAAGCGAGAAGAAGTTTCAAACGCCAGCGCACAGCCGATGGCGACACCTTCACCGTGCAGCAATCGATCAGAATAATCGGTTGCAGCCTCAAGCGCGTGGCAGAAAGTATGACCCAGATTGAGCAGCGCCCGGTCGCCCTGCTCGGTCTCGTCGCGCGCGACGATATCGGCCTTCATCTGAACCGAGCGTGTGACGGCCTGCACCCGCGCCGCCATATCGCCGGATGCTAATAGAGGCCCGTTATCTTCAAGCCACTCAAAGAACTGGGCATCGCCCAACAGTCCATATTTGACGACTTCGCCATATCCGGCGAGAAAGTCTCGCGTCTGTAACGTACCCAGCACGTCCGTGTCGGCCAACACCAGTGACGGCTGGTGAAACGCTCCAATCAGGTTCTTGCCCTGTGGCGCATTTATCCCAGTCTTGCCGCCAACCGAGCTGTCGACCTGTGCCAGCAGCGAAGTCGGTATCTGAACAAAGCGTACCCCGCGCCGCATCACTGCTGCAGCAAATCCCGCCAGATCACCGATCACACCCCCTCCTAGCGCAACGACGATGTCGTTCCGTTCGACCTTCTCCGCCAGCAACCATTCTACCGCGCGCTCAAAATGCGGCCAGCTTTTGGTGGCCTCACCCGCTGGCATTGCCAGAGCATTCATCTCGATCCCGGCTGAGGCCAGGCCTTCACGCAGTGCATCCAGATGCAGGCCCGCGACAGTCTCATCCGTCAGAACCGCGACACGCTTACGCTTTATCAGTGGAGCAATCCGTTCCCCAGATTGCGCCAAAAGGCCGGGGCCGATCTCTACATCATAAGAACGCTCGGCCAGATCAACATGTACGGTTTGATGCATTAAATTCGTTCCAAAATATCAGGGCGCGTCACCAATGCGGCGATCACCCGATCCACCATATCTTCGATTGCGGTTTCACCATCTGAGTCAGCCACCAGATCGGCCTGTTCATAGATCGGCACGCGCGCCTCGTACAAACCGCGCAACGTTGCATACGGGTCTGCCGTACGCAGCAACGGGCGCGTGTCTTTATGTTTGACGCGATTCCACAACACGTTCAGATCGGCCCGCAACCACACAGATGCACCGCGATCTGAGATCATTTTTCGATTGCCGTCTGCCAGAAACGCGCCGCCTCCAGTCGACAGGATGCCTTTTTCCTCGTCCAGAAGCCGCCCGATGATCTGACTTTCCTTGCTGCGAAAGAACGCCTCGCCATCACGGGCAAAGATCTCGGGGATGGTCATGTTGGCCGCCGATTCGATCTCGGAATCGCTATCGAGAAAGGGAACGCCGAGCCGAGCCGCCAGAGCCCGGCCCACCGCAGTCTTTCCAGCCCCCATCATTCCGACCAAAACGACGGTTTTGTGCAGTTGAAACTGCGCCGCTGTGTCGGAACGCACCGTGTTATGCTTAATTTCGCTCATTTCGTCGTGAATGACGTGATCTTAAGAAAAATGCTAGTTATAACTTGGGCAAAAGCAAAAATTGAGGCAGCGTTCACCCATGGGTCGTTTGATCAAGTTCCTGATTTACCTCATCTGCCTGTGTTTCATCGGGCTGGTTGGGTATGCCTATGTCGGGCCGTTTTTTGGTGCGGACTTTTCCGCTCCTCAAAGTGAAGTCCGCGAACCGGTCATCTTGAATGCCGACTAGAACCACTCTTCTGGCGTTTTTACTGGCCGGAACTGCGCAGGCACAATCGACGGAGCCCTTGTCGATCATTGACTGGCTGACCGACCCCCCAGAAAATCTGCCGGGCACAGTGCTGATGGAACCGCCTGTGACCCAGACAGGGTTGCAGCCGGATATTCAGGTCACCCCGCTTGAGGCGCTGTCGCCACCGCTGGGTTTGGTGGCCTCTTCCGTCACAGGTCTGCCGGTCAACTTGTGGCAGAACAGCGATGCGGATCGCTTGGCGGAACTGATCGCGCAGGTGCGGGTCAAGTCCAACCCCGCAATGCAACGGCTGCTGTTCACCCTGCTCCTTTCCGAGGCACGTCCCCCGAGCGGAGGACAGGCAGAAGACAAATTGCTGATGGCGCGACTGGACCGCCTTATGCAATTGGGCGCATCCGATCCGGTACAGTCTCTGGTTCAGCTGGCCGGTCCGACCGATACGCAAGCTCGTTTCAAACGCTGGTTCGATGCGACGTTGCTGACGGGTGACGAAGACCGGAGTTGCACCGCGCTGATCGCGCAGCCGAATTTGTCTCGGGATTACGCAGCGCAAATATTCTGCAAGGCCCGTCGTGGAGATTGGGCGTCAGCTGCTCTGACACTCGAAGCCGCTCATGCGCTGCAGGTGCTGCCCGAAGACCAGCTTGCGTTGCTCGATCGCTTTCTCAGCCCGGAATTGTTCGAAGGGGCTGAGTATCTTCCTCAGCCCGACGACCCGAATCCGCTTACGTTCCGTCTGTTCGAAGCCATTGGTGAACGTTTGCCCACGGCTTCACTGCCACGGGCGTTCGCCAATGCCGATCTGCGCGATGTGGCGGGCTGGAAAGCCCAGGTCGAAGCTGCTGAACGATTGACGCGGATTGGGGCGCTGACACCCAATCAGTTGCTCGGCCTGTATACCGAACGTTCTCCGGCTGCTTCGGGTGCTGTCTGGGACCGCGTGGCTGCCATCCAACGGTTCGAAACCGCATTGGAAACCGGAAATCCCGAGGCAGTTTCCAAAACTCTTGCTGAGGTCTGGGCTCAGATGAAAACCGTCGGGCTTGAGGTTCCGTTTGCCGAACTTTTTGCCCCGCGTCTGGCAGCAATGAAACTATCAGGTTCGGCCGCCAAGAATCTGCGGTGGCGTATTCTGCTGTTATCCGAGCTTTATGAAGACGCGGCGCAAGATGTGCCCGAAGGTTCCGATGCGAATATGTTTCTGGCCGCCCTTGCACAGGGCGATCCGCAACGCGCGCCGTCGCCAACCCCTCTGGCGGATGCCATTTCGCAGGGCTTTGCCTGGTCCGCGCCCATCCCTTCGGATATCGACGGGCTGCTGAGTAACGATCAATTGGGCGAAGCCATTCTGGAAACGATGCAATTGTTCGCCCATGGCGCGCGCGGCAATCTGGTCGACCTGACCGCTGCAATCGCTGCGTTCCGCCGCGTGGGTCTTGAAGACACCGCACGTCGGGCCGCGTTGCAGTTGATGATCTTGAACGGGGCTTGAGCATGACCGCGCCCGCGTCTCAGGAGCTGTGGATTTCCACCTTCCTCGAAGCGCAAGCTGCCGAGCTTGGCGCTGCCACCAACACCCTGCTCGCCTATGGCCGGGATCTGAAAGATTTCTCTGATTGGTTGACGCGTCGGAAATCGGGCTTTTCCGAAGCGGATCGCGATCGGATCGAAGGTTACCTGATCGATTGCGATGCGCAGGGCCTGTCGCGCTCGACAAGGGCACGGCGGTTGTCGGCGATCAAACAATTGTATCGATTTGCTTTCGAAGAAGGCTGGCGCGAAAGCAACCCGGCCATCCAGATCAAGGGACCAGGGCGCCCCAAGCGATTGCCAAAAACACTGGACGTGCCCGAAGTTGACCACCTGCTTGCAGCAGCGCGGCGCACGGGCCGTTCCGACGCAGACAAAATTCGCAACACGTGCCTGATGGAACTGCTCTATGCGACGGGGATGCGGGTGACAGAACTGGTATCGCTGCCGGTCAGTTCAGCCAGAGGTGATCCGCGCATGCTGCTGGTCCTCGGCAAAGGCGGGAAAGAACGGATGGTTCCGCTGTCCCCCCCTGCCCGCGAGGCGTTGGCAGACTGGCTGCAAGCCCGCGATGCGGCCGAGGAAAAAGCCATTTCCAAAGGGGGGCAAGCTTCGCGTTTCCTGTTCCCGTCGCGCGGGAAATCCGGGCACCTGACGCGGCATCGCTTCTTTCTGCTGGTCAAGGAACTGGCGATCGAAGGCGGTGTTTCGCCTGAAAAAGTCACACCTCATACGCTGCGCCATGCGTTTGCGACGCACCTGCTGGCCAATGGCGCGGATTTGCGCTCGATCCAGACGCTGTTGGGCCATGCAGATGTGGCGACAACCGAGATCTATACGCATGTTCTGGATGAGCGCCTGTCGGAACTGGTGTTGGAACACCACCCGCTGGCCAAAGACGACACCACAGATCAGGGCTAACCCCTTGATTGGCCGGGCCCGCACCCCCATAACGAATGCAGCAACACGAACAACCTAGGACCAATGGAACCCACTCCTTCTCTGCTTGATGGCGCATTCTGGATCACGACAGGATCCATTCTTCTTCTCCTTGTCCTATCGGGCTTTTTTTCGGGCTCCGAAACTGCGCTGACCGCATCATCGCGTGGCAAGCTGAGAGCGCAGGCTGACAAAGGCTCGCGCGGGGCGAAAAAAGCGCTGGAAATCACCGATGATAACGAACGTCTGATCGGCTCGGTCCTTCTCGGCAACAACCTTGTCAACATCCTTGCCGCTTCGTTGGCAACCGCCCTGTTTACTCGCCTGTTCGGCGAAAGCGGTGTGGCGCTGGCGACGCTCGTGATGACCCTTCTGGTGCTGATCTTTGCCGAGGTGCTGCCCAAGACCTACGCGATTACCAACGCCGAAAAAGCCGCCGCCTTGGTGGCACCCGTTATCAGCGTCGTCGTAACGGTGTTCTCGCCGGTGGTGGCTGCCGTCCGACTGCTGGTGCGCGGTGTATTGCGCCTGTTCGGCGTACAGATCGACCCTGATAGCAACATCCTTGCGGTCCGTGAAGAAATCGCTGGCGCATTGCAACTGGGCCATTCCGAAGGTGTGGTCGAAAAAGAAGATCGCGACCGTATTCTGGGCGCGCTCGATCTTGGCGACCGCGCGGTGGAAGAGATCATGCTTCACCGCTCGAATATTGAGATGATCGATGCGGATGACGAACCCGAGGCGATCCTGAAACAGTGTCTGGAAAGCCCACACACCCGCCTGCCTGTGTTCCGTGAAGAACAGGAAAACATCGTGGGTGTCGTGCACGCCAAAGACTTGTTCCGCGCAATGTATGCACAGGTAGGCGGCGCGGATGGTGATCCAGAGCGGCTTAAGAATTTCGACATCGCGAAGGTTGCCAACGATCCTTATTTCGTGCCCGAAACCACCACCCTGGACGACCAGATGCGTGAGTTTCTTAGGATGCACAGCCATTTTGCCTTGGTTGTCGACGAATACGGATCGCTGCGCGGACTGATCACGCTGGAAGATATTCTGGAAGAGATCGTGGGCGAGATCGCAGATGAGTTCGACATCGACGAAGATGTCCCCGTTACCCGATCTGACGACGGCCAGTATCTGGTCGAAGGCGCGATGACCATCCGCGACGCAAACCGCGCGCTTGACTGGTCGCTGCCGGATGAAGAAGCCAACACGCTGGCCGGGTTGGTGATCCACGAGGCTCAGATGATCCCCATTGTGGGCCAAGTATTCTCGTTCCACGGTTTCCGGTTTGAGGTCACGGCCCGCGAAGGCAACAGGATCACGGCCCTCAAGGTCCGTCCTCTCTAAGCCCTACAGCGCGCGTATTCAGCAAACGACGCGCGGTGTCGCGAACGGAACAGTAATACGCCAGAGCCCTCGGCAGGCTCGGCCAAAAGCCGAGGGAGAAACATCGTGAAAACCACCACCCGTGTCGCAGTTATCGGAGGCGGCGTTGTCGGATGCTCGGTCCTCTATCACCTGACCAAGCTCGGTTGGTCGGATGTGATGCTGCTGGAACGGTCTGAGCTGACCAGCGGTTCGACCTGGCATGCGGCGGGCGGGTTTCACACCCTGAACGGTGACACAAACATGGCCGCCCTGCAGGGCTATACCATCCGGCTGTACAAAGAGCTGGAAGAGATCACGGGCATGTCGTGCGGCCTGCACCACGTCGGCGGCGTCACGCTGGCCGACAATCAAGACCGGTTCGACATGTTGCTTGCCGAACGCGCCAAGCATCGATTCATGGGTCTTGAGACCGAGATCGTCGGGCCAGAGGAGATCAAGAAGATCGCTCCGATCACCAACACCGATGGGATCCTTGGTGCGCTGTATGATCCGCTGGACGGGCATCTCGACCCGTCGGGTACAACACACGCATACGCCAAGGCCGCGCGTATGGGCGGGGCTACGATCGAAACACATTGCATGGTGCGCGAGACGAACCAGCGCCCGGACGGAACTTGGGACGTGGTGACCGACAAGGGTACAATTCACGCCGAACATATCGTCAATGCGGGCGGATTGTGGGCGCGCGAGGTCGGTGCGATGGCCGGGATCTATTTCCCGTTGCATCCGATGGAGCATCAATATCTGGTCACCGACAACATACCCGAGATCGAGGCCATCATCGACGCAGGTGGCGAGCACCCGCATGTGATGGACCCCGCTGGCGAAAGCTATCTGCGGCAGGAAGGGCGTGGACTGTGCATCGGCTTCTACGAACAGCCTTGCAAGCCTTGGGCGGTCGACGGCACCCCGTGGGAGTTTGGCCATGAATTGCTGCCCGATGACTTCGACAAGATCACCGATAGCATCGAATTCGCCTACAAACGCTTCCCTGTTCTCGCTGAGGCGGGTGTCAAATCCGTCATCCATGGGCCGTTTACCTTTGCCCCGGATGGCAACCCTCTGGTCGGTCCGGTGCCTGGCGTGCGGAACTACTGGTCAGCCTGCGGTGTCATGGCCGGTTTCAGCCAAGGCGGTGGTGTTGGCTTGACCCTTGCTCAATGGATGATCGAAGGCGAACCCGAACGCGATGTGTTTGCTATGGATGTGGCGCGGTTTGGCGATTGGATCAGCCCGGGTTATACGCGCCCCAAGGTGATCGAGAATTATCAAAAAAGGTTCAGCGTCGCTTATCCGAACGAAGAACTGCCAGGGGCACGTCCCAACCGAACCACGCCAATGTACGACATCTTCAGCGATCTCGGCGCCGTTTGGGGGCAGCAATACGGGCTGGAAGTACCAAACTACTTTGCCCAAGGCGATGAACCGGATTTCGAGACACCCTCGTTCCGCCGTTCCAACGCCTTTGAGGCCACCGGCCGCGAAGTTCGTGCCGTGCGTGGAGATGTTGGGATCAACGAAGTCCACAATTTCGGAAAATACCGTATTACGGGTGCCGGTGCTCGTGCATGGCTGGATCGCATCATGGCGGGCCGCATACCCAAACCAGGCCGCGTTTCACTGACGCCAATGTTGTCGCATAAAGGTAAGCTGATCGGCGATTTCACCGTCTCCTGCTTGGGCGACGACCTGTTTCACCTGACCGCCTCCTACGGCAGTCAGGCATTTCATATGCGCTGGTTCCTGAAAAACCAGGACCATGGCGTGGGCATCGAGAACATCAGCGACCGGTTGAATGGGTTTCAGATCGCAGGCCCCAAGGCCACCGAGGTTTTGTCGGCCTGCACCCGAGAAGCAGTCAACTCGCTCAGGTTCCTCGACGTGCGCGAGATGACAATTGGCATGACCGACTGCATCGTTCAGCGTGTCAGCTATACCGGCGATCTGGGTTATGAAATTTATTGCGACCCAATGGCCCAACGGCAACTTTGGTGGAGTTTGTGGCAAGCGGGTCAAGCCCATGACATGACCCCATTTGGCATGCGCGCAATGATGAGTCTGCGTCTGGACAAGTTCTTTGGCTCGTGGATGCGAGAATTTTCACCCGACTATACAGCGGCAGAAACCGGGTTGGATCGGTTTATCTCATTCTCCAAGAGCAGCGATTTCATAGGCCGAGCAGCGGCCGAGGCCGAGCGCGCATCTGGCGCTGATCGCTGCTTGGTGGCTTTTGAGGTCGACGCGGCAGATGCAGATGTAAACGCGTACGAACCGATCTGGTTAGACGGCGTTGTTGTCGGCTTCTGTACATCTGGTGGGTATTCGCACTTTGCGGGCAAGTCGATTGCCATGGGGTTCCTCCCGACTGAACAGGCCACCGAGGGACGTGCGGTTGAAATTGAAATTCTAGGTCAGATGCGCAAAGCGCGTGTCATCACGACCCCACTTTTCGATCCCGATGGCGCAAGAATGCGGGGATGACTTATTAATCCACCGACGGCATGCTTGCGAAATGACGCAGATTCCCATCATCCTGCTCGCTGCCGGGCAATCCAGCCGCATGGGTGGTGCTGATAAGTTAATGCAACCGATTGAAGGCGTGCCGCTTCTGCGCCGAGTGGCTCAGCGGGCGCTTGCCGCAGGTCACGTTATCATCGCCCTGCCCCCGGCCCCACATCCCCGATATACGGTGCTACAGGGCCTCGATGTTCAACTGGTCGAAATCCCAAATGCGCAAGAAGGCATGAATGCCAGTTTGAGAGGCGCAATAGCCTCCGTTCCAGCAAATGCACCTGCGGTCATGATCCTGTTATCGGACCTTCCGGACCTCACAACCCAAGACCTGAACAGCGTTCTCCGATCAGTCAAAACCCACCCTGACAATCTGATATGGCGTGGGGCTACTGACGAAGGCGCTCCCGGCCATCCTGTCGTCTTTGATCGTTCTCTATTTTCAGAGCTTTCGGAACTGAACGGTGACAGCGGCGCGCAGATTGTCGTGCAACGCTACAAGGGCAAGGTTCATCTGCATCGCCTGCCCGCCCAGAATGCGCTGCTTGATTTGGATACACCCGCCGATTGGACCCGTTGGAATGCGGGCCGACCGCAAAAGCAGCCCCTCAAATAAACGCGACCCGGTCAATAATGACCGGGTCGCATGCCCAAAAACAGGACTACCACTTTCACCAATCTCTAAAGCGCGGTCAGATCGCCAATCAGGCTTCCCGACGTTGTGCTGCTGAACCTAAACAAGACCCCCTCGTTAACATGCCGCTCAGCGCTATGGAGACTGAGATGCGCCTTTGACACCCCCTAGTGCCTAAGGCCCCCCTCACTTGGGCAACTCCAATGTCGCTGATCCGATGCGTTCAAACAATGTAAAATTGGATGAAATGGTAAATTTCAGCGCAGGCGCACTGGCTTTTGAGCAACAATGCAACACTCTGGATTCTACCAATGGTTGCATCGACTTATACTTTTTCCAGAAGTTTCCGTCAGTTGCGCACTTAGAATACGGCTAACTTACCTATTTCAAAGGCATCGACGGGCGTGTTCGAAATTTGAACACTCCATCTCACGCAACTTTTAGGAGAAGTATTTTTGAGACCGCAAAAGCGTCGTTTCTTTGTTAACAAAAATGAATCAATTCAATGCTTTTTCGAAATTATTGACTTTATCGGCAACAATCCACCGATTCGCCACATAGTACCCAAGCTGATTCTTGCTACCCGAGCACGTTGAACGGAGTCATTAAAGCGGCGAAACGTGGCGAAATTAAGGTTTCTTAATATTTCTCTCAGGATATCCCAAGGTTGCCAGTGCATCTCCTGTCTCAATGCGCGGGATCAACCGCCGAAATAGACAGGAGTCAAAATGAGCATCCGTAAATCCTCACTGCTTATTCCACGCACATCCAGCTGGATGGGAGCTACCGCACTGGGCGCGGCCATGATGGCCACCACCGCCCTGCCCGCAATGGCAGACGAGGCTCTGGCCGATCTGGTCGAAACCGTCTCGCCTTCGGTGGTCACGATCACCGCCAGGCAAGATGCCAAACCACGCCCCACACAAGGTCAGGAGTTCGACCTCGAAAACCATCCCTTTGGCGAGTTCTTTAAACGGTTCGGCGGTCCTGAAGGATTTGACATGCCGCAGCGAGGCCCCAGCCAGGGTTTGGGATCAGGCTTTGTACTTGATAAGGCGGGATACATCGTCACCAACCACCACGTTGTCGACAACGCCAGCGAAGTGACCGTACGTCTGAGCGATAACCGCACATTCGAAGCTGAAATCGTTGGTACAGATCCGCTTACGGACATCGCAGTGCTTAAAATCGACGCAGGAGAAGACCTGCAAGCCGTTCAAATGGGTGACAGCGATGTCATTCGCGTAGGCGAAGACGTCGTCGCCATCGGCAACCCGTTTGGCCTGAATGCAACCGTTACGACCGGTATTGTTTCCGCGAAGGGGCGCAATATTTCGGAAGGCCCCTACGCCGAATTCATCCAGACCGACGCTGCTATCAACAAAGGCAACTCGGGTGGTCCGCTATTCAACATGGATGGTGAGGTGATCGGTGTGAACTCGGCGATCTATTCGCCCAGCGGCGGCTCAGTCGGACTCGGCTTTGCGGTGACTTCGAATATTGTAGATCACATCACGGCTGATCTGCGCGATGACGGCGAGGTCAGCCGCGGTTGGTTGGGAGTGTCGATCCAGAATGTCAGCCCCGAACTGGCTGCTGCGATGGGTATCGATACGGCAACAGGTGCGCTGGTATCGGATGTTGTACCTGACAGCCCGGCCGATGGCGTACTGCAGCAAGGTGACGTGATCCTGACCTTCAATAACGAAGCCGTTGATTCCAGTAGCGATCTTCCGATCCTGGTTGGCACGACCAAGGTAGGTACTGATAGCACGCTGACTGTTCTTCGAAATGGCAAAGAAGAACAGATCGAACTGACAATCGGTCAGCATCAGTCAGCCTCGGCGGCGACCGATAGCGTGGTTGAAGACAAGTTCGAAGGTACGTCGCTGGGCGTAACCGTGGCACCGCTGACCGAAACCGCCCGCGCCGAGATTGGCGTGGCCGAGAACGTCGATGGTGTTGTTGTCACCGATCTGGAGCCCGAAAGCCCTGCGGCCAAGGCCGGATTGCAGCGTGGTGATGTGATCGTTCGACTGGGCAATCTGGATACAGTTACGCCAGACGCTTTGAAAGAAGCGCTGGAGAACGAAAAGACGGATCCAGCTCTGGTTTTGATCAATCGCGGTGGCAACCAGATCTTCGTCGCGGTCGAAATCGCCTAACCCTACACCTAAGCGCGCCACATGATGGGGAAATCTGGAGCGCTTATTCTGGCAGGCACGGATTGTCCACGTGCCGCCGGAACAGCCGGGTGCACCTTTGCACCCGGCATGTTTTTTTCAAAGAGTATGTGTGTTTAAATCCCATTGGGAAGGAGCCCTGACCATGAGCAGACGCTTGTTGATCGTTGAAGATGACCAAGACACACGGGACTTCATTGCCAAGGGATTTGGTGAAGAAGGCTATGTTGTCGAAGTCGCATCAGATGGCCGCGAAGGCCTGTACCACGCAACTGACGGCGGATTTGATGCGGTCGTACTGGACCGAATGCTTCCCGGGCTGGACGGGTTATCACTGATTAAGTCAATGCGTGCGGCTGGGTTGAAAACACCTGTTCTGATGTTAACCGCCATGAGTGCAGTGGACGAGCGAGTCAAAGGCCTCCGCGCGGGCGCAGACGATTATCTGGTCAAACCATTTTCATTCCAGGAACTTCATGCCCGGATCGAAGCCCTGTTGCGTCGACCGCAAGAAGCCGAAGAAACGCCGACCCTTGCCTGCCGCGATCTCGAAATGGATCTGTTGACCCGCAAGGTCACGCGCAACGGTCGTGAAATCACCCTGACCCCGCGCGAATTTCAAATTCTGGAGTTCTTTCTGCGCCGAAAAAACCGCGTCGTCTCGCGCACGATGTTGCTTGAAGGTGTGTGGGATTACCACTTTGACCCGAACACCAACGTGGTCGACGTCCATATTTCGAAACTGCGCCGCCAACTTGATGAAGACGGAGCTGACCCGGTGATTGAAACAGTCCGAGGCGCCGGATACATGGTTTCGGATGGATAACCTGCGCCTGTCGCTGAAAAACTCTCGTACTCGCTTGGTTCTGGCCAGCATGGTGCTTAGCACTTTGCTGACGGCGACCGTTCTGACGATGGTGTATTTTACGGCCAATCGCACGATTTCAGGCGAGACGCGTTCGGTCGTTCAGGCCGAGCTTACGGGCCTGGCAGATGAATATGAACGGCGTGGCATGATCGGGTTGATCTCTGCCATCGACCGCCGTTTGCCGACAGCGGCTGAGCGGGATGCCTTGTACCTGCTGACAGGTCGGCAAGGCACGAAACTGGCGGGCAACCTGACGCATTGGCCGGAAGGGATAACTCCGGGCAGCGGCTGGGTCGATCTTCAGCTTCGCAAAGAAGATACGGATCAATCTGTCCCGATCTCTGCCGCTTCGGTCCGGCTGCCGGGTGGTGAGAGGCTGCTTGTCGGGCGTGATTCATTGGCCAGACAGCAATTCGACCGGGTTCTGTTCCGGTCTGTTGCACTGGCACTTGCCACTGCATTGGCGCTGAGTTTGTTGACCGGCTGGCTGCTGACCCGGCTGGTGTTTTCACGACTGAAAGACATCGCCAATACAGCCGACAATATCGTTTCCGGCGATTTAGCTCTGCGCATGCCTCTACGTGGCACGGGCGATGAATTCGATCAGGTCGCGGGCACGTTGAACAACATGCTGGATCGTATTGAAGAACTGATCAGCAACCTGCGCACAACCTCCAATTCGATTGCTCATGACCTGCGCTCTCCCCTGTCGCGACTGCGGCAACGGGTCGAATCCCTGGCTGAGCCCGGCAAAAGCGATCAAGATCGCGAGATCGACATGGCGCGCGCGACCGGCGAGATTGATCACCTGCTGCGCGTTCTCAGCCAACTGACCGAGATTTCGCGCGCCGAGGCCGGTCTGGGCCGCGAACAATTTGAACCGGTAAAGCTTTTGCAACTGGTCGGTGACGTGGTTGAGTTATACGAACCTGTCGCGTCTGATCAGAACATCCGACTTGAGGTCGTTGGAAACGCGGACCCAATCCAAGGCCATCGCCCTCTGCTGTCTCAAGCACTGTCGAACCTTCTTGAAAACGCCATGCGCTACGCCCCGCCCGGCACAGCGATCACCATCGAAATTCGAGACGACGGCGACTATGCGTTACTCAGCGTTCGCGACCGGGGCCCTGGCGTACCAGAAAGCGATCTGCCCCGATTGCAGATGCCGTTTGTCACGCTTGATCCTGCAAGGACCGGGCGGAATGCCGGCCTTGGACTGGCGCTTGTGGCGGCAATTTCACATATGCACGGCGGCACATTTCTGGCGCGCAATCGTAAACCAGGGCTTGAGACAACCCTGAAGTTGTCACGCAATTCGTAATTGCATGAAGAACATCTACTAGAGCGTTGATCTGATTACATAACTGCAGGCAACGACGCGTATCCGTGAAAACGAATGCGACCACCCTGCACCCGTTTTCCTTGAATCTGGTAATCGGGAAATCGCTTCAGCAATCGATCCAGTGCAACACGACCTTCAAGGCGCGCCAAAGTCAGGCCAACGCAGACATGCGGCCCGCCCGCGAAGGCCAGGTGCCTGTTCGGCTTGCGTGTGATGTCAAATCGGGTCGGGTCGGCGAACACCTCGGGATCACGGTTCGCTGCCCCGATACAGAGATGCAGGTTCGTTCCTTTGGCGATCTGATGTCCTCGGATTTCAACGTCCTCCGTGGTTTCCCGGTTGCCAAATTGGTTGGGTGACCGAAAGCGCAAGACCTCTTCAACCGCCGGAGCAATCAATTCGCCATCTTCCAACAGTCTTTGGCGTTGTTCTGGATAGTCATGAAGCAGCGCCAGCCCATTGCCGATCAAATTAGTGGTCGTTTCGTGACCCGCATTCAGGATAAAGATACAGTTTTGCAGAAGCTCAATCTCGCTCAGCATCTCGTCCGCGCCTTCGCCTCGGATCAGACGTGTCAGAACATCTGTTTCCGGATCTCCCGGATTTGCGCGACGACGGGCAACAAGATCCTGAAGATAGGTTTTGAATTCGCGAACAGCAGTGTGGCCCTTTTCCAGCTGAGCTTCTGTCAAAGCGGGTTCCAAAGCACCAAGGATGGCCAACGACCAATCGCGCAGAGGCGCGCGTTCGTTCATCGGTACATCCAGCAGATTGCCGATGATCTGGATCGGAATGGTCGAAGCAAAATCCGCGATCAGGTCAACCTGCCCCCTGCCCGCTATATCATCCAGCAGCGTATCAACGGTTTCGATCAGACCCGGCTCCATCCGCGCGATTGCCCGGGGCGTCAGGGCTGAGGTCATGATCTTGCGCACACGCGTGTGCAAAGGCGGGTCGGAGAACACCAATGAAGTTGTATGATGTTCGAATAACGGCGAGCCAACACCGAATTTAGGGCCAAACGCCGCCTCCTTATCCGAGGAATAAAGCGTCGTGTTGCGATAAATGGCATCCAGATCCGCATGGCGTGACAACAACACGGAACCGTCCGGCTGTCGCAATACTGGCGCATGCTCAAGCAGTGCATCGTAAAAGGGGAACGGGTCGTCGACAAACCCCTCGGGCGGGTTCATCAGGTCCAGATTTTGCGCGACATTCTCTAGGCTTAGATCGTTCATTCTTGACCCCTCCAATGCTTGGGTAGCGGAAAGGGAAGCCGCAAACAACCTTGAGCGGGTGACAGGCCGCTTCGGGCGGGATAAGACAAGGCATGTCTGATCCGATCTCCTCCATCCGCAATCTTGGCCCGGCATTCGAACAAGCCTGCGCACGAGCGGGCATTATGACAGCTCAGGAGTTGCGCGCGTTGGGAGCAGACGAGGCTTATTCGCGCCTATTGCAGGCCGGAACGCGCCCTCATTTCATCGGCTATTATGTGCTGGTCATGGGCTTGCAAGGCCGCCCTTGGAACGACTGCAAGGGCGAGGAAAAGAAAGCCCTGCGCGAACGATTTGACGCAATCAAAGCCGGAGTCAGCATAACGCCAAAGCATCAGATGATTGCCGATCTTGATGCTTTGGGCGTACGAATATCGGCCAAGGATCTGGCGGCAGACTAGGCTTCGAGCGCCCCGATCATGTCGACCCGCGTTGCGTGGCGACCACCTTCAAATTCGGATGTCAGAAAAGCAGCCGTGATTTCCAGTGCTTGCTTTTCATCGAGAATCCGCGCCCCTAGCGAGAGCATGTTTGCGTCATTGTGCTGACGGATCATCTGGGCCGAAAAGACATCACTGCAAACGCCACATCTGACGCCGTTGATTTTGTTCGCCGCCATCATGATACCCTGTCCGGTGCCACACAAGATGATACCAAAGCGACAGTCACCCGAAGCCACCAGGCGTGCGGCGGCGGCTCCGTGTTCGGGATAATGAGTGCTTTCCGATGTGGTCGGGCCGATATCTACGGCCTCCCAACCTTGGGCTTCAACGTAAGCAGAGATAGCCTGCCTGAGGTCGATTGCAGCGTGATCACTGGAAAGAACAATGCGTTTGTTTGTGCTCATGACGGCGTTTCGCTCCTGTCAACAATAGCAATGCGGACAAACACTCTTGAGCCCTGCCCTCATAAGAAAGGCCGCACCCGATATGGGGTACGGCCTAAAGCTGTGATCTGACGGCCGATTAGCCGACCAGTTCGATGCCCGAGAAGAAGTAGGCGATCTCAACCGCGGCAGTTTCCGGTGCGTCCGAACCGTGGACCGAGTTTTCACCGACCGATTCAGCGAACTCGGCGCGGATGGTGCCAGGTGCTGCGTCTGCAGGGTTGGTTGCGCCCATGACTTCGCGGTTCTTTGCAATGGCACCTTCGCCTTCGAGAACCTGAACAACAACAGGGGCCGACGACATGAATTCGCACAGTTCGTCATAGAACGGACGCTCGGCGTGCACGTCATAGAACTTGCCTGCTTGAGCTTTGGTCATGTGGATGCGCTTTTGCGCAACGATGCGCAGGCCAGCTTCTTCGAACTTGGCATTGATCTTGCCAGTCAGGTTGCGGCGGGTTGCATCGGGTTTGATGATCGAGAATGTGCGTTCCAGTGCCATATTGGCCTCTCCTTGACTTAAGGGCGCGACACCCGCGCCGAAATCCATCGCGCGCCGCGTAACATGGTATTTGTCTCATGAAAAGCGTTATGATCGTTTATCGCTCAGATCGCCTCAGGCAGTGGGTCGGTACGATCCAACCGGCGGACATAGAGCACTGCCAAAAGACCAGCAAAGCTGCTGCCGCACATCATGCTCAGCACCAGATATGGCCCGTTTTCAGGGCTTACAAACGTCCCGGTCATCATGGTCAAGACAGCCCCCAGTGCCACGATCAAGGCGCCTGATAATCCAGCCGCACTGCCGGCCAGTTTCGGACGTACCGACATCACCCCGGCCGAGGCATTTGCATTGGTCAAACCATTTCCGAAACCAACGCAGATGGCGGATCCAAAAAACACCCAGACCGAGCCCATATTGCCGATGAACAGCAGCAGCCCGCAAAATGGCCCAACCGAGGCCACGACCCGACCGAACAAGATCATTGTCGTCAGCTGGGTACGCTTTGCGATGCGCCCGGTAACAAAGTTGCCGACCATAAACCCGCCCGTGATGATACCGATGCCCAGACCCAGCATTGCTGGGCTCAGGTCGAACCAGGCTGCGGCGACCAGAGGCGCGCCGGTGATAAAACTAAAAAAACCGCCGATGGAGAACGCGGCGCATAAGGCGTAACCCCAGAACCTACGCGCGCGGAACAAATGCGGGTATTCCCGCATCTGCGCCGCGAAAGTCGACGAGCGGTTGGTGTTGGTTTCACCCATGTCAGCCCAAAGCAGCAACAGCACCCCTGCCCCAAGCAGCGAATACAGCACGAACCCGGCCCGCCAACCAAAAAGCATATCCAGCGCTCCACCTAGCATTGGCCCAAGCATCGGTGCCAGTGCCATGGCCATTGCGACATAACCCAGCTTGCTGGCGGCCTCGTTTGGTGGATATCGGTCGCGGATCGAAGCACTCGACAGCACCGGCCCGGCCACCACCGCCGCCTGAATCATCCGAAACGTCAAGAAAGCCCAGATCGACTCGGCCAACACGCAACCGATTGATGCGGCGACAAATATGACCATCGCGATCAACAAGACAGGTCTTCGCCCGTAGCGATCCGACAGCGGCCCGACGATCAACTGCAAGACCGCCGAGACAAATAGGTACCCTGCGACGGCCACGTTCATCAGGCCATAATCCACGTCGAAATCTTCGCTCATATGCGCCAGCGACGGCAGGAACATATTCAGTGTCAGAACCGAGAGCGCCGTTGCAAAGATCAGCGTTATCAGGGTCGGAGGAGATTGAGCCGCACGCATATCGAAACCGTTTGGAAGACGAACCGGAACAGCGCTAACACATTGCTTCTGGCTTGAACATGGTGACCTCTGGCGGCGTCTTGGATGCTCTGATAAGAGCGCCTCATGCTACGGATCGATAACATCACATACGCCGTTGAAGGCCGTCCTCTGTTCGACGGGGCCAGTGCGACCATTCCCGATGGCCACAAGGTCGGCCTTGTCGGGCGCAATGGTACCGGAAAGACGACGCTCTTTCGGTTGATCCGGGGCGAGCTGTCGCTGGAATCAGGCAATATATCCCTGCCAAAACGCGCGCGGATCGGGGGCGTGGCGCAGGAAGTGCCGTCCTCGGATGTCTCGCTGATCAACACGGTTCTGGCCGCGGATGTGGAACGCAGCACATTGATGGCTGAAGCAGACAGCGCAATAGATCCGGACCGAATTGCTGAAATCCAGACACGGCTGGCTGATATCGACGCATGGTCGGCTGAGGCTCGGGCAGCCTCAATTCTCAAAGGACTGGGCTTTGACGATGAGGATCAGCTGAAACCCTGTTCGGATTTCTCGGGCGGATGGCGCATGAGGGTAGCGCTGGCGGCCGTACTGTTTTTGCAGCCTGACCTGTTGCTGTTGGACGAACCGACCAACTATCTGGACCTTGAAGGTGCGTTGTGGCTTGAAAGCTATCTGGCCAAATACCCTCACACCGTCATCATCATCAGCCACGACCGGGGGTTGTTGAACCGCGCCGTCGGATCAATTCTGCATCTCGAAGATCGCAAACTGACTTATTACACGGTTCCCTACGACAAGTTTGCCGAACGTCGCGCTGAACGTCTGGCACAAGCAGAGTCGGAAAACGCCAAGGCCAAGGCCCGCATCGCACATCTGCAAAGTTTCGTGGATCGTTTCCGCTATAAGGCGTCAAAGGCCGTACAGGCACAGTCTCGTTTGAAGATGATCGAGCGCATCCAACTGGTTTCAACTCCGCAAGAGGCGGCTTTGCGCGCCTTTTCATTCCCCGAGCCAGAAGAACTGTCGCCACCGATCATTCAACTTGAAGGAGGGGTAACCGGTTATGGTGAGACCGAGGTTTTGCGACGACTGAACCTGCGCATTGATCAGGATGATCGCATCGCTCTGCTGGGCAAGAATGGTCAGGGCAAGTCAACCCTTTCAAAACTGCTATCTGACCGCCTACCCCTGATGGCGGGTAAAATGACCCGAAGCTCCAAGCTGCGCATCGGCTATTTCGCGCAGCATCAGGTAGATGAGCTGCATGTGGACGAAACACCATTGGATCACCTGCGCCGCCTACGCCCCAATGAGGCGCCCGGCAAGTGGCGCTCGCGTCTGGCGGGGTTCGGATTGAACGCGGATCAGGCAGAAACGCTGGTCGGTCGCCTGTCGGGCGGACAAAAGGCGCGCTTGTCGCTACTGATCGCTACCATCGACGCGCCGCATATGCTGATCCTTGACGAACCGACGAACCATCTGGACATCGAAAGCCGCGAAGCGTTGGTCGAGGCACTGACTGCCTATTCCGGCGCGGTCATCTTGGTCAGCCACGACATGCACCTACTGTCGCTTGTCGCTGATCGGCTATGGCTGGTCTCGGATGGCACCGTGAAGCCATTCGATGGCGATCTTGAGGCCTATCGCGCTCTTTTGCTGGCCCGCGAGAAACCGGTCAAAGATAAACTACAGGCGCCCAAACCCAAACGTGCGTCACGCGAGACCGTATTGGCCCTGCGTGCGGATCTGCGCAAATGCGAAGACCGGGTCGAGAAACTGACCAATATGCACGACAAGCTTTCTGCCAAGCTGGCGGATCCTGCGCTTTATGAAGATGACCGGATCAACGATCTGGAAACCTGGAACCGCAAATTCGCCGAGGTGGTCGAAGCCATGCAAAAGGCTGAAGCCCTATGGGTCGCCGCCGCAGAACGGTTGGAACAGGCAGAGAGCGCAGCATGATCGACATGGCCTTTTTCATAACGGCTTTCACCACGATGTTTGTGGTGATCGACCCTTTCGGAACCACGCCAATTTTCGTTGCCTTGACGCAGGACATGGATGCGGCCACACGCCGTAAGATTGCCATTCGTAGCTGCCTGACCGCGGTTTTCATCCTGATCGCCTTTGCCGCTTTTGGTGAAGCGGTTCTTGGATTCGTCGGCATCTCGATGGAAGCCTTCCGCGTTGCAGGTGGCGCGCTTTTGTTTCTGACTGCGCTGGACATGCTGTTCGACCGCCGTACCAAACGCCGCGAGGACCGCGCCGAGGAAGAAGATCATTCTGACCCTTCGGTGTTCCCTCTGGCCATACCCCTGATCGCGGGCCCTGGATCGATCGCAACAATCATTCTTTTGGCCGGACAAAACCCGGGCGTCCCTGGGATCGCAGCGGCCTGCGCTGTTATGCTTGCCGTCATGTTGGTTGTATTTGTGTTCTTTCTGGCCGGCGGCATGATCGCCCGTATTCTCGGTAAAACCGGGCTGAACGTGCTGACACGGCTGCTGGGTATGCTGCTGGCCGCACTGTCGGTTCAGTTCATTCTTGATGGCCTCAAAGCCTTTGGTTTCGCCTCGTGAAACACCATATTGGTATGAGAAAACTGATTTCGGGTGATTGAATGGACGGCTACGATATTGGGCGCTTGACCTATCTGGTTCTGCTGGGTGCGGCCCTGTTGATGTGGTTTATCACTCAGAACCGTCAGTCTTTGGGCAAAACCATGCAGCAGGTCGCGGCTTGGGTGTTTATCTTTATCGGTGTCATTGCCGTTGTCGGATTGTGGGATGACATCCGTTCAACCGTCAGCCCGACCCCGCAACTGACTGTGACCGATCAGCGGATTGAAGTGCCCCGCTCTTATGATGGACACTACTATTTACCAATGCTGGTGAATGGCACAGCGGTGACCTTTCTGGTCGATACCGGGGCCAGCAATATCGTCATCAGCCCGAAAGATGCCGAACGAATTGGAATCGATACGGATCAATTGAACTATCTCGGCCGCGCCTCGACGGCCAATGGCATTGTGCGTACAGCGCCGGTTCGGCTGGACAGCCTGTCTTTGGGCCCCATCACCGATCGCGATATCCTGGCCTCGGTCAATGAAGGCGATCTGGGTCAATCCTTGCTAGGGATGGCGTATCTGCACCGCTTTTCGAACATCCAGTTCGCAGATGGGCGTCTAATCCTGTCGCGTTGACCGCATTCCCCAATTGAGAACAAAATAAGAACATGCTAATTTGCTCAGCATGTCCACCAATCTTCTTGGCCGCAAGCCCGCGCGCACCCCACCCGGGGTGGCCCTGCACCCACAGATCAGTCTGCAACTGGCCCGTGTACACGAAGCCTGCGGCCCTGCCCGGCGTAGCTTTGCTCTGTGGGTGGCGGGGCAGACTCAAGGGCCAGTGATGTGGATTGCCCCGGCTTGGGAGGTGGCGCAGCTGCATCCCGAGGGCATGCTGCCTTTTGCCGATCCGTCCCGGTTTCTGCTGATCCGCCCTGACAAACCCGAAGACCTGTTGTGGTGCATGGAAGAAGCCTTGCGCAGCGGTGCCGCCCCGTTGGTCATTGGCGATTTGCCCGGCCCGCCGGGTCTGACCCCGGTCCGGCGAATGCATCTGGCTGCCGAACAGGGCGGCATATCGGGACAGGCCCCGCTGGGGCTATTGCTGACGCCTGACGATGGTGGCGCACAGGGGATTGAGACGCGCTGGCATATGGTGCCCACCTATCGGCACGAGGCCTGCAGTTGGTGTCTGACCCGCCGCCGCGCCCGCGCCCTGCCCCCGGCCAGTTGGCACGTGACGCGGGCCGCTCCTCATTCCGGACTGCAGCTAAAGCAGATCAAATCCGAAGACGCCCCGATGATCACATAACTTGTGACTGGCCAAAACCGGACTTGCCCCCTAGCGTGCCGGCATGACACACCCGATCCATGACAGCCGATATTCCTGGCTTCGCCTGCTGATCACTCTGGCCATCGCAACCGTGGTCAATGTGGGCATGTGGGCTGTGATCGTCGTCATGCCCGCCATCGAGACCGAGTTTGGCGCAGACCGAGCCGCGGCGTCGATGCCCTATACGCTCGCCATGATCGGCTTTGCCTTCGGCAACATGTGGCTAGGCAAGCTGGTGGACCGACTGGGCGTGACAATGGCGTTGATCGGCGCCGCTGTGCTGAGCGCGGTAAGCTATCTGCTGGCAACCCTTGCGCCGAATATTGCGCTGCTGTCGGTTGCGCATCTTCTGCTGGGGCTCGGCACGTCAATCGGATTTGGACCGCTGATCGCCGATATCTCGCATTGGTTCATGCGCAGGCGAGGGATTGCCGTGGCACTGGTGGCCAGTGGCAACTACCTGTCGGGCGCGATCTGGCCCACGCTGCTGTCGGGCATTCTGCAGCGCGACGGGTGGCAGCAGGTTTATCTGAGTCTCGCCGTCATCACCCTGGTCGCCGTCATTCCTCTGTCCCTGCTTTTGCGCAGACAGGTCCCCGTCGAGGCGCATGGCACGGCAGCAGCGGCAGCACAGGTCAAAGCACAAAGCGTCGGCTTTTCACCCCGCGCCCTGCAGTACATCCTCGGGCTGGCTGGTATCGGCTGCTGCGTGGCCATGTCGATGCCCCAGGTCCATATTGTCTCCTATTGTGTGGGCTTGGGCTATGGCCCGGCCGTTGGTGCCGAGATGCTGTCTCTGATGCTGTTGGGCGGCGTGGTTAGCCGCATCATCTCGGGGCTTGTCGCGGACCGGTTGGGAGGGCTTTCAACACTGCTGATCGGCTCGGTCCTACAATGTATCGCACTGTTCCTGTTTCTCCCTTATGATGGGATGGTTTCGCTTTATGTCGTCAGCATGCTATTCGGGCTGGCCCAGGGTGGTATCGTCCCCAGCTACGCGCTGATTGTACGCGAATATATGCCCCCGCAAGAGGCCGGTGCGCGCGTGGGTTTTGTCATGATGATGACTATCCTCGGCATGGCTCTGGGTGGTTGGATGTCGGGCTGGATCTATGACGTGACTGGCAGTTATCAGCTTGCTTTCATCAATGGCATCCTTTGGAACGGGCTGAACATCGCAATCGTGCTGATGCTCATGAAACGCTCGCGCCCGCGCGGTCGCACGGCAATGGCATGAGGAACCTTACCCGACGCAGCCTGATTGCAAGCCTTTGCGCGTTACCAATGGCACGGGCAGCGATGGCCGCCCTCACCCCATATGCGCTGGCAGCTTCGCGCAGTTCCGTTGGCTTCACCTATGATTTGTCCGGCGCGCTTCAGACGGGCACGATACCAGTACAGTCGGCCCAAATTCTGATTGATACCAATCGCTTGCAAAACAGCCGGGTCGATGTCGTGCTGGACGTGGCCCGGGCGCGGACGAACCTACCATTTGCCCGAGGTCCGATGTTGGGAAAAAGTGTGTTGAACGCTGCCCAATACCCCACCATCCGTTTCATCACGACTAAGATTCAGCTGGGACCCACTGGCCGTATCTCGGAAGGTGCAACCGTGACCGGCGATCTGACAGTGCGCGGTATCACGCGTCCGGTGACTTTGAGCGCCAATCTGTATCGGAGACCGGGAAGCGCGGTGGATGATTTGGACACCCTGTCCATCCGGCTAGAGGGGGCGATCAATCGAAATGAGTTTGGCGCGTCTGGATATCCTGATCTTGTACAACCCACGATCGGCCTGGACATCCACGCCGAAATCATCCGGCAGGATTAACCACAAAAAGGCAAAAAACGACGTCAGGGCGTCGATTAGGCGCGCGCATTTCGTGGCGACAAGGTCAAGTTGCACCTATCATGCGTACGATCATTTCATTTGCCGCCCTCTTTCTTTCGGTCATTCTGCTGCAGCTCTCAACGGGCGGTGTTGGTCCGCTGGATGCAATCTCGGGGCTGACGCTTGATTTTTCGACCGAACAGATCGGTCTGCTGGGGTCATCGCACTTCATTGGGTTCTTTGTTGGTTGCTGGTGGGCTCCGCGGCTCATGGGCAGCGTCGGGCACTCGCGCGCATTTGCGGTCTGCACCGCTTTGGGCGCGATGGGGTTGCTGGGGCATACGCTGACTGAAAACCCTTATGTCTGGGCCGCGCTGCGTATCGCGTCGGGAACCTGTGTCGCTGGGTGTTACACCGTGATCGAGGCTTGGCTGAACGCCAAGGTCACCAACGAAACCCGTGGCCGCGCGATGGGCACCTACCGTATCGCCGATATGGGGGCCTCGCTTTGTGCACAGCTTATCATTGCTGTTCTGCCACCCGCCTCTTACGTTTCATACAACCTGCTTGCGATCCTATGCTGTGCATCGATCTTGCCGCTGGCCCTAACTCGCGCCAGCCAACCCAAGACACCGGACACCCCGCGCCTGCGTCCCAAGCTGGCCTGGCACAGCTCACCACTGGCTGTGGCGGGCGTTATCGTGGCTGCGCTTAGCTCGGCATCATTTCGCATGGTCGGCCCGGTATACGGTCAGGAGGTCGGATTGGGCGTAGATCAGATTGCCTTCTTTCTGGCCTCTTTCGTTCTGGGCGGCGCACTGGCCCAGTACCCCTTGGGTTGGCTCGCAGACAAGTATGATCGACGCTGGGTGCTGATCTGGCTATCCGTGGCAGCGGTGCTAAGCTGCGGTGTCACGATGTTGGCTAGCGGAACTGGAACGGTCGGCGTTATGCTGGCCGCCGGGTTCTTTGGCCTGACCACGTTTCCGATTTTCTCGGTTTCCTCGGCCCATGCGAATGATTTTGCGACGACCGAACAACGCGTTGAATTGGCAGCGGCCTTGATGTTCTGGTACGCGCTGGGGGCGATTGCATCGCCCTACATCTCATCCACGTTGATCCAGCAATTCGGCCCCGGAGCCCTGTTTGCTTTTGTTGCATTGGGTCATGTGTTTCTTATTGTCTTTGGCCTCGCCCGTATGCGTTCGCGCCCGACGCCCGAGAAAAGGACGAATTATGTCTATGCACCGCGCACATCCTTTACCATCGGCAGGCTGCTCAAGGGTTCTCGCGAAAAGCAATGAAAAAGGGCCGGGAAATCCCGGCCCTTCTGTTTTACTGCTGGACCGCTGGCCCGTGGTCCTCGACCGCGTCGACCACCTCATCTGGGTCCCCGGTGCTCTCAAGCGCACCGTTCACCACGCCCCCGACGCCGTTCTCCATGGAAAAGCCAAGCTCTTCGCCCAGTTTCTTGAGCGCTGGCATCTGCACGGCCATTCCCATGATCGAATCCAACGCCTGATTGACAACCGGCTTTTCACCGCTTGAAACACCACCACCATTGGCAGCTCCGATCCCACCAACCTGATGGATTTTGATCGAGTCGATTTTTTCGGCCGGTTTGACCATTTCCGAGATGATCGAGGGCATGGTTTCAATGCGGGTCAAGTCGACCTTCATCCGAATCTGCTCAGGTGACAGGGCATTGTCGGCCTCTACGATCGCACGCTTACCTTCCGCCTCGGCCAGCATGTCGTTCTTCTTGGCCTCGGCGCGAATGTTCAGCGCGTCTGCTTCGGCCTGCGCTTCCTCGCGGCGGGCTTCGGCGCGGTCTGCGGCGGCCTCTTTCTCGGCCTGTGCTGACAAACGGATCGCGGTGGCCTGACGTTCGGCCTCACGGGTGGCTTCAATCAGAACAATCTGCTTCTGGCGCTCGGCCTCGGCCACTTCGCGCGCCGTAGCCACGGCTTCGGTTGCTTTGGTCGCCTCGGCTCGAGCCAGATCGGCGGATGCGCGCGCGCGGCTTTCCTCTTCGGATTTCTGCGCGATGATGATCTGGCGTTCCTGTTCCGCGACTTCGATCTCACGCTCTTTGGCGATCTCGGCATCGCGGATCTTGCGCTCGCGCTCAATCTCGGCGGAACGAATGGCCTCTTCACGGGCAATCCGGGCGCGTTCGGTTTCGCGTACCGAGTCTTCAGTTCGCGCAGCGATCTCCGCCTCTTGCGCCACACGAAGAGTTTCCACCTTCTGCGCCTGCTCGATGCGCGCCTGCTGTTCGTCCTGTTCGATCAGCAACTTCTGACGCTCCGCTTCCATCGCCGCACGACGCACCTCAACCTCGGCCTCGGCGTCGATCTGCGCGCGTTCTTTCTTGGATATGGCAATCACCTCGGCCAGCTTGCGCATACCCACGGCGTTAAAGGCGTTGTTCTCGTCCAGCGCTTCAAACGGCGTCTGGTCGAGCGCAGTCAGCGAGACGGATTCCAGCGACAAACCGTTCTTCAGCAAGTCTTCGGACACCGCATTCTGCACCTCTTGCACAAAGTCGGCGCGGTTTTCATGAAGACCATCCATGGTCATCTGAGCGGCCACGGCACGCAGACCGTCGATCAGCTTGCCTTCGATCATCTCACGCAGTTGCTCGACGTCAAAGGTGCGATCACCCAGCGTTTGCGCGGCGCGTGCGATGCCCTCTTCAGTCGCCATCACCGAGACGTAGAATTCGACACCCACGTCGACACGCATCCGGTCTTTGGTGATGAGCGCGGCCTCACCGCTGCGCTGCACCTCAAGGCGCAGAGTCTTCATGTTGACCGGGCTGACTTCGTGCAGCAACGGTACGATGATGACGCCGCCATCCATGATGACCTTTTTGCCACCCGCGCCGGTTTTCACCAGGCTGATCTCGCGCGTGGCGCGTCGATAAAGGCGGCCAAGTACAAGGCCTATGAACAAGAGTACGGCTAAAATAGTCACAACTGTAACGGCCAGGAATGATAGTTCCATGCAATATCCTCCGGATTGGGGTTAAGATTTTTTGGTTAAACTGACATGCGAACCAGAACGAACCGGTCGCGCCGTCGATCACGCAGAACAAGGACTTCTGTTCCCTGCTCCAGCGCATCTTTGTCCTGCAACGGCTCTGCGCGCAGGTAGTGCGTGTTGCCAAAGCGATCCATGACGCGGACTTCGGCTGGACGGCCTCGCGATGCGATACCCTGAGTGATCACACCACGGCGGCGGGCCAGCATCCGTTCCGACATCGCTTCGGTTTCGGTTTTGGGCAGGAGGCGAGCGAAGACACCACCAAAGCCACGTGCGAACCATAGGCCGAACACTCCGGCCGGAATCGCGGGCAACCATGCAGGTAAGTCAAAGCCCAGCAGATCACGCAGCGCCAGTTGCAGGCCTATGCCACTCAGGCCGAAACCAGCCAGCAGCACAACGAGCCAAATCATGAATGGCATCTTGCCAATGCCCAACCAGCCAAACGGGCCGACGGGCGTAGCCGCAGGCACATCGGTTTCAATTTCGGCCAGTTCCAAGTCACCCAGATCGATGTCGGCGTCGATATCCAGATCAAAGTCGGCGATGTCCAGATCGGGCGCGCCGACCATGTCCAGATCAACCTCGCCCTCGCCTGCCAGAAGACTTCCCCCGAAAACCAATGCGATCAGTTCAAGGCCCAGAAGACCGAACAGAAGCGCAAGCGCCAAGGTAAAGGGCACAAATGCGCCCTCTAGTAAAAAGTCAAACATCAGCAGATTGCCCTCGTTATTGTATACTTTTGTATACATTTTAAATGGGAAGTCATTGCTACAATTTCAAGAGGTTGTGATTCTGTGTTTCAACCTGAGGTTATTTAAATTCAAATATCTGGTACAATCTGCAACCATGACATTAAGCTCAATTTCTTTCGCCCGTGCGAAACGTATCACCTGTTCACACCTGCTGGAGTAATTCTCTAATCGGTGGGCTTTGGCGGTGGTGCCGGGATCATTTCATCCAGGATCGATCCCGCCTCATATCCCAGCAGGTCAACCCGCATCCGTTCAGGGTCCCCGAACACCCATGCACCAACATGCCTCTGCATTCGAACGTATCCGGCGTATCCGGCCAACGCGTCGTTCCCGTGTGCGTTCTCAGCGAACAGAATCTGCCCGGCAGCAACCTTTTCCGGCATCACGCGCTGTAGGTACAGTAGCACGACATTGACGTCTTTGACGCTGGAGCCGCCGTGATGCACGACATACATCTTGGTCCACTCCTCTTCGCTTATGGCTGCGCGTGCGTCGGACACGGCGGAATGAAGTGCGTTCAACTCCGCACGTGCAGATTTCTCCATATTCTCTGCCCAGATGGGCCGCATGTCGTTGATCACCTGCGAAACCGCTTCACGTGTGATCTGATCCTTGTCGAGTGCACCTTGAGCAAATGCCCGGGCTGTTTCGAGCATTTTGCGCTGGCTCGCCAAGTCGCCCTCGGTCATGCCCAGTTCGCCCAATGTCGCAAGAAATACATCTATCTCATTGATGATAATTGCAAACTCCGCCTTCCAGCGCTCATCATCGGTATTATCATCAGGCCATGGAGTCACCGCCCCGATCAATCCCAACACAACATGCGACGTGGACTTCAGATGTTGATAGGTTGGCGCATCCCTTGGATAGCTCGCCTCTCCGTCTTCGGTCATGACTGTGACATCACGTGCGATAATCATGACGGGCCGGGTTTCAGCCGTCAGCGCATCCTGGCCACGGTGAAAGATCGAGAGCATAGCGTGGTCAAAAGCATGCACCGGATCATCTGTGGCGCTCTGGTCGGCGATGGCGCTGGCGGTAAATACAATAGCTGCAACGGCGGCACAGCAGCCCATCCATAAACTCTGCATAATGAAATTCCCCCTAAGCTGGGTTCTCCTGATCATCATACACCATTGGTACACACGGGGCGAAATCGCTGACGAACGCGACACAAACTCCCGGGAATGCACGAAGTCGCGTAGTAATACCCGTTAAATTCAAGCGTGTATGAATGCGGGCTTTTGCTTACTGGCCACATAAGGTAGACGAGCGCGCAGACAGATACGTGGAAGCGCATTATGGCCCGAATTCTCATCACCTCGGCGATCCCTTACATCAACGGGATCAAACATCTCGGCAACCTGATCGGCTCGCAATTGCCTGCCGATCTGTACGCTCGCTATCAGCGCGGCCGGGGCAATGAGGTCATGTTCCTGTGTGCAACCGACGAGCACGGCACCCCGGCCGAGCTGGCCGCCGCCAAAGCGGGCAAACCGGTGGCTGAATATTGCGCTGACATGTACGCAGTACAGGCCGATATTGCCAAGCGCTTTGGCCTGAGCTTTGATCACTTTGGCCGCTCGTCCAGCGATCAGAACCGTAAACTGACCCAGCATTTCGCTGGCAAACTGGATGAGGCCGGGCTGATCCGGGAAGTCAGCGAAAAGCAGGTTTATTCCAACGCCGATGGCCGTTTTCTACCCGACCGCTATATCGAAGGCACCTGCCCCAATTGCGGCTATGATCGCGCACGCGGCGACCAGTGCGAAAATTGTACCAAGCAGCTAGACCCGACCGACCTGATCGAGCCCCGCAGCGCGATCAGCGGCTCGACCGATCTTGAGGTGCGTGAGACCAAGCACCTGTATTTGCGTCAATCCGCAATGAAAGATCAGTTGGACGCGTGGATCGACAGCAAGACAGACTGGCCGATCCTGACAACCTCGATCGCCAAGAAATGGTTGCATGATGGCGACGGCCTGCAGGATCGCGGCATTACCCGCGATCTGGATTGGGGTGTACCAGTCAAGAAAGGTGATCAAGATTGGCCCGGCATGGAAGGCAAAGTCTTCTATGTCTGGTTCGATGCCCCCATTGAATACATCGCCTGCGCCAAGGAATGGGCCGACGCCAATGGTAAGTCTGATGCCGATTGGGAACGTTGGTGGCGCACCGACAAAGGCGCAGAAGATGTGCGTTACGTTCAGTTCATGGGCAAGGACAATGTGCCCTTCCACACCCTGTCTTTCCCGGCCACCATTCTGGGATCGGGCGAGCCCTGGAAGATGGTCGACCACCTGAAATCGTTCAACTACCTGAACTATGATGGCGGCCAGTTCTCGACCTCGCAGGGTCGTGGCGTGTTTATGGATCAGGCGCTGGACATTCTGCCCGCCGATTACTGGCGCTGGTGGTTGCTAAGCCATGCGCCAGAAAGCAGCGACAGCGAGTTCACATGGGAGAACTTCCAGCAGTCGGTGAACAAAGATCTTGCGGATGTTCTGGGTAACTTTGTCAGCCGGATCACTAAGTTCTGCCGCTCGAAATTCGGTGAAGCAGTGCCCGAAGGTGGTGCGTATGGCGAACGTGAACAGACCCTGATTGCTGAGCTTAATAGCCGAGTACGTGCCTACGAAGGCCACATGGAAGCGATGGAAGTGCGCAAATCCGCGCAAGAGCTGCGAGCGATCTGGGTCGCGGGCAACGAGTATCTGCAGGCTGCCGCACCATGGTCTACCTTTAAGGAAGATCCTGTGCAGGCTGCGGCGCAGGTGCGGCTGGGGCTGAACCTGATCCGCCTCTATGCAGTTCTGAGCGCGCCGTTCATTCCCGATGCGTCTGCAAAAATGCTTAGTGCGATGAACACACTCAATACCAGCTGGCCCGAAGATATCGATGCCGCGCTGTGCGCCCTGCCCGCTGGCCATGAATTTTCGGTTCCCGACGTGCTGTTTGCCAAAATCACGGACGAACAGCGCGAAGACTGGCAGAATCGGTTTGCGGGAACGCGTGAATAACAACAAAATTCGATTTATGAATGCCGCAGCGGAGCCCTGAAGCCTCTCCGCTGCTGGTTTTTGGCAGAGAAAATTCGCCCGCCCCTATTGTCATCGGGCAGGTAAACGCCTGCGGATGCAGGCTAAGTCTGCAGACTGGAAAGAAATTTCGGGTCGATTCTTGCCAACGCATTACCTCAACACGCTTGAGAAACTGCGTCAAACCCGCCATCCTGCCTATAAAATCAATCGACTCATCCGGGGGTTTCTGTTGCCCGGTTGTGCAATCTTTACTTTGAACGAGGCGCCAACATGTCCCTTGCATTTAAGAAGCCAGCACTCCGCCCACGCGGCTATTTCAGGGCACTAGGCGTTTCTGCCGCTTTGTTTGCATGTTCCAGCCTGCCTCAGATAGCGGTCGCGCAGGATCAGGGTGATGCCCCTGCGCCCAAGGTGTCGATCGCCGCAGCTTATACCGAAGAGATCACCGATCAGGCCACCTTCATTGGACGGGCCGAGGCAATCGACAAGGTCGATATTATCGCGCGCGTCAGTGGTTTCCTGGACAGCCAGAACGTCGACGATGGCTCTCCGGTGAATGAGGATGACCTGCTATTCACGATCGAACCTGATCTTTACGAAGCCACGCTTGAGGCGCGTAAAGCCGATCTGGATCGGGCGGAGGCAAACCTTGAACTGGCCAAAGTCGATCTCGCCCGCAAGGAAGAGCTGTACAAGCGCGACGCTACACCGGAATCAGAACGTGACATTGCCCGAGCCAATGAACTGGTCGCCGAGGCCGAGGTCAAAGCCGCCAATGCAGCGATCCAACAGGCCGAGCTTGATCTGAGCTACACACAGATCCACGCCCCGTTTTCGGGCCGCATCGGCCGCGTGGAAACCAGTGTCGGTGATGTTGTGGGCCCCAACAATCCGCCGCTTGTCACCCTGGTCAGCGAAGCCCCCATCTATGTGAATTTTTCGTTGAATGAAAAGCAGTTCACGTCGGTTCTTGAACAATTTGGTGAAGACCCGGCCACGCTAGCTGAAAGCAGCCAAAGCCCGAATGTTCATGTGACTCTGCCGAACGGTACTGAGCTGGATGAAACCGGCGAAATCATTTTTGTCGACAACCGCATTGACCCGCTGACCGGCGCCATTACGATCACGGCTCAATTCGACAATGCCAAGCGTCTGCTCGTTGATGGTGCCTTCGTGAACGTTCAGATCGAAGCGCTTGAGCCGACGCTGCAGGTATTGATCCCTCAAGCAGCGCTGCAGCGTGATCAGCGCGGCGAATTCGTTCTGGTCGTCAATGACAAGCAGATGGTTGAACAGCGCTACATCACAACCGGAGATACCGTGGACTCGGCGATTATCGTCACAGATGGCCTGCGCGAAGGCGAAAGCGTCATCGTCGAAGGCCTGCAACGCGTGCGCCCCGGCGTCGCCGTTGATGCAGTCGTTGCGTCCGAGCAGCCGGAGAATAACTGATGTTCTCAGCCCTGTTTATCAGCCGGCCCAAGCTGGCGCTTGTCATTTCGCTGGTCCTGACCATTTTGGGCGGGATCGGTTATCTGGTTCTACCGGTTGCGCAGTTTCCCGATATCACGCCGCCGGTGGTCAGCGTAACGGCCACCTATACAGGTGCAAATGCCGAAACCGTGGAAAACACCGTGGCCGCCCCGATCGAGGCGCAGGTCAACGGTGTGGACGACATGATCTACATGACGTCGACCTCATCGGATAACGGCTCGTATTCGTTGAACGTTACGTTCGAGGTGGGCACCGATCCCGATATCGCCTCGGTAAACGTGCAAAACCGCGTGGCACAGGCGATGGCATCGCTGCCGTCCGAGGTGACCTCATCGGGGGTTGTCACGCAAAAAGCGTCAACCAACATGTTGTTGCTGGTCACGCTGACCTCGCCCAATGGCACATATGACAGTGTGTTCCTGTCGAACTATGCCTCAATCAACTTGAAAGACGCTCTGGCGCGGGTTCAGGGCGTGGGTAAAGCGGATGTTCTGACCAATCTGGAATACGCCATGCGCATCTGGATGGATCCGGACAAGATGGCCGCGCTGTCAATCACTCCGGGTGATGTGATCAATGCCATCCGCGAACAGAATATCGAAGTCTCTGCGGGCTCAATCGGGTCGCCTCCTGTGCCTGAAGGACAAACCTTTCAGTACACGATCAAGACCAAAGGCCGCCTGACCTCGGCCGATGAATTCGGAGATATTGTAATCCGTACAGGCGAAGCCGGTGCGATTGTGCGCGTCAAAGACATTGCGCGGGTTGAATTGGGGGCGCAGTTCTATTCCGCCTCGGGCTATTTCGAAAGCGTTCCTGCGACCGTTATCGGCATCTATCAGGCCCCCGGCGCAAACGCCCTTGCGGTGTCCGAACGCGTTGAGGCCGAACTTGAGCGCCTGTCACGGTCCTTTCCCACAGATGTCGAATACGATGTTCCATTCAATACGACCGATTTCGTGGAACAGTCGCTCAATGACGTGGTCTCGACCCTCATCCTGACATTCATATTGGTGATCACAGTTGTGTTCATCTTCCTTGGCAGTTGGCGGGCGACGATCATTCCTGCGGTGGCAATTCCGGTCTCATTGATCGGGACATTTGCATTCTTGCTGGCTTTTGGCATGTCGCTGAACACAATCTCTCTGTTCGCGCTTGTGCTGGCCATCGGGATCGTTGTGGATGACGCGATCGTTGTGGTGGAAAACGTCGAACGTATAATCGCCGATGAAGGCCTGCCTCCTGCCGAAGCGACCCGCAAGGCCATGGGCCAGATCACCGGGCCCGTGATCGCGACCACCCTAGTGCTACTGGCCGTCTTCGTGCCGGTGACCTTCATGCCCGGCATATCCGGACGATTGTATTCCCAGTTTGCCGTTACAATCTCGACCGCTGTTGTGATCTCATCGATCAACGCTTTGACCCTTTCACCGGCCTTGTGCGGGCTTGTGCTACAGGCGCGCTCGGGGCCGCCAAAAGGGTTGCTGGCCGTGTTCGAGAAATTTATCGGCGGAATGCGCAGCGGCTATGTCGCCATCGTGCGAAAGCTACTGATCCTGCCGGTCATTTCGCTGGGGATCATTGCGGCATTCGCAGCAGGCACCGGGACCATTATGGGCAACACGTCCAAAGGGTTCATTCCGCTGGAAGACAACGGATATCTGTTCGTCGATATCCAGCTTCCCGATGCGGCGACGCTTGAACGGACCGAGGCGGTTTCTGCGCGGATCGATGAACAGATTCAACAGATCTCCGGCGTATCCAGTACCGTTCTGGTCAATGGGTTCTCGCTGTTGAACGGGACCACTACCAATGGCGCAGCCATCTTTGTCAACCTGACCAACTGGGAAGAGCGGCAGGAACCCGAGCTCAGTGCGGATGCGATCCTGAACCAGGTTCTGGCGATTGCATATGGTGAATCTGCCGCATCGATTGTTGCGTTCAACCCGCCACCCATTCAGGGCCTTGGTATGTCTGCAGGGGTTGAAATGGAAGTGCAGCAGACCGGTGGCGGCTCGCCGCAGGATCTGGCCTCGGCCGTTGGGTCGTATGTCTATGCCGCAAACCAGCGTCCTGAGATCGCGCAGGCCTACACCACCTTCCGCGCGAACGTGCCGCAATTGTTTGTCGATCTGGATCGGGAAAAGGCCAAAACCCTGCAAGTCTCGGTGGCCGAGATTTTCCAGACCATGCAAGCGCAGCTTGGCTCGTATTACGTAAATGACTTCAACCTGTTTGGTCGTGTCTACCGCGTGATGATCCAGGCCGAAGGCTCGTACCGGAATAAAGTCGACGATATCTCAGAGCTATACGTGCGTTCCAACAAGGGTGAGATGGTACCGCTGGGCACGCTGATCGATATCGAGAACGTGCTGGGTCCGGTCCTGCTGAAGCGGCATAACCTGTTCCGCTCGGCCACTGTGACAGCGGTTCCGGCACCGGGGCTCTCCACCGGGGACGCCATCAATGTCATGACCGAGGAGTCGGCGACCGCCCTGCCCCCCGGCTATGCCTACGAATGGACCGGAACGGCGCAGCAGCAGCTGGCCTCGGGCGGTCTGGTCGTGGTGATCCTTGGGTTGGCGATCCTGTTTGGGTACCTGTTCCTTGTCGGCCAATATGAAAGTTGGACGATGCCCGTTTCGATCCTAATGTCGGTGACCGTGGCCTTGTTCGGTGCCGTCGCAGCGGTGGCGATCGTTGGCAGCGACATCAACCTCTACACGCAGATCGGGATGATCATGCTTGTCGGGCTTGCGTCAAAGAACGGGATTCTGATCGTCGAATTCGCGATGGAGCAAAGGGCCAAGGGGCTGTCAATCAAGGAGGCCGCGGCCGAAGCCGCATATCAGCGTTTCCGCGCTGTGATGATGACCGCCCTGTCCTTCCTTTTGGGCGTGGTTCCCCTGCTGGCCGCGAACGGGGCCGGAGCTGCCAGCCAGAAGGCCATCGGCGTCGCCGTGTTCGGCGGCATGCTGGCTGCGACGCTGTTCGGGGTGATTCTGGTTCCCGTGCTCTACGCCGTGATGCAGAGCCTGCGCGAGTGGGTCAAAGGCAGCAAGAACGATCCGGAACCGTCAGAGGAAGCTGCGTAGGGCCGGCATTGAAATCGAAATACGCCCCGCACATCTGCGGGGCGTTTCTTTTTTTTGCACGGATCAACCGATCCGCGCGCTAGTCAGTTAACCGTTTGACCATCCAGTCGTCTATCCGGCCGATCTGCTCGAGGCTGAGCCTTAGACCCAGCTTATTGCGCCGCCACACGACATCCTGAGCGGTGCGCGCGTATTCCTTGTCCATCAGCCAAACCAGTTCCGCCTCGGTCAACGTCGCGCCAAAATCGTCACCCAGATCGCTCTGATCCTTTGCCGGACCCAGAAGGTCCCAGGTCTCGGTGCCATAGGCCCGGATCAATCGACGGGCCCAAAAATCGGTCAGGAACGGGTACTCCGCTATCAGTTTCCCGATCAAATCCTGCACGCCGTCGACCGGAAAATCCCCGCCGGGCAATGGGACGCCTGCGGTCCATGGTCCGCCAAGATCTGGGAAATGTTCTCCAATCTTCTCCAGCGCGCTTTCCGCGAGGCGTCTGTAGGTGGTGATTTTACCACCAAAGACATTCAACACCGGAGCCCCGCTCTCGGCATCAACTTTCAGCGTGTAATCGCGGGTAGCCGCCGTGGCACTGCTTGCGCCGTCATCATATAGCGGACGGACGCCTGAATAGGTCCAGACAATATCTTCACGGGTAACGGGCTTCGCGAAGTAATTCGATGCGAAAGCGCACAGATACTCCTGCTCGGCCTCGGTACATACCGGAGGCTCGGAGGGGTCAGAATGATCCTGATCCGTGGTTCCGATCAAGGTAAAATCCTGCTCGTACGGGATCGCAAAGATGATGCGCCCGTCTTCGCCCTGAAAGAAATAGCACTTGTCATGGTCAAACAGCTTGGGTGTCACGATATGGCTGCCACGCACCAGACGGACGCCTTCTCGGGAATTGACCCGGATCTTGGTCTGGATGATGTCACCGACCCAAGGTCCGCCCGCATTGATCAACATCTTCGCAAGGACGGTTTCGGTCTTGCCGCTATCCCGATCCCTGATCGTGACTTGCCAAACTTGATCGACCCGCTCAGCCGAAAGAACCTCGGTCCTGACCATGATCTTGGCCCCGCGTGCCTCGGCATCGCGGGCGTTCAGGACCACCAGCCGCGAATCCTCGACCCAGCAGTCCGAGTATTCATAGGCGGTTTCAAATTTGTCTTGCAGCGGAGCCCCCTCGGGTGCCGCGCGCAGGTTCAGCGAACGTGTACCCGGCAGGATTTTGCGACCGCCCAGATTGTCATACAAAAACAGGCCAAGCCGTATTAGCCAGGCAGGACGACGCCCGCGCATCCATGGCATCACCGTACTGAGCAACCGTGAGGTCGGCGTTTCAGAGTCAAAACGCATATCGGCGTGATAGGGCAGCACGAAACGCATAGGCCAACTGATATGGGGCATAGCGCGCAGTAAGGTCTCGCGTTCGACCAGCGCTTCACGCACCAAACGGAATTCAAAAAATTCCAGGTACCGTAGCCCGCCATGAAACAGTTTGGTCGAGGCTGACGACGTCGCCGAGGCCAGATCGTTCATTTCAGCCAAGGTGACCGATAGGCCCCGACCTGCCGCATCACGTGCGATACCGCACCCATTTATACCCCCGCCGATCACAAAAAGATCGGTAACTTGGCTGCTGTCCGATGACATATCCAATTGATTCCCCAACGTGGCAGTTTCAAGCGCATTAGCAGCATGATGGTTCGTATCGTCAACTTTATTTTTCGATATTGTTCGTTTTTAGCTGAAACAACGAATATTAATAAGTGCAACTAACGAATTCCCTTGCTTAACCGCAAAATTAGAACAAAAACGAAAACACCGGAACTCAGGACCGCCCATGTCACTATCATTTCGCCAATCGGACATTCTTTTAGTCGCCGAGCAAGAGGGCCGCGTTACTGTCGAAGGACTGGCCGAGCGCTTTCAGGTGACGGTTCAAACCATTCGCCGTGACCTGACTGAACTGTCAGAAGCTGGTAAGTTGGATCGGGTTCACGGGGGTGCCGTTCTGCGTTCTGGCGTGTCTAATATTGGATACGAAGACCGGCGCGCCCTGAATCATGAAGCCAAGACACGCATCGCTGAACGCTGCGCGGCCGACATCCCCGAGGGCAGCTCGATCTTTATGAACATAGGCACCTCGACCGAGGCCGTTGCCCGCCAATTGCTGAAACACAAAAACCTAATGGTCGTGACCAACAATATGAACGTTGCCAATATCCTGGCCGATAACCCCGATTGCCAGATCGTCGTTGCAGGCGGTGTGCTGCGCAGATCAGATAGTGGGTTGGTCGGGAATCTTGCGGTCTCGACCATCCGCCAGTTCAAATTCGATCACGCGATTATCGGCTGTTCCGCATTGGATGCGGATGGGGATCTAATGGATTTCGATCTCCAAGAAGTACTGGTCAGTCAAACTATCATTGAACAAGCCCGGCAGATCAGCCTAGTAGCGGATGCTTCAAAGTTTCAGCGCACCGCGCCCGCACGCATCGCCTCATTATCCGATGTTGATATGGTTTATACCGATCTACCGCTACCCGACGACCTCCATCAGAAGTGCATAGACTGGAACACCAAAATTATTGAATGCTGATGCGTCCCTCCGATCAGCCGGAAAGTGATTGATTAGCTGGACAACAGCGCCTGAGGATGGAACAGTTTCCAACAACAGGAGGCGCGAGCATGGGACTTTTGGGGCAGCCGCTGGGCTACTATGACTATCTGACATTTGTGGCACTTATCTTGCTGCTGGCAGCGGTGATGGCGTTGTTTCTATTCATAATGGGCCTGCCCGGACGTATCGCGATCAAACGCAATCACCCCCATGCCGAAGCGGTCAAGATCATGGGATGGATGGGATTTTTGGCGATTGTCCCTTGGGTGCACGCCTTTATCTGGGCGTTTCACGACGGCGTCACCGTCGACATGCGCCGCGGCCCTGATGAAGAACGCAAGGCCATAAGGGATGAAATCAAGCGTCTGGGAGGCACCGTCAAACCGGAATACCAGGACCCACTTGATACCGACGAAACAAAGCAAGCCTAAGGCCAAAGGAATTCAGCACTCATGTTCGTCGCCCTAGGCATCACGCTTTTCTACATTATTTTTGTCTGGTTCATCTTCTTCAAGGTGCAATGGCTGAAATTCAACATCATGTGGGGGATCGTCTCATTCTGGGTCGGCGCTCATCTGCTGCTGATCTTTTTGGTCGCGCTGCGCTTCTTTCAGCCCTTTTCCGTCGACAGCCACGTCGTGCGCTCCACCATCCAGATCGTCCCGCGTCTGACTCAGCCCACAATCCTGTCCGAGGTTTTAGTCGAGCCCAACACCTGGGTCACTAAGGGCGATCCGCTGTATAAGTTCGACGACACGGTGTTTTCGCTGGCCGTGGACAAGGCGAATGCACAGCTGGTGGCGGCGCAGCAAAACGCAAAGATCCTTGAACAGGACGTTATCGCGGCGGGAGAAGCAGTCGAACGCGCGAACGCGCAGCTGGCCTATGCGCTGACCGAACAAGCGCGATACGAGAACCTCGTTCCCGCCGGGGGCGCCCGCCAGGATGAACTAGACCGCTGGAACGAACAGGTCGCGGAAGATCAGGCGAAGATTAAGGAAGCTCAGGCCAATCTTGAAAAGGCCAACCTTGCGCTGGATTCGCAGATCGACGGCGTGAATACGGGCATTATTGAGGCTGAGGCGCAGCTGGCCGAGGCCGAGTATTTTCTCGACAACACAACGATCTATGCCCCCGAAAATGGCATGATCGTTTCGCAACAGGCCCGCCCGGGGATGGTTGTGGGGGAAATTCGTCTGGGTGCCATTGCCAGCTTTGTCACCGAAGAAGACCCCTATATTCTAGCCACCTTCCGCCAGCAGAACCTGAAATTTGTCGAGGTCGGCCAACCGGTCGAAGTTGCTCTGGACCTCTATCCCGGAGAAATTCTGACCGGCAAGGTTGAGGCGGTCTGGTGGGCCACACGTCAGGGCCAATACTTGCCCTCAGGCCGCCTGCCCGGCTTTGAGCTGCCAAAACTGCCCGGTCGGATCGCTGTTCAGATCTCGGTCGATGTGCCTGAGGGGCATACTTTTCCTGCAGGTGGCCACGCTGCGGTGGCGATTTACACCGGCATGGGAAAAAGCTTTGAATTTCTGAGGCGCATCAACATTCGCCTCTATTCCTTCGCCAACTTCATCCGGCCACTGGATATCTGAGGATGCGTACGATGACACTCCGCCGGTTGTTAGGCACTGCCCTTTGCGCCGCTACCCTCACCGCCTGTACGCCGGTGGGGCCTGATTTTGTGCGCCCCAACTCTCCGGTCGTGAAGCAATGGATGGAGGTCAACAACCCCAGCGCGGGCCAGAGCGGCCTGACCTCGCGCAGCGCCCCGGTTGTGCGCTGGTGGGAAACGTTCAATGATCCGACGCTGAACAAACTGATCGCCGAAGCCTATGCGCAGAACCTGACCTTACAGGTCGCAGGTGCCCGCGTACTTCAGGCCCGCGCGCAACTTGGTATCGCATTCGGAGAGCTCTACCCGCAATCGCAGGCCGTGGGCGGTTCGCTCCAACGCCGACAGATCAGCGACAATCTTGGACCGATTTCGGACATCCGGCGGATCATTCCCTTGGACACCGAATTCTCGACTTCGCAAGTTGGGTTTGATGCGCAATGGGAACTGGACGTATGGGGCCAGCAACGTCGCGGCGTACAGGCCGCGCGATCGAACCTGGCACTGCAGGTTGCTAATTATGACGACGCACTGGTCACGCTGACCGGGGACGTAGCGGCGCTTTATATCAACATCCGTTCGTTGCAAGAGGCTCTGCGCATCGCGCGGGAAAACATCACAATTCAGCAGGCATCGGCAGACCTCACTCAGCTGCGCTTCAACAACGGCGTTACAACCGAGCTGGATGTTCAGGAATCAACTGCTCTGCTCAACAACACCAAGGCACTCGTGCCCGAATTGGAAAGCGATATTCAACAGGCCAAGAACGCGCTGGCCGTTCTATTGGGCAAAACCCCTTCCCAGATGACTGGCTTGATCGGCAATTCAGGACGTATTCCGACAGGGCGCAGCAACGTGGCCGTTGGTGTGCCTGCCGAATTGCTGCGGCGACGGCCTGACGTCCGCGCCGCCGAGTTGGCGGCAGCCACCCAATCGGCGCAGGTCGGGATCGCGTTAGCTGATCTCTATCCGCAGTTCATTCTGTCGGGCGCGATCGGTTTGCAGGCCTCGGGTGGGCGCGATCTGTTCAGCACCAACAGCGCCACAGGATTGGCTAGCGCAGGCGTTGTCTGGAATGTCCTGAATTATGGCCGCATTAAGAACAATGTCCGCGCGCAGGATGCCGCCTATCAAGCGTTGATCGCCAATTATCAGAACACTGTGCTGACCGCCTATTCCGAGGTCGAAAGCGCGATGGTTGCTTACGCACAGGCGCGCAAACAGGTCACCTTTTATCAGCGCAGCGTCGAAGCTTCGCGCAAGGCGGCTGAAATCGCGGTCGATCAGTACCGAGACGGCATCGCCAGCTATTCGCGTATCCTGAACACGCAGACCGCGCTATTACGATCGCAGGCGAACCTGATCGAGGCCCGGCAGGAGGTCTCTTCGAATCTGGTCGCGATCTACAAAGGTCTGGGTGGTGGTTGGCAGATTCGGCAGAATCAGGAATTCCTACCCGAGACGGTGCTGGCCGAGATGGCCTATCGCACCGATTGGGGTGATCTGTTGGAGAAAACGCCAACACGCGCCAGCTTGAACTAAGGCCTATTTCGTCAACCCGCGCAGGCCACCCGAGATCAGGATGTTAACTTCGTAGAGGATACGTGGCGCGGCCAACCCGCCGGGGCTGGCTAGATAGTTGGGGCTCCATTCCGGATCGAATTTCTGCTTGAAGGCGCGCAGGCCTTCGAAGTGGTAGAATTGTTCGCCATGTTCATAAACGAACCCACCGATCCGATTCCAAAGCGAGGCCAACTGCCGGTTTTCGATCCCTGAAAATGGCGCTGCGCCCAGTGAGAACCAGTGGAATCCCTGCTCGGACCCCCAGACCATCATCTCAGCAAACAGCGCATCCATGACAAAGCTGGGGCTGTCCGGTTCATAACGCATCAAATCCAGAGACAGTTCGGATTTATTTCCGCCTTGAAACAGGTTGGCGAAGGCCATGATCTTGCCCGTCTCATCCCGCAGAACCGCATGGTCGAAATAAGAAAGGTAGGCATCATCAAAGCCGCCCAAGGCAAAACCCTTTTCCTCACCTGCCTTTTGCGCCAACCAATCGTCCGAGATCTGACGAAGTTCGGGCAACACCGGTGCAAGCTGTTCCTTGGGGATAATTTCGAACTTGTACCCCTCACGCTCGGCCCTGTTCTTCGCCTGCCGGAACCGTTTGCGCGATTTTCCGTCCAGCGAAAAATTCTGCAGCGGTACGCGGGCCACTTCTCCGATCTTCAGGATCGATAGGCCGAGGTCCAGGAATGTCGGCAGATATTTGGTCGATACACTGTAAAACGCACAAAGCTTGCCTTCGCGATCGGCCATTTCTCGCAATTGCCAGATCAGTTGCTGCCCCGCTTGCTCATCACCCACAGGCTCTCCTTTGGTGATCAGCGCATTGCCAGTATCGGCATAGGCAAGGAATGCGGTTTCGTCAGGCGAGATCAGGAATTGCTTGTCACCGGTCAGCGAAATCTGGGATTCGGTGTCTTCGCTCTCCATCACGAGACGTTCGACAACTTCGGGGATTTCAGTCCTAACCGGCGCGGGGATTTCACGGCCGAACAGCGAGTTCACCGCCACGATGCCAACGATCACGGCCACCACGAGGCTGGACCGCAGGAATCGCGAGGCATCTCCACTCCAGGCAAAGTCCCACCACAGCGCGTTTTGATATTCGACATGGGAATAAGCGAACAATCCAATCCAGAAAATCACCGCCAGCAACGCGACGACGCTGACCAGCCAAGGGATATTTAGCCGAAAGATAGATGCACCGCTTACCCGGTAAAACGCACCCCGAAACATCGCCAAAAGGCCAATCGTGAACAGCAATGAAAGGGCTTCATGCGTATCAAGCCCTTTGGCGAGCGAGGCGAAGAAACCTGCCACCATCAAAAGCATGGCAACAACCCATGCCCGATAGAGCTTGCGGAATAGGCCACGTGAGACAAGTAGCAGTAGGACACCCACGGCGCTGCCTGCAAGATGAGATGCCTCGACAAATGACAAAGGCAAAACCTCTCGCAGTACGCCAAGGTTCTGCGTACTGGAAGGCAAAGCCCCTGAAACCAACAGGATAACTCCTGCCACAGCCGCGACGCCGGCAGCCACCATCGGGACAATGGGGCGAATTGCGCGATAGACCCAAGTGACCGCGCCCCCGATGCGATGGCGCTGTGTCAGCACCGACGCGACCGCGATCGACAGGCTGGCGATGGCAAACGGAAGGAACGTATAGACCAGTCGGTAGAGCAGAAGCGCAGCGATCACATCAGACCGGCCCGACGCCCCTAGACCAGCGATCAGAGTGGCTTCGAACACACCGATTCCACCCGGTGCATGGCTAAGGATACCCACCGCTATTGCGCCTATATAGACCGCGAAGAAATACGGGTAGCCAACCCCCAGATCGTCCGGCATGAGCACATACAGCGCCATTGAAGCGCCGAACAGATCGCCTACCGCCGCGATTGTCAGCAAACTGGCGAGCTTGCCGCCCGGCAGGTTGAACCCGAACCCGCCATAGGCCAATCGCCGCCCTCCGCTTGAAAGCCAGACAAACAAGACCGCAAGCCCCGCCAACATGCTCAGACCGATCACAGTCTCCGTCGTTTCACTGATCGGCAGGACCTTGGAAATGCCATCCGGGTGTATTGTAAGCAACAGGCCCAAAAGCAGGATCAGTCCCATCCAGAACGCCACCCAAGAAGTCGCGATCACCCCGGCCACGCGGCCAAGATCAAGCCCCAGAGACGCATAGATACGGTATCGGATCGCGGTGCCGGTGATATAGGAGAATCCCAGGCAGTTCGATACCGCATAGCCGCTTGCTCCGGCCATCCCTGCGACGGGCAAAGGCACTTTTCCATCGGCGACGCTCTGCACGGCAAGCACATCGTAGAACGAAAGCGACAGAAAACTGAAAGCCGTCCAGCACATCGCAAAAAACATGAATTTCCATGGTTTCGCTGCGATATCGCTTTGGATATCTGACCATTTCACATGCGCAGAGAGGTCGTGCAGAACCGCAAGCGCGATTCCTGTAATCAGCAACGGAACCGCAATCTTGACCAGCGGCTTTTCCAATAGCCCAGTTATATATTCGGCCAGGCGTACGGCGCGCGTCTCTTCCGTTGTCGGATGTGTTGTCATTCCGTTCACCCCTGCCCCGCGATCCTCAGATCAGTGTCAATTCAAAGCTTTGCACGAATTTTCCATCCGGCAAAGGGCCTTGGGCAACGCGTCACGAACGGCCCTTGCGTGTCGAAAGCAACAGATTGGTCTCAGATCGTGTGACACCCTCCATCCGACGGATCTGGAACAGGACTTCATCAAGCTCATCCAGTGTATCGGTTCCGATCTCTGCGATCAGATCCCAACTTCCATTGGTTGAGTGCACCGCCCGAACCTGACGCATCGCAGCGATCCGCGATCTGATCCGCTCGGTCCCGCGGCCTGCGATCTCAAGCATCATCAATCCACGAACAGGGCTTTCCGACACGCCCTGCCGTGTCACAACGGTAAAGCCGACGATTTCGCCAGACTGCTGAAGCCGCTTTAGTCGGCTGCGCACGGTTGTTCGGGTCACTCCGAGCAGTTCAGCTAGTTCCGACAACGATGCCCGAGCGTCCCTGTGCAGTGCGTTCAATAAGCGATTGTCCAGTTCGTCCATGCGTGATTACCAAATCGGAATTAGCCAATTCACTTTGACCAATTTGATCTCTTTTCTCAACTCATATCGTATCGATAGATAGACTTATGAGCAAAATGAACATCATTCTCGCCGGAGCGCCGATGGATGCCGGCAAACACCGCCAAGGCTGTCGGATGGGTCCAGATGCCTATCGGGTCGCGGGTCTCGCCCAAGCGCTGTCAGATCTCGGGCATTCTGTGTCGGACATCGGTGACACGCGACCAGATGCCGTCGACATTTCGGAAGACACCCATCTGTTCTCTTTACCGGAATGCGTGGGCTGGACACAGGCGCTAAGCCGCACGGCTCAGGAAGCCGCGCTTGAAGGCCTTCCCATTTTCATGGGCGGTGATCACGCCCTGTCGATGGGCACAGTGGCAGGAATGGCGGCACATGCGGACCGTATCGGGCGCCCTCTGTTCGTGCTCTGGTTAGATGCACATAGTGATTTCCATACACCCAGCAGTACGGCCAGCGGTAATTTGCATGGAACGCCGGTCGCTTATTTCACTGGCCAGTCAGGCTTTGACGCCTTTCCACCGCTGATATCGCCGATCCCAACGGATCGCGTCGGTATGATTGGTTTGCGCTCGGTCGATCCCGCCGAACGTGCGGCATTGGAAAAAGATCACGCGATGCTCGCCGATATGCGCAGCATCGACGAGCATGGTATCAAGACACCCCTACTGGCCTTCCTTGACAAAGTGCGCGCAGCAAACGGCATCCTGCATGTCTCGCTGGATGTAGATTTCCTTGACCCGTCGATCGCACCAGCCGTCGGCACCACTGTCCCCGGCGGTGCCACCGAACGTGAGGCCCATCTGGTCATGGAATTGCTGCATGAAAGCGGCCTTGTCTGTTCGCTGGATCTAGTTGAACTGAACCCATTCCTGGATGAGCGCGGCCGAACCGCAAAACTGATGGTCGATCTTGCAGCCTCGCTGATGGGTCGTCGCATCTTCGATCGCCCAACCCGGAGCTTCTGATGATTTCTCTTCAATCTCCTTCTGCTGTCGTGATGGTGCGCCCGCACGCATTTGCGTCGAATCCTGAAACCCGCGACGACAATGCATTTCAAACACTGGCAAATCGATCTGCTGCAGCGACGTCTGCTGCCGCGCGGAATGAGCATGACAAAGCAGTGGAACAGCTTCGCACTGCTGGTGTGACCGTTCATGTGTTTGACGACGAAGGCGAGCGCGACACACCCGACAGCGTGTTCCCAAACAACTGGTTTTCGACCCATCCGGGCGGTCATGTCGCCGTATATCCGATGTTCGTACCTTCGCGTCGACGCGAAAGACGCTCAGATGTAATCGAGTTGCTGAAGCGGGAATATCGAGTGCAGGACGTCATCGATTATTCCGGCCTCGAACAAGACGACCTCGCGCTTGAGGGAACAGGGGCAATGGTTCTGGATCACGTCGGCCGTATTGCCTACACCGTTCGATCCAACCGCGCTGATCCGGTATTGTTGGAGCGTTTCTGTACGCATTTCAACTATGAGCCGATTGCCTTTGATGCAAAGGATGCCGAAGGACGCGATGTCTATCACACCAATGTTCTGATGGGGATCGGGACGCACTACGCGCTGATTTGTTTGGCCATGATTTCCGACCCGGAACGCCGCGCAACAGTTCGGGCACGACTGGAAGAATCTGGGCGGACTGTCATCGATCTGTCCCATGAGCAGATTGCAGATTTTGCAGGAAACGCGATTGAGCTTAGTGGCAATGATGGTCTTGTCCTGGCGTTGTCCAGCCGAGCGCTACAGGCTCTTACACCTGCTCAAGTCGCGATCATCGAAGCCAGTGCAACTCCGCTGCCGCTCTCGGTTCCCACAATTGAAACAGCCGGTGGATCCGTACGTTGTATGATCGCTGGTATCCATCTTTCCCGCCGATAGGAGTCTTTGATGCAACCTTCTGATAAGGCCCTCGTGCCGTTTGTATCCGTCGACAACATGATGCGTCTGGTCCACCACATCGGGGTCGAACAGATGATCACGCAGATTGCCGCGCAGATCGAATCCGATTTTAAACGCTGGGAGAGCTTTGACAAAACGCCCCGCATCCCGGCCCACTCACCACATGGGGTGATCGAATTGATGCCAACCTCGGATGGTGAGGCATACGGGTTCAAATACGTCAATGGGCATCCCAAGAACACGTCTGAGGGCCTGCAGACCGTGACCGCGTTTGGCCTGCTGGCTGATGTCTATACCGGTTACCCGACATTGTTGACCGAAATGACGATGTTGACTGCTTTGCGGACAGCGGCAACCTCTGCGCTGGTCGGCAAATACCTCGCGCCCAAATCCGCGACGACGATGGCGATGATTGGAAACGGCGCGCAATCCGAGTTCCAGTGCCTCGCCTTCAAAGCCATGTGCGGCATCGATACGGTCCGGCTCTACGACACAGACCCGAACGCGACGGCGAAATGTGCAGCCAATCTGCAGGGCAAAGGGCTGACGGTCGTGCCCTGCAAAACGCCGGAGGACGCAATCGAAGGCGCTCAGATCATAACGACCTGCACCGCTGACAAGAAATACGCCACCATCCTGACCGACAACATGGTCGGCCCCGGTGTGCACATCAACGCCATTGGCGGTGATTGCCCCGGCAAAACCGAACTGCACCGCGATATCCTTCTGCGCTCGAATATCTTTGTAGAATACCCCGAGCAAACGCGGATCGAAGGTGAAATTCAAGCTCTGGAGAATGATCACCCTGTCACCGAGATGTGGGAAGTTATGACCGGTCAAGCCACAGGGCGCACCGATGATCGACAGATCACGTTGTTCGACAGTGTCGGCTTCGCGATCGAGGACTTCTCGGCACTACGTTACATCAAAAGCGCGATTGAAGGCACTGATTTCTATGAGGCATTGGATATGCTGGCAGACCCTGACGACCCGCGGGATCTGTTCGGGATGTTGATGCGGGCAGGATAAAGAACCCGCACTTCTAAAACTGTGCCCCGGCCTTTGGCCGGGGCTTTTTCTTATCCCGCAAGCGATGGCAGGTAGAGAACAATCCCTGGAAAGGCCACCAGCAGTGCGATGGTAAGTGCATCGGCAATGAAGAACGGCGTTACACCCTTGAAGACATCCTGAACACTAAGATCGGGCCTCACGCCTGCGACAACAAAACAGTTTAGACCAATAGGAGGTGTGATCAGGCAGAACTCGGCCATTTTGACCACCAAGATACCAAACCAGATCGCACACATCGGCCCGGACATACCAAAGGCGCTGTCTGTTGCGCTGACGGCCTCGCCTCCGTTCAGGGCCATAACGGCGGGATACACAACCGGAAGTGTCAAGAGCAGCATACCGATCGCATCCATGAACATGCCCAGCACGGCATAGGCCAGCAGGATGCAAATGAGGATCAACATAGGCGACATTTCGAGCGAAGTGATCCAGTCGGAAAACGCCCCCGGCAGATCTGCGAAACCAAGAAAGCGCACGTAGATCAAAACACCCCAAATAATCGCGAAAATCATGGCGGTCAGTTTGGCGGTTTCAAGCAAGGCCGATTTGAATTCAGGCCAGCGCATGCCGTGGATCAGGGCAAAGCAGAACACGATGAAGGCCCCGATGGCCCCGCCCTCGGTCGGGGTGCCCCAAGCCTTGTCGCCGAAGGGGTTATAGACAAAGCAGATGATGATGAGGATCACCGCCACAATGGGCAGTGCGCCCGGAAGTGCAGCAAATCGTTGTTTCCAGGTAAACCCGGTGACCGGCGGTCCGACGGACTTGAAGATCACGGCGATACCGACGATCAGCAAGCCATAGATCACCGCCGAAAACGCACCGGGGATGAAGCCTGCGAGCAGCAGTTTTCCCACATCCTGCTCGACAATGATGGCGTAAATCACAAGGATCGCAGATGGGGGGATTAGCGAGGCCAAGGTCCCGCCAGCGGCAACCACACCGGCGGCGAAACGTTTATTATACCCGACGGCCAGCATTTCAGGGATGGCGATGCGCGCAAAGACGGCTGATGTGGCGACCGATGCACCTGATACGGCGGCGAAACCGGCGGTCGCAAAAATCGTTGAAACGGCCAACCCGCCAGGCACCCATGCCACCCAGCGTTTTGCCGCCTCAAACAAGGCGCGGGTCAGGCCAGCGTAGTAGGCTAGATAGCCGATCAGGATGAATGTTGGGATCAGGCTCAGCGTATGAGACGCCACCTTGGAATGTGGCACCTGGCCAGCCGTTTTGACGGCCACCGTCAGTGCCTTACCAAACCGCTCGGGATCATACCCAAACTTTGCCCAGAATATCCAAACAAGGCCAACCAACCCTGCCAGACCTGCAGCAAATGCCACCCGCATGCCAGTGACGACAAGAACCAACAGTCCGGCAGTGACCCAAAGGCCGATATCAATCGTGTCCATGGATCAGTTACGTCCTTCGAATTGTTCGGCCTCGGCTGCAGCCTGTGCGGCGGCATCCTGTATCAGCGGTACGGCCACCGGGGTCTCGAGCCCCAGTATGAAGGCGCGTCCATAGCCCCAGACCTGCAAGATTAACCGGGCGCACAGCACCGAAAAAGCAACGGGTGCCAGTAGCTTGGCTGGCCAAATAGGAATCCCGATATCAATCGAGCTGTCGCGACTCCACATCGGAGCGCCGAAGTCAAAGGACCGGTCAAAGTGGGACCAACTACCCCAAACCAGCGCCAGCATCAGCAGCAGTATCAACAGAACCGAGATCAGCTCGAACAACCACAGCGCCCGCCCTTTCAGACGCGAGATAACGATATCCATTCGGATGTGCCCGCCATCGCGCTGCACAAACGATATACCCAGAAACGCGATCAGGGGCATCGCCTGTTCAATCCAGTCAACATATCCGGGCAAAGGCGCGTTTAATGCGTTTCGGCCGCTGACTGACACAACAGCCAGCACCATCAGCCCGAAAACCGCGAAGCCGCTGATCAGCGCCATAAAACGCTCTAGACGTAACAAACGGTGATCCAACCGACTTAGAAGACTGCCATCCTCAAGCACCGTGGCATGTCCTGCCATCTCAGCATTCCTTTGATTGAAGGAGATGCCGGGTGCCTAATGACACCCGGCTGTGGCGATCAGTTACCGCCGCGCTGCTGTTGCAGTGTCGATTGCACAAGATCATAAAGATCCTGCGCAGGTAGCCCCTGAGCGGTCATGTCTTCGATCCACTTCGCGCGAATCGGATCAGCGGCTTTGGCGCGAAACTCCTCAAGCACGGCATCGTCAATCTCGACCTTTTCAACGCCTTTCTCTGCCAGCACGCCATCCCACTTTTCAAGCAGTCCACCGTAGTTGGCCAGATAGTGATCGATAGCCTCATTAATCGAGCTGTCCAGCGCTTCGCGATGTTCGGCTGGCAGCGCTTCATAAGCGTCGATATTCACCACCACCGGACAGTTTACCGTTCCAGGATTCAGATTGGCCGTCCACCAGTCAGCTTCGTTGATCGTCCCGAATGACAAATGCGCATGCTGAGCGAAGGCCACGGTATCAACCACGCCAGATTCCATCGCATTATAGGCTTCGGTCGCGGGCACGGACGTAGGTACGCCACCAACCGCCTCAAATGCTTGCCCCAAACCGCCAGTGGCGCGTACGCGCATACCGTCGAACTCGGCAAGCTCATCACGAGGGTCACCGGTGCCGACAAGGTTATATTGAGGCATCGGTGAAGTCATGATGATGCGCGCGTTCCACTGCGCCATCTCGTCCTTGACTGCTGGATGATCATAGACTGCGTGGCTGACGGCCACCTCTTCATCCAATGTGTTTACGCCAAGGAAGGGCAGTTCCAAAACGGTGATCGCGCGGTTCTTATCGCGGTGATAGCCCGCACAGAACTGCGCCATCTCGAACGCGCCAATCTCGATACCATCCAGGTTTTCCTTGGGCTTCGATAATCCGCCATAGCTAACATTGATGGTGAAATCGCCGCCGGTTTTTTCGTTCACCAGTTCAGCCAGTTTCTCAACATGCTCGGTAAATGCGCGGCGCTTACCCCAGACCGAGGCATTCCATTCGGTCGCGGCTGCTTCGGTGACAAACGTCACACTCAGGGCGGCAAAAGCCGCACCGCTCAACATCTTTTTCATAGTGGTATCTCCCTTAGTTGCGCCCCCTATCGGGATGCTTGATTGTGAAGCTAGCGCCAAGTCTAGAAGCTGCCAACCCCTGCGAGAAGAAGTGGTGTTATCGCCACCAGACTTCGAGATTAAAGTGAAGCTGTCGGCCAAAGCCCCAGACACATGCCAATGAGCGCTGATGTCATTACAGCTATCTTACTGTTTTAAAATATATTTTATGAATAATTTCAGAGTTGTTTACAATATTAGTGCCGGAAATGAAATTTCTTTACAAAGAAATCCAAGGATTATGGCAATTTATTTATTTCTTTTCTGATCCCCGTATTATTCAACTTGGGGAGGAACCGGATCGACATTGCCTGATCGGCTGGCAAAATCGATCCCATGTAATCCAGTCCAGAGGGAGGAGCCTCAAAGATGACTACCGCTGCCCAGGCAGATGCCAAGACATATCCGCCATCCGCAGAAACTGTCGCCCGTGCGCATGTCGACGCCGACAAATACGCAGATATGTACGCTGCGTCGATCAACAACCCCGAAGCATTCTGGGATGAGCAAGGCAAGCGCGTTGACTGGATCAAGCCTTATACTCAGGTCAAAGACGTCAGCTATGATTTTGGTTCGGTTGGTATCAACTGGTATGCGGACGGCACGCTAAACGTCTCGGCCAACTGTCTTGACCGTCATTTGAATACGCGCGGCGATCAGACCGCGATCATCTGGGAACCGGATGATCCAAACGACGAAGCTCAGCACATTACCTACGCCGAATTGCACCGTCGCACCTGTCGCATGGCCAATATTCTCGAGTCGATGGGTGTGCGCAAAGGTGACCGCGTTGTAATCTATCTGCCGATGATCCCAGAAGCAGCCTATGCGATGCTGGCTTGTGCACGGATCGGAGCAATCCATTCGATTGTATTTGCTGGGTTTTCACCCGATGCGTTGGCAGCCCGAGTCAACGGATGTGATGCCAAGGTCGTCATCACTGCCGATGAGGCACCACGTGGTGGCCGCAAGACTCCGCTGAAGTCCAACGCAGACGCGGCCCTGCTGCACTGCAAAGACAGCGTGAAATGTCTGGTGGTCAAACGCACCGGTGGGCAGACCACTTGGATTGATGGCCGCGACTATGATTACAACGAAATGGCGCTTGAAGCGGATGACTATTGCGCACCCGCCGAGATGAATGCCGAAGATCCGCTGTTCATTCTCTATACTTCCGGTTCGACCGGTCAGCCCAAAGGTGTCGTCCATACGACCGGCGGTTATCTGGTCTATGCCGCGATGACACATGAGATCACATTCGACTACCATGAAGGCGACGTTTACTGGTGCACCGCCGATGTCGGCTGGGTCACCGGCCACAGCTATATCGTCTACGGTCCACTGGCCAACGGCGCGACCACACTGATGTTCGAAGGCGTGCCGACCTATCCGGATGCATCACGCTTCTGGCAGGTGTGCGAAAAGCACAAGGTGAACCAGTTCTACACCGCTCCGACGGCAATTCGCGCTCTGATGGGTCAGGGTACCGAGTTCGTCGAGAAATGCGACCTGAGCGATCTCCGGACGCTGGGCACAGTCGGCGAGCCGATCAACCCGGAAGCCTGGAACTGGTACAATGAAGTAGTTGGTAAAGGCAAATGCCCGATTGTTGACACCTGGTGGCAGACCGAAACCGGCGGTCACCTGATGACCCCCCTGCCTGGTGCGCATGCGATGAAGCCCGGCTCGGCGATGAAACCGTTCTTCGGCATCCAGCCGGTGGTTCTGGACCCGCAATCCGGTGTTGAGATCGAGGGAAATGGCGTTGAGGGTGTTCTGTGCATCAAAGACAGCTGGCCCGGTCAGATGCGCACCGTTTGGGGCGATCATGAGCGGTTCGAGAAGACCTATTTCTCGGACTACAAAGGCTACTACTTCACCGGCGATGGCTGCCGTCGCGATGAGGATGGCGATTACTGGATCACTGGCCGCGTCGATGATGTAATCAACGTCTCCGGCCACCGGATGGGCACGGCCGAGGTGGAAAGCGCGCTGGTCGCCCATGCCGCCGTCGCCGAGGCCGCTGTGGTTGGTTACCCCCATGAAATCAAAGGGCAAGGCATCTATTGCTATGTCACTTTGATGAATGATCGCGAACCTTCGGATGAGCTGCTAAAGGAACTGCGCACCTGGGTCCGGACCGAGATCGGACCGATTGCCTCGCCTGATGTGATCCAGTGGGCCCCCGGCTTGCCCAAGACTCGCTCGGGCAAGATCATGCGCCGAATTCTGCGCAAGATTGCCGAGAACGACTTTGGTTCGCTTGGCGATACGTCGACCCTGGCCGATCCGTCAGTGGTCGAAGACCTGATCGAAAACCGGGCAAACAAGTGAGGATGTGATGGACGCTGCCACGACCATATCCCCCGCTGTTCTGATCCTTCTCGGCCCTCCGGGCGCCGGGAAGGGTACGCAGGCTCGTATGCTTGAAGAGAAGTTCGGGCTTGTACAACTCAGCACCGGTGATCTGCTGCGTGACGCGGTCGCCGCAGGTACCGAGGCTGGTAATGCTGCCAAAGCGGTTATGGAGGCAGGCGATCTTGTCAGCGACGGCATCGTCATCGCGATCCTGCGCGACCGCATGGCGGAACCGGACTGCGCCAAGGGCGTCATACTGGATGGTTTCCCCCGGACCACAGTCCAGGCCGAGGCTCTTGATGGTCTGCTCGCGTCTTCAGATCAGAAGATCAACGCGGCCATCAGCCTTGAAGTTGAAGACGCCGAGATGGTGACGCGGATTTCGGGTCGTTACACCTGCGCCGGATGCGGTGAGGGCTATCACGACACGTACAAGCAGCCCATCGAAAACGGCAAATGCGACAAGTGCGGTCACACAGAATTCAAACGCCGCGCCGACGACAATGCCGAAACGGTCGCGTCGCGTCTGGCGGCCTATCACGCGCAGACCGCACCGCTGATTGACTACTATCAAGCCCAGGGCGTGCTGAAAGGCATCGATGCCATGGGTCAGATCGACGACATCGCGCAAGACCTTCAAGGGATTGTCGGCGAGGTCATGAAATAAGGGGAGGAGATAAGCCCTAGGGCTTTGATCCTAAAACAGAATACTTCAATGGACCCGCCTTGGCGGACCAGAGGAGTTATGCCTGACGTCACGGGGCGTTTGGCACAACCGAGAAGCGGCCCACCGCACTGGAGGAGTTGGGCAATGGGCCGCCAATGAGGGAAGCGAAGGAGGAACCCGCGATGGCGGATCATTCAACAAACTCCGCGCAGACTGCCGAAGCCGACAAGGGCTATTGGCAGGCCAACCTGCGCCTCATCTACATCAGCCTCGCGATTTGGGCGCTGGTGTCGTTTGGATTCGGCATTCTGCTGCGTCCGTTGCTATCGGGCATCGCCGTTGGCGGTACAGATCTGGGCTTTTGGTTCGCTCAGCAAGGATCGATCCTGGTCTTTCTGGTGCTGATCTTCAACTACGCCTGGCGCATGAACAAGCTCGACGCTGAGCACGGCGTGGACGAGGAGTAATCGGCATGGATCAGTTTACCATCAACCTGCTGTTTGTGGGCGCGTCTTTTGCGCTTTACATCGGCATCGCGATCTGGGCCCGTGCGGGTTCCACATCGGAATTCTATGCCGCCGGTCGCGGCGTTCACCCGGTCACCAACGGTATGGCGACAGCGGCGGACTGGATGTCTGCGGCCTCGTTCATCTCGATGGCGGGCCTGATTGCCTTTACCGGCTACGACAACTCGACCTTCCTGATGGGTTGGACCGGTGGCTACGTGCTGCTGGCCCTGCTGCTTGCGCCCTACTTGCGTAAGTTCGGCAAGTTCACCGTGTCGGAATTCATCGGCGATCGTTTCTACAGCCAGACCGCACGTATCGTTGCGGTGATCTGTCTGATCGTTGCGTCGGTGACCTACGTGATCGGTCAGATGACCGGTGTTGGCGTGGCCTTTGGTCGCTTCCTCGAAGTGTCCAACACTACAGGTCTGCTGATCGGCGCCGGCGTTGTGTTTGCCTACGCAGTGTTTGGTGGGATGAAGGGCGTGACCTACACTCAGGTCGCTCAGTACTGCGTGCTGATCACCGCCTATACCATCCCGGCCATCTTCATCTCGCTGCAGCTGACCGGCACGCCTGTTCCGGCACTGGGTCTGTTTGGTGACACCGCCAGCGGTGAACCCCTGCTGACTAAGCTGGACGCCATCGTGACCGAGTTGGGCTTCAACGACTACACGGCCCACCACTCGAATACGCTTAACATGGTGCTGTTCACCCTGTCGCTGATGATCGGTACTGCGGGTCTGCCGCACGTCATCATGCGCTTCTTCACCGTTCCCAAAGTGTCTGACGCACGTTGGTCGGCAGGCTGGGCGCTGGTCTTCATCGCTCTGCTGTACCTGACGGCTCCTGCTGTTGGTGCAATGGCGCGCCTGAACATCACCGACATGATGTGGCCCAATGGTGGCATCGAAGGTGGCGCTGTTTCGGTTGAGGAAATCGACAATGATCCGCGTTACGACTGGATGGCCACTTGGCAGAAAACCGGTCTGCTGGATTGGGAAGACAAGAACGGCGACGGCAAGATCCAGTACTACAACGACAAATCCGAGGCGATGACTGCAATCGCCGAAGAAAAAGGCTGGGTCGGTAACGAGCTGACCAAGTTCAACCGCGACATCCTGGTTCTGGCCAATCCTGAGATTGCCAACTTGCCAGGTTGGGTGATTGGTCTGGTCGCTGCTGGTGGTCTTGCGGCTGCTCTGTCAACCGCTGCGGGCCTGCTGCTGGCGATCTCGTCGGCTGTGTCCCATGACCTTGTCAAAGGTGCAATCAACCCGTCGATCTCTGAAAAGGGTGAACTTCTGGCGGCACGGATTGCAATGGCTGTAGCCATCGTTGTTGCAACCTACCTGGGTCTCAACCCTCCGGGCTTTGCGGCACAAACCGTGGCCTTGGCCTTCGGTCTGGCGGCTGCCTCGATCTTCCCGGCGCTGATGATGGGGATCTTCTCGACCCGCATCAACAACACCGGCGCGGTTGCAGGTATGCTGGCTGGTCTGACCGTAACCCTGGTCTACATCTTCCTGCATAAGGGCTGGCTGTTCATTCCGGGCACCAACTCGTTCACCGATGCTGATCCGCTTCTGGGTCCGATCAAGTCGACCTCGTTCGGCGCCATCGGTGCGATGATCAACTTCGGCGTCGCCTACGTCGTTGCCGGTATGACCAAAGAGACTCCGCAGGAGATCAAAGATATGGTCGAAAGCATTCGCATTCCCCGTGGTGCGGGCGCAGCTCAGGATCACTGAGTGTGATGCGGTCGGCGGCTCTTGTCTTCGATCGCATCTTTCGACTTACTGTTCCCGCCCGGCACACCACCGGGCGGGATTTTTTATTCGGAACTCCGGAGAGCGTAAATGCCCCTGTCCCATGACGAAATCACCCGGTTTCTGAAGTCTGTACACCCCTATGACTCGTTGCCCCATGATGCTTTGGACGATCTGGCCAAGCAGATCGAAGTGCGCGAAGTCGATGCCGATGGCAGCATTTACCAGTTGGGCAACGCTCTGCCCGGCGTCTTTGTGATCTATGAAGGACAGGTAGAAATTACCGATGAAAACGGCGCTGTCGTTTCGCATCTGGGATTGCGCAATTCTTTTGGTGAGCGCGGATTGCTGAAGGACGGCAAAGCCGCCACACATGCGCGCGCGCACACGCCGTCAGTATTGATCGTGTTGCCGCCAGACCTTGTGAAAAACCTGATCGAAGGTCACGATGTGGTGTCCAAGTTCTTTAACCGTTCACGCGGTGGGCGGAGCGGACCGCAAAGCCTGGCTACCAGTGCAATTGACGTGCTGATGGCTCGTGACCCTGCCACCTGCCCGCCCGATACACCGGTTCAAAACGCCGCGCAGATCATGCGCGACCGCCATATCTCATCGCTTTGCGTGACCGAAGGGGACAGATTGTTGGGTATCGCAACCCTCCGCGATATTTCCGGCAAATACGTCGCCGAGGCGATGCCCGCTGACACCGCGGTTTCGGCGATCATGACCGCCGATCCAATCATTCTTGCCCCGACAGATATCGGCTCGGACGTATTACACGTGATGATGGAACGTGGCATCGGTCATATTCCAATTTCCGAGGCCGGTAAGCTGGTCGGAATCGTAACCCAAACCGACCTCACCCGCTATCAGGCGGTCAATTCTGCCGAGTTGGTAGGACGAATTGCCCGCGCCGACAGCCCGCAAGAGATGGCTCAAGTCACCGCTGAGATACCACAACTTCTGGTCCAACTCGTCGCGGGTGGCAACCGGCACGAGATCGTTACACGGCTGATCACCGACATCGCAGACACTGCGACGCGGCGGTTGCTGGCACTGGCTGAGGCTGAACTGGGTGCACCGCCAGTGCCCTACTTGTGGCTTGCTTGCGGCTCGCAAGGACGGCAGGAACAGACCGGAGTTTCTGATCAGGACAATTGCCTGATGCTTGATGACAGTGTGGCAGACGGTGATATGGCCTACTTCGCTGCGCTGGCCAAATTCGTCTCAGACGGGCTGGATACCTGCGGTTATTTCTATTGCCCCGGTGACATGATGGCGACCAACCCTCGCTGGTGCCAGCCCGTGCGTGTCTGGCGCGAGTATTTCAATGGCTGGATCGCCAAACCCAACCCTGAGGCGCAAATGCTGGCCTCGGTGATGTTTGACCTGCGGCCCATCGGAGGGTCCTTCGATCTGTTCACCGACCTGCAGGCCGATACGCTGGCGGCAGCCAATGCGAATTCGATCTTTGTCGCGCATATGATTTCGAACTCACTGAAACACACGCCTCCTCTGGGCCTGCTGCGTGGATTCGCCACCATACGTTCGGGTGAGCATCGCAATACGCTCGACCTCAAGCATAATGGCGTGGTGCCTGTCGTGGATCTGGCACGCATCTACAGCCTGCAGGGACAATTAACCGAAGCGAACACCCGCGCCCGTCTTAGCGCCGCCGAGGCTGCGGGTGTGCTCAGCGCGTCTGGCGCACGCGATTTACTGGACGCATATGACCTGATCGCTGAGACCCGATTGGAACATCAAGTGCGTCTGGTCAAATCCGGGGATGCACCGGACAATTACCTGCCACCCGCTGAATTGTCGGACTTTGAGCGAAGTCATCTTCGCGATGCCTTTGTCGTGGTAAAAACCATGCAATCAGCGGTTGGCCATGGCAAAGGAATGCTGGGTTAAGAAACTGGAAATGAACGGAGAAATCACATGTTTCTGGAACTGATCGGCACGATTTTTGCAGGCTTTGCCTTTGCGGGTGTCGTGATGGTGGTAAACAAGCTGACCGGGGGCCGCTTGCCCAAATGGGCCGCGCCGGTTGCGGCAGGTGCGGGGATGATCGGTATGACGATTACCAGCGAGTATTCTTGGTATGACCGTACGCGCGACCAACTGCCCGACAGCCTCACCATCGTGCAGGAGGTGGAAAGCCGCGCCTTTTATCGCCCTTGGACGTACGCTGTGCCCTTTGTCGACCGCTTTGCTGCGATCGACGCCACATCGGTACGCACAAATGCCAATTTGCCGGACGAGCGTCTGGTTGATCTTTACTTCTTTGGACGCTGGGCACCGGTCTCGAAGATGCCGGTCGCTGTAAACTGCGCCGAAAACAGCCGCGCCAACCTGGCAGACGGGGCCGAATTCGCCGATGACGGACGTTTGCTGAACGCCAGCTGGATCAAGATCGACGCTGAAGATCCGGTGATCGAGGCAACCTGCGGGGTCTGACCATGTTGAACCATCTGAGCCTGCGCCTGAGGGTGTTCCTGTTCTTCCTATTACTTGCGGCAGGAGGGCTGATCATCAGCACCCTGGCTTTGTGGGTCGGTTATCAGAGGGCAAGTGATCCTGCCCTTATGGATGCATTCATCTTCGCAGAGATACTGATCGCTTTTGGAATGTTGGCGCTAGTTGCCGGAGTCTGGCTTCTTTTTGATGACAACGTTGCAAAACCGATCGAGCGGCTCTCGGCCCAACTCCGGGCGCGCGCACACGCCGGGGTCAGCACGGATTTGGACCTTCAGGCGGCGCGTTATTTGGGCGATCTGGCCCCCGCCGCCGCTGGACTGGCCGAACAACTGGCTGCCAACGCCATGACCACGGCTGAGGCCGTGGCCGCGGAAACGGCCCATCTGGCCTCGGAAAAACAACGTCTAACGGCGCTGCTGACCGAGATTCCGGTTGCAATGCTTTTAGCCGGACCGAAGCATCAGATCGTTCTATATGACGCGCAGGCGGCTGAGGTTCTGGCACAGATCGCACATCCCCGGTTGAACGCGTCGCTGTTTGACTATCTCGAAGCGACGGGCCTGACGGATTCTTATGCGAAGCTGGTCAAGACCGGGAAAGACGTCCATTGCACGCTGACCAGTGTTGATGGGCGGCAATCCTATTCGGCCCGTATGAAACCATTGGGCGATGCCCCTGGTTACATGCTGGTTTTCGATGACAGTGCTGCGCAGATCGACCCCGACGCGGCCCGCCCGCTGGTTTACGATTTCGAACTTCTCGACACACCCGGTGACGACGCGTTTGAAGATAGACCCCTGTTGGACCTCTGCTTCGTAGTCTTTGACACCGAAACCACGGGCCTGCTCCCGCATAAGGATGAGATCGTACAGATCGGTGCGGTGCGCGTCGTAAAGGGTAAGATCGTCGAAGGCGAACGGCTTGATACCCTGGTCGATCCCGGCATCCCGATCCCCCCAGCTTCAACCAAAGTGCATAAGGTTAGCGACCGGATGGTTCAGGGTGCGCCTGATATTGCCGAGGCCGGTCGCAGCTTTCACCAATTTGCCCGGGATGCCGTCATTGTTGCCCATAACGCACCATTCGACATGGCTTTCCTGCGCCGCCATGCCGAGCGTATGGGGGTGGAATGGAGCCACCCCATTCTGGATACGGTCCTGCTGTCGGCGGTGCTGTTCGGGGCAAGCGAAACGCATACGCTGGACGCGGTCTGCGAACGGCTTGGCATAACAATTCCCGAAGCCCTGCGTCACACGGCTTTGGGTGATGCCGTCGCGACCGCCGAAGTGCTGGTTCGGATGCTACCGATGCTTACGGCCCGTAATTTGGTGACCTTTGGCGACGTCATCACCGAGACTCGCAAACACGGACGGTTGCTTGAAGACCTGAACTGACCAGAAATTCCTAAAATCACCGCAGCTTTCCGTGGACAATCCCGGCGTCGCGTGGCACCTGAGACAGGCCCATGTACGAGCGCGCGATGACGGAAAAAACTTTCATTCCCAGCCCCGAGCAAAGCCTTGCCTTTCGCGAGGCCCTGGGCTGTTTCGGCACCGGCGTCACCGTTGTGACCACAAATACCTCCGAGGGCCCCGCCGCAATAACGGTGAACTCATTTGCGTCTGTATCGCTGGACCCGCCGCTGGTCCTGTGGTGTCTTGATCGGGATTCGAACCGGTACGACGCGTTCCACAACTGCGAACATTACGCGATCCACGTAATGGCGCAGGACCAGCACGACCAAGCATTGCAATTCGCGCGAAACGGGTTCGATTTTTCCCATGCGGATTGGCAGGAGGATGACGCCGGACGCCCCCGACTTGCGGAATGCCTCGCCCGCTTCGATTGCCGCCTGTCGGCCCGTCATGAGGCAGGTGACCACCTGATCCTTGTTGGTCATGTTGAACAGGTCATGCATCGCCCAGGTCAGGGGCTGATCTTCAAGCGCGGACAATTCGGCGGCTTCGCCGATCTGATCTAATCGTCCAGCGAGCCGTGGACGGCCAACGCTTCAAGTTGCGTCTCTTGCGGGGTGATCACTCGGAATGCCTCGTGCACCCCTGCCCCCGTCAGCTCTCGGGCGACGGTCAGCAATGTGTTCGGGGCATGATCTTCGCACAGCTCGGACATATGTGAGATTTCGGCCTGCGCCACTTCTAACGCGGCTTCAACCGAAGGCGCGCCGTAGAATTGCACGAAATGCTCGGCCAGATATTGCGTGATCTGGTCAATCTCGGCCTGCTCGACTTGTGTGACGGCAACAAATGTAACGCGCCCGAAGGTTTCAAGCCCCAGCCATCCATTGGCAAAGGCCTGACGCGCCTTGCCTTCCAGATCAGCCTCACTCCAGTTCGAAAACTCGAATCCGCCCGAGATGCACCATTCACCGGTTCTTGCGGGTGAATGAAACACGTTCATATCGCTTTCATCAAAATGGATAGCACGGGCGAGTTTCATCTTGCGATCTCCAATAATTCTGTCAGCGGGCGTATATGTGTGTCCGCGCCGTCACGGATCAGCATACCGAAGCGCTCATCGGTGCCCAGAAAGACACCCCCTTCTCCAATAGGTTCTCCGACACCGCGCAGCAGTCCCATCCACTCCGCGTGAAGCGGCGCGTTACCGTCCTCGTTCCAGCGGTTCAACCAGGTCAACATGTGACGCGACCAACTCTCGACCAACTGCGTCGCAGAAACCTCGGCGCATCCTTCATCATAGAGCGAGGTAACATCCGGTGTTTCCCCTGGTGCATCGCTGGTTTGAAGCAAGGCCAGTTCCCAACCAACGATCAGCCAATCGGGAACCTCATCCACCTCGGCAGACGACGCTGCAACTTTTATTGTCCCACATTTTGCACCGTTTACACAGATCAGCCCATCCCAACCCAAGTGCACCGCGACCTCGGGCGGGGCCAGCGCGCCCAGCGCATTCTGGAACCCGACAGCACAAAGCGGCAGCATTGCCATAGCATCCCGCAACGGAACCTCGGGCGCGAATACTATCGCAACGCGCAGACGATCCGCCTGAATATTGTGGACCACAGTTCCCGCGTCACAGCCCAGCGCTGCCATGGCCTGGGCCCGCTCGAACGGGTCTTCGCCGGCCTTGGCAGGTTGCCCTTTTAGCAATGGGGGAAAGACCGGCTGGGTCACGCGTTGCCCTTGGCAATCATGTCGCTGGCGATCTTGCGGAAGGCTTCGGCTTGCGGGCTGTCAGGTTTGCTGACCACGATGGGGGCACCCCCGTCGGCGGCAACTCGGATATCCAGATGCAGCGGAATTTCCCCTAGCAATGGCACGCCCAGCGCCTCGGCTTCTGAGGCAACACCGCCATGGCCAAAGACATGTTCTTCGTGTCCGCAATTCGAGCAAATATGCGTCGACATGTTTTCGATCATCCCAACAATGGGCGTCTTGAGCTGGTTGAACATATCGATCCCCTTGCGGGCGTCGATCAAAGCAACATCCTGTGGGGTTGAGACGACAATGGCTCCATCCACCTGAAACTTCTGGCTCAGCGTCAGTTGCACATCGCCGGTTCCGGGGGGCAGATCAACGATCATCACATCCAATGCGCCCCATTGCACCTGACTCATCATCTGCTGCAAGGCGCCCATCAGCATGGGGCCGCGCCAGACAACCGCCTGCCCTTCGTTGGTCATTAACCCCATCGACATCATGGTGACACCGTGATTGCGCAGCGGCAGGATCGTCTTGCCATCTGGGCTGGCCGGTCGCCCCGACACACCCAGCATCCGGGGTTGTGAAGGGCCATATACGTCTGCGTCCAACAGGCCTACGCGACGGCCTTCAGCAGCCAGCGCGCAGGCGAGGTTAGCCGACACGGTGGACTTGCCCACGCCACCCTTGCCCGACGCAACCGCGATGATCCGGTCCACACCGGGAACGGCCTGCGGTCCGGTTTGTGAGGGCTTGGGCTTGGGCTTCAAATCAGGCGGCGCCTTGTCCGAATGCGCGGTCAACATTGCCGAGACCTTGGAAACACCATCGACCATCTGTGCCGCCTGTTCGGCTGTGGCGCGTACGGGCTCCATCTTCTCGGCCTGTTTGGGATCGATCTCCAGCACAAACCGAACGGTATCGCCTTCTACATTCAATGCACGCACGATACCCGCGCTCACAATATCCTGACCAGAAACCGGATCGGTAATCTTCTTTAAGTTCGCTAGAACTGCATCACGGATGCTCATGCCGTCTTCCCCTTGATCCGCCCCGCGCTGGGCGCCTTGCGTATCGACAGAATATAGTCGCCGCTCATTGCATGTGTCTCCGTCTCATTTTGTACATTTGACGCATCGGGTCAGCCGCCGTTAGGCTTAACCATGCGCTTTGTCCTGTTGTGCCTGAGCCTGACGCTCACCGCCACCCCCTCTTGGTCGCAAGAGGCATTGGGCCTTGCCGCCCCGGATGAGGTGACAAACTCAGGTCTTTTGCAACATATTCTTCCGCGCTTTTCTCTCAAGACCGGTATACGTGTTGTTGCGGATGAAAGCGGCGTCATGTCACTGGCCCCAAGTTCGCCCGGCGATCCGGTCTTTGCCCGTGACGGGGTGGTCTATCATCTAAGAATCGACGACAGCGCCAAGCAGGTAAGGTTTCGTGAATGGCTACTTTCCGACATTGGCAGACGGACGGTTGAAAACTTCATCCCCGACGAGGGCACGCCCTTTAGCGCAAGTTTCGAAACTGCCGCTGTTACCAAAGAGGTCTTGGTCGACGGAAACGCGCTGCTTGGCGAAGATCTGTCGATGACACATTGTGGCCGGTGCCATGTGATTGGCCCACAGAATCGGATGAACGGGCTGGGTTCGACCCCGTCTTTCGCAGTGCTGCGCGCAATGCCCGACTGGTCGGAACGGTTTCAGGCGTTCTTTGCCCTGAACCCACACCCAGCTTTCACGCAGATCGAGGGCGTCACCGAACCTTTCCCGCCCGAGCGCCCCTCGCCGATCCATCCGGTCGAGATGAGCCTGGATGACCTCGAAGCAATTCTGGCTTTCGTGACCGCCATGCGCGCCGCCGATCTGGGCGCGCCACTGCAACTTCAGTGATCCTTGCGCTTTGAAAGGTAATCATCCGTTGTGACAACCCGAGGTCTGGGGGCGGATTGAAACGGATTGTCAGCGCTATGGAACTGGGCGTTCACCCGGCAATTGTCGCACATCTGGATCATCCGCGCCTGATCCGAGGTCGCGAACATCGGATGTGTGCCCGACAACTTTTCCATGATCCGCTCAACCGTTGATTTAACGCCAAACGCTGCGCCGCATTCGACGCATTCAAAGGGTTCCTCTTCATTCAGCACCTGTTGTGACAGCGCTTGGTCGCTCAGATCAAGCTGGGGCACTAGTGTGATCGCCTGTTCTGGGCAGATCGTTCGGCAAATCCCGCATTGCAGGCAGGCGTCCTGCTGGAAATTCAACTGCGGCTTGTCCGGGTTATCGATCAGCGCCCCCGATGGGCAAAGGGACACGCAACTCAGGCACAATGTACAGGTGTCGGTATTCACTGCAATCGCGCCATAAGGCGCGCCCTCGGGCAGGGCCAGCGGCACCTCGACCTCCGGGTTCAAAGCTTGCGCCGCCAGACGCGCTATTTGACGACGATTACCCAGTGGAAGCACCGGATCAGCCAATGGCTGCAGAACATCTTGCGCATAAAGCAGATCTGCCAGCGCATCCGGGTCGGTTTCATCGATCAGACTCAGCGCGTCGTACTCTGCGATTGCCAGAGCCAGCTCTAATTCACGATCAAGCGCGTCCCGTTCGGTCTTGGGGCTAATCAGGATATCGGCGCGCGCAAAGCCATGCGCCAGCGCTGCGAGCATCTCGGCATGTCCAAAGCCCGAAACCACATTCAGCTCCAGCGGAATGACATCCGCTGGCAGTCCCCGTCCAAACCGGGCCGCCATCCGGATCATCTGCGCCCCATGGGCGTCGTGCACCAGTAGTCGCGGTGCAACGCCGCCCGCGCGCCGGAAGGTCCGGGCCAGTATGTGCATCCGCGACAATACCGCCGAGACCGGAGGATCTTCATATGTGATGGCAGTCGACGGGCACAACGCCGAACACTCACCGCACCCGGCGCAAATCATCGGATCAATGGCTACATGATCGCCAGCCGGTGTGATCGCACCGGTCGGGCAGACGTCCAGACAGTTTGAACACCCCGTTTGTTCCGCTCGCGAATGGGCGCAAAGCGTCTCATCCAATCGGACATAGAGCGGTTTTTCAAAGGTCCCGACCAGTTGCACCGCTTCAAAAGCAAGACGCGCGACGGCCACCGCATCGCGGGGATCAGCGCGCAAGTACCCCTCGCGCTTTTCGGGGGCATTAACCAAAGGTGTTGCTCCGGTCAGATCAACAACAATGTCGCAACGCGACGTTGCACCGTCACGGGGTGCGCTCCAACCAAATTCTCCGCGTCCGCCGGGATCTAGTTGCTGCACCTGATCCAGATGCCAAACAAATCCGCCCAGCGCGCCGGTCAGTCTGCGTATCCGTGCGCGCGCAACGTCATAGTTGCGGCTTAGCGGTTCTGCATCGTCAACCAAAAGCACAGTCACGGCCAACACAGCGGACAGCTGTTCGGCCAACGGAAAGACAACCTCTCCGGGCCCCACAATACAGCAGGTTCCTTCACTGATGACATCGAAACTTGGGGTCACTGGCTGCGGCAGTAATGCCTCAGCCGCGAGCGCAGCCATTTTGGGGGTTGCATCGGTCCCCTGTTCGGACCAGCCAGCTCGGTCGCGCAGATCGACAAATCCGGGCGCTTCAACACCCAGTTCCTCGGCAAGCTCGCTAAAAACTGCACTTTCCTGAGCGCAGGCAAACACCACCTGCTCATCGCCCGTCATCAACTCGGCGGCAGTTTGAATCTGGCGCGTACAAAGGGCGGTATGCACCTTCGAGCACTCCGTATCGCAGGCTGCAGAAATACCATCTGCGTTCAGGGACTGCGTCCCCTCGCAATCACACAATATGAGCTTGCTGGCCATTTCCCCTCCCGACGCTGCGTTCTGCCCCATCAGCAGCTTAGACCCAATCCGCGCCGAGGCAATGCGAAGCATCAGAGAAAATCCCGATATGTGCATTATTTTTCATCACAAATCGCCATCAAAACCTGAAGTTGGAAATAAACTCTAACTGAATGTCTCATATTAGGCGAAACTAGACTTGGCAGGTCGCCAATTTATGTAACATAGTACATCAATGGAAGGCAGGGGAGAGCCTTCCGGGGAGGAGCCAGTGGCCAAGGCCGCAAGCCGGACTGAAATGACAATTGGCGTCGTCGTGCGCAGAACACCCGGGGTGACACGCTGGGCGCGTTGGAACTGGCGCGCGGTCGCTGTTTTGCCAGGTGCAGGGCCTGCCGACTGGCAAGAGTTGCGACGTGAAGGTGAGGCCATCGAATACCATGCAGCCACCCTGCCCCTCACCCTCTGGGCCGATGAAACCGAAGCCTACATGGTCAACCTGTCGGACGGTCAACCTTCGCTGTACCTGGTTTTGCGGGATGAGCTGAAAGGCGAAACACCCCTGAATGCCGTATTGATCACCGCCTCACCGTTCGAGGGGCAGGATTATGCGGATACCGGCGAAGAGATCGTTGAGAAGATTCCGATGACCGAAGGGTTGATTGCATGGCTCCGCGATTTCACCTTGCAGCATCATCAGGACGAGGTGTTCATAAAACGTAAACGGGATAAGAAACGCACCGATCTGGTGGAAGACGGCAAGGGCGATGCACGAATCCGGCAGGATTCAGATGTCTACCGGGCTCCGCGTCGGGTGCTGCAATGACCCAGGCCCGCGATTTCTGGTCCCGCCGCAAGGCCGCCGTTCAGGCCGAGACCGAAGCAGAAGCTTTGGCCGCAGAGGAACAGATTATCACAACGCGGCAAGCTGAGTTGGAGGAAAAAAGCGACGCCGAAATTCTTGCCGAGTTTGATCTGCCCGATCCCGACACGCTGGAAGCCGGCGATGATGTCTCGGGCTTCATGGCCAAAGCTGTACCTAACCGTTTGCGCCGCCGCGCCTTGCGGCGCCTATGGCGGTTGAATCCTGTTCTGGCCAATGTCGACGGGCTGGTCGATTACGGCGAGGATTATACCGATGCGGCCTGCGTGATTGAGAACATCCAGACCGCGTATCAGGTTGGCAAGGGTATGTTGGCGCATGTCGAAGCGCTCGCTGCCGAGGCAGAAGTGTCCGAAGCAGAAACAGAAGCTGACATGCCCGAGGCGATCGAGTCAGGTGAAGAACCGATCAACGCCGTCGAACCTGAACCGGAAGCCCCACAGATGGCTGAAATGGAAGAGCCAGAGGAAATCGAACTCCCCCCTGCTCCACGCCGTATGAAATTCGAATTCGAAGGATAACTCTATGACCGCAGACAACGCGCAAACATTGGATATCTCGGCTGAGGATCGTCTGCGTGCGGATTTCTATAATTTTCTTGGCCTGCTATTGGCCGGTCCACCCGATCAGTTGCTTTTGGATCAGATGGCCGGGCTAAGCGGTGATGACTCGGATCTAGGTCAGGCCATTCAGGCAATGGCACGGGTGGCCAAGGTGACCAAGCCTGCCGCCGCAGAGCGCGAATTCAACGCACTGTTCATCGGATTGGGCCGAGGCGAACTGTTGCCTTATGCCTCTTTCTATTTGACCGGGTTCCTGAACGAAAAACCGCTGGCCCAGCTGCGCAATGACATGGCAGCGCGTGGGATCACGCGGGCGCAGAATGTCTATGAACCCGAAGACAACATCGCCTCGCTGATGGAGATGATGGCGGGCATGATCGTCGGTCGGTTTGGCGCACCTGCCTCGCTCGACGATCAAAAGGCGTTCTGGAACAAACATATCGGCCCCTGGGCCGCGCATTTCTATTCGGATTTGGAAGGTGCCGAGAACTCGGTCCTCTATGCCTCGGTCGGCACGGCCGGTCGGGTGTTCATGGAGATTGAGCGTGAAGCCTTCCGAATGACGGCAGCGTGAACCGCTGTCATTCGCCAGCGCCCTTCGGGGCGCTAAACTGCAAATGGGAAAGGAGAAGCCCATGAGCAAGACCAAGGAAGAAGGCGCAACCCGCCGCGACTTCCTCAAACTGGCCGGAACCGCAGCACCCGCTGCTGTCGCCGCCGCCAGCCTGACCGGACAAGCTGAAGCAGCCGAGTTGCCGACGGACGAGACCCGGATGCAGGACACCGCGCACACGCGCGCTTACCTCGACAGCGCCCGGTTCTAACCCGGACGAAGTCACCACCCGACAGACGGTTGCGATTGGCCCTGACGTCGGTTTTGCGAAGTACCAAGCCAGCCGTGGCTTACACGGCGCGCAAGGGAGGAAAGAAATGCTTAGGAAAAAGACCAACGGGGTTGCGAGACGCCCCCAGCGGACAAGTATCCTGTCCCAGGTCGGCGAGAAAACCGTCGATCGCCGCGCATTCCTGCGTGGCTCGGGCCTGACGATCGGCGGCCTTGCCGCGATCAGCGCCACGGGTGGAACCGTGACGCCCGCCAGCGCCCAGACAGCGGCAAACACCGCCGTTGAGAATATCAAATCCGTATGCACTCACTGCTCGGTCGGCTGCACGGTCGTTGCCGAGGTACAGAACGGAGTCTGGATCGGGCAAGAACCCGGCTGGGACAGCCCATTCAATCTGGGTGCACACTGCGCCAAGGGGGCCTCGGTCCGCGAGCACGCCCATGGCGAGCGCCGCCTGAAATATCCGATGAAAAAGGAAGGTGGCGAGTGGAAGCGCATCAGCTGGGAAGAGGCGATCAACGAGATCGGCGATGGCATGATGAGCATCCGCGAAGAATCCGGGCCGGACAGCGTGTACTGGCTGGGGTCTGCGAAGCACAATAACGAACAGGCCTATCTGTTCCGCAAGTTCGCCGCCTATTGGGGCACGAACAACGTGGACCATCAGGCGCGTATCTGCCACTCGACCACTGTTGCGGGTGTTGCGAATACATGGGGCTACGGCGCCATGACCAATTCGTATAACGACATGCACAACAGCCGGGCCATCTTCATCATCGGTGGTAACCCGGCCGAGGCGCACCCCGTCTCGCTGCTGCATATTCTGCGTGCGAAAGAGCAGAACAATGCGCCTTTAATCGTCTGCGACCCGCGCTTTACGCGCACCGCGGCCCATGCGGATGAATATGTCCGCTTCCGCCCCGGCACAGACGTTGCGCTGATCTGGGGTATCCTGTGGCACATCTTCGACAACGGCTGGGAGGACAAAGAGTTCATCCGCACCCGTGTCTGGGGGATGGACCAAATCCGTGAAGAGGTTGCCAAGTGGAACCCGGATGAGGTTGAGCGCGTCACCGGTACGCCCGGCTCGCAGCTGCGCCGCGTCGCACGGACCATGGTGAACAACCGCCCCGGTACCGTTGTATGGTGCATGGGTGGTACGCAGCACACCAACGGCAACAACAACACTCGCGCCTACTGCGTGCTTCAGCTTGCGCTTGGCAACATGGGCACCTCGGGTGGTGGCACCAACATCTTCCGCGGCCATGACAACGTGCAAGGCGCGACAGACCTTGGTGTTCTGTCCCATACCCTGCCCGGCTACTATGGCTTGTCAAAAGGCGCATGGGGTCACTGGGCCCGTGTCTGGGGTGAAGAGCCCGAGTGGCTTGCAGGCCAGTTCGCCACGATCAAGGATAAGGAAGGCAAGGATAAACCGCTGCAGAATGAGCGCGGCATCCCGGTTTCCCGCTGGATCGACGGTGTTCTCGAAGACCCAGCTAACATGGATCAGGACAACAACGTCCGCGCCATGGTTCTGTGGGGCCACGCGCCCAACTCGCAGACCCGGATGACGGAAATGAAGACGGCGATGGAGAAGCTGGACATGCTGGTCGTGATCGACCCGTATCCCACCGTCTCGGCCGTGCTGCATGACCGCACCGATGGCGTCTATCTGCTGCCCGCCTGTACGCAGTTCGAAACCCGTGGCTCGGTCACGGCCTCGAACCGATCGCTGCAGTGGCGGGACCGCGTGGTCGAACCTCTGTTCGAAAGCCTGCCGGACGAGGTCATCATGGCCAAGTTCGCCAACAAGTTCGGCTGGGCGGATCGGTTCTTCCGCAATATCGAGATGGAAGATCCCGAAACCCCGAATGTTGAAAGCATCACGCGTGAGTTCAACAGCGGCCTTTGGACAATTGGCTATACCGGTCAGTCGCCGGAACGTCTGAAAAGCCATATGGCCAACCAGCACACGTTCGACAGAACCACGCTGCAAGCCATTGGTGGCCCCAACGACGGCGAGTATTACGGTCTGCCCTGGCCCTGCTGGGGAACGGCTGAGATGGGTCATACGGGGACACCAAACCTGTATGATATGTCCAAACCGGTGGCCGAAGGTGGCCTGACCTTCCGCGCCCGTTTCGGCGTGGAACGGGATGGTGACAACCTGCTGGCCGAAGGGGTCTATAGCGTTGGGTCGGAAATCCAGGATGGTTATCCGGAATTCACGATGCAGATGCTGATGGACCTTGGCTGGGACGGTGACCTGACGGCTGAGGAACGTGCGGCCATCGACGCCGTTGCGGGACCAGAGACCAACTGGAAAACCGACCTTAGCGGCGGTATCCAACGGGTCGCGATTGCCCATGGCTGTGCGCCCTTCGGGAACGCAAAGGCACGCGCGGTCGTATGGACCTTCCCGGATCCGATCCCACTGCACCGCGAGCCGCTCTATACAAACCGGCGCGATCTGGTGGAGGACTATCCAACCTACGATGACCGTCAGGCCTATCGTCTACCTACCCTTTATGCGTCGATCCAAAAGAACGACTTTTCAAAGGATTACCCGATAATCCTCACGTCTGGTCGTCTGGTCGAGTATGAGGGTGGCGGCGATGAGACGCGGTCGAACCCGTGGCTGGCTGAGCTCCAGCAGGACATGTTCGTCGAGATCAATCCGCGCGATGCCAACAACCTTGGTATTCGGGACGGATCACAGGTCTGGGTCGAAGGTCCTGAGGGCGGCAAGGTCAAGGTGATGGCGATGCTGACTAACAGGGTCGGCGCCGGTGTCGCCTTCATGCCCTTCCACTTTGGCGGCCATTTCCAGGGCGAAGACCAGCGGCACAAGTATCCTGCTGGTGCAGACCCCTATGTGCTGGGTGAAAGTACCAACACCGCCCAGACCTATGGCTATGATTCAGTGACCCAGATGCAAGAGACCAAAGCGACTCTCTGCAAAATCTGGTCAGCGTAAGGAGGACGATAATGGCTAGAGCAAAGTTTCTCTGCGACGCTGAACGCTGCATCGAGTGTAATGCCTGCGTAACCGCGTGTAAGAACGAGCACGAGGTGCCGTGGGGCATCAACCGCCGCAGGGTGGTGACGATCAATGACGGCAATCCGGGTGAACGCTCGATCTCGGTGGCCTGTATGCATTGTTCGGATGCGCCCTGCATGGCGGTGTGCCCGGTCGACTGCTTCTATCAGAACGAAGAAGGGGTCGTCCTGCACTCCAAGGACCTGTGCATTGGCTGCGGCTATTGCTTCTATGCGTGCCCGTTTGGCGCACCGCAATACCCGCAGGCGGGCAACTTCGGATCGCGAGGCAAGATGGACAAATGTACCTTCTGTGCTGGCGGCCCCGAGGAAACGCACTCGACCGCAGAGTTCGCCAAATACGGTCGCAACCGGATCGCAGAGGGCAAATTGCCCATCTGCGCCGAGATGTGTTCTACCAAGGCCCTGCTCGCCGGCGATGGCGACGTGGTCTCGGCTATTTACCGTGAGCGTGTCGTCGCGCGCGGATTTGGTTCGGGCGCTTGGGGTTGGGGCACGGCCTACGATCAGAAAGACGGCTGACCCCGTCTACCAAAGCAAAACGGATGACCCGCAGATGTGGGTCATCCTGCATTGGATTTTTATTGAGGTTCCGATGTTGCGCTTATTCATCGCTTTCCTGCTTTCGCTAACGCTGACCCAAGTTGCGGGCGCTCAAACCAGTGAGGGGGCCGCCCCTGCGGATTCGACCAACCGGTCTACAACCGGCGGCGCGACCACGCTTGAGGACATTCTGGCCCGCCAGCGTGGCGAGAAGGTCGACAACAGCTACAGGTCTGAAAACACCGGTCAGGGCAATGTTGAAGGCCTGCTGGGACAGTTCGGCACCCGCGGTGTTGCCTCTGACAGTGACGTCTACCGCGCGCTGCGTTACGGATCTGCGGACGTCACCGTTTCATCTCAGGGACCTGCGGACAGCGTGCTGATTCAAGACGGCGGCATGTGGTGGTTGAACTTCCGAACTGGCCCGTTGCGTGAATATGGAACCTACATTCTGGGCGGAATGCTTGCGATCATTGTGCTTTTCTTTCTGATCCGAGGAAAAATCCGCATCGACGGAGAAAAAACCGGCCGCACGGTCCTTCGTTTCAATAGTTTCGAACGTTTCGGTCACTGGCTCTTTGCCGGGTCGTTCCTTGTGCTCGGCATCACAGGCCTGCTGACCCTTTATGGCCGCGATTTCTTGATCCCGGTCTTTGGCAAAGAAGGGTTCGCCACTATCGCGCAAGGGTGCAAGTGGCTTCACAACAACCTCGCATGGGCCTTCATGTTGGGTCTGATAATCATCACCATAAACTGGATTGCCCATAACATCCCCAACAAGACCGACCTGAAATGGTTGGCCGCCGGAGGGGGCTTGTTCACCAAAGACAGCCATCCACCAGCCAAGAAATTCAATGCGGGTCAAAAGATAATCTTCTGGGCTTGCATTCTACTGGGTGTCTCTATCAGCCTGTCAGGCCTGTCGCTGCTATTCCCGTTCGAGCTGCCGATGTTCGCCAAAACCTTCTCAATCGCCAACTCGACAGGTATTCCGCAGGCGTTGGGTCTGAACCTGCCAGTGCAGATGTCACCGCAGGAAGAGATGCAATATGCCCAAGTCTGGCATGTCATGGTCGCCTACGTGTTCATCGCCATCATCATCGCCCATATCTACCTTGGCTCGGTTGGCATGGAGGGTGCGTTTGACGCCATGGGCACCGGTGAAGTCGAAGAACAATGGGCACGCGAGCACCACTCGCTGTGGCTGGAAGAGGTGCAAGAAAAAGAGGCGGGCAAGGCAGCGGCCTCACCTGCAGAATAGATGCGCTGGCTCGCTCTTGCGCTTGTTTTGACCCCCCTGCCCGCCTGGTCCGAGTTTTTCACGCTCAAAGGCCATGGCGGGCCGATCATGGGGATCGCTTCGGCGCCGGATGGGCGTATCGCAACGGCCAGTTTCGACAATTCGGTCGGTCTCTGGACCGGACAGACACCGGAATGGCTGGAGGGGCACGAAGCGGCAGTGAACTCGGTCGTTTTCAATGGCACTGCAATCTATTCTGCCGGGGATGACTTCACCCTCCGCCGCTGGCCCGGCGGGGATGTAGTCGGGCAGCACAAAGGCAAGATTATCGGCATTGCAGCGTCGAAAACTCATATCGCGACGGCCAGCTGGGATGGCACCATCGGCCTGTGGCCGGTGGACGGGTCCGAGCCGACCCTGCTTGGGCCAATCGGCAGCGGGGTGAATGCAGTTGTTTTTACGCCGGACGGAAAGCAGCTTTATTCGGCAGGTGTCGACGGAGCGTTGCGTATCTGGGATGTCGCCAGCGGTCAGGAAACAAATCGCCTGATTGAGCATGGTTTTGGCATCAATGAATTGGTCCTGAACGCACATGACAACTGGATCGGCTACGGTACCGTCGATGGAGTGACACGCATCCTGAGCCTCACCACCGAAGAAGAACATGACTTTACGTTGGATCGGCGCCCGATCCTCGCCATGGCATTGAGCCCCGATCGCAAGCTGTTGGCTGTCGGTGATGGTGAGGGCTTTATAATGGTCATCGACACTTTCGAATGGCGCATTGCACAAGATTTCCGTGCCACCCTGCGCGGTCCGGTTTGGGCGCTCGCTTTTTCTGCCGATGGTCAAAATCTTCACGCAGGCGGCATTGATGAGGCAATGTACAGCTGGCCCGTTTCAGCGCTGGGCGATCGCGAACAGATGGCCGCTGCCGAACCCAGCTTTCTGAAAGACCCAAGCGAGATGGGCAACGGAGAACGGCAATTTGCGCGCAAATGTTCGATCTGTCACAGCCTGACGCCGGATGGGGGTCGACGTGCGGGTCCTACCTTGCACGACATCTTTGGGCGGAAAGCGGGCACATTGCCCGATTATTTGTACTCGGATACGCTGCAAGACTCTGATATTATTTGGAATGAAGAGACAATAAATGCTCTTTTCGACGAAGGCCCGGACCACTACATTCCGGGGTCAAAGATGCCAATGCAGCGGATCACGCAAGCACAGGACCGGTTAGATCTGGTCGCGTTCCTGCGCAGCGCCACCGCACCGCAGGATTGAGCCGGAGGAGAACATGAAAGCCTTTCTGACCGCCGTCGCCGCGATGGTCGTGATCACTGTCGCCGCTCCTTACACGCTGGATCAATTCGGTTTCAGCGCCGCCGACAAGACGTCCGGTTCGGCTGTACGCCTCGACTGAATGCCGCAATACCTGACCACCCGCGAATTGGCGGATCTGCTGCGCATTGGTGAGCGGAAGGCCTATGATCTGGCATCCTCGGGCGAAATCCCCTGTGTACGCGCCATGGGCAAGCTGTTGTTCCCAAAAGCCGAGATCATAGCGTGGCTCAACGCCTCACGCTCTGGCCCCGATGTCGTCGAACCACCCCTGCCGCCGATCGTGGCAGGTAGCCACGATCCCCTGCTGGACTGGGCTTTGCGGGAAAGCGGCTCTGGGCTTGCGACTTACTATGATGGGTCTTTCGACGGGCTGAATCGTCTCGCGGAGCGCAGCGCACAGGCGGCGGCCTTGCATATCCACGAACCGGAAGGCTTCAACACTCAGACCCTGCGCGACACGATGGGCGAAGCACCTGTGATCCTCTACCAGATTGCCAACCGGCAGCGCGGCCTGTTGCTGGCACCTGGCACCTCGGACATCTCGGGGTTTCAGGATCTGAAAGGCATACGGATCATTCTGCGGCAAGACAGCGCCGCCAGCCAGCGTCTGTTCGATGCACTGCTCGGCGCCCACGGTCTGGGTCGTGATGATCTGAACACCCTGCCTGTTTGCGCCCGCACCGAAGAAGAGCTGGCCACCGCCCTGCGTGACGGCAAGGCAGAGGTTGGTTTTGGCCTCGGTGCACTGGCGCGCCCGTACGGGCTAAGTTTCGTGCCCACCCATTCCGAGCGTCTGGACCTTGCAATCTGGCGCCGCGCCTTCTTCGAGGTCCCCATGCAGACGCTGACCCAGTTTTTGAAATCCGAGCGTTTTATCGAACGCGCTGATGAACTAGGCGGCTATGATCTCGCAAATCTGGGTCGGATCCACCACAACGGCGCCAGTGGCTGATCCGTCGTCCATCCCTTGTTGCGCCAACCCAAGGCGAACTTACTGTGCGTTTGGAAAAAACAACTGCTCACCATCCAGCGTGTAAGACGCAATCGCCGCCTGCCCATCAGGACCGGTCAGCCAGTCGATGAACCTCTGCCCGGCAGCGGCGCGGACGCCTGTGTGCTTTTCAGGGTTCACAAGGATTACACCATATTGATTAAACAGGCGCGGATCGCCCTCGACCAAGACCTCCAGATTGCCCCGGTTTCCGAAAGACAACCAAGTCGCCCGGTCGGTCAGAGCATACGCGTCCATGCCGCTGGCCACGTTCAGCGTTGCCCCCATCCCCGATCCGGTCTCGCGATACCAAGTCCCCGAGGCCTCCGTCGGGTCAACGCCGGTCGCCTCCCAATAGCGCATCTCGGCTTTGTGAGTGCCGCTATCATCACCGCGCGAGGCAAACGGCAGTTTCGCTTCGGCCAAAGCGGTCAAAGCGGTTACAATGTCGTTGCCCCCGGCAATTCCGGCCGGATCAGATTTTGGGCCAACCAATACAAAATCATTGTACATGACATCGAACCGTTCGACACCCCAACCGTCCGCTACAAACTGCTCTTCAGCGGGCTTGGAGTGAACCAGAAGAACATCGCCATCGCCGTTGATTGCGTTCCGGATCGCCTGACCGGTCCCGACGGCCACAACCCGTACATCGATACCTGTTTCAGCCTCAAACCCCGGCAGGATATAGTCCAGCAGACCCGAATTCTGCGTCGAGGTCGTTGATTGCACAACGATAAAGGGTTCTTCGGCCAAACCTGCGCCTGCGGTCAGCCCAAGCGCGACAATTGATGCCCGAACGAAATCAGGGATCATTCGAAGTCTCCATCTCTGTTCATCAGGTTACCAGACCGCCAGCCAGATACCGGCGCGACTCGTTGCTTTTGGGGGCTTCCAGAACCTGCTGCGCCCTTCCGTGTTCCACCACACGCCCTGCCTGCATCATCACGATGTCAGATGCCAGGCGCCGCGCCTGCCCGATGTCATGCGTCACCATCACGATGCGCACACCCCGGGCCGAGGCGCGCAAGACCATCCGTTCGATCATCTGCATAGCACTTGGATCCAGTGCGCTGGTGGGTTCGTCCAGGAACAAGGTCTTGGGGTCTAAGGCCAACGCGCGCAGGATCGCCAACCTTTGCGCCTCGCCACCAGACAGCGAACGCGCGGATTGACGTGCTTTACCATCCAGTCCTCCTTCGGCCAGCAAAGCTTCGATACGATGCCTGCGCAAGGCACGGGGCATCGATTTCCGCTTTAGCACAAAGTCCAGATTGGCCGCGACCGAGCGGCGCAGCAGCACGGGGCTTTGAAACACCATCGCCTGCCGCGCTTTGTGGGCTGCATTCAACACAACACCGTCCTGACAGACACGCCCGCTGTCGGGTTGAATCAGACCATGCAGACAACGCAGCAACAGACTTTTGCCAGCGCCGTTTGGACCCAAGATCATGGTCGGACCCGGGCCATCCAGGCACAAATGCGGGACATCGAGCAGCACCTTGCCTTCGCGTGCAATGTGCAACCCTTGGACCTCTAACATACCCGGCGCCTCGGTCACGACATCACGCATGGCGCAGCCCTTCCCGCTCGGCCCGCAGGGTCAACGCGCTGACCATCGCGTTTACCGCCACGGCCAAACCGATCAGGATCACACCCAAGGCCAGCGCTAGCGCCAAGTTCCCCTTCGAAGTCTCAAGCGCAATCGTGGTCGTCATCACCCGCGTCACGTGATTGATATTACCGCCGACGATGATCACCGCCCCAACCTCGGCGATTGCCCGGCCAAACCCGGCCAGTAATGCGGTGACCAGTGCCAGACGCGCGTCCCACAACAGCACCGGGATCGAAGCCAACCGCGATACGCCGAGCGAGCGGAGCTGCTCAGAATACTCCTCGGCCAGTATCTCGACTACCTGCCGGGTAAGTGCGGCCATGATCGGCGTCACCAGCACCACCTGCGCTATGATCATTGCGGTGGGGGTGTAGAGAAGTACCAGCACCCCCAGAGGACCGGATCGGGACAACATCAGGTAGACCAGCAAACCGACGACGACTGGTGGGAACCCCATCAGAGCGTTCACAAGGATAATCAGCGCCCGCCGTCCCGGAAACCGCGCGACGGCCAAAGCTGCCCCAATAGGCATCCCGATGACCGCCGAAATCAGAACAGCAAAGATCGAAACACGCAGCGACAACAACACAATTGCCCACAGCTCTGCATCCCCTTCGAGGATCAGCGAGAGCGCCTGAGTGAATTCTGATGCAAATCCCTGCATATTCTACCATTCATGCCGTATGCTGTGACAAAATGCTATGAATTACAGGGAAATACTAAAGGTTCTGGCCAGCAAGTACAGGCACAAATTCGACATTCAAAACTAAGAACGCGGCCCTGACGGGGCCGCGTTTGATTGGCACGTCTTTTGCTGTAGCTGGTTCAGTTCAGCGCAGCGTCGGTGATCTGATGTGTCCATGCCCCTTCAGGCTTTTTGGTGATAACCGGATCAGATCCGCCCGCCAGCAGGGTATCAACCGTGCGATCGAAATCGGCTGGATCCAGCGCCCCGTTCGACCCTGCGGTCAGCTTGGCAATCTCGCCCATCATGCGCTTTTGATGCTCCTCGGTCTGGGCACCGGTCGCGTCGTTTTCGAGAACGATCTCGGCGGCTTCATCCGGGTTCTCTTCGGCGTATTTCCAACCCTTCATCGAGGCACGGACAAACCGTTCCATCTTGTCGGTGAAGGCCGCATCGCTCAAATTTTCTTCAAGCACATATAGACCATCCTCAAGCGTGGCGACGCCCTGATCTTCGTATTTGAAGGTTACTAGTTCTTCAGGCGTGACACCGGCATCAATGACCTGCCAATACTCATTGTAGGTCATGGTGCTGATGCAATCGGCCTGACGCTGCAGCAGCGGGTCGACGTTAAAGCCTTGTTTCAGCACTTCGACACCGCTGTCGCTTTTGCCATCGGTACCGATTCCCAGCTGACTCATCCAGCTCATGAACGGGAATTCGTTGCCGAAGAACCAGACTCCCAGCGTGCGATTTTTGAGATCTTCGGGCGAGGCAATCCCCGCATCTTTCCAGCAGGTCAGCATCATGCCCGAGCTCTTGAAAGGCTGCGCGATGTTCACCAGAGGCAGACCCTTTTCGCGCGCAGCAAGTGCAGCCGGCATCCATTCCACCGTAACGTCTGCTCCGCCACCTGCGATCACCTGTGTAGGCGCAATATCAGGACCGCCGGGCAGAATGGTGACGTCCAGCCCCTCTTCTTCGTAGAACCCTTTGTCTTTTGCCACATAATAGCCCGCAAACTGCGCTTGCGTGACCCACTTCAATTGCAGTGTCACCTCATCCGCAGCAAGTGTCGCACTGGCTGCCAGGCTAAAGGCCGCAACCGCCCCACTGAGTAGCTTCTTCATCTTCATATCTCCTAGTTGCTTATGTTTGCCCCGTTTATGGGGTCTGTTGAATTATTCCTTTATCCTCGCTGCGACGGATGCCAGAAGGTCACCGCCTTTTCGATCATCGCCACTACGCCATAGAAGGCCGTCCCCGCCAGCGCGGCCACCACAATCTCGGCCCACACCATGTCCAGCGACAATTGCCCGACGCTGGTCGATATCCGAAAGCCCATGCCCAATGTGGGGGAGCCAAAGAACTCAGCCACGATAGCGCCGATCAGCGCCAGAGTGGTAGAAATCTTTAGCCCGTTGAAAATAAACGGCATCGCGGCGGGGAGGCGAAGTTTCAGGAAGCTCTGCCAATAGGTGGCGGCATAGGTCTCCATCAGATCGCGCTGCATCGTTGTGGCTTCGCGCAGCCCTGCCACCGTGTTCACCAGCATCGGGAAGAACACCATCACTACGACGACCGCCGCCTTGGAATGCCAGTCGAACCCGAACCACATCACTAGAATGGGTGCGGTGCCCACGATCGGCAGCGCTGCAACGAAGTTGCCGACGGGAAGAAGCCCGAGGCGCAGGAAATCCCATCTATCCACGGCAATTGCCATGAGAAAGGCCGAACCGCAGCCGATGATGTAGCCGCTGAGTGCTCCCTTGATGATCGTTTGAACAAAGTCAGCCCAAAGTGTCGGCAAACTGTCCCAGAAACGGTCCCAGATGACTGATGGTGCGGGCAGGATGACCAAGGGCACTTCTAGTCCACGCACCACCAGTTCCCAGATGCCAATCACGGTCAGACCGAAGATCAGGGGCGCAAGAAACCGCACCATCCGTGTGTCAGAATAGGGTCCGCTGGCCAGAAGGCTGTTCAACCACCAGCCCAATAACCAGACTGCGATTGCACCAAGAATAGGTATCATTGTGCCATCCCCATTCGTTTCAGGACGGTCCGCTCGATCAGCCCCAGCAACCCGACGAGACAGGCGGCGAGAATGGCCGCAGCAAACAGCGCCGACCAGATCTGTACCGTCTGGCCATAGTAGCTACCGGCCAACAGCCGTGCACCCAACCCGGCAACAGCCCCGGTCGGCAGTTCTCCAACAATGGCCCCGACCAGCGAAGCAGCGACGCCAATTTTCAGCGATGTAAACAGATAGGGCATCGAGGCCGGCAGCCGCAGTTTCCAAAACCCTTGCGAACGGCTGGCATTGTAGGTTCGCAGCAAATCCAACTGCATAGCATCCGGACTGCGCAGCCCTTTTACCATGCCTACGACGACGGGGAAGAAACTCAGATACGCCGAAATGATCGCCTTCGGAATGATCCCTTGAACCCCAACAGAATACAGAACAACAATGATCATCGGAGCCAACGCAATGATAGGAATGGTCTGGCTGACGATCGCCCAGGGCATCACCGACAGATCCATCACCCGACTGTGCACGATCCCGACCGCCAGTAGGATGCCCAACCCGGTTCCGATAGCAAAACCCAGCATCGTGGCGCTCAGCGTGACCCAGCCATGATAAATCAGAGAGCGTTTCGAGGTGATTTTTTTCTCAATCGTGGTTTCCCACAACTCAATCCCAACTTGATGCGGTGCAGGCAGCCGCGGGCGGTCCTGCGCCCATGTGGCTGGGATTGCAAACGCGTTGTTCAAGGCCAGACCGATCTCACCCATGTCACGGCGATCCTTGGCTGAAGGTGGTTGGACTTCAGCACCCGCGCGCTCCTGTTCGGTCAGAACCCCTTTGATATTCATAGGAATACAGGCCGCGTACCAGACAACGACAATGGCGGCGATCACGGTGAGGACTGCAATGATCTGCTTCATGCGTGCCACTCCATCCGAATGACAGGCACCGTGTCAGGTGGCACCGGAGGCTCTCTTCCCGTCTCAACAAAGCCCTCGCGCCGATAAAACCGTTGCGCGTCGACATTTGGCACATGTGTGGTCAGCCAAAGATGGTCGCGCCCCTCCTTCGCCTTATCCAGCAATTGCTTGCCGATGCCCTGTCCAGTGCGCAAACAATACAGCGCACCAACCTTATGTTCGACCGGATCGACAGACATATAGCAATCAATCGGATCACCTGCGATCCAGATGTCCCTGTTCGGAAACGCCTCAAGGATCAGATCCGCCAGCTTTTCTTCTGGCAATTCCTCGGGTATCCAATCGGCCTGGGCGGCCCAGGTCGCGATGATGCGCGCGCAATCCCCCACATCTTCGCGGGATGCCCGTCTGATGCCTTTATCCGCCATCACACATCATCCCCATGACCCGCTCGCAATCCTTCTCGCACGCGGTGGGCGACCTCGATAAACTCGGGCGTGTCACGGATATCCAAAGGCCGCTCTTTCGGCAGAGGGCTATCGATCACATCCGTGATCCGGCCAGGCCGAGGGCTCATCACCACGATCTTGGTGCTGAGATACACGGCTTCGGGGATCGAATGTGTTACGAAACCGATGGTCTTCTCGGTGCGCGCCCATAATGCCAGAAGCTGTTCGTTCAGATGGTCGCGCACAATCTCATCCAGCGCACCGAACGGTTCGTCCATCAGCAGAATATCCGCATCAAATGCCAAGGCCCGCGCAATACTGGCCCGCTGTTGCATCCCGCCCGAGAGCTGCCAGGGGAACTTACCGCCAAATCCATCAAGATCAACAAGTTCCAGAACCTTTCTAACGCGATCCTCCTGCTCGGTAGAGGAATAGCCCATGATCTCAAGCGGCAGCTTGATGTTCTTTGCAATGGTCCGCCACGGGTAGAGCCCGGCCGCCTGAAACACATACCCATAAGCGCGCTTTCGCCGTGCTTCGTCAGGCGTCATGCCATTCACGGTCAGGGTCCCGCCGGTCGGTGTTTCCAGCGCTGCGATACAGCGCAGGAACGTCGTCTTGCCGCAGCCCGAGGGGCCGATAAAACTAACGAACTCCCCCTTGCCAATCGACAAGTTCACATCTTTCAGCGCGTGAATAGGCCCATCATTCGTCTGAAATGTAAGATCCAGCTGCCTTGCCTCAATAACGGGCTGAGTAGTATTTTCTGTGTTCATTCCATTGCCTTGAAGAAGCTCAGACCCGGGTCGCCGGAAAGGCGACCCAAGGGGTTTATACACCCGTTGCCGGTATACCTGTCCGCTCAACAGGCCGGGGCGCTGTCAACTCTTTCCAGGTGCTCAGCGCCTTGTTCACATGGGTATTGGCCTCACGTGCCACGAACTTCCCGTGCCCTTCCTGAGTCTGAATCTCGCCATCATGTACGGCCACCGCACCGCGGGTCAGCGTGAACCGGGGCAACCCGCGCACTTCCTTGCCTTCGAACACGTTGTAATCGATCGACGACTGCTGCGTATCGGCCGAGATCACCTTGGCCTTATCCGGATCCCAAACCACCAGATCAGCATCCGCGCCCACGAGAACCGCACCTTTTTTCGGATAACAATTCAATATCTTGGCGATGTTAGTTGAAGTAACAGCCACGAACTCATTCGGTGTCAACCTACCTGTATTCACCCCATGTGTCCAAAGCATCGGCATCCGATCCTCCAGCCCTCCGGTCCCGTTCGGTATTTTGGTGAAATCACCCACGCCATATCGTTTCTGCTCGGTGGTAAAGGCACAATGGTCCGTTGCTACGACGCTCAGCGTTCCTGACTGCAAACCGTTCCACAAGCTATCCTGATGCTGTTTGTTCCGGAACGGAGGGCTCATGACTCGCCGCGCCGCGTGCTCCCAATCGTGGTGGAAATATTCGCCTTCATCCAAGGTCAAATGTTGGATCAAAGGCTCTCCCCATACCCGCTTGCCCTGCATCTTGGCGCGCCGAATGGCCTCATGGGCCTCCTCACAGGATGTATGCACCACATAAAGTGGTACTCCCGCCATGTCGGCAATCATGATCGCGCGGTTCGTGGCCTCACCCTCAACCTGAGGCGGGCGGGAGTAGGCATGCGCCTCTGGCCCGGTATTACCTTCTGCCAATAGCTTCGCACTCAGCTCTGCAACCACATCGCCATTCTCGGCATGAACCATCGCGGTGCCACCCAACTCGGCCAGACGCTTGAACGAAGCAAACAGCTCATCGTCGTTCACCATCAGCGCGCCTTTATAGGCCATGAAATGCTTGAACGTATTGATGCCACGCGTCTCGATGACGGTTTTGATGTCGTCAAACACCTGCTCGCCCCACCAGGTCACCGCCATATGGAACGAATAATCACAGTTCGCGCGCGTAGACTTGTTGTCCCAACGCTTCAGGGCGTCCAACAGGCTTTCGCCCGGATTAGGCAACGCGAAATCCACAACCATCGTGGTCCCACCTGCCAGCGCTGCGCGCGTGCCGCTTTCGAAATCATCGCTGGAATAGGTTCCCATAAACGGCATTTCCAGATGCGTGTGCGGGTCGATCCCTCCGGGCATGACATAACAGCCCGATGCATCAAGTTCCTTATCACCTCGCAGGTCCGGCCCAATCTCAGTAATCACACTACCTTCGACCTTTACATCCGCCTTATAGGTCAGATCAGCGGTCACAACGGTTCCGTTCTTGATTACAGTGCTCATGTTAAACTCCCTGATGCGGTCTACGCCGCTTGCTTCATCTGGCTAAAAATACCCCGGGGGAGCCGCCCAACGGGCGACGGGGGCAGAGCCCCCTATTCCACGATCCCAGCCGTCTCGACGACCGCATGCAGTAGAACATCCGCCCCGGCTGCAGCCCAATCCTTGCTGATCTCCTCAGCTTCATTATGGCTCAACCCATCAACGCATGGGCACATCACCATCGCGGTTGGCGCTACTCGATTGATCCAGCAGGCGTCATGCCCTGCCCCCGAGATGATGTCCGTATGCGAATACCCTAACCGCTCAGCCGCATCGCGCACAGCCGCCACGCAACCCTCATCAAACTTCACCGGATCAAAACCGCCCACTTTCTCGAATTCGATCTGCAACCCCATCTCTTCGACGATATCTTCAGCTGCGACCCGCAGACGGTTCTCCATATCAGTGATCACGTCCAACTCGGGCGAGCGAAAATCGACCGTGAACGCTGCCTTTCCAGGGATCACATTGCGTGAGTTCGGATAGACATCGATATGCCCCGCCGCACCCACGGCATGAGGTGCATGCGACCATGCAATCTCGTCCACTTTCTCAAGAATACGCGCCATCGCCAGCCCGGCATTCTTGCGCATCGGCATCGGTGTAGACCCAGTATGCGCATCCTTGCCGGTCACGGTAACCTGGGTCCAGCTCAAACCCTGACCATGGGTTACAACGCCAATATCCTTACCTTCAGCTTCCAGAATCGGGCCCTGTTCAATGTGCAACTCAAAGAAAGCGTGCATCTTGCGCGCGCCAACCTCTTCATCGCCGCGCCAACCGATGCGGTTCAGTTCATCCCCGAACTTCTTTCCTTCGGCATCCTCACGTGCATAAGCCCAGTCCTGAGTGTGCATTCCGGCAAACACCCCCGAAGACAACATCGCCGGGGCATATCGCGTCCCTTCTTCGTTGGTCCAATTGGTGGCCACAATAGGGTGCTTGGTCTTGATGCCTAGGTCATTCAGCGTGCGAATGATCTCCAGCCCACCAAGCACGCCAAGAACGCCATCATACTTGCCACCAGTGGGCTGCGTATCCAAATGCGACCCTACATAAACCGGCAGAGCCTCGGGGTCCGCTCCCTCTCGTCGGGCAAACATATTGCCCATCTGGTCCAGCCCCATCGAGCAACCGGCATCCTCGCACCATTTCTGAAACAGCGCGCGCCCTTCGGCGTCCTCGTCCGTTAGCGTCTGACGGTTGTTGCCACCCGCGACGCCTGGGCCGATCTTGGCCATCTCCATCAGGCTGTCCCATAACCTGTCGCCATTGATCCTGAGATTCTGCGCCGGAGCTGCCATCATGTTCTTCCCTGTTGCTTGCGATTTGGCTCGCTTTTGGTGTCTTGATTTGACCATCTGGTCAAACTCACGCTATCACGGGTTCGACATCAGTCAAGAAATTGCAGTGGCCTGCCGGAATTTTCGACATAATTGACGCCCAACTGGCCGAAAAAAGGACAACAGGTGAACATGCCCAAAGACCGCGCCCCAACCCGGATTCAGCAAAAGAACCGAGCAGCGATTCTCGAGGCGGCCTTGAATGTGTTCTCAGCCCACGGTTTTCGCGGCGCAACCGTCGACCAAATTGCAGCTGAGGCGGGGCTGAGCAAGCCCAACCTGCTCTATTATTTTCCATCGAAAGAAGCGATCCATACAGCCCTGTTGTCGGGTCTGCTTGAAGTCTGGCTCGCTCCCCTGCACGCGTTGAATGAGGATGGCGACCCGCTGGAAGAAATACTGTCTTATATCCAACGCAAGCTTGAGATGAGCCGCGACCTGCCGCGCGAGAGCCGCCTCTTTGCCAATGAGCTTGTTCAGGGCGCGCCGCGCATTCATGAAGCTTTGTCCAGCGATCTCAAAAAACTGGTCGATGAAAAAACCACGATTCTGACAAGCTGGATGGCTCAGGGCAAAATTGCACGAGTCCATCCCTATCATCTGATTTTCTCGATCTGGGCACTGACACAGCATTATGCGGATTTCGATGTTCAAGTCCGGGCAATTCTTGGGGAAGAAGACCCATTCGAAGGCGCGGTTCCGTTCGTGGAAACGCTCTATCGAAAACTGCTTACACCTTAAGAGACACTTAACCCTATTGAGAAAAGCTCGGAGCATGATGACGTATCGCTCAGATCCCGAGCCTTGGATCACCCAGCTTTTCTCGTCCCGATCTGCTCGAACGGGAGCTGTTGTGCGACGCTCAGTTGCTTGGGTCGAACGGGAGGTTGGTCACGCGGCTTTTCAGGCAGAAGTGAAACGGCGCGGATACCATTTGATCCGCACCGCCAATCAATATGTCATCATCTGCCACAACGGACCCATCGACATTCTGTTCTGAGTAAATTCGTCGAATTTTCTCCGCCAAGATTTTTCGACGAAAAATCTCTGACTACTCCGCCGCTTTCGCCATGGGGTTGTTGGGGTGTGTCGTCCAATTGGCATATTCAGGATCAACGACCTTGCCTGTGCGCGGATCAACCGCTCCGGCGGCCATCGGCTCCATGGAAATACACCCCTCTATAGGGCACACATCCACGCAAAGATTGCAGGCCACGCATTCCTCGTCGATAACCTCGAACACCCGATCCGCCGACATCGAAATCGCCTGATGGCTGGTATCTTCACAGGCTGCAAAACAGCGACCGCATTTGATGCACTGATCCTGATCGATCTTCGCTTTGGCGATGTAGTTGAGGTTCAGATATTGCCAATCCGTCACATTGGGCACTGCGCGTCCGATCACTTCGTCGATATTGGCATAGCCTTTCTCATCCATCCATTCCGACAGGCCAGCCGTCAATTCATCGATGATTTTGAACCCATAGGTCATCGCTGCAGTGCAGACCTGAACATTGCCGCAACCCAGCGAGATAAACTCTGCTGCATCGCGCCAAGTGGTGACGCCGCCGATGCCTGAGATCGGTAGCCCATGCGTGGCTTTGGCCCGCGCAATCTCGGACACCATCGACAACGCGATTGGTTTCACCGCCGGTCCGCAGTAGCCACCATGGCTGCCTTTACCGTCAATCGAGGGTTCGGGGCTGAACGTGTCCAGATTGACACTGGTGATCGAGTTGATCGTATTGATCAGCGATACCGCATCCGCGCCCCCATTCTTCGCCGCCGCCGCAGGTTTGCGGATATCCGTAATGTTCGGCGTTAGCTTCACGATAACTGGGCGGTCGTAATACTGTTTGCACCAACGGGTCACCATTTCGATGTATTCCGGCACCTGCCCGACGGCAGACCCCATACCCCGCTCGCTCATCCCGTGCGGACAGCCAAAATTCAGCTCGATCCCGTCCGCACCGGTTTCAGCCACACGCGGCAGAATGGCCTTCCAAGCAGCCTCCTCACAGGGCACCATGATCGAGGCGATCAGGGCGCGATCTGGATAATCCGCCTTTACGCGGGCCATTTCCTCAAGGTTCACCTCAAGCGGTCGATCTGTGATCAGTTCGATGTTGTTGAGTCCCAACAACCGGCGGTCCGCGCCATAAATCGCGCCATAGCGTGGGCCGTTCACATTCACGACCGGAGGCCCCTCGGCCCCCAAGGTCTTCCACACTACGCCGCCCCATCCGGCCTCGAAGGCGCGGCGAACATTGTACTCCTTATCCGTCGGTGGCGCGGAGGCCAGCCAATACGGGTTCGGGCTTGATATTCCAAGAAAGTTTGATGTTAAATCAGCCATTTATCCGGCCTCCCTGATGCAGTTCTGCATCTTTGTCTTTGAGTTTCACGCGCTCAGAGCAGCGTGGATATCCATCGCGGCATCGCGACCTTCGGCTACGGCGGTCACGGTCAGGTCTTCGCCTCCTGCCGCACAGTCTCCGCCAGCCCACACACCGGCCATTGAAGTGCGTCCCGCCCCGGTCACGGCAATCTTATTGCCATCCAGCGTTAGGCCTTCCGGCGCACCGTCAAGCGTCTGACCGATGGCCTTAAGAACCTGATCGGCCGGCACACGGACAGTTTCACCCGTTCCGGTCAGTCGACCATCATGGCTCGCAGTATACTCCAATTCGATCTCTGCTGCGGCACCATTTCCGTGAATGGCCACCGGCTGAACATTGCAGAGAATCCGAACACCATGCGACGCCGCCAAATCCTGTTCGTACCGGCTGGCACCCATCGCGTCGCGACCTCGGCGATAGGCGATGGTGACGTGCTCAGCGCCTAGCAGTTTCGATTTCACTGCCGCATCTACGGCAGTCATACCACCGCCAATCACAACGACATTGCGACCCACAGGTAGATCAACCAGATCGCTGGCCTGTCGCACATCCGAGATAAAGTCGACCGCCGGGCGCACCCCGTCTTTATCGACCCCATCAGCCCGCAGTGCGTTCACCCCCGCAAGTCCGATTGACAGGAAAACAGCGTCATAGTTCTCCTGCAACCCTTCCAGAGAAATCGTCTCTCCCAGAATCGAACCGGTCTCGATCGCGATCCCGCCTATTTTAAGCAGCCAATCGACCTCGGCCTGTGCAAAATCATTGGTAGATTTATACGCCGCAATCCCGTATTCGTTCAGACCGCCTGGCTTGGGCTTGCCTTCGTGGATCACCACATCGTGCCCCTGCATCGCCAGACGATGCGCACAGGCCAGACCGGCGGGCCCTGCCCCAACTACGGCAATTGTCTTGCCGGTTGATGCGGCGCGCTCGAACGGATGCGCACCCGAGGCCATCACATCATCGGTTGCATAACGCTGCAGGCGTCCGATCTCGACCGGCTTGCCTTCGGCCGTCTCACGCACGCAAGCCTCTTCACACAAAGTTTCGGTCGGACAAACCCGGGCACACATGCCGCCCAGAATGTTCTGCTCCAGAATGGTCTGCCCTGCCGCCTGCGGTTGCCCGGCCTGAATCTGGCGAATGAACAACGGAATATCGATATCCGTAGGACAGGCCGTCACACATGGCGCGTCATAGCAGAAATAGCATCGATCGGCGGCCACAGCGGCCTCGTGCGGGGCCAGTGGCGGATGCAGATCGGTGAAATTCGAGGTCAGCTCATCGCTGGAAAGCCGCCCGGAGACGATCCCGGGTGCCATCTGGCCCTGTGCCATCACTCTACTCCCTGTAGATATGTTTGTTATGGACCCTAGCTTGCCACAATCTGATTTTTTATCAATTGGTAAAATTTGCCAAATGGTCAAAAAATGAAAAATCCGGGCGGAATGGCCCGGATTCAGTCAGAAATTGCCTATTTTGTTGGCAGCGGTGGCTCAGACCATCCCACCCAGGTGGCCGGATTTGATCCAAACACGGGCTCCGCCCTCACCTGCTACAGCAGCAAAGCGTGATCCAGGCGGCAAGCGCAACCAGTCCCAAGTGCCAAATTCTTCGCCCGCCTCGGCAAAGCCACCTTCGATAACAAAGACCTCAAACCCCTTATCGGCGTCCAATTCAATTTGTTCGCCCGCGCCCCAGGTTTGCACCTGGACATCCTCATGCACATCCTTGAACAAATCGATATCTCCGCCCCCGTTGATCGAGCGCCGAACCTCGGTGCGGTCATCGGGGTCGAACTGATGCAATTTGACCAGAATAGTCGCGCCTTCGCTGGCCGAGGGTGTATGGGAGGACGTCGGGGGATTGCGTACATAGCTGCCGACAGGGAAATCTCCGGTTTCATCCTGGAACACTCCGTCCAGCACCAGATATTCCTCACCCCCGTCATGAGTATGCGACGAAAACGCGCTGCCGGGGGCAAAGCGCACGATGGTTGTGGCACGCGCCACTTCCTCGCCAATGCGGTCCAGCATCTTGCGTTCGACGCCAGCAGCCGGTGACGCGACCCATTCGGTCTGATCAAAGTGAACGGCGACCCGCTGTGTGAAATCTGCATTGACCCGCATATGCAATCCTCCTGCGTTGCTGTCACATTAGATGGGAGCACGAGCCGGATTTGCAAACCGGTCATGTTTGGGGTTTTGACGCCCTTCACAGCTTGTTGTACTTCCGGTTGAGGCGGCGGCCGAATACCGGCCCGATCAGAAAGCGCGACACGATGCAGGCAAGCCCGGCGACATTTAACATCCTCATCATCGGGCAAAACAACCGGCTGCAATACGAGGCGCTTTTGTTCGCCGCCTCGCTGCGCCACAGCTCACCAGGGTTCAAAGGTCGGCTGTTCGTGGGGGTACCACAGCCCGGCCCTCTTTGGCCTCAGAACCCCAGCATTCAGGATGCCGAAGTTCTTGAAGCCCTGCAGCATCTGGGTGCCGAGATTCTGCCTTTTGAGTCTCATGCTTTTGGCTCGAGCTATCCCAATGGCAACAAGATCGAAGCTTTGCTGGCGATGCCAGAGGGTGAGCCCTTTGTCTTCTTCGACTCCGACACTCTGATCACCGGCGAAATTTCCGACGTCCCGTTCGATTTCAAACAGCCCGGCGCCTCACTTCGGGTCGAGGGAACATGGCCCAAACCCACGCTCTACGGCCCAGGATATGACGGTATCTGGCGCGCACTATATGACCGGTTCGGGCTGGATTTCGAAAGCTCTCTCGATCCCAGCCAGCCCGAGGGTTATTGGCGGCGCTACCTGTATTTTAACGCCGGTCATTTCTTCTACAAATGCCCCCGCCAATTTGGTGAGCGGTTTATGGGCTATGCCCGCGCCATTCGCGACGAGGAAATCCCCGAACTGACCGGGCAAGTTCTGAACCCGTGGCTGGATCAGATCGCCTTGCCGCTGGTCATCCATTCCTTCGGTGGCGGACGGGATGCCCTGCCCGAGGGCCTGCTGGATGGGTCGGTCAGCTGCCACTATCGCCTGTTCCCGATGCTCTACGCCCGCGAAAGTGATCATGTGGTCGAGGTATTGGAAACTGTCGTGGCCCCGAACAAGATCAAAAAAGTGCTCAAAGGCTATGATCCACTGAAGAAGCTGGTGATACAGCGCAAGGGTGCGAAGATCCGGGCATTGTTCGACCGAAACAACCTGCCCGCACGCGAACAGGTCATTCGCAAAACGATCAAGTCCAAGGGGCTTTGGCTACGGTGACGCGGACATTGTGCCGGGCGAGCCAATGTCCTAGAGATTCAGCAACACACATTCCAACAGGAGATTTCCTCGATGTCTGACGGACCCACCTACGGTTTTGACACGCTGCAAATTCACGCCGGGGCCCGCCCCGACCCTGCCACAGGCGCGCGCCAGACACCGATCTACCAGACCACCGCTTATGTCTTCCGCGACGCTGACCACGCCGCCGCGCTGTTCAATCTGCAGGAAGTGGGGTTCATCTATTCCCGCCTGACCAACCCGACTGTTGCGGTGCTGCAGGAACGTGTGGCGACGCTTGAGGGCGGCGTTGGCGCGGTGTGCTGTTCCTCGGGTCACGCGGCGCAGATCATGGCGCTGTTCCCGCTGATGGGACCGGGCTGCAACGTGGTGGCTTCGACCCGTCTGTACGGCGGCACGGTCACGCAGTTCAGCCAGACGATCAAACGCTTTGGCTGGTCGGCCAAGTTTGTCGACACCGATGATCTGGACGCCGTCAAGGACGCTATCGACGAAAACACCCGCGCGGTGTTCTGCGAATCCATCGCCAACCCGGGCGGTTATGTCACCGATATCCGTGCGCTGGCGGATGTGGCGGACGCAGCAGGCATTCCGCTGATCGTCGACAACACCTCGGCCACGCCCTACCTGTGCCGCCCGATTGAACACGGCGCGACTCTGGTCGTTCACTCGACCACCAAGTACCTGACCGGCAACGGCACCGTGACCGGCGGCTGCATCGTGGATTCGGGCAAGTTCGACTGGTCGGCGAATGACAAGTTCCCCTCGCTCAGCGAACCCGAATCCGCCTATCACGGCCTGAAATTCCACGAGACCTTCGGCCCGCTCGCCTTTACATTCCACGGCATCGCGATCGGTCTACGCGATCTGGGCATGACGATGAACCCTCAGGCGGCGCATTACACACTGATGGGGATAGAAACGCTATCGCTACGGATGGAGCGCCATGTCGAAAACGCGCAGAAAATAGCAGCGTGGCTCGAGGCAGACGACCGTGTGGATTACGTGACATATGCTGGCCTGCCATCCTCGCCTTATAGCGACAGGGTAAAAAAGCACTACCCGCGCGGCGCGGGCGCCCTGTTCACCTTTGCGGTCAAGGGCGGCTATGACGCCTGCGTAAAGCTGGTGAACGCGCTTGAGATCTTCAGCCACGTGGCCAACCTTGGCGACGCACGGTCGCTGATCATCCACTCGGCCTCGACCACACACCGTCAGTTGACGCCCGAGCAGCAGGAAGCTGCAGGCGCAGGCCCTGGAGTGGTGCGCGTGTCCATCGGGATCGAGGATGCAGACGATCTGATCGCTGATCTCGATCAGGCTCTGTCCAAAGCCAGCGCCTGATCCGATGACCGGGCACAACACAAATAAACTGGGTCAACCCATCGGCTTGCCGGTCGCGGGCGAGTTTCCTCGCCCCACCCCGCCTTACACACCGATGCAGGGCCGGTTCTGTTCCGTTGTGCCACTGGATGTAAACAGGCACGCGCCCGGCTTGTACCGGGCGTTTGCCAACGATACGGACGGCCACAATTGGACTTATCTGCCCTACGGCCCGTTCGACTCTGAGGCTGATTTCACCGCATGGGCGCAGTCAAACTGCGTGGATGCGGACCCGATGTTTCATACAGTGCTCGACGCGGATGAGGTACCCGTGGGGATGGCCTCATACCTTCGGGTCGAACCAGCAGCGGGTTCAATCGAGGTAGGCCATATCCACTTCTCTCCCCTGCTCCAGCGCAAACCGCAATCGACCGAGGTTATGTATCTGATGATGCGCCGTGTGTTCGATGAGCTTGGTTATCGCCGCTATGAATGGAAATGCGACGCCCTGAACGCGCCATCAAAACGCGCAGCTGAACGTTTGGGTTTCACGTTCGAGGGCGTCTTCCGGCAGGCGACACATTACAAAGGACGCAACCGGGATACGGCGTGGTTTTCGATTATCGACAGCGAGTGGCCGCGCATTCGCGCGGCATTCGAGAACTGGCTTGCGCCGGGGAATTTCGATGCATCGGGCCAGCAGCGCCAACCGCTGCAAGCCCGCGTTGGATCGTAGCTTACTCCGCGATTTCGAACTCCATCGCGATATTGACCGAAACGGAAATCTCTCCGCCTGCGACCGGCACGCCACCGGCGTCCGACATCGCCATCTCGCGCATCTGAGCCATCGGGCGAACACCTCCGCCGTGGTCGTTGATCGATAGGATGGGACCCAGCGTAACCCCGGACGCCTGCGCTAGTTGCTGCGCCTTCTCGGTCGCATCTGCCACAGCTTTGGCCCGTGCTTCAGCCTCAAGCGGTTTGGGCTCTTGCACGCCAAAGCTCAGACCGCCGAAATCATTCGCACCATCCTTGATGACCGCATCCATGATCTGGCCCAGATTATCCAGATCCCGCACGCGAACCGAAACGCGGTTGGACGCGGTGAACCCAGTGATCTTGGGTGGCTCATTGCTGGAATTGCTGCGCCCCGACCAGACCGGTGAAAGCGAAAGATCGCGCGTCTGAACATCGCGCGCCTCCAATCCCATTTCGTCCAGTCGTTTGAGGATCTGCGTCACCGCATCCGAGGTCGCCTGCATCGCTACCGATGCCTGCGCATCCTGATTGGTCACGCCCAGTGTTATCGTTGCCATATCGGGTGCAACCAGAGCCGTACCGGTCCCGCTGACCGAGATGCGACGTTCTTCCGCATGGGCGGGCAGAGTCGCGGTGGCAGCGGCCATGGCGGCCAAAAAAGCAAGTGTCTTCAAGATGATCCCTCCTTGATGCTTGCTCTCAAGATGGGTGGTCGGGCCCGTACACGGCAAGGGGGAAACGTGCCTTTTTCTTTCCCTCGGCGAGTTCCTGCTCTAATCTCGGCGGGCAGACATCTAAGCGTTTGCATAAAAGCCGACAATTATGGTTCATCGCGATTATGAAACCCGCCTTTGCGCTGTCATTTTCTGAAAACGGCATTTCCTTGCATCATCAGTCGGATGGAGACTGGTACTGCATTGGAACCGTTCCGTTAGATGCGTCGGATTTCGCGGACCAGATGCAGGCCCTTCGGGATCAGGGATTCGCGCTGGAAAATGACCTGAGTTGCAAGCTTGTGATTCCATCCGATCAGGTGCGCCGCTTGGTTGTCGACACCGATGGTTTGGACACCGATGTAGCGGCGAAAAAGGTCAAGGATACGTTGGCCGCAGCCACGCCCTATGAGCTATCAGAGCTGGCCTATGTCGCGGGCGACGTGGGGACTGAGACCCCGGTTGCCGCTGTGGCCCAGCAAACGCTGGACGAAGCCAGCGCATTTGCCACCGATCATGGCTTTATCCCCGAGGCATTCTGGGTCAGCGCAACCGGCAACGATGCTCTGGACGCGCCATTTCTGGAACTGCCGATCATTGTGGATGAGGACGCAGTGATTGCGGCCCCCAAACCCGTTGATACGCCGGACATACCGGTTCACGCCATCGCTGAAGATGCAGCCCCCCCTGCATTTGAGCCTGCTACCAAAGCACTGCCCTCGTCTGCCAAGACAGGAACGGATCTGAAACGCTTTGCAATTCCTGCGATCGCAGCGTCGGTTGTGGTTGGAATGTTGCTGGGTGTCTGGTCTTACAACAGCTCTGACCCCGAAATTGTCGAAGTGGCCGAACCGTTAGAGCCCGAGCTGCAGCCAGAGCCAGAAACTGCAACTGCAGAACCGCAGGCACAACCCGAACCTCAGGAAACCGAGATCGCAAGCCTCCCACAAGAACCTGAAGTGGCAGAGGAAGAACCGGTGCTCACCCCCACGGACGAGGCCATTCTCGAAGCACTGAAGATTGAACCGGAGCCGGTCGAAGACATCGCTGATCTGCCAGAGAGCAGAACCGAGTTTCGTGAGTTTACCGGCACCGCCCCCGTTGAACCTTCAGGCCTGGAGCCAGCGCCTGGGGCTGGCGTGGATAATCAATATCTCACATCGGTCGATCGCTCGGACCTGTCGACCGATTCCGTCGCACTACCCGAACTTGCCAGCCTCGACACAGATGCGTCTTTTGAGTCGATCTCTTTGCCAGGCCAAGCGGGGCAGCGGTTCAACCTGGATGAACGCGGACTTGTGACGCCAAGTGCCGAAGGCACGCTGAACCCGGCCGGTGTGATGGTTTATCTGGGTCGTCCCGCATCCGTGCCCCCCGAACCCCCAACCAGGTTCGAAACAGAACCCGTTGTCATAGAAGAGGTCGATGAGAGACTCGCGGCGTTTCGCCCACGGCCACGCCCGGAAAATCTGGTGGATCAATTCGAACGCCAGCAACTTGGCGGTCGATCCCGGCAAGAGCTGGCCTCGGTCCGGCCTAAGCTGCGGCCCGAGTCTCTGCAAACCCCTCCGCAGGTCGATGAAACCCCGACTGCGCTGGCTGTTGTACGGGTACCCCGTCCAAAAATCAGGCCTGCCAGCATCACGGCGCGCGCGACACGGCAACCTAGTTCTGGGAGTGCAGCGCTGGCCTCGACCGCAAATGTGGCCAGTAATGCCGATGAAGTTGGTTCGTTCCAGCCCAGAACGGTCAACCCCAAAATCCCGTCTTCCGCGTCAGTTGCGCGACAAGCAACCATCGACAACGCGATTAACCTGCGCAAGTTGAACCTAATCGGCGTGTACGGCACCCCTGCAAACCGCCGTGCTTTGGTCCGCCTGCCCAGCGGACGCTACAAAAAGCTGAAGGTGGGCGATCGCATCGACGGAGGTAATGTCATCGCTATCGGCGACAGCGAGTTGCGCTATCAGAAGCGCGGCAAGAACATCACGCTCAAGATGCCGCGCGGGTAAAGAAAAAGCGCCATGTCGGTCAGACACGGCGCTCGGTTGATTTCATTGATTCATGTTTAAGCTGCCGAGATTTCACCCGACTCAATCTGCTCGCGTTCGATCGATTCAAACAGGGCTTTGAAATTGCCCTCACCAAACCCGTCATCCCCTTTACGCTGAATGAACTCAAAGAAGATCGGGCCAATGACTGTTTTCGAAAAGATCTGCAGCAGAATCTTGGTCTCACCGCCATCAACAACGCCTTCGCCGTCGATCAGAATGCCGTGCTTCATCATCCGATGCTTGGGCTCATCATGGCCGGACACACGGTCGTAAGACATGTCATAATAGGCCTCGTTCGGACCGGGCATGAACTTCAGACCCTTCTCGGCAATGGCATCGGTCGAGGCGTAGATGTCGTCGCTGCCCACCGCGATATGCTGGATGCCTTCGCCGTTGTACTTCTTCAGGTAGGAGACGATCTGTCCGGTCTCTCCACGATCTTCATTGATCGGAATGCGGATGCGACCACAAGGTGAAGTCAGCGCGCGACTGTAAAGCCCGGTGAACTTACCTTGAATGTCGAAAAAGCGGATTTCACGGAAGTTGAACAGGTCGCCATAGAATTCGAACCACTTGTCCATGTTGCCCTTGAACACGTTGTGGGTCAGGTGATCGAGATAGTAGAACCCATCGCCGCGCGGTTTTGACTGCTCCAGCCATTCAAATTCCTCGTTGTAGGGCGAGGTGTCATAATACTGATCGATGAAGTAGATCAGCGAACCACCAATGCCCTTGATCGCCGGAACGTTCATGGTCTTGTCTGCGCCATCATAGGGCTCAGCCCCTTTGGCGATCGCGTGCTCATAAGCCTTCTGAGCATCAACAACGCGCCAGCCCATGGCAGGGGCGCAGGGGCCGTGCTCGGCCACGAATTTGGCTGCAAAACTATCAGGATCCGCGTTCAGAATGTAGGTTACATCACCCTGTTGCCAAAGCTCGACCTTGGGGGTGTTGCGGTGATAGCCGACATAGTCGAAGCCCATTCGCGCAAACAGGTCTCGCAACTCTTGCGGCTCGGGGTGTGCGAATTCAACAAACTCAAACCCGTCGGTACCGGCTGGGTTTTCTTCGCTGATGACAGATTTCGGGGCGTTATGCGGGAAAGGACCCATGGCGCGTCTCCTCGGAAAACAGGAATTTCTTTGCTGATTCAAAAATACGCCTTAATGAGTGCTGTTTCTGCGCATTGTTTTCGTATAAACTAAGTTTAGATGCGTACTTTCCGCATATTGATCGCAAATCTTGAGGAAACGCCGCACGTGCTGGATCGGATTGATATCGGAATACTCGCAGCTTTGCAGCGCGACGCGCATCTGACGTCGCAGCAATTGGGTGATGTGCTGAATCTATCCGCCAGTCAGGCGGGCCGTCGCCGACAGCGCCTTGAGGCCGAGGGTTATATCACTGGGTACACCGCACGACTGGACCCGCTGAGGCTGGGGCTACAGGTTCAGGGGTTCATTCAGGTGCATCTGGGCACTCATGGCCCCGAACAATCCGCAGGCTTCGCCCGCATGGTCAACACCCGCCCCGAGATCACCAGCGCCTGGACGATGACAGGTGAGGCAGATTACCTGCTTCATGTCTATTGTGACGACTTATCCGCACTCAATACCTTGCTTCACGAAGTGATCCTGCCGCATCCTGCAGTTGCACGGGTGCAAAGCCAGATCGTAATGGACCAATTGAAACGCGACGCGCCGCTCCCGACCTGAGCGGATTTAAGAGGACAATAATGAACGAGTTCCTTTATCAGGCATCGATCTATCTGGCAGCTGCGGTGATCGCAGTGCCGCTTTCCGCCCGTCTGGGTCTGGGATCGGTGCTGGGTTATCTGGCCGCAGGCATCGCGATTGGTCCCATTTTGGGCCTTGTCGGGGCCGAGACGGAAAGCCTGCAGCATGTGGCCGAATTCGGCGTCGTGATGATGCTGTTCCTGATCGGGCTCGAGCTTGAGCCGCGTGCCTTGTGGGATATGCGGGACAAATTGTTAGGCTTGGGCGGGCTGCAGGTCGGCCTGTCGACCGCAGCAATCGCAGCTGTGGCGTTTTATGCTGGTCATCAATGGTCGGTGGCGCTGGCGGTTGGATTAACCTTGTCACTTTCTTCCACGGCAATCGTGCTGCAGACCCTGTCCGAAAAGGGCCTGATGCAAACCAACGGAGGTCGAGCAACCTTCTCGGTCCTGCTGACGCAGGACATTGCCGTAATCCCGATCCTAGCTTTTCTGCCGCTGCTTGCCCTGCCCGCAAGTATCCATATCGAAGATGACGGCTCCATCAGCCGTGGCGTAGGCATAGCCAAAGACGCGGACTATCACGCCAAACTCTCGCTGGTCGAAGGACTGCCCGGCTGGGCCGTTACGCTTGTCACCATTGGCGCCGTCGCGTTTGTCGTATTGGCCGGCATCTACCTGACCCGCCCACTGTTCCGTTTCATCCACGCCACCCACCTGCGCGAGATGTATACGGCACTGGCGCTAATGATCGTGGTCGGCATCTCGTTCCTGATGACCCTTGTGGGCCTGTCGCCCGCTCTTGGCGCGTTTCTCGCCGGAGTGGTTCTGGCCAGTTCGGAGTTCCGACACGAAATGGAAAGCGACCTTGAGCCGTTCAAGGGGCTGTTGCTGGGCCTGTTCTTCATCACCGTGGGCGCTGGGATCGATATCGGGTATTTCTTCGCCGACCCGTTTGACCTGATCGGTTTGGCCTTGCTGGTCATACTGGCCAAGGGGATCATCCTGTTCATCGTCGGGCGCGCCTTCAAGCTGCGCGGGCGCGATCACTGGCTGTTCACGCTGGGTTTGGCCCAGGCCGGCGAATTCGGCTTTGTCTTGTTGGCGTTTTCTACGCAGCAGAACGTGATTCCACCGGGTTTGTCGCAAAAACTGTTGATGATCATTGCGCTGACCATGTTGATCACACCGCTTCTGTTTATCGTCTACGACGTACTTTCGCGCTTTCTCGGCGAGAGCAATCCGCAGGTTGAACCCGATCAGATCGACGAAAAAGGCCCTGTCATCATCGCCGGGATCGGTCGCTTTGGGCAGATCGTCAACCGGCTGGTACAGGCAAGCGGGTTTAAAACAGTTGTTCTGGACCACGATATCGAAACGATCCAGCTGATGCGACGGTTCGGTGTCAAAGGCTTCCTTGGCGACCCCACTCGCCCCGAATTGCTGCGCGCTGCTGGAATCGAAAAGGCAGCGGTCCTTGTCGCGGCCATGGATGACTACAAACAGGTCACACGTCTCGTCGGATATGCCCGCCGCCAGCGGCCCGATCTGCACATCATCGCCCGCGCCCGCGACCGCAACCATGTCTATGAACTGTATCAGGCCGGGGCCAACGACATTGTCCGCGAGATGTTCGACGGATCGCTACGCGCGGGCCGCTATGTTTTGGAGAACATTGGCCTCAGTGAATACGAGGCCGCACAGGCCGAACAGACCTTCTATCACCACGACCGGGGATCGGTGCGCGAGCTTGCAGAACTGTGGATCCCCGGCATGCCGACAGCCGAAAACAAAAAATACATCGAGCGTGCGCGGCAACTGGAAAAAGATCTGGAAACCGCGCTGCTGGAACTGGCCGAGGAACACGCCAAGAAGTCGGCTTAACCGTCCGACACACCTGCTTCAGCGAATGTCGCCATGCCGGAATGGCAAGCAACCGCGCTTTTCAAAATGTTGATCGCCAACGCCCCGCCCGAGCCCTCGCCCAAGCGCAAACCGAGGCTCAGCAACGGCTCTTTGCCCAGCTTGTCTAGCATCGCGGCATGTGCGCCCTCGGCGCTTTGGTGGCCCGCGATGGTGTGATCAAGCGCTGTTTCCGAAATCTGCGCCAGACAGGCTGCAGCTGCGGTGCAGATGAATCCATCCAGAATAACCGGTATCCGCAATACGCGCGCGGCGGCTATCGCGCCAGCCATAGCCGCAATCTCGCGTCCGCCGAGACACCTTAGAATATGAAGTCCATCGCCCTGACCATGCAGAGCGACGCCTTCCGCAACAACCCGGGTTTTGTTCGCCAGTCCGGCATCATCCACACCGGTCCCGCGCCCGGTCCAGTCGGCGGCATCCCCGCCAAATAGCGCGCAAGCGATGGCGGCAGCCGGCGTGGTATTTCCGATCCCCATCTCTCCAACAACCAGCAGATCGGCCTGCGGATCAACCGCCTGCCATCCTGTGCGCAGTGCGCTTAGAAATTCCTCTTCGCTCATCGCGGGGGTTTGGGTAAAATCTGCGGTCGGACGGTCCAGCTCCAGCGCGTGCACGTCCATCTTCGCGCCCGCAGCCTTTGCCAACTGGTTGATCGCCGCGCCGCCATGTTCGAAATTCATGACCATCTGCACCGTCACTTCGGGCGGGAACGCCGAGACACCTTGAGCAGTTACGCCATGGTTGCCAGCAAACACGATGACCTGCGGCGCATCGATCCGAGGCCGCGCATCCCCGCGCCAACCTGCATACCAGATCGCCAGATCCTCAAGCCGCCCCAACGCGCCGGGCGGTTTGGTTAGTTGACCGTTGCGCTCTTCCGCGCCCTGCTTGGCAGCGGTGTCCGGACCGGGTGCGCCGGTCAGCGCATTTCGGAAACTGTTCAGGTCATTGAGTTCGGGCAGCATGGAAAGCCTCGTTGCATCAGAGTGGTTGTGTGTGTTTAACCAATGCTGGCAAAGCAACAAGACCCGGAAAGGCCTGGGAGTGACCAAAAACGACACCGCCCCGTTTTCCCTGTGGGATATCCCGCTGGCTCTGGTCCTTTTGACGCGCCTGCCCCTACCGCGCCTGCCCGATCAAGCGTTCACCCGCCAGTCGCGTGCGGCTTGGGCCTATCCCCTTGCCGGGCTTGTTGTGGGGGCGCTGGCTTGCGGCGTCGCCTGGATTGCAATCTGGGCGCAGCTGCCAACCCTTGCCACCGCCGCCCTGCTGGTCGCCACGTTGATCATCGCAACCGGAGCGATGCACGAAGACGGGCTAGCCGATACGGCCGACGGGCTTTGGGGCGGCTTCACAACCGAACGTCGACTGGAGATCATGAAGGACAGCCATATCGGCACTTACGGCGTACTGGCCCTGTTGCTGGGCCAACTGCTTCGAATTGCTGCTGTTATGGCACTGATCGGTGCGGGTCTGTTGACGGGCATATTGGCCGCCTGCCTGTTCTCACGCGCCATGATGCCCGTGCTGATGCGCGCGCTACCCAACGCTCGCAAATCGGGGCTGAGCCATTCGGTTGGTGCGCCCCCCTTGTCTGCGGTGCTGGCCGGTATCGTGCTGGCTATCGTCCTGTCGCTATTGCTGCTGGGTGGATCAGCCATCACGCCGATGCTCTGCGCCCTGCTTGCAGCGGCTTTTGTCGCTCGCATCGCCAAGACCAAGATCGGTGGCCAAACCGGTGATATTCTGGGGGCCACGCAGCAGACCTCGGAAATCACCTTCCTCCTGGCGCTGACAGCCTCAATCTAAGACGCCCCACCGGTTTCAATGCGCAGCGTCGCGCCACAGTGTTTGCAATGCACAGCATCCGGATCGTGCCGGAACAGGCCGCAGCTTGGGCATTTGTAGCGCACTTTCTGCGGCATGAAGATTGCCTGCGCCAGACGGACAAACAACGCCACGCCAACAACCATGATGAAAACGGAAAACAGCTTTCCCGCTGGTGTGCCCAGCGTGATATCTCCGAACCCCGTTGTCGTCAGGGTCGCCATAGTGAAATAAAGCGCGTCGATATAGGGGGTCTGCGCATCTTCGGGGACGAAAAAGACCAGTACTGCAGTCGAGGTTGCAAAAACAAAGACCATCAGATTGATCGCCGCAATCACCGCGTCCTCGTGGGTTCGAAAGAAAGGACTATCTCGGCGCAAATCCCGCAGCAGATGATAGGAATGGATCAGCCGCAACGCGCGCAATATCCGAAGGAACGCGAGATTGCCGGTCAGGAACGGGTCAAGCAGCAGCGACACGATCACAACGATGTCTGCCATCGTGTAAATCTGGCGCAGCAGTTTCCAGCGGTCTTTGGAAATCCACATCCGCGCGGAGAAATCCATTAGGATGATCAGCCCGACACCCAAACTTGCCGCCGTCAGCCCAGGCCCGTGCGGGATATTCGCCGTGGAGACAAAAAAGATGATCGAGGCGATATCGAACAGGATCAGCCCATAGCGAAACCAGACCGAGATCGGCTCGTGGCTGATGTAGAGAAACTTGACAGTTTGCTTCATCATGTCCCCGTATCTTCCTGCAGTTACAGAAAAATACCCGACACACACCACAAGACCAAGCGCCTAGTCACGAAAAAGGGCCGCCCCGGATATCAGGACGACCCTTAAATTGGCTTGAACGCGATCAGGCTGCGCGTGAGGTCAGAACCTCATCGACCTGTTTGGCAGCCGAAATCTCATCGGCGCCAGAAACTGCGGCCACTTCGCGTGTCAGACGTTCCAGCGCGGCTTCGTACAGCTGACGCTCGGAATAACTCTGCTCGCGCTGGTCGTCGGTGCGGTGCAGGTCGCGGACCACTTCGGCGATCGAGATCAAGTCGCCCGAGTTGATCTTTTGCTCGTATTCCTGCGCCCGGCGCGACCACATGGCACGCTTGACCTTGGCTTTGCCCTTCAGCGTCTTCATTGCCTGGCTGATCACATCCGGTGAGCTGAGCGACCGAAGACCGGATTCGGTGACCTTGTTGGTTGGCACCCGCAGGGTCATCTTGTCTTTTTCAAAAGAAATCACGAACAGCTCAAGCGAGAAGCCTGCAACTTCCTGCTCTTCGATTGACACGATCTGACCTACGCCATGAGCCGGGTAGACGACATAATCGTTCGGGCGGAACTCAAGCTTTTTCGATTTCGACATTCATATTCATCCTTCATTTCTGATCGGGATATGAGACGACAAAAGCGCCACAGCCGAGGCCCTGCATGGCCCCGTCAGGCGGCTTATTTGTCATAAATTCAGAACTCCAAAGCGAGCATACTTACGGAGCACATCCCAATCACAGTCATCATTCGGTCCCTAGTATATCACAAATTTGCGACACTCAAAAGACCGCGCCAAGGTAAATGGGAAATTCCCTTTCTACCTCAACTAATTAATGCACAGATTGATGCCAAATGAACGGTAACCGGCTGCCGAATCGGTCAACCGCCCTCGCCTGGGGCTTCCGAGAAATATTTCTCCATCTTGCCTTCTTCGCCGTCGCGTTCCTCGGCCTCGGGCAAGGGGTCTTTTTTGGTCACGATCACCGGCCACATTTCCGAGTATTTCCGGTTGAACTCGACCCACTGCTCCATCCCCGGCTCGGTGTCGGGGCGGATGGCGTCGGCGGGGCATTCGGGCTCGCAGACACCGCAGTCAATGCATTCGTCGGGGTGAATGACCAATGTGTTTTCACCTTCGTAGAAACAATCCACCGGACAAACCTCGACACAGTCGGTGTATTTGCAGCCAATGCAGTTTTCGGTGACAACGTAGGTCATGTTGGATTTCCCGTTTGCGCTTTGGCGACTAGCTAATCCAGTCTGACCGCCGCTTCAAGGTCAGATCACCCCTTTGGGATGCGAGAAAGATCAAGCGCGCGTCTTTCTTTCTTGGTTGGACGACCTTTTCCCTCAAACGCAGGATTCTTGGGCGATACGTCCTGCTTTTCGGTCATATCAAAGTACAAAGCTTGCGCCTCGGGGGCTGGGCCGCGACGCACGCCAAGCGCTTCGATACGTACAACCCGAACAATACGCCCCTGCGGAAAGGTCAGGACATCTCCGGGTGCCACGGCTTGCGCCGGTTTCAGTACCCGATTTCCGTTCAGACGCACATGGCCGCCGCTGACCTGTTTGGCGGCCAGGCTACGGGTCTTGAAGAACCGCGCCTGCCACAACCATTTGTCGATCCGCAGCTTGGCCTCGGCCATCGCGGATCAGTTGCCATCCTTCAGACCCATCAACGCTGCCGCAAATGGGTTATCGGGATCGATTGCCTTTTCCTTTTTGGGTGGCCGTGACGAGAAGGTCTTGGCGCCCTGAGGCTTGCCCCCCTTCTTGCTATGCGGCTTGCCCTGAGGTTTACCACGCGGCTTGCCCTTGCCCTGCCCCTGCTCGCGACGCGGACCACGGTTTTGCTGACGTTGGCGCCCCCAAGTGAAGGTGTAGAACACCTCAATTTCGGGCTCATCCGATTTGGACTCTGCTGATTTCTCAGTGGCCGTAGCCTCTGCTGCCGCCTCGGTGCTTTCGGAGGCTTCGGCTGCCGTCTCGGCGGTTATACCGACGTCATCCGCTTCGGCATTTGCGGTCGGTGTCTCATCGACGACGGGTTGTTCCTCAGCTTCCGCCACAGGCTGCTCCGTGGGGACCGGTTTGGCCTTCTCACGTTCGCCGCGTTCGGCCTTGTAACCCAGTCCCTGCATCAGGTCTGCAAACTGTTCCAAGGTCATGCCGGTAATCGACAACATGTCGGGTTTGGCTTCGAACCCACCGCGGCTATCCTCGGACCGCAGCATGTCGGCCAGCCGTTCCAGCATATCGATCCGGATTGAGCGTTCGCCCGCATCGCGGTAGCCGCACATGGTGTCATAGCCCTGCGGCGCGCCCTTGGCGACCGGAACGGTAACCAGACCCGGAGGTGGTGCTTCGGGGAACTCCTGCAAGCCACCGGACAATGCCCAAAGTACCAGACGCAGGCGCGTTGGCGCGGGTTTCAGCAGCAGCGGCATGAAGATGGTGAATTGACCGAACCGGATGCCATGTTTACGCAGTGCACCACGGGCATCCTGATCCAGATCCTTGACCTCTTGCGCGACCTGCGCGCGCGGCAGAACGCCCAGCGCCTCGACCATGCGGAAGGCAAAACCTTTGGCCAGACCGCTCAGCTCCTCATCCCGCGACAGGTTCAGCAGCGGCTCGAACAGGGCTGCCACTTTGCGGTCGATGAAATGCTGCAGGCGGCGCTGAACCTTCTGTTCCACGTCCGGCCCGGCGGCCTCATCGACAAAAACCTCGACCACAGGCTTGAGAGGCTCGGCACCGGCAACAAGTTTGCCCACGGCATACTCGCCCCACATCAGGCCACCCTGATCGGTGAAATCAATTTCGGTATCGGGCGCATTGTAGAAGCGATCGGCACGCAGATGGAATTGCGGCGCGAGTGCTTGCAGAGAGGCTGACTTCAAGGCTTTCGCTTCAGTCCCCTGCGCGCTTTTGTCCGGGGTAAACCGGAACCCTTCCAGACGACCGACGAATTCGCCTTCGACGGTCACTTCACCCTTATCATTTACTTCGGCCAAAAGGGCCTCCTTCTGTTTGAGCCGGCGCAGCAACACTGACGTGCGCCGGTCCACAAATCGCTGAGTCAAACGGTCGTGAAGAGCGTCCGACAGCCTGTCTTCTACAGTGCGCGTTTCCTCGCGCCAATGGGATTCGTCACGCACCCAACCGTTTCGTTGCGCAACATATGTCCAAGTGCGAATATATGCCAACCTTTTGGACAATGCATCAATGTCGCCATGGGTTTGGTCGATACGGCGGATTTGCCGCGCCATGAAATCATCGGGGATACTTCCGCGCTCATGCAGATGGCCATAGATCACCTCAAGCAGGCTGGCATGTTCGGCATGGCTGATGCCGCGAAAATCGGGGATTCTGCACACATCCCATAGCAAACGGATCGACGGTCCATCGCTGGCACGGGCAACAACTTCGGTGACTTGGGACAGAGATTTCAGGACGTTCAGATCGTCAGCTGGCCGCGCTTTGATCAGGTGCTCATTGTCTGGGCTGACCTCAAGCGAGTCGATTAGTGCGTCGATTGAGCCGAACCGTAAAGCGGCATTCCGCCAATTCAACTTTTTCATAGGCGTGAACCGGCTGTCCATAATGGCTTGGGCTACGCCCTCATCCAGCGGCGGAGCCTCTCCCGTCACACCAAACGTGCCATCCGACATTCCGCGCCCGGCCCGTCCTGCGATCTGGGCCAACTCGTTGGGGGCCAGAGGCCGCATTCGGCGGCCATCAAACTTGGTCAGAGATGAGAACGCCACATGGTTCACATCCAGGTTCAACCCCATACCGATGGCATCCGTAGCCACCAGATAATCAACCTCACCGTTCTGATAGAGGTCAACCTGCGCATTCCGCGTGCGAGGGCTGAGCGCCCCCATGACGACCGCCGCCCCGCCCTTTTGGCGACGAAGCAGCTCGGCGATGGCATAGACATTATCGACCGAGAATCCGACGATCGCACTGCGCGCAGGCATTCGGCTGATCTTTTTCGTACCGGAATAGACCAGCTGAGACATCCGTTCACGCCGGATGAACTGCGCTTCTGGCACAAGGGCCGCGATGGGGCCGCGCATGGTGTCAGAGCCGAGGAATAGCGTTTCATTGGTGCCGCGCGACCGCAACAGGCGGTCAGTAAAGACATGGCCGCGTTCGGGGTCCACGCAAAGCTGAATTTCGTCAATCGCCACAAAATCAGTGCCCATGCCTTCTGGCATCGCCTCAACTGTACAGACCCAGTATTGGGTGCGCGGCGGTACGATCCGTTCCTCGCCTGTCACCAGCGCCACCACAGACGGACCGCGAATAGCGACAATCTTGTCATAGACTTCGCGCGCGAGCAGCCGCAGCGGCAGACCGATGACACCGGTCCGGTACCCCAGCATACGTTCAATCGCGTAGTGAGTTTTACCTGTGTTCGTCGGGCCAAGTACGGCCACTACCCGGGATGACCCGCTCACCTTTGCCCCCTGCGCCCTGAGACTTACAGCGCCTTGCCTTCAACCTGAGGCTTCAGCCGATTCACGGCATTGGTTACTTCTTCATGATGGGGATGTATAGACAGCGCACGTGAATAGGCCTCAAGTGCTTGTTCTGGCTTACCCACGATCTCAAAGATGAGGCCAAGGCCGTAGATAGCGTCGTAGTTGTTCGGATTCAGCGTCAATGCCTGTTCAAGATCCGCCGCAGCCATGCCAAACTTGTCAATGCCGAAGAAAACCGAAGCGCGCACATGCCAACCCTCGGCAAATTCGGGTGCGTGATCGGTAAGCGCCGTCAAATGATCAAGCGCGGCCTCGACATCCCCGTCATCCAGCGCTTCGCGTCCGCGTTCCAACAGCAAATCCGCCGAAGCCGAACCTGATTGTGACCACAGCGCCTGCAATTGCCGATCCAATCCGATGGCCTGTTCGGGCGTCGATTGCGCCAGTTGCTGCAACAGTGATGCCTCGTCCCGCGAATCCGCCTGCTGCGCGATGCAACTGGTGGAAAACGTGACTATGACGGCAAGTGCCGCGACGGTACGTTTGAGATTGGTGATTGCAATACCCATAACAATGGTCAGTGTAGCGTAGCGACCGGGGATGTCCATTCACGGCGCATGAACAATATGAGGAAGACCATGAGCGATATTCTGGAAAAAGCCGCGGCGGCATTGAATGAGAAACTGTCGGGCGGCGATTTCGATGCGTCAGCCAAATTTGCCATTGCCGATCTGGGTTCTATCATTCTGGATGCAAGCGGTGCGCGGGTAAGCGACGAAGATGCTGATGTGACCCTCAGCGCCGATGCGGACACCTTTGAACAGATCCTCAGCGGTGACCTGAACCCAACCGGTGCGTTCATGTCCGGCAAGCTGAGCGTTGACGGAGACATGGGTATTGCCATGAAACTCGCCTCGGTGCTGGCCTGATGGAGTTTTCGCCGGCCCCCTTATTCGAAGACGTGGCCGGCGGCCCTGCCGATGGTGCGGCGCATTGGCTGATCACCGAAGATGGCAAACGTATCCGCGTGGCACATTGGCTGCCCGACGGCGATGCGCACGGCACGGTGATGCTTTTCCCCGGTCGCACGGAATACATCGAAAAATATGGTGATACCGCCAAGGAATTTGTGAACCGGGGCTTTGCAAGTCTCGCGGTCGATTGGCGCGGGCAAGGGCTTGCAGATCGCCTGCTGGATGATCCGCGGATCGGTCATGTCGAACAATTCACCGATTACCAGCACGACGTTCGCTCAATACTGAAACTGGCCGAACAACTGGAGTTGCCCAAGCCCTGGTACGTCATAGGCCATTCCATGGGCGGAGCTATCGGGCTTCGCGCCGTTTTGGAGGGGGCTGATTTTGCGGCCTGCGCCTTTACGGGCCCGATGTGGGGGATTTTCTTTACACCAATCATGAAGCCACTCAGCCAGCTAACTGCCTATTGGGGGCCACGCTTGGGCTTGGGCGAGAAAACCCCGCCCACCACCACGCTAGAGAGCTATGTGGCCTCACAGCCCTTCGAAGGAAACGTGCTGACACGCGATCCGGCGATGTACCGAATGATGCAGGATCAGTTGGCCGCACACCCTGAACTTGCTTTGGGCGCACCGTCTACCATCTGGCTGCGCGAGGCGCTGGATGAATGCACCTGGCTGGTGGAACAGGCCGCGCCCGAGATCCCTGCCCTGACCTTCTTGGGTAGCCATGAACAGATCGTGGACCGCAAGGCCATTCGGGCACGTATGGCCAACTGGCCTAGCGGTACTCTGGTCGAGATTCCCAACGGCGAACACGAAGTTCTGATGGAGGCACCCGAGGTGCGCGGGCCGGTCTTTGATCAACTTGCTGCACATTTCGCGGCAGCCGCAGCGAAACCAAAACCCGAGCCCTGTCATTAAGGTTTGACCAGACAGCTTGCTTGTGATCCGGACACGCCGCGCCTAAATGTTTGCCAACGCAGTTTATTCGAGGTGTTCCATGCGCGACCTTCCCTTTCCCGTCCGTGATGCAAATGCAGGCGGCGGTGCCGATGATCTGGGCAATTTGCCGGAATGGGATCTGACGGACCTCTATGCCTCGGAAGATGCACCCGAACTGGCCCGCGATCTGGACTGGTTGGAGGGCGAATGTGCGTCCTTTGCCGCAGATTATGAGGGTAAGCTGGCCGAATTGGACGCAGCTGGACTACTGACCTGCGTGCTGCGCAACGAAAAGATCAACGCCATCGCCGGGCGGATCATGTCCTTTGCCGGATTGCGCTATTACCAACTGACCACCGACGCGGATCGCGCCAAGTTCCTGTCTGACATGCAGGAGAAGATCACCGTCTTCACCACGCCTCTGGTGTTCTTCACGCTGGAACTGAATCGCATCGACGATGACGCGCTGGCTGCTCATTTTGCCGCCAATGCCGATCTGGCGCGATACGAGCCCGTGTTCCGTCGCATTCGCGCGATGAAACCCTATCAACTGTCTGATGAGTTGGAAAAATTCCTGCACGACCTCGGCGTTGTCGGCGACGCGTGGGAACGCCTATTCGACGAAACAATCGCGGGCCTGACCTTCACCGTCGATGGTGAAGAGCTGAACATCGAAGGTACGCTGAACCTGCTGACCGAGCAGGATCGCGCCAAGCGTGAAGCCGCAGCGCGCGAACTCGCCAACGTTTTCCAAAGCAACATCAAAACCTTCGCGCGCGTTCATAACACGCAGGCCAAAGAAAAAGAGATCGTTGATCGCTGGCGCAAAATGCCATCTGCCCAGACCGGTCGTCACCTGTCGAACGATGTCGAGCCCGAAGTGGTCGAAGCCCTGCGCGAGGCGGTTGTGGCCGCCTACCCCAAGCTAAGCCATCGTTACTACGAACTGAAACGCAAATGGCTTGGTCTGGACGTGATGCAAGTGTGGGACCGTAATGCTCCGTTGCCGATGGAGGACACCCGCATCGTCGATTGGTCCGAGGCCGAGAAGACGGTGATGGACGCCTATAACGCGTTTGATCCTCGGATGGGTGAGATCGCAGCTCCCTTCTTCTCGAAGGGTTGGATCGATGCGGCCGTGAAGCCCGGCAAAGCGCCTGGCGCCTTTGCGCATCCCACCGTGACCGAAGTTCATCCCTACGTGATGCTCAACTATCTGGGCAAACCGCGCGATGTGATGACCTTGGCGCATGAATTGGGCCACGGGGTGCATCAGGTATTGGCCGCCGATCAGGGCGAGATGCTTTCATCGACCCCGCTGACCTTGGCCGAAACTGCTTCGGTCTTTGGTGAAATGCTGACCTTCCGCAAAATGCTGGATCAGGCCGAGACAGCGGAGCAGCGCAAGGTGCTTCTGGCCGGTAAGGTCGAGGACATGATCAACACAGTCGTTCGCCAGATCGCCTTCTACGACTTCGAATGCAAACTGCACGCCGCCCGTCGTGAGGGCGAGCTGACACCAGACGACATCAACGCCCTTTGGATGAGCGTTCAGGCTGAAAGCCTTGGCCCCGCATTCGAATTCATGGACGGGTACGAGACCTTCTGGGCCTATATCCCGCACTTCGTCCACTCACCGTTCTACGTCTATGCCTATGCGTTTGGCGACGGCTTGGTGAACGCGCTCTATTCGGTTTACGAAAGCGGTGCGGACGGGTTCGAGGAAAAGTATTTCGAGATGCTGCGCGCCGGTGGCTCCAAGCACCATAAAGAGCTTCTGGCCCCGTTCGGACTGGACGCCAGCGACCCTGAGTTCTGGGACAAAGGCCTGTCGATGATCTCGGGATTTATTGACGAACTGGAAGCGATGGAAAGCTAAAGTTGAAAGGCAGCCTGTATGGCTGCCTCATTTCTCTTTGGCTGATTTCATCGTCGTCACGAAAATGGCCGTGACAATCAATACCGCGCCAACAATCGAAAGCGGTGTGATCGTTGCGCCCAGAAACAGTGCCGAGTTGACAAAGGTAAACACAACCGAGGCGGCGAATAGCAACGTCGCCGTCAATGTCGACACGCGGGCGGCGGCCTCGTACCAAAGATAATAGGCAAGCGCGGTGGGTAAAACGCCCAGAAGGATCAAGAAGATCACGTCGTTTGCGGTCGGCATCTGAATAGAAAAAGCCGCCAGTGGCACCAGCAAAACGCCCGAACACAAAAAGATGCCAAACAGGAAGTTCAACCTTTCGGCAGTGGTCTCCGATGACTGCATCGCGCGGCTGCTGGAAATCAGGAACACCGCCCAGCTAAGTCCCGCCCCGATTTCCATCAGATCGCCCAGCAGGGGTTCTCCCCCGCCTTGAAAATCCCGATAGACGGTCAGAAACACACCGAGGATCGCCAGCAGGGTTGCCAATACATCAGTCCGGCCAACGGTGGTATCCGCGAAGAAATACAGGAATATCAACACAAAAAACGGCGCGGTATTCTCAAGCACCATCGCATTAGCAGCACCTGTATGTTCCAAACCTATGTGGAACAGGATATAGTTCACCACCGTCGACAACACCGCCAGCCGGAAGTTCCAATCCCTGTACTGGATTGAAACCCGTGCGCCCATCACCCGCAGCATGCAGTAAATCGCAAACGCAGCGATGAACAGGCGTGATACGGCAATCTGCAACCCGCCGAGATCACTGGTCAGGTACCGCACGATAACGCTGTGCGTGCCCCATAAAAACGCGGCTAGGAACCCAAGAACCAACCCGTTTTGCAGTACTGATCTCTGCGGCTGATCCTTCACCGGGTGCTCCTCGCGTTATTTCAACTGACTGTCTTTCGAACCCCGCCGATTGATCCCGCCGCGAGATTTGAAGCTGCTGTCACGCTCTTGCTGGCAATCCAGGCACAGCTTTACGCCGGGCAGAGCAAGGCGGCGTTTTTCGGGGATCGGTTCTTCGCATTCAGCACAATGTGTCAGGCTTTCGCCCACAGGTCGCTTTTGCGCCTGCATCCGCGCCAGTTCATCTGAAATCGACGCTTCGATCTGTTCACTCACCGCGCCATCGCGCGCCCAGCCGCCCGCCATTTAGCCCTCCTGATCCGGTCGGGACAGGATACGCGAGACACCACAGGGGTGGCAAGCTAGAGCGAAACGGCGGCGTCAAAGACCTGATCGATAACCTCTTGTGTGCCCCTCACGAATTCCAATGAACAGGGATATTCAACCCCTTCGCGAACCGATCGGCAGAACGCTTCGACCTGCAATTGATAGTGGTTGTCCGCAGGAAACCGGGGCACCAGAACTTCAAGGCCCGGTCGGTGCAGTTCAACTCGCGCCTCGCCGAACACACGGGCATTGAACGGAGCGGTTAGACGGATCATGCCACCTTCTCCGTGAAACACCATTTCCTGATGTGGATGCATGCGTGTAGAGACGTAGGCGGAATAGGTAAATTCGGGAAACTGCGCGCGTATTTCGGTGAAAACATCCACGTCATTTTCCCACCGGATCGCACCGCTGACCGAGACCGGCTCTTGCCCAGTCGCAAACCGAGCGCTGCCGATAACATACACCCCGATGTCACGCAGCCCGCCCCCACCGGTTTCCGCACGGTTGCGGATGTTGCCCGTGTCCGCCCGGTTGTCATAGCTGAACGCCCCGGTGACATGGACCAGCCGGCCGATCGCTCCGTCCGCGATCAGTTTACGGGTCAGATGCCACTGAGGGTGATGTACGATCATATATGCTTCGGCAGCCAGCAAACCCGTCTGGTCCCTCTTTGCGATCAGCGCGTCAAACTCATCGGCCCGCATGGTCATCGGCTTTTCGCACAGCACATGCTTGCCCGCATCCAGCGCCTTCAGGCTCCATTCGACATGAAGATGGTTTGGCAGCGGGATGTACACCGCCTCAATCTCAGGATCGGCTAGCAATGCCTCATAGCTGTTGTAGACATTCAGATCAGGGCAATATCTGGCAAAGGGCTCGGCCTTGGCCGGATCCGAGGTCGCCAACCCCGCCAGCCGCGCGCCCTCTGCCGCATGGATGGCGGGCGCCATGTGTTGTCGTGCGAATCTGGCTGCACCCAGAACACCCCAATTGACCGGTTTATGCATGCGCGCCCCCTAAAAATTGATGTAACCCGCCCAGGGCGAGCTCAATGTAATTCAGTTCCTGATCTGTCTATCAACCACCTGCCAATAAGTCAGTCCTTTCTCTATCTATTTGAAAATCATACGCCTCGGTAATTTTTTGATGAGATTAAAAAATCCCGATAACCTTATACTTTATATCGATAATCTAAAATCGATCGGCGTCAAACCTGCCCTCGCAAATCAGTTTTGTTGATCCAGTCTGTTACTGCCGCCGTAGCTCAAACATCGACTGAATCATGCTCGGATGGCGCTCTGGCAACATCCGGAGCAACGGCAAACAGGGTGGGAGGCTTACTGAAATGCCAGCAACACATACGATTACAGGAACAGTGCTAAAAAGCGGTGATCCCGGAACGTTCGACAGCGACAATCAGGATTTCGACATTCTCCGCGAAGCGGTGATTGCAGCCGGGCTGGCGGAAACGCTGGACAATCCTGAGGCAGAACTGACCGTCTTTGCCCCAAATGACGCTGCCTTTATTACTCTGGCACAAACGCTTGGGTATAAAGGGGATGACGAGGCTGGAGCATTGGGCCACATCATCAAGGCGCTCACCCTGCTTGGCGGCGGAGACCCTATCCCTTTGCTAACCAACATTTTGAAGTATCACGTGGTCGATGGTGAGTTCGACAGCACCACAGTGGTCGGTCTAGGCGACGGGGCTGAAATCCAAACTCTGCTTGGGTCGTCAGTCGAACTGAACCTTGAAAGCGATCCTCCCAGCCTGGGCGATGCCGATCCGGGCATCGACGATCCCGGCTTGATCGCGTTCGACGTGGATGCGTCAAACGGTATCATTCACGTACTTGACGGCGTACTTCTACCCGTCTCGGTGTCGGGCATTCTGGGCAAAAAGAACACGGACTTTATCCTGGGTGACAGCAGCGATGAATTCATCTTTACCGGACGCGGCAAAGACTTTGTTCACGGTGATGGTGGCAATGACGTGATCAACACCGGCTCGGGCAATGATGTGGCGCTTGGCGGTGCCGGGAACGACATAATCTTCGGGGGGCGCGGAAAGGATATTCTGCGTGGCGATGAAGGCCATGACAAAATCTTCGGAGGTCGTGGGAAAGACATCATCGACGGCGGCGAAGGCAATGACAAACTCTTTGGTGGGCGCGGTAAGGACACGTTTGTGTTCGATGAAGGCGACGGTCACGACTGGATTGTCGATTTCCGCGTCGGCAAGGACAAGATCGACCTGTCCGAATACGATGGCATCACCAGCTTTGAGGACATCGAAGACGATATCGACGGAAAGCTCTTCGGGACCAAGATCGAGTTGGACGACGGAGACAGCATCTATCTATCAGGCATCTGGGCAAGCCACCTGTCCGAGTCCGATTTCATTTTCGCATAACTAAAAAAATCAGCCCGCTCATATGGCGGGCTGATATCAGCCTGGGGTCAGTTTGAACCCAGCATACCTTTTTCGCGCGCAAGCTCTCGCATCTTCTTTTGCAGCTTCTCGAACGCGCGCACTTCGATCTGACGAATACGTTCACGGCTGACATTGTACTGCGTGCTCAGCTCTTCTAGCGTAACAGCCTGGTCCATCAGACGGCGCTGAGTCAGGATGTCTTTCTCGCGATCGTTCAGAACATCCAGCGCAGCAGCGAGCAATTCGCGCCGGGCTTCCAATTCATCGCGCGCCTCGTAGTCACCAGCCTGATCGGCATCTTCATCTTCCAGCCAATCCTGCCACTGCATGGTGCCTTCGCCTTCGGACCCCACGGTCGCGTTCAGCGAAGCATCGCCACCGGACATCCGACGGTTCATGCTGATCACTTCTTCCTCGGTCACTCCGAGGTCTTCTGCAATCTTGGCCACGTTTTCAGGACGCAGATCACCTTCTTCCAGCGCGCCAATGCGTGCCTTTGCTTTACGCAGGTTGAAGAACAGCTTTTTCTGCGCCGATGTTGTACCCAGTTTCACCATCGACCACGACCGAAGGACGTATTCCTGGATCGAAGCGCGGATCCACCACATGGCATAGGTCGCCAGCCGGAAGCCTTTTTCGGGGTCAAATTTCTTGACCGCCTGCATCAGGCCCACATTGGCTTCGGAAATCACCTCGGCCTGCGGCAAGCCATAGCCGCGATATCCCATGGCGATCTTGGCCGCCAAGCGCAGATGAGACGTGACCATTTTATGCGCGGCCTCGGTATCCTGTTCCTCGACCCAGCGCTTGGCCAGCATATATTCTTCCTCTGGCTCCAGCAGAGGAAACTTGCGAATCTCCTGCATATAGCGGTTCAGCCCACCCTCGGGTGTCGGCGCTGGAAGATTTGAGTAATTTGCCATTTATTTCTGCCCCTTGGACAAATGTTTAAGCCCTTAACATGGGATATGGGTACCAGACCCGATACATTCAAGAGGATCTGTTAACAGTCTGAGATTAACCCTATGTAAAGGAAAGCTGAAAAGGCCTTTTTCACAAGCCTTTGCAGTTTATTTCAGTGGTTTTCTGAGATTTTCCAGCAGGTCCGCCATATCCTGCGGCAGCGGTGCTTCAAAACGTAATGCCTGGCCCGAAACCGGGTGTTCGAAGCCTAACACTGCTGCGTGCAGAGCTTGGCGGGGGAAAGCCTGCACCGCCTCGGCGGCCTCAGGCGTGAATGACCGCGCAGCCAGTTTGCGCTTTCCGCCGTAAACCGGGTCTCCGACAAGCCCGTGGCCGGCATGGGCCATATGGACACGGATTTGATGCGTTCGGCCCGTCTCAAGCCAGCATTCGATCAGAGAGAGGCTGCCCGGCGTTCCAAAAACCTCGACAATCCGTGCGCGCGTTACCGCATGGCGCCCACCGTGAAACAGCACAGCCTGCTTTTGTCGATCGGTCTTGTGCCGTGCCAGCTGTGTCGTCAGACGCATGATGTTGCCCGGCTCAAAGCTAACACCCTTGATCCCACGCAACCGAGGGTCATTGGCATCCGGCACACCATAGCAGATAGCGCGATAGTAGCGCTCGACGCTATGCGCCTCGAACTGGGCAGCCAGCCCGTGATGCGCCGCATCCGATTTCGCCACAACCAGCAACCCGCTGGTTTCCTTGTCGATCCGGTGCACGATGCCCGGGCGCTTGACGCCCCCAACACCCGAGAGATCATCCCCGCAATGATGCAGCAGCGCATTGACTAGCGTACCATTCGGCGAGCCCGGCGCCGGATGCACGACCATCCCTGCTGGTTTGTTGATCACGATCAGATCGTCGTCCTCATAGACGACTTCAAGTGGGATATCCTCAGCGCCGATATGACTATCTTCGGCTTCGGCCACGGTGATCCCAATCTGCGCGCCTTCGGTTATCTTAGCTTTGGGGTCTTCTACGGCGACGCCATCAACGGTGACGGCACCCTCATTGATCAGTCGGGCCAGCCGGGTGCGCGACAGGTTCTCTTCCGCTGGCACATCCCGCGCAAGCGCCTTATCAAGGCGGGGCGGCGGAGCGGCCGCGATATGAAACTCTATCAGGCGGGTGCCCATGACTGTCCCTTCCGAACCTCAGGAACCGCAGGAAACACCGCAGCTTCGACTGCTGCGGCGGATGGTCATGCTGTTGACCGCGGTAATGATTGGCGGGGTTCTAGTGACATTCGCCCTGATTGTCATCCGCCTATCGGACCGCACTCCGAAGCTGCCCGACCAGATCGAACTTCCGGACGGCGCAAAAGCGCAAGCGTTGACCATCGGCAACAACTGGTATGCGGTCGTGACCGAGGACAATCGGATTCTGATCTTCGACAAGACGACCGGAAACCTGCGCCAAGAGGTTACGCTGAACTAGTTTACGCCTGACCCGAAAGTCGATTCAGTTGATTGGTAAACCGCTTGTGGGGCGGATACAGGTCGCGCGCTTTCTCAAGATAGGGGCTTGCCTTGTTCTTGTTCCCGCGCCGCATGTGTATCTGGCCCGCCATGCCCTGAATAACGACGGTCACGTCATCAAGATCGGCAGCTTTCAGAATAAGCTTCTCGCCCTGCCCGATCTTGCCCGTCCGCTCAAACAAGCGACCCATGGCGAACATGAGAAACGGGCTTTCCGGGTCACAAGCTAGCGCCTCTGACATCGCTCGATGCGCAGCTACGGTATCGCCTTCTGCTTCGTAAAGTTCGGACAGCCGCTTTTGGTACAAGGCACTTTCCGGCACTTCAGCTACGATCTGGCGGGTTTTATCAATGGCGTGGGCCCCCGACAATTCCCCCAGATGCCTCTGTAGTATCACCCTCGCGCCCAACAATCGCGGGTCGTCTGCTGGTACGTCGTGAATCTCATCGAGTGAGGTAGAAAGCGCTTCCAATCTTTGTTGGTGATCAAAGATACGACTTGCGCGTTGATCCAGCGCCAACTCGGCCCAATCCAAGAGTATGAAATCGAAGTTGCAAGGACGCCTGACGACAACCTTACGCTGAACCAGATACAGGTTATTGAACGGTGCAAACCGGCGTTGCCGAACGACCTTCTGCAACGACCAATCCACAGGCGGCATTAGCCTAAGCGCAAGTTGGGCGCGGTAGAGCATTCTGGACCCCAGCACCACAACATCCGGCCGTAAGGGTTTGGACCAGAACGCTTTAGCAAAGTGCAGCGTCGCCGCACCGCGCTTGCCCTGCATGCCAAGAACAGCGCCGCGCAACGCGCACAAAACAGTATAGTCTTCGGGCCAGAGATGCGGGTTCTGCAATCCCTCTTTGGCATGTGCCTCGCTTTCCTGCCACTTCGACAGGTAAAAACAGTTCAGGGATTGCAGAAGTGGCATAAAGGCGTTGTCGGCCCCGGCGTCCAGAATAGGTTTCGCATTATCATACGCCTCTTCGCAGCGATCCTGCGCTGACAGATGTTGCACCGCCTTTGAATAGATATGCGCCGCCTCTGAGGGATTCAGAAAGGCCGATGGCCCCTTCGCAACCCGTTCGATGAACCGCGCATTGGCCGCCTGCATCTCATCCTTGGACAATACATCGCGGAACACTTTACGCTGCTGCCCCGAAATCCGGGCTGCAGCCATTGAAAAGCCAGATATGTGTGGCGCGATCACCTGATCCGCCCGTGACATCGCAAAAAGCTCCAGAAAGTCCCGCTGCGTCCGGGTCAGAGCCGACAGATCAGCGATATCCGACATCTGCATGAGCTCCGGAAACCGTTGCTTGAAACGGTCTATCACCTCTGGCTGATCCGAAAACATGATCACCGTCTGGCCTTTGGATTTCTCCAGATGGGCCTCGTAAAACTCGTCAGGTTCGATCTTGGCGGGCCAGATTGAATGCTTCCATGGTAATCCGTTCAGGATTTCTCCGCGCCGAATGTGGTAAGCCGAAACCCCCTGCCCCGAGAGCTTCTGATCCGCGCGATACATGATCTGACGAACCTCATCCACAAATCCTACGCTATGTATGAAATCGCGATAGCGGGGACGGATGGTTTCGATCTCTTCCCACGGGAAGGCCAATATCTCGCTCGCTTCTTCGACCAGAACCGAACGGCCAGACGCCAAATGGTCGATCAGCCGCTCGGGCGATGGATCGTTCTGGAAGGCCCAAATTGGCAGAGCGGTCGCGCTTATCGCGTCGAACTCTGCCTGATCAAGGAAATGCGCATCCATCCAGTCTTTGGTGAATAACTCCTCGGGATGATCCAACTCCGGCGCATCGGCGCCTTGCGGGAACCAGTTCACCCGGTAGTCTGTCCCAAAGTCTTCGGCCAGACGGATACAGGTCAGGATCATCAGCAGGCGCGCGCCCAAACAATCCGTACGCTGACCAATGAAAACGCCACGCGTTTGGATCATTGCGCGATCCGGGTGGTCAATGCCCTGCCAACTATTCCAATTATCTGATACATACAGACATTCCCAAACCACGTTCGCCTAAGGTCTTACACAACCGCTACAGTTGAGGCGAGATGCGAAAAACGCGGTGTTTTGCAATTTGTTGCAATGCGAGGTTAAGCAACCGCCGGACGGGCCTGCGACAAGTCCGGAGAAATGCGAATGGCCTGCGATATCAAGTTCAGGCGCGCGATTGAGCGCTGGGAAATGATATCCGCCGGAATGCGTGTGGCCGCTGCCAAGGCGTCCGTCAGTGAAACGCCGACATCCGTTGTCAACACGCGCAGCGCGGTGGTCAGGTTCAGATCGGCCCCGGCCAGGGTTCCATCCGGTAAGGTCAGCCTGCTGTTTTCACGTTGGATGACACGCCCTTCCAGCTTGAATTCCTGCAGATCCGTTCCAGCAACGGCCATCGCGTCGCTCACCAGAAACAGATGCCCCGGCCCCTGTTTAGCTGCAAAGGCGGCGCGCATCGTCTGCGGGTGAACATGGATTGCATCCGCTATCAATCCGGCAGACATCGCACCGCTGGACAAGACTGCGCCAACCAGCCCCGGTTCGCGGTTGCCCAACTGACTCATCGCGTTAAACAAATGGGTGGCGCAGTGCGCGCCCGCCTGTGCGTAAGCCACGCAGGTTTGAAACTCGGCATCACTGTGCCCCAACGACACGATGACCCCCGCCTTGCTGAGCGTTTCGACCTGAGCAATCGTGACACTTTCCGGCGCAAGCGTGACCATCAATGCAGGCAACGCCCCTGCCGCTTCTATCAGCTGTGCAAGATCAGCGTCCTGCATCCGGCGGATCAGCCCGCCGTCATGCGCGCCCTTGCGTCGCACCGAGAGATGCGGCCCCTCAAGATGCAAGCCGACAATCCCCTGAACTCCGCGCTGAATGGCAAGAGAAGCAGCAGAAATGGCAGCCGTTGTCTTTTCGGGCGTGTCCGTGATTAGCGTCGGAAGGATCGACGTCGCGCCAAGCTTGCGATGAGCCGCCGCAATACGCTGTAATGTCTCGACCGATGGATCGTCGTTGAACATGACGCCTCCGCCGCCATTCACCTGCAAATCTACATAGCCGGGGCTTAAAATATCGCCCGACAGATCCTGAACCATCTCATCCGAAGGCAACTCGGCTTCGGGCAAAATACTGTCGAGCAGCCCGCCGACGAAACGGGCGGCGTGGCCGTCCTTCAGGGTTTTGCCATCAAAGATAAGCCCGCCCGCGAAGGTGATCGTCGCATCGGTCATACCGTCTCCGTCACTTTCCGCAGGTGACGCGGTGCATCGGGATTGATGCCCCGGCGCGTGGCCACAGTTTCGACCATACCGTAGAACGAAGCGATTGAGGCTACCGGATCTGTCATCCAGTGCGTGGTGCGGACATGTGGTAGCCTCACGGCATCAGACACCTGATTGGTCGTTGCGAAGACTTTTGCGCCCTTGGCTGCGAGCGCATCGGCGACTTCGGCGATGTTGGCCTCAGCCGCGTCTCCGGACGAGAACGCAATCACCGGAAAGCCCTGATCCACGATCGAAACCGGGCCATGCAGAACTTCGGCCGAGGAATAGCTTTCCGCATGAATCTGGCAGGTTTCCTTGAATTTCAGCGCCGCCTCATTCGAAATTGCCCAGGACATCCCACGTCCCAAAGTGAACAGGGATTGGCCATCGACTGCCTCGACCACCGCGCTCCAATCGCAGGTGATCGCCCGCGATAAATCTTCCGGCAATTTGTGAATTGCAGCCAGCAAGGTATCGTCGCCCTTGACCTCGGCCAGCAACCAAAGCCCGGCGACCAGAGAGGTTACGAAGGTCTTGGTGGCAGCCACGCTAAGCTCGGGGCCTGCAAGGATGGGCAGAGCCGAGGTGGCGTTCTGGGCCAGTGCAGACGTGGTATCGTTCGTGATCGCCACCGAATACGCGCCGCCTTCTGTCAGGGACTTCGTCAGCTGTACGATGTCGGGGCTTTGACCCGATTGGGATACCGAAATACACAGCGCACCGGGGCATCGCATATCGACCCCGTAGATCGATTTCACGCTCGGCCCAACCGAGGCCATGGGCAGGCCCAGCAGCAGTTCCGAAGCGTATTTCAGATAGCTGCAGGCATGGTCCGACGAACCTCGCGCAACCGAAATCAGGAAGCCGGGATCGTGCGCGCGGATCGCGCTTGCGGTCTTTGTAATCGCCGTGGCACCATCAGTGAGAAGCCGATCAACGGCAAAAGGTATCTCATTGATTTCCTGCCGCATTTGAGTTGTTTCGCTGGACATGTGCCCTGCCTTTCAGGTTGACAGACGCAGCTCTGCCACGAAATCGTAGGCATCGCCGTGATAGATGGATCGGGTAAGTTCAGCAACGCGCCCGCTTTCTAGGTATGAGGTCCGCTGAATGCGCAGCCCTGCCGTACCTTCGGCAACGTCCAGCAAACCGGCCTCGGTCGCTTCGAGATTGATGGCTGAGATTTTCTGGATCGCGCGCACCGGACGATTGCCCGAGTGTTCGAGGAACGCATAGAGCGATCCGGTAACCTCGGTCGGGTTGGGTAGGATATCCAGCGGCAACGCCGCGCGTTCCAGCGCCATTGGCCGCCCACCAGCCGCGCGCAGTCGATGAATGCGCGCGACCTGATCGCTGGCCGACAGACCCAGCGCCAGCATCTCATCAGGCGACGGCAGGAATATACCGCGCTCCAACCAGGTTGAAGTCGTTTCAAAACCGCGCCTCTCCATGTCTTCGGTAAACGAGGTCAAATGCGACAGCGACTGCTCAACCCGCGCAACCGCTTGACGCACGAATGATCCCGAGCCTTGCCGCTGTTCAATCGCGCCTTTGCGCACAAGTTCCTGAATCGCCTTGCGGACCGTCACCCGCGACAGGTCCGTCAGTTCGGCAATCTCGCGCTCGGGCGGGAGTGAACTGTTCGGGGCCAGAATACCCTCTTCAATCCCCTGCTCCAGCCGCTGCCGCAGCTGTACGTATCGGGGACCGGCGGTCTGACCCAGCCAACCCTCGGGCCGCAGGAAGTCAGCAACGCTCATGTCGGGTCTCCTTTTGAAAGGCGTGCGCCAACGCGATGGCACCGGTCAACGGATCGCCCAGCGGGTCGGCCAATTCCTGTTGCATTGGCGCAGGCAGAAATTCCGCATATTGCGGGCCGATGCCGCCGGTCAGGCAGATCGAAAGGCCGGGCATCCAGCCCATCGCCAACATCTGATCTGTCAGATATTGTGCACTATCCTCCATGATCGACAGCGCAAGCGCATCTCCTTGCTTTGCGTGTTGCGTGACAACAGGCGCCAGCGCTCCGAACTCGGTAGGCGACATCTTGGAGGCGGTCCTGACAATCCCAGCAGCGCCATCAAAACGCGACAACAGGCTGTCCGCCAATTCAGACGCAGGCTTCAGAGCGTCCACAAAGTCAAGCGTAAAGGCCAAAGCCCGCCGCCCAACCCATTGCGCCGAGGCCTGATCCCCGAGAACAGGTCCCCAGCCCCCGGCAAATGACCTGCGATCCCCATTCTGGACCGCCAGAAAAGAACCCGTTCCGCAATGCGCTACGAAACCGTCTTTCGAACCCAACGCACCACGTAATGCGGCGGGCCTGTCATCTTCAATCAGAACATGGTCAAATGGCAGCTTTTCTGCCAGCCGATCAGCCAGCGCGCCCCCCGTGATACCGGCCAGCCCCAAGTAGGCTGGCGCACGAGCGATTTGAGTTGCCTCTAGTCCGGCACGTCGGGCCAAAGCAGCAATTCCGTGCATCAACTCAGCGCAGGCTGCGTCAAAATCGGTTGATACATTTGCCGCACCAACCTCGACACACTGAACCGCAGAGCCGTCTGAAACAGCAAGACGGCAGCGTGTTCCACCGCCATCAGCGGCCAGCACAATGGTATCAGAAGGGCGACTCATGGAGATACCTTTATAATACCTATTTCTAATTTTGAAGACCAAATTACGCAATAATGCAGTAATAGTCGTCTAAATCTTGAAAATAGTGGGCGAAAAATAAAATGGTAGACTAATGGTATCTAAAAGGTATGATATTCAAAATCTCGGGGGAGAATCACGTGACCAAGCCAGTTACCGAACAGCTACATCAAGACGCGATCGGACTTGACGCCCGACCGCTGACTGAAGTGGCCGAGCTGCTGGCCCGCTCGCAAGCCGACGCTGCCGCTGCCCCGCTTTCCTCGCTGCCCACCCTCTGCGCAGGCGCAAAAGCTATGGCGCAATCCATCCGATCGGGCGGGGTTTTGCGCTATTTGGCGGCAGGCTCTTCAGGCTTGATGGCCGCCTCGGATGCGCTGGAACTGGGGGGAACTTTTTCGATACCAGCCCGCCAGATTCGCATCAACATGGCAGGTGGATTGCCCTCAGGGGTAGAGATGCCGGGAGATGTCGAAGATGCCACCGACAGCCTTGCCCGAGACCTGGTCGATCTTTCTGCCAAAGACACCTTGATCACCGTCTCGGCCAGCGGAACCACACCGTACACAACCGCAGCAGCGCGGATCGCGCGGGACAGAGGCGCCACAGTTATCGGCATTGCCAATAACGGGGGCACCGAACTGTTGCAGCTTTCTGACCATCCAATCCTGCTTTCCACACCACCTGAACTGATCTCGGGCTCTACCCGCATGGGCGCTGGTACAGCGCAGAAAATAGCACTGAACATGCTTTCGACGCTGATGGCGATGGAGCTGGGGCATATTCAGGACGGCATGATGATCAATTTGCGTGCTGACAATGACAAGCTACGCGCCCGAGCCAACGGGATCGTCTGTCAGTTGACCGGCGTTTCCTCCGCTCAGGCTACAAAGGCGTTGACTGCGGCAGAGGGCAACCTCAAATGCGCGGCCCTTTTGGCTGTAGGCGCAGGGTCCCTGGACGCGGCGCAAGCAATGCTAAGCAACACCGACGATCACCTCCGCCCTGCGCTGGAGCGGATGAAACAAAACCAAGAAACCATCAACCTGGGAGATATCAAATGACACGCAAAGTTCTGAGCCTTGCCTTGATGAGCACGGCGCTGGTCACAAGCGCCTATGCGCAAGAGGCCACTTTGACCATCGAAAGTTGGCGAAACGACGATCTGGCGTTGTGGCAGGAAAAGATCATTCCGGCGTTCGAGGCCGAGAATCCCGGCATCAAAGTGATCTTCTCGCCCTCAGCACCGGCAGAATACAACGCTGTCTTGAACTCGAAGCTCGAGGCCGGTTCGGCTGGCGATCTGATTACCTGCCGTCCGTTTGATGCCTCGCTTGCGCTATACGAGTCGGGGCACCTGACCGATCTGTCTGATCTTGAGGCCATGGGAAACTTCTCGGACGTGGCCAAATCTGCGTGGCAAACCGATGACGGTTCGGCCAGTTTCTGCGTCCCGATGGCGTCAGTGATTCACGGCTTCATCTACAACAAAGATGCGTTCAATGAGTTGGGCATCGAAGTTCCAACTACCGAAGCTGAGTTCTTTGCCGCCCTCGATAAGATCAAGGAAGACGGTACCTATATCCCGATGGCGATGGGCACCAATGACCAGTGGGAAGCCGCAACGATGGGCTATAACAATATCGGCCCGAACTACTGGAAAGGTGAAGAAGGCCGTCAGGCGCTGATCAAGGGCGAGCAGAAGCTGACCGACCCCCAGTGGGTCGCCCCGTATGCGACACTGGCCAAGTGGGCCGACTATCTCGGCGACGGGTATGAAGCGCAAACCTATCCCGACAGCCAGAACCTGTTCACGCTGGGTCGTGCAGCGGTCTATCCAGCAGGCAGCTGGGAAATCTCAGGCTTCAACACGCAGGCCGATTTCGAAATGGGCGCCTTTAAGCCACCGGTCCAGAACGCGGGCGATACCTGCTATATTTCGGACCACACCGATATCGGCATAGGCATGAACGCGGCGAGCGAAAACCAAGAAGCTGCGCGCACCTTCCTGGCTTGGGTCGCAAGCCCGGAATTCGCCAGCATCTTCGGTAACGCCCTACCTGGTTTCTTCCCGCTGTCCAGCACTCCGGTCGAGCTGGAAGATCCACTGGCCAAGGAAATCGTCGGTTGGCGGGATGAGTGCGAAAGCACAATCCGCTCGACCTACCAAATCCTGTCGCGCGGCACACCGAACCTCGAAAACGAGACTTGGGGTGCATCCGTTGCAGCCATCAAGGGTGCCGAGACACCCGAAGCACTGGGTCAGCAACTGCAAGACGGTCTGGCCAGCTGGTACGCACCGCATCAGTAACAACTAAGCCACTCACACCGGACGCGGCTACCGCGTCGCGTCCGGACCTTTTTCCCCGGAGATTCCCATGCAGACCCGCCGCATACGCTGGCACATTGCCGTTTTCCTCGCCCCTGCGGTGATGGTCTACACGGCAGTGATGATCTTCCCCTTGTTCAACACACTGCGCCTCGCGCTGTTCACCGAGGTTGATCAGACACGTATCTACGTGGGCTTGCAGAATTTCCGCACCCTGTTCTTCGATCCGATCTGGTCCGAGCAATTCTGGAACGCTTTGGGCAACAACTTCTGGTTCTTCCTGATCCACATGCTGGTTCAGAACCCCATCGGCATCGCTTTGGCCGCGCTTCTGTCGCATCCACGCTTGCGGTTTGCCGCGCTCTATCGGTCCGCGATCTTCATTCCGACCATTCTGAGCTTTGTGATCGTCGGTTTCGCGTGGAAGCTGATATTGTCCCCGCTTTGGGGCATCGCACCTTCAATGCTGGACGCCATTGGTCTGAAGTCGCTGTTTGCACCATGGCTGGGCAAGGAAGAATACGCGCTGACAACACTGGCACTTGTCTCGGTCTGGCAATTCGTCGGCATCCCGATGATGTTGATCTACGCCGCCCTGCTGTCGATCCCTGAAGAGATCCTTGAAGCCGGAGAAATAGACGGCATCACCGGTGCTTCGGCGTTCTGGAAGATCAAGCTGCCTTTGATCATTCCCTCGATTGGCATCATCTCGATCCTGACATTCGTCGGCAATTTCAACGCGTTCGACCTGATCTACGTCTCGCAAGGTGCGCTGGCAGGGCCGGATTTCTCAACCGATATCCTAGGCACCTTCATGTACCGCACCTTCTTTGGCTTCCAACTGCAACTGGGCGACCCGCATATGGGCTCCGCTATCGCAGGCGCCATGTTCGCGATCATCCTTGTGGGTGTCTGCATCTACCTCTTCGGCATCCAGACCCGGATGCGCCGGTATCAGCTGTGAGGGTGAACGCATGAACAAAGCACGCCATAACCCGCTGAACACGGCTGCCATGCACGGGGCGCTGATCCTCTATACCCTGATCGCCCTGTTCCCGGTCTTCGTGATCATCATCAACAGCTTCAAAACCCGACGCTCGATCTTCCGCGAGCCGCTCGCCATGCCCGATGCCGAAAGCTTTTCTCTCATCGGTTACCAGACGGTTATGAAACAAGGGGATTTCTTTCTTTATTTCCAAAACTCGCTGATCGTGACCGTGGTGTCGCTGGCCTTCGTTCTGCTGTTCGGCGCCATGGCCGCCTTTGCCCTGAGCGAATACAAATTCAAGGGCAACACTCTGATGGGCCTCTATCTGGCGCTTGGGATTATGATCCCGATCCGCATCGGCACCGTGGCGATACTTGAGATGATGGTGGCAACCGGTTTGGTGAACACCCTTTGGGCCCTGATCCTAGTCTATACCGCGCAAGGTCTGCCGCTGGCGGTGTTCATCCTGTCTGAATTCATGCGGCAAGTCTCGGACGATCTGAAGAACGCAGGCCGCGTCGATGGGCTGTCCGAATACACCATATTCTTCCGATTGGTCCTACCGCTGGTCCGCCCCGCCATGGCGACCGTGGCCGTGTTCAACATGATCCCCATCTGGAACGACCTCTGGTTCCCGCTGATCCTTGCCCCGGCCGAGGAAACCAAAACACTGACGCTGGGCAGCCAGGTCTTTATCGGCCAATTCGTCACCGACTGGAACGCGGTTCTGTCGGCGCTCAGCATGGCGATCCTGCCGGTGCTGGTGCTCTATGTCATCTTCTCGCGCCAACTGATCCGCGGCATCACTTCAGGAGCTGTCAAATGACCAAAGTTCTGATCGCTGGCCTCGGCAATATGGGGCTGAGCCACGCTTTGGCCCACCACAACCACCCGGACGCTGAAGTCGTGGGGCTGGTGAACCGGTCTGGCCGCGTGGATCATCCTGGCCTGACAGGCTATCCAGCCTATTCTGAGTTTCACACCGCTCTGGCCGAGACCAAGCCCGATCTGGTGGTCGTGGCGACCTACTCCGACAGCCACGCCGATTTCGCCTGCGCGGCGATGGAGGCCGGGGCGCATGTATTTGTCGAAAAGCCGCTAGCGACCACTGTGGCAGATGCCAAACGAGTCGTCGCGAAAGCCATTGAAACCAAACGCAAACTGGTCATCGGCTACATCCTGCGCCATCACCCTTCATGGATGCGCCTTATTTCCGAGGCGCGCGACCTTGGCGGGCCTTACGTCTTCCGACTGAATCTCAACCAACAAAGCAGCGGGGCCGAGTGGGAAACACACAAAGCTCTGATGCAGACCACCTCGCCCATCGTCGATTGCGGTGTGCATTATGTCGACGTGATGTGTCAGATCACTGACTCCGACCCCGTGCGAGTCCACGGCATGGGCCTGCGCCTAAGCGATGAGATCGCCGAAGACATGTACAACTACGGCCAGTTTCAGGTGGTCTTCGAGGATGGCTCGGTCGGCTGGTATGAGGCCGGTTGGGGCCCGATGATGTCCGAAACCGCGTTCTTCGTGAAAGACATCGTGTCGCCCAACGGCTCGGTCTCGATCACCGATGGAAACAAGGGCGCATCCGCCGATATCGACGGACACACCAAGGTTGGCGGCCTTCTGGTCCATCGCCCCGATGGCGACCAGACAATCGACATGCCCGATGAGCCCGGCCATCAGCAGCTCTGCGATGCCGAACAAGCCTATATGCTGCGCGCCATCGCCGAGGACATCGACCTGACCCGCCATATGAACGACGCCGTGCAATCGCTGGCCATCTGTCTAGCTGCCGATGAAAGCATCCGCACTGGCCAACCCATTTCGCTGAAAGAGGCACGCACATGACCGCCCTGACGCTGACAAACGTGAACAAGTCCTTCGGCACTGTCGAGGTACTGAAAGATATTAACATCGAAGTCGAAGACGGAGAATTCGTCGTCTTCGTCGGCCCCTCCGGCTGCGGCAAGTCCACCCTGCTACGCGTGATCGCGGGGCTGGAGGACGTGACCTCAGGCGAAGTGCGCATTGGTGGAGAGCTAATGAACCTCACCCCACCCTCCAAACGCGGCATCGCCATGGTGTTCCAAAGCTACGCGCTCTATCCCCACCTGAATGTGCGCAAGAACATGTCGCTGGCACTGAAACAGGAAGGACAGAGCAAGCAGGTCATCGAAGAACGCGTCGCCAAGGCCAGCAAGATGCTGAACCTTGAGCCCTATATCGACCGTTACCCCTCAGAACTGTCAGGCGGCCAGCGCCAACGCGTCGCGATCGGCCGCGCCATTGTACGCGAACCCAAACTGTTCTTGTTCGACGAGCCCTTGTCCAATTTGGACGCCGCCCTGCGTATGAATACGCGACTGGAAATCGCCAACCTGCATCAGCAGCTCGATGCATCGATGATCTACGTCACTCACGACCAGACCGAGGCGATGACACTCGCTGACAAGATCGTCGTCCTGCGCGACGGGCGCGTTGAACAGGTTGGCAGCCCGATGGAGCTATATAATAACCCCGCCAACCAGTTCGTCGCGGGTTTCCTTGGCGCTCCGTCGATGAATTTCTTCCCCGCCAGCGTAATCGGCGACAGCGCGGACACAACATTGGGCATCCGCCCAGAGGACTTGTACTTATCCGACGAAGGCCCCCTGACCGCAAACGTGACCCATGTTGAGCATCTGGGCGGAGACACAAACGTGATCGCGATGATGCAAGATCACCAGATCACCGCGCGCCTGTTCGGCCAGCATCAGGTCAACGCTGGTGAATCCGTCCATTTCGGCTACGCTCATGATCGAACCTATCGCTTCAACCAACAGGGCGCCCGTCTCACCTGACAATTTCGGGTAAAGATCTCAGGATGTTGGTGCGGTCGAGAAGACTCGAACTTCCACGGGTGTTACCCCACAGCGACCTCAACGCTGCGCGTCTACCAATTCCGCCACGACCGCACTGCCAATGACTTGGTAGAGGGGCGTATAGACGCTGAGCCGCGCGATGTGAAGAGGCAAAAACACAGCCGATTGAAATCACGTGCTTTAGCCATATCTAACCGCGATACAATGCAATCTGGAGCAGCCATGCCCTCGCCCGATCCCCGCCCTACAGTGCAGATTGATGTCGTCTCGGATGTGGTCTGTCCGTGGTGTATTGTCGGCTTTCGTCAACTCGATGCCGCACTGAAGCAAGAGAATGTGCTGGCCCGATTGCGCTGGCATCCGTTCGAACTGAACCCCAACATGGGGCCAGAGGGACAGAATCTGAGGGAGCATATTGCCAAGAAATATGGCTCGACGCCCGAACAAAGCCAGCAGGCGCGCGAGCGGTTGACTGCGTTGGGTACTGAACTTGGGTTCACCTTCAATTTCACTGATGACAGCAGAATCGTGAACACCTTTGCCGCGCATCAACTGCTTGACTGGGCGGAAACACAGGGGCGTCAGCATCCGCTGAAACTGACCCTGTTCGAAACCTATTTCACCAAGCAACAGGATGTCTCTGACGTCGAAGTGTTGATGGGCGCGGTCGAGGCGGCCGGACTCGACCCGGAGGCGGCGCGAACCGCACTTGAATCAGGTGCGCATGCCCAACCGGTGCGTGAAAAACAAGATTTCTGGACCAGCCGAGGCATCTCGGGCGTGCCTTCGATGGTGTTTGGAGGGAAATATCTGCTGACCGGCGCACAGGGCACGGACACTTATGCGCAGGTCCTGCAACGCTGCCTGGCCGAGGCCGCCTGACCCCTTCCCCCTGCCCCGCAGACGGTCTAAGGAATGAGCATGGAATGGAAGACTACCGACGGGCTAATCGACTACGACGAGGCCACTGCCTTCATGGAGGCGCGCGTTGCCGCGATTGCAGCGGGTGAGGCGGACGAATGCATTTGGCTGTTGGAACACCCGCCGCTTTATACCGCTGGGACTTCTGCCAAGCGAGAAGATCTGACCGATCCGGATCGCTTTCCGGTCTATGAAAGCAAGCGCGGTGGACAGTACACCTATCACGGCCCCGGTCAGCGCGTTGTTTACGTCATGCTTGATGTGGGCAAACGCGGTCATGATGTGCGCCGCTTTGTGCAGCAGCTTGAGGCATGGGTGATTGCGGCTTTGGCCGAGTTCAATGTCACCGGTGAGATCCGCGACGGCCGCGTGGGCGTCTGGGTGCAACGGCAAGACAAGCCGCTGACGATCACCGGCCAGCCAGCCGAGGACAAGATCGCGGCCATCGGCATCCGCCTGCGGAAATGGATCAGCTTTCACGGCATCTCAATCAATGTCGAGCCGGACCTGTCACATTTCACCGGTATCGTGCCCTGCGGAATTCAGGAACACGGGGTGACCTCACTGGTCGATCTTGGGTTGCCGGTGACCATGGATGACGTCGATGTTGCGCTAAAAAAGACCTTTGATGAGGTCTTCGCCACCGAAGGCGCCTAGTTTATAGGTGATTCCACGTATTCGGACAGATCTGGCCAGAATACGCAAAAGACAATGCTAGTATTTGGGGCACTCTGTTTCGAAAATCATTCAGAAAATTCCTTTGAATGGTCTCAATTCGCCTCAAATTCAGGGATTCTTCACATCCTCTCCTTACAAACGCCATCTGACCACATAGTATGTAATGACCGTTCATGAGTGAGTGGTGTGTTAACCGGTGATCTCAGGGCTGCCCTGCGAAATCCGTGAAAGTGTTTGGTTACGAGTCTGCCGTTCCGACCCCATATCGGAACGGCAATTCTCGTTTTAGGCCCCTAAATCTGTTGATGCCCAAATCGGGTTGATCCGACGCAAGCGTGCCCGCTGGCTTCGATTTCAAGCGTAACATGACCAAGCCCAAACTTGTTCTGCAGAACCTGCTTGACCATCACCCGGATATCCTCGGCACTATCTTGTGCGTCGGGTTTGATGACCAGATGCGCCGACAGCGCGGGCTCACGCTCCTGCATGCTCCACAGATGGATGTGGTGAACTCCTGCCACGCCCGATACGCCTTCAATGGCTGTGGCGACCTCTTCCGGATCCAATTCTGTTGGCGCGCCCAACATCAGAACGCGTATGGTTTCACCGATCTCGGATTTGACGTGCCAAAGGATGTAAAGTGAGATCATGATGGTGACCGCTGGGTCGACCCAAGTCCAGTTGAAGACAATTACAGCGGTACCTGCGACAATCACGGCGACGGACCCCAATGCATCGGCCACATTGTGCAGGAATGCCGCACGAATATTCATGCTGTCCTTGGACATGGAATAGGTCAGCATAGCGGTGACAAGGTCGACGACCAATGCGATCCCAGCGATCCAGACAACGATCCAGCCATTAACCGGCTCGGGCTCGACAAACCGCATTACGCCTTCGTACAGCAGGTAGACTGACAGAACGATCAGCGTTGTGTAGTTAACCAGCGCCGCTACAACCTCGGCCCGGCCATACCCGAAACTCATACGCGCGTTTGCGGGTCGACGAGCGATCTTGCGGGCAAAGAATGCGATGACCAGCGCAATCGCATCTGATAGGTTGTGCAAGGCGTCCGCAATCAAGGCGAGCGACCCTGAAATAACCCCGCCCACAATCTGTGCCAGCGTCAAGAACATATTGACCGCGATGGCCCAGGCAACGCGCGCATCGCCGGCCTGCGGATCAACATGCGCGTGGCTGTGCCCTTTGTGGGAATGCTGATGAGCCATTTTAGTGTGTCCTATTTTCTGAATCACCATGCTACATAATTCCTCTAGTGACTAGAGGTTCAAGGGGGTGTTTTCGAAAATGAATGCAATCGGGGCTCCATCATTTCGCACTGGATTCAAAGCACCTACGATCCGGTTCTGGACTTCTACCGCCGTTCGAACCTATTGCGGGTAATCGGCGCCGCTATGACGAAACCGCGCTGCGGCGGTTGCAATGCGTACGTCATGGCCAAGATCTGGCCACCCGCTGGCCTAATTAGAGGCTTTGCTCACACTCGAAAGTGCAAATGGAAAAACTTGAACCGGGCTAATGAAATCGCCGGACAGCAACCTGATGATTTACGGGTCCGGATCGCACGCATGAAATGAATGGAACAAGACTGATCCGTATTCCTCAGGTCTGCGACGGGCAGCGCGATTACGCAAGTGTCGTGCTCCATGCGTTTGGTGATCACGTCGCCTGCGACAGCTCGCTTCGAAGGTGGATCAGGTCATTGCCGCGCGGATCTTGTCGGCGTGTTGAGCAATCAGGTCAAAATCGCCCATTTTACCGGGTGGGCGTATCGAGACGCCCTCGTGGCGCGGCAATACATGCACATGCAGGTGAAATACCTCTTGCCCGCCTGCGGCCTCATTGAATTGTTGAACGGTGACGCCATCTGCGCCAAACGCTTCTTTCACAGCGTGAGCCATCTTCTGTACCGTCGCCATCACCGCTGCCAGTTGCTCGGGCGTTGCATCCAGCATGTTGCGACAGGGGGTTTTGGGGATCACCAACAAATGCCCGTCCGCCCGGGGCATGATATCCATCAGCGCGACGGTGTCGTCGTCTTCATACACACGGTTTGACGGGATTTCTCCGCGCAGGATCTTGGCAAAGACATTTTCGGGATCATAAGCGGTCATTACAGGCCTCCGGTGTTGGATTTACCCGTTGTTCTGAGCCGCCGCTTGATGCGGGTCAAGCGGGTTTCCCCGTCACCACTTGTAATCGCGGACTGAATCCCCAAATCCCTCGCATCCGAGGTCAGATTATCGCGCAGCACAGTCTGCCCGCGACAATTAATCTTGATCCAGATCAAACTCGACCATTGAAGGTCGCCCCTTCGCAATCTAAAACCAGCAGGAATCCCGCGCGTTGGAGAGGTCCGACTGCGCGGTACAGTTGCAACAGGAGGCACCTAATGGCAGACGCAGCCATTCATGGTCACGAGCATGAAGATCAGCGCGGCTTTTTCACCCGCTGGTTCATGTCGACCAACCACAAAGACATCGGGATTCTCTACCTGGTCTTTTCGGCCCTTGCCGGTCTGATCTCGGTTCTGATGACTGTCTATATGCGGCTCGAACTGATGCACCCCGGTGTTCAGTATATGTGCCTCGAAGGTTTCATGGCCGATCCATGTACCCCCAACGGTCACCTCTGGAACGTAATGATCACCTATCACGGTGTTCTGATGATGTTCTTCGTGGTCATCCCTGCCCTGTTCGGCGGTTTTGGCAACTATTTCATGCCGTTGCAGATCGGCGCGCCGGACATGGCGTTCCCGCGGATGAACAACCTGTCCTTCTGGCTGTATGTCGCTGGCACCTCGCTGGGCGTCGCCTCGCTGCTCAGCCCCGGTGGTAATGACCAGCTTGGTTCAGGTGTTGGCTGGGTTCTGTATCCACCGCTGTCGACGACCGAAGGCGGCATGTCCATGGACCTTGCGATCTTCGCCGTGCACGTATCGGGCGCCTCCTCGATCCTCGGCGCGATCAACATGATCACCACCTTCCTGAATATGCGTGCCCCGGGCATGACACTGTTCAAGGTGCCTCTGTTCAGCTGGTCGATCTTCGTCACTTCGTGGCTGATTCTGCTGTCGCTGCCGGTTCTGGCAGGCGCGATCACCATGCTGCTGATGGACCGCAACTTCGGCTTCACCTTCTTTGATCCGGCCGGTGGCGGCGATCCGATCCTGTATCAGCACATCCTTTGGTTCTTTGGCCACCCGGAAGTGTACATTGTGATCCTGCCCGGCTTTGGCATCATCAGCCACGTGATCGCGACCTTCGCGCGCAAACCAATCTTCGGCTACCTGCCGATGGTCTGGGCGATCATCGCGATCGGTGTGCTGGGCTTCGTCGTATGGGCGCACCACATGTACACCGTTGGCATGTCGCTGCGCCAGCAGGCCTACTTCATGCTGGCCACGATGGTCATCGCGGTTCCGACCGGCGTTAAGGTCTTCTCGTGGATCGCGACCATGTGGGGCGGCTCGATCGAGTTCAAAACCCCGATGCTGTTCGCCTTCGGCTTCCTGTTCCTGTTCACCGTTGGTGGTGTGACCGGCGTTGTGCTGTCGCAGGCCGGCGTGGACCGTGCCTATCACGACACCTACTACGTCGTTGCGCACTTCCACTACGTGATGAGCTTGGGTGCCGTCTTTGCGATCTTCGCTGGCGTGTACTTCTACTTCTCGAAGATGACGGGCCGTCAGTATTCCGAGTTCTGGGGCAAGGTTCACTTCTGGCTGTTCTTCATCGGCGCCAACCTGACCTTCTTCCCGCAGCACTTCCTGGGCCGTCAGGGCATGCCACGCCGCTATATCGACTACCCTGAAGCGTTTGCTCAGTGGAACTTCGTTTCGTCGATTGGTGCGTTCATCTCGTTCGCCTCGTTCCTGCTGTTCTTCGGCATCGTGATCTACGCCCTGCTGCGTGGTGCGAAAGAGACACGCCCGAACCCGTGGAACGAATACGCGGATACGTTGGAATGGACCCTGCCCACGCCGCCGCCTGAACACACGTTCGAGCAGCTGCCCAAGCAGGAAGACTGGGACAAGGGCCACGCGCACTAATCCCGCCATCCAAACCAAACTCAGCAAAGCCCCGCCCCGTGCGGGGCTTTGTGTTTTTTATGCCCCCAGTCCGCAACTTGCTGCACCCAACACGTAGACGCACCAAAGATCAGGCCGCTAGTATTTGCGAAAACAGCATAATCTAAGACGGGTGCGCGCCACATGATTCTCCATCACGGCATCACACTTCGGCAACTGGTCAAAGGCTCTGCCGGGTTCATTTGCATCGTCATGGCCTGGATACTCCTGCTTGAACTAGTAGATGAAGTAACTCCGCTTGAGTTGATCTCGAACTCCAGCCCACCGGTCACGATGCTGGGTTTGGCAGTGGCATTTTTTCTGGGTTTCAAGAACACCTCGGCCTATGGCCGCTGGGTCGAGGCCCGCAGGATTTGGGGGGACATCGTCAACGCCAGTCGCGATTGGGGCAATACGATCAGCAATCTGGTTCAGGCTGACGGCACGCCGCTTGCGCCCGAGATGCGCCGCGAGTTGCTGGAGCGTCATATCGCTTGGCTAAACATGCTGGCCTTTCAACTGCGCCAGCCCGCAACGCATGGACGTGCCCGCCGCCCGTGGATGTTCGGACACAAACCTGTCGTGGACAAAATCGCGCTGCATCAGGAACCCGAATGCTGGCGCGATACCCAACTGGCGGCTGATATGCCTCTGCTCGAAGGGAAATCCAACCGTGCCGCGTACCTGTTGTTTCTTCAGGGTGAGCGGCTTTCATCACTGGCGCAATCCGGCAAGATCGACCCCTATTGGCATGTGGCGCTGATGAACCGGCTAGCACGGTTTGCAGACGCGCAAGGCCAAAGCGAACGTATCAAGAATACCCCTTTCCCACGGCAGGTCGCCGAGGTCGGGCGAATCTTCAGCTATATTTTTATCTTCATGTTACCGCTGGCGTTGAATGACCAACGCTCGATCACCGCTGGGATGGGCTACTCGGTAACAAAATCCGTTCTGCTTGACTGGGCAGTCTTTGCTCCGATCGGAGCGTTGGTTTGCTGGATTTTCTTCGTGACTGAACGGGTCAGCGCCTCGATGGAGGACCCGTTCGAAGGCGACGTAACCGATGTTCCGATCTCGTCCATCTGCCGCATGATCGAAATCGACCTGCGCCAGATGACTTCCTGCGGCACTGCCCCTCAGCCGACAGAACCCATCGATAAAGCGCTACTTTGACCACTTAAATTGGGCAAAGATCGAAAAAACCTCCGTTTTGCGGTATTCTGGTTGGCAAAGCCCCTTTTGACAGGAGCCTTGCTATGCCCGAGATCGACTTTTGGTATTCAATCGGCAGCACTTACAGTTTTCTGACCATCACGCGCCTGGATGGCTGGTGCGAAGAAAACGATGCGACAGTAACCTGGCGCCCCTTCAACGTGCGCACGGTGATGTCGGAACAGCAAAATATTCCCTTCGCTGGCAAACCGGTGAAGTCGGCCTATATGTGGCGCGATATTGAGCGGCGCGCTGCGAAATATCACATCCACGCCAAACTTCCCGCCCCCTATCCAATTTCTGACCTGGCGCTGGCAAATCAGGTGGCTTTGCTGGGCATGCAGGACGGCTGGGGCGCCGGGTTCACGCAAAATCTTTATCGGATCTGGTTCGAGGACGGGATTGAAGCCGGTAGCGAAAGCGCCATTTCCGAAGCCCTGCTTCGGTGCCAACAAGATCCACGCCTGATGCTTGCCCGTGCCCGCAGCCCGGACGCTGTTGCAGCCTTGGAGGACGAGACAAACAAGGCCATCAAACTGGGGGTTTTCGGCGCACCCAGCTTTGTTGTCCGCGACGAAGTGTTCTGGGGTGATGACCGGCTTGACGATGCCCTGTCATGGGTCCGCGTCGGCCACGTTGTCTGACTGATTTTTGCTTCGACATTGCGCCGGTCTGAGCTAGGTTCTCGCCATGCCTTATCAATGGACAGAAAACTCGGACGCTGAACAGGAACTGCGGCTTTGGCCGCACAACTCCTTGCCACCACGTGGTGCAATGACCGTCATCTTGTCGGTGTTCCTGTTCGGACTGATCCCGCTGCTGGCGATGTTGGGTTCGATCGTCCTGTGGGGTCTGCTGCCGTTCCTACTGCTGACGGTTCTGGGCCTCTGGTTGGCAATCCAGACAAATTATCGCGCGCGCAGCGTGTTCGAGGTTCTGACCTTAGGCCAGACGCAAGCCCACCTTGTGCACCACCACCCAGACAAGGGCGATCAGGAATGGACCTGCAACCGCTATTGGGCCCGTCCTGAAATGCACACCAGCGGTGGTCCGGTACCCCATTACGTAACGCTGATCGGCGATGGGCGCGAAGTTGAGATCGGCGCGTTCCTGTCCGAGGACGAGCGGATCGCGCTGTTTGATGATCTGAGTCAGAAACTGCGCAAATCGACGTGACTAAGCGCCGTTCGAGTTAGCGCAAAGATGATCTTTGACCATCGGTCCTACTTTGCCGAAATCCATCTGACCGGTATAGCGCGACTTCAACTCGCCCATCACCTTGCCCATATCGCGGATTGAGCCCGCCCCAGTAGACGTGATGGCGGTCTGAATGGCCTTGCTAACCTCGTCGTCGTCCAGCTGTTTGGGCAGGAATTCCTCAATCACCTCAACCTCGCGCAGTTCCCGCTCGGCCAAATCAAGGCGTCCGCCCTCTTCGTAGGCGCGTGCGCTTTCCTTGCGCTGCTTGGTCATTTTACCCAGAATTTCAAGCACTTCGGCATCGCCGCAGCCTTTGGTCTCTTCATTGTCAGAGGCGCGCGAAGCAATATCACGATCCTTGATCGCCGCATTGATCAGGCGCAGTGTCGAAAGACGCTCGGCGGCTTTGTCTTTCATAGCTTGCTTCAGGGCAGAGTTCACCCGTGATCGCATATCCATATGGTCTGTCCATCCCCATGGCAAAGGAACCCTGACCATATCGAAACAAAAAGGTTGGTACAACAGTGGACATTAATTGTAACTCATTGATTTTTAACAATAGCCCAAAATTTGAACAGACTTGACCCTAGCGTATAACCAACTTAGTTATGCGCCCGTTTACCTTACAGGAGAGTCGCGCCATGGCCCAGAACGCCCCGTCCAAGCCCACCGCATGTCTGGCGTTGGCCGATGGAACCCTGTTTTACGGTGTGGGCTTCGGCGCAACCGGTCAAACCGAGGCCGAGTTGTGTTTCAACACCGCCATGACGGGCTATCAAGAGATCATGACCGATCCTTCTTATGCGGGCCAGATCGTGACCTTCACTTTCCCGCATATCGGCAATGTTGGTGTGAATCCCGAAGATGACGAAACCGGCGACCCGGTGGCAGCCGGGATGGTCGTTAAATGGGACCCGACCGAGCCGTCGAATTGGCGCGCGACAGAAGAGCTAAAAAGCTGGCTGGCCCGCCGTGGTCGCATCGCAATCGGCGGCGTCGATACCCGCCGCCTGACCCGGGCGATCCGTCAGCAAGGCGCACCGCACGTGGCGCTGGCTCATGATCCCGAGGGAAACTTCGATATCGAAGCCCTGATTGCTGCGGCGCGTAGTTTTGCGGGTCTCGAAGGGATGGATCTGGCCAAAGAAGTCACCTGCGCCCAAAGCTATCGCTGGGATGAGATGCGTTGGGCTTGGCCCGATGGCTACCAGCGTCAGGAAGCTCCGATGCACAAGGTGGTCGCGATCGACTATGGTGCCAAGCGCAACATCTTGCGCTGCCTCGCCTCGGCGGGTTGCGACGTAACCGTATTGCCCGCCACCGCAACGGCTGCGGAGGTGCTGGCACACAAGCCGGACGGAGTGTTCCTGTCAAACGGACCCGGCGATCCCGCGGCTACCGGCGAATATGCAGTTCCCATGATCAAGGAAGTGCTGGATACAACAGATCTGCCCGTCTTTGGCATCTGCCTAGGCCATCAGATGCTGGCACTGGCGCTTGGCGGGCAGACGATCAAGATGAACCACGGCCACCATGGTGCCAATCATCCGGTCAAGGATATGGAAACCGGTAAGGTCGAGATCACCTCGATGAACCACGGCTTCGCCGTGGACGCGGAAACACTGCCCGATGGCGTAGTCGAAACGCATCGCTCTCTGTTTGACGGCTCGAACTGCGGTATCCGCATGACGGGCCGCCCGGTTTATTCGGTGCAGCATCATCCAGAAGCGTCACCCGGCCCGCAGGACAGTTTCTACCTGTTCGAACGCTTTGCCGCGGCGATGGCGGATCAAAAAGCACAAGCTTAAAGGCGAATTCAACAGCGTTAACCGTGTGTTAACCCTGACTAAGCAACCCTGCCGGATGTTACATGCGGCAGGGTTTCGTTATGGTCGAATTGAATCTCCAGCGTCAGACACTGGCGCAGCCTGTGCCCGGGCCGCATTCGCGCAAACCGCTCGGCACATGTCTCGTCGAACAAGGCATCATCACATCCGACCAGTTGGCGCGCGCCCTGCGGATGCAAGTATTCCAGAAGGCGCCATTGGGGGAAATACTGGTCAGTGAAGGATGGGCCAGCCGTGCGCAGGTTCTCTCGGCGCTGTCTGACCAAACCGGCCTTCAGATCGCTGATCTTGCGCAGGTACCACCTGCCGCAGACCTCTGCTTGCTCGAACCGGTCGAGTTTTGGTTGGAGCACAATGTACTGCCCTGGATGCGTGTGGGGCCAATCCTGCTGATCGCTACAGCCAGGCCAGATACATTCGACGCAGTGGCAGACGCATTGAAAGGCCACCGTTACACGATGATCCCGGTTCTGGCAGGACCCGAGCAGATCGATGCCGCCATCGCCCGTCAATATGCTCAACCGCTGGCACAAGCTGCAGAAACTCGCGTTGAGGCGCGGCAAAGCTGCAGGAATTGGTCGGCCCAGACGCGCCGTGGGCCGATCATTGGATTTATCCTGTTCGCGGCACTCTGTGTTTGTTTCCCGATAGTTGGCCTCGGCCTTCTTTTAGGCTTTGCACTGCTGACCCTGGGACTGTTCTTGTCTCTCAGGCTCTCGGGGCTCATTGCTTATCTATGGCGAGAAAAATCTGAGCCAACAACAAAGACCTCTGAGTCACTTCGCCTACCCCGCGTCTCGATCCTTGTGCCGCTATATAAGGAACGCGAGATTGCCGACGACCTGATCGCCCGGCTGCGCCGCCTGACCTATCCCAAAGCGTTGCTGGATGTCATTTTGGTGCTGGAAGAGCGGGATGACGTAACCAATGAGGCGCTCAGGCAAATAGAACTGCCAACCTGGATGCGCGCCATTGTTGTGCCGGATCGGGGTGACCTGACCACCAAGCCCCGTGCGATGAACTATGCGCTGGATTTCTGCCGTGGAGAGATTTTGGGCGTTTGGGATGCCGAAGACGCGCCGCAACCCGATCAGATTGAAACCGTTGTCCGCCATTTCGCGAACGCCCCAAAGGAAGTGGTGTGCCTGCAAGGTATTCTAGACTACTACAATCCGCGCACCAATTGGCGGTCGCGCTGTTTTAGCATCGAATACAGCGGCTGGTTTCGCGTCGTCCTGAAAGGCATCGCGCGAATTGGTCTGGTCGTTCCGCTGGGCGGCACAACCTTCTTTTTTCGCCGTGACAAGCTGGTCGAACTGGGCGGTTGGGATGCCCATAATGTCACCGAAGATGCCGATCTGGGTGTCCGCCTAAGCCGTGCCGGATATCGGACCGAGATCGTCAGCACCACGACCTATGAAGAGGCGAACTTTCGCGCCTGGCCATGGGTCAAACAGCGTTCGCGTTGGCTGAAGGGGTTCATGGTCACCTATCTGGTGCATATGCGCACACCACGCCAATTGCTGCGCGATCTGGGGTTGCTGCGCTTTTTGGGCTTACAGGCCTTTTTTCTGGGAACACTGGGTCAATTCCTTCTGGCCCCGCTTCTGTGGGCGTTCTGGCCCATCTTTTTCGGGCTGCCCCACCTGTATCAACCAATCCTGGCACCCGGTTTATTGACTGCCTGCGTGGTTCTGTTTCTCGTCGCCGAAGCCGCCAACCTATTGGTGGGTATCTGCGGTGTCATCGCAGGCAAACGCAGGTTCCTGCTACCCTGGGTGCCGACCATGGTGCTTTACTATCCGCTGGGCGTGTTGGCGGCCTACAAAGGCCTGTGGGAACTGGCGGTCAATCCGTTCTTCTGGGACAAGACCCAGCACGGCCATGCGGTCGAGGAACGTGAGGCCGCTATTTCTCGCGCCGGATCGCATCCTGTTTCAGCCGCGTCATGAAGGCGACCGAAATGTGATCCTGCAACGCCTTAGCCGCCGCGTCCTCGTCTCGCGCCGCAATCGCGTCCACGATGCCTTTGTGCTCGCTCTGCGCAATCTCGCCACGCCCTTCTGCGGCCAGCGATGTGGTCGCCATCAAGGCCATGGTCCGATGCACCAGATCAAGCTGCTGCACCAGATAGCGGTTATGCGAAGCCAGGTGAATCTGTTCGTGAAATCTCCGGTTGGCCCGCGACAGCGCAACAGGATCTCCGATCAACTCATTATCGGCCACCACCATTTCCTGAAGGACCCGAATTTCCTCTTCGGTTGCGTGTTTTGCGGCCAGACGTGCGGCCAGCCCTTCCAATTCACGCCGGACAACATAAAGCTCGGCCATCTGGTTGTGATCCAATGAGGCCACGATCAACGACCGCCCGTCCCGTTCCAGCAACGACTGCGTTTCCAGCCGCTGCAGCGCCTCGCGGATCGGAGTACGCGAAACGCCAAACCGCTCGGCCAGTTCGCTTTCCACCAGCCGATCACCAGGCTTGTAGACACCGACGTCTATCGCTTCGAGAATAAGGCTATAGGCGTCCGTATTGGACTGTTTGGATTGGGGCATCGGCTGAATTGTCTCCTCGTTCGGACCTGTCTAGCCGCCACACGCCCCCCCGATCAAGTGCGGCATTGAAAACCGCAGCCCATCGCCCTAAACCCAAAGCATGGTCAAACCTGCCTTTTCCCATGTCACCCAATGGGTGTTCGATCTAGACAACACGCTTTACCCGCCGCATATGCGCCTATTCGATCAGATCGAAGTGCTGATGACGGATTACGTCGTGCAAGCTATCGGCGTCGACCGCCCCGAGGCCGACCGGTTGCGTTCACATTACTGGCGCGAATACGGCACGACACTCGCGGGCCTGATGGCAGAGCACGATCTAGACCCCGTTCCCTATCTGCACGCCGTGCATCAGGTGGACATGAGCCATATGGAACCCGATGTTGCGCTGGCGGAACATATCCGCGCTTTGCCCGGCCGACGCATTGTCTATACCAATGGATCTGCACCTTATGCCGAGCGCGTTCTGGCGGCACGCGGTCTGAATGGGCTGTTCGACGCGATCTATGGCGTAGAACACGCAGGCTATCGCCCCAAGCCGCAAAAAACCGCGTTCGAGGCGATCTTTGCGCAGGATGGAATCGATACCGCGAAAGCCGCCATGTTCGAAGATGATCCACGCAATCTGGCCGCCCCGCACGAGATGGGAATGCGTACCGTGCACGTCGCGCCTGACCCGCACCAGGCTGACCATATTCACCATCACACCGATGATCTGACCGGGTTTCTGGGTCGCCTGCGATAGGCTGTCACACTGCGACGATCTGTTCGTTTCGCAGTTGCAGAATTGACCCCATATGCAGCTCAGCGACGAACAGAATCGGAGACCCCAATGACCGCGCTTGAGATGCCTCAGCGCCTGCCTCTTTGGCAGCGCCTTTTGTTTGCAATTCCCGTGTTTGGCTGGATGGCCCGGGACGCGGCCAATGCCGAAGCTGAAGACCTTTATTATACAGCCGCGGCGCTGGTCAGCATGTGGGGCTGTTCCATCCTTCTGTTCGGCCTGCCGGGTCTTTACATTCCTGCCCTGATGCTGGTGCCGACGATGTTCCTTGTCCTGATTTTGATCTCTCGGGGATAAAGCACGAGACAGGATGTCACTTGGCGCCCACTGCGCAACAGCACTAGTGTCTGCGGCAACGGAGACATACTCATGACTGACAGCTGTGACATCCTGATTTCCGGCGGCGGAATCGCCGGATTGACCGCCGCCGCCGCCTTTGGCGCTGCCGGGTTCGACGTAGTCTGCGTCGATCCCACCCCTCCGATCACCGAGCGGGACGTGGACGGATCGGATCTGCGTACCACCGCTTTTTTGCAGCCTGCCCACGGTCTGTTGGAACAATGCGGGCTTTGGGCCAAGCTGGATGCCCACGCCGCGCCCCTGCAGATCATGCGCATCGTGGATGCGGGTGGCGATGTGCCCGAACCGCGCGTCGTGCGTGATTTCAACGCCGCCGATATCTCGGACCAGCCATTCGGATGGAACCTGCCCAACTGGCTGCTGCGCCGCGAGATGGTGGCGCGACTGGCCGAACTGCCGAATGTCGATTTCCGCCCCGGCACCGGTACGGTCAGCCTGTTCACCCGCACCAATGAGGCGCGGGTCGGCCTGAGCGACGGCACCCGCATCCGCTGCAAACTGGTAATCGCCGCCGACGGGCGCAGTTCACCAATGCGCGAAGCTGCCGGGATCAATGTTCATACCACGCGCTACGGCCAAAAGGCCCTCGCCTTCGCCGTCACCCATCCCATCCCGCACGAAAATGTCTCGACCGAGATTCACCGCTCGGGCGGGCCTTTCACATTGGTCCCCTTGCCCGATTGGCAAGGCCAACCGTCCTCGGCCATTGTCTGGATGGAGCGTGGGCCACGTGCCGTTGAACTGCTAAACCTTGAATCCGACATGTTCGAAGCCGCGATGACCGAACGCTCTTGCGGGCTGTTCGGACCGCTGAAATTGGCCTCACGCCGGACGATCTGGCCGATCATCAGCCAGTCGGCGGAACGGTTGTCGGGCGAACGCATCGCGCTGATGGCCGAGTCCGCGCATGTGGTGCCACCTATTGGTGCGCAGGGGCTGAACATGTCGTTGGGCGATCTGCGCTGCTTGCTGGAATTGACGCAAGCCCGGCCCGAGGGCTTAGGCGATGCGCAGATGCTGGATTCCTATCACAAGGCCCGCCATACCGAGATCGAACTGCGCGTCAAAGGCATCGACCTGCTGAACCGCGCCTCGATGATCGAAGCGCGTCCGCTGCGCGACGCACGAGCGATGGGCCTGAATGCGCTCTATTCCTTACCACCCGTGCGTAAGACGCTAATGCAAATGGGCCTCGGCGTCCGCTGAACCGTAGGGCGGGCTTCTGCCCGCCACGCTATTACAGCACCTGATCCAGAACCCGTTTCAGGCGCGCAATCGTGTCGTCAACATCATACAGCTTGTCCAAGCCAAACAGGCCGAGACGGAAGGTGCTGAACCCTTCGGGTTCGTCACATTGCAGCGGCACGCCCGCTGCAATCTGCATGCCCAGGGCCGCGAACTTCTTGCCGTTCTGCACTTCGGGGTCTGCTGTATAGCTGACCACCACACCGGGCGCGCCGAACCCTTCGGCAGCAACCGACATGACGCCCTTGTCCCTAAGATAGGCCCGGACGCCATCACCCAGCGCCCATTGCGCCGCGCGCAGCTTTTCGAAGCCGTACGCGCGCGTCTCGGCCATTGTGTCGCGGAAGGAAAGCAGAGAATCCGTGGGCATGGTGGCGTGATAGGCATGCCCGCCATTCTCGTAGGCCTGCATGATCTGGCGCCACTTCTTCAAATCTATCGCGAAGCTATCGGATGAGGTCTCGGCCAGTCGTGCCTCGGCGCGTTCGGATAGCATGACAAGACCGGCGCATGGCGTTGCGCTCCACCCCTTCTGCGGAGCCGAGATCAGCACATCCACTCCGGTGGCCTTCATATCGACCCAGGCACAGCCCGAGGCGATGCAGTCCAGCACCATCAACGCCCCCACCTCATGCGCAGCAGCGGCCATCGCTGACACATAATTATCAGGCAGAATCACTCCGGCCGAGGTCTCAACATGCGGCGCGAAGACAATACCCGGTCGTTTCTCATGGATTGTCGCCACAACTTCATCAATCGGGGCCGGAGCAAAAGGTGACGGGCTGGAATTGCCGGTTTCGCGCGCTTTGAGAACGGTGGTCGACGATGTCAGATCGCCTGACTCGATGATCTGGCTCCACCGATATGAAAACCACCCATTGCGTACGACAAGCACATCAGCTCCCCGCGCAAACTGTCGCGCGACAGCTTCCATCCCATAGGTACCTCCGCCAGGAATGACCGCAACGCCTTCAGCATTGTAAACTTCACGCAGCATTGCCGAAATATCGCGCATGACTTGCTGAAAACTTGCAGACATATGGTTCAGAGAACGGTCGGTAAAAACCACCGAGAACTCCTCCAGCCCGCCCGGGTCAACAGTATTCAGTAGTGCCGGCATGACGCATCCTTTCTATTGGGTCCTTTTTGTTCTGCCTTGTCTTGCGCGCTCGGTAAAGCGTCAAACGCGGCCTGAAGTTGACCCAAAGTAACCCACAGCCAAAAATTTCATTTTGAGTTTTTACATGCCACAATTAGCAGAAATGACGCCAACCAGAGTCAGGTCCCCTTTACACCCTAGCGTGTTTCTGAACAGATACACACACTTTGAACAAGAACGGATAATTTTACTCGTGACTGCGCAAAAGCGGATTAGTTTTCAAGTCGTTCGAGACGAGGTAAAGCGGCGGATTGAATCCCGCATATGGCCTCAGGGCTCGCTTTTACCCACCGAGACCCAATTAGCGGAAGAGTTCAATTGTGCCCGCGCCACAGTGAACCGGGCGCTGAGGGAGCTCGCCGAACAGGGCTTTGTCGAGCGCAAGCGCAAAAGCGGAACGCGGGTCAAGAAAGAACCACGCAAACAAGCCAAGCTTGAAATTTCACTTGCGAGACAAGCGGTTGAGAACCAAAACTCAGCCTATCGCTATGCTCTGGTGGAACGGAACGTGGTCTACAGCCCCGGCTGGCTGACCTCGCAACTGAATGTCGAACCGGACGCGCGCGTTCTGCACGTGATCTGCATGCACTATGCAGACAACCGCCCCTTCCAGCTTGAAGAACGCTGGATCAATATCGAAGCCGTGCCCGAGGTCGAGCAAGCCGACCTCAACAAAAGTGGCCCACACGAATGGTTGTTGAATGCTGCCCCGTTCACCGAAGCTGAAATCGCCTTTTGCGCGATCTCGGCGGACAATCGTCTAGCTGATTTCATGGGCACGACCACTGGCACTTCGATGATTCAGCTGGAACGGACCACGTGGAAGGACGGGCAACCGATGACTTTCGCCCGCATGACCCATCATCCGGGGTTCCGCATCCGCACTAAATACTAACCGATCGGCCCGGGCAGGCGTTCTTCGCTCAGCAGTACATTGGCTTCGACCTCTCCGGCCCCTGGTAAGGTCATCACCCTTCGGCGCAGAACCCGTTCGAAGTCTGCCAGATCCCGCGCCACAACGCGCAAGCGATAATCATAAAGACCCAGCACATGCTCAACCGTCTGCACCTCGGGAATGGCGCTGACGGCACGTTCAAAATCTTCAAGGCTGACCTGCCCTTTTCGCGCAAGTTTCACGCCGAGAAAGACGGTCACTCCAAAACCCAGGGCCTCGGCATTCAGACGCAGCCGCCGCCCCTTGATCACGCCTGCTTCTTCCAGTCGACGAATACGCCGCCAGGTCGCAGGCTGCGATAAGCCAAAGCGGCGCCCCAGAGCCCCCGCGCTTTGGGTCGCGTCCTGCACCAGCGCGCGCAGAATTCTGCGGTCGATCTCATCCAGTTCGATCATACCGGCAACACCTCATCCCGTTTGACTCGGGCGATATGCATAAGGGCTTCGATATCGGCGATATGCGGTAGGGTCAGAATGCGATCGCGATAGACCTGTTGATAATGCGCCATATCTCGCGCCAACACCGATAGGCGCACATCCACCCGGCCAAGGAAGGTCTGGATCTCGATCACCTCGGCCACGTTCCGCGCCGCCGCCGTGAATTCGTCGAACGCCCGTGCCTGCGTCTTGTCCAGCGTTATCCGCAAAGAGACCTCGACCGCATAACCCAAGGCGGCCCAGTCGATAACGGCTTCCTGCCCCTCGATCACTCCTGCCGCTTGCATCTTTTCGATCCGGCGCCAGCAGACGCCCGAAGTGATGCGGCATCGCTCAGCCAATTCTGCCGTTGTCAGGCTTGGCTCGGCCTGGAAGTGGCGCAGTATACGTCGATCAACATCATCAAGCATGATTTTTTCACATTTTGCTCAATAGAAGAATTATTCTTCATCTATTTGTCAAATACTCAATCCAAACCCTATCGCCAATAGCAATCACGCAAGATAGAAGCACATCAATCGAAACTGAAAGGACCGGCGAAATGCGCGTTTATTACGATCGCGACTGCGACATCAACCTGATCAAAGATAAAAAAGTGGCGATTCTGGGCTATGGCAGCCAAGGTCACGCCCACGCGCTGAACCTGCGCGACTCGGGCGCCAAGAACCTTGTTATCGCCCTGCGCGAAGGGTCGCCCTCGGCCAAGAAAGCCGAAGGTGAAGGCCTGCAGGTGATGGGCATCGCCGAAGCCGCAGCCTGGTGCGACGTTATTATGTTCACCATGCCTGACGAACTGCAAGCTGAGACGTACAAGAAATACGTGCACGACAACATCAAGCCAGGTGCGGCCATCGCGTTCGCCCACGGCCTGAACGTCCATTTTGGCCTGATCGAGCCGAAAGAAGGCGTGGACGTTATCATGATGGCCCCCAAAGGCCCCGGCCACACCGTGCGCGGCGAATACACCAAAGGCGGCGGCGTTCCTTGCCTCGTCGCGGTCGACAACGACGCGACCGGCAAAGCGCTGGAAATCGGCCTGTCATACTGCTCGGCCATCGGTGGCGGCCGTTCGGGCATCATCGAAACCAACTTCCGCGAGGAATGCGAAACCGACCTGTTCGGTGAGCAGGCTGTTCTGTGCGGCGGTTTGGTTGAACTGATCCGCTGCGGCTTTGAAACGCTGGTTGAGGCCGGCTACGCGCCCGAGATGGCATATTTCGAGTGTCTGCACGAAGTGAAGCTGATCGTTGACCTGATCTATGAAGGCGGCATCGCCAACATGGATTATTCGATCTCGAACACGGCTGAATATGGCCAGTACGTCACCGGCCCGCGTATTTTGAAATACGACGAGACCAAAGCGCGTATGAAAGAGGTTCTGAACGACATCCAGCAGGGTAAATTCGTCCGTGACTTCATGCTGGAGAACGCTGTAGGCCAACCGACCATCAAAGCGTCGCGCCGTGCGAACGATGAGCACATGATCGAGGAAACCGGTGCAAAACTGCGCGCCATGATGCCCTGGATCTCGGCTGGTAAAATGGTCGACAAAGAAAAGAACTAAGTCTGACAAATGTCAGCGAAAGGGCGGCCCCGGTGGCCGCCCTTTTCATTTGGTGACAGCATTTGCGTAGCATTCACCCAGAACATAATCCCAGCCACTGTCGTAACCGGTGCGTTTGTCCGACGCCTCAGATGCCCAGACTTCCCAGCCCGAATGGGTCAGAGTGACCGTGGTCTGCCCGGCCCCGTGGGCTGCGAACCGGACCTCAACCCGCGTGGGGCGGTCGGTGTTGGTGCCGGGGTGCCAGCTGAAGGCCAAGCGAGCCCCCTGTTCGAAGATCAACACCTTGCCCCAATCAGCGCGGGTGTCATCGAACATGGTCTCATAAACCGCACCGCCGACATGAGGTTCGATCACAACTGCCAGCGCAGGCTTGCCTTGCGCCGCTGAGACAGCGTGCCCATCCAATGGCCACCAATTGGCGATGCGATTTACAAAAATGTCAAAGGCGCGCTCGGGCGTTGCGTTCACAACAATGGTCTTGATGATTGGTTCGATCATGCATCTCGTCCTTCGTTTACCTCGGCGGCGAAACTCTCCAACACGTCCGACCAGTATTGCTCGAGCCAGGCGCGCAGTTCTGCCAGCCCCTCGGGTCGCGTGGCATAGATGCGGCGCGTTCCCTCGGCCCGGCAAACGACAAGCCCGGCTTCGGACAAGACCTTCAAATGTTGCGAGACCGCCGGGCGGCTTACGGGCAAATCCGCAGCCAGATCACCAACCGCCCTGGGGCGCTTGGCCACCGCCTCAAAAACCTGACGACGGGTCGAATCCCCTAAAGCCGAAAGCACTTCTTCGTAAGCCATAACTTACGGTAAGTTATAACTTACCTAATGTCAATATCAGCGCGTGACACCGTCAGATTCGCGGGATAAGTGGATGGAATGGTTCAACAACCGACAAAACAAGATTGGAGCGGTGTTTTTACGCTAGGCCTCATCTGGGGCGGGACATTCATGGTGGTTGCCATGGCTCTGGAAGGCTATGGACCGGTCACCGTAGCGACGTCGCGCACCACATTGGGTGCCGTTATGCTGCTGGTGCTGATGCGCCTTACCGGACGACGTATTCCGAGTTTGACACCCGCCCTGCTGAGTTCAATTTTCTTCATCGGCATTCTGTCGACAGCGGTTCCCTTCATGCTGCTAAGCTGGGGGCAACAATTTGTCCCCTCGGCCTTTGCAGGTCTGTCGATGGCGGCGATTCCGCTGATGGTTTTGCCGTTGGCACATTTCTTTTCGGATGAGCCTATGAACCTGCGGCGTCTGGTCGGCGTCTGCCTTGGTTTCTCGGGCGCGCTTGTGTTGATCGGGCCCGGTCTGGCGCAATTGGGTCAGGGTACGCAGCCACTGGCGCAAATGGCCTGCGTCACGGCAGCCTTGTGCTACGCCAGCTCGTCGATCCTGACCCGCCGCTGCCCGCCGATTGAACCGATGGCTCTGGCAGCCCTGACGCTGCTGGTTGGCGCAGTACTATTGATACCTATCATGCTGCTAACCGAGGGGCTGCCCTCGTGGCAGGGAACGCGCCCCAGTCTGGCCCTGATCGTTCTGGGCCTTGTCCCCACGGCCTTCGCCACCCTGCTGCGAGTATCCATCACCCGCAGCGCCGGGTCCGTCTTTCTGACGCTGGTGAACTATCAGGTGCCCGTTTGGTCGATGGTGTTCGGGGCCTGGATTCTATCCGAAGCCCTGCCGCTGCGGTTCTATATCGCGCTTGCCATGATCCTGACCGGGCTGGCAATCAGCCAGTGGTTCACTCTGCAGAAAATGCTGCTGGGGCGTTAGCCCGTCGCCGCCTCAACCTCGGATACGATCCCATCGACCACTTGGGTCAGCAGTGCAGCATCCTCGCATTCCGCCATCACCCGGATCAGAGGTTCCGTGCCCGATTTGCGGATCAGCAAACGCCCCTGCCCATTCAGACGCGCCTCGGCCTCGGAAATCGCGCTTTTGACGCTGGCCGCTTCCAGCGGGGCCTGCCCCGCGCTAAAGCGCACATTCTTCAGCAATTGCGGCACCGTCTCAAACTGGCGCGATAGGTCCGAGGCTTTCTTGCCGGATTGCACCATCTCTGCCAGAAAATGCAGCCCCGCCATCAGACCGTCGCCGGTTGTGGCATAATCGCTCATCACGATGTGACCTGACTGTTCGCCACCAAGATTGAAACCACCCTCGCGCATCCGTTCAACCACATAGCGGTCGCCAACGGCAGTCCTCTCCAGACGCAGCCCCTGCCCGGCCAGGTGCCGCTCCAACCCGAGGTTCGACATCACAGTGGCCACCAAGGCGCCGCCTTTCAGCTGATCCGCGCGGGACCACGCGGTCGCCAACAGAGCCATCAACTGATCCCCATCGGCGACAGCGCCAGTTTCGTCGATCACAACGACGCGGTCGGCATCCCCATCCAGACATATACCTACATCGGCGCCATGTGAAACCACGGTTTCGGCCGCAACACAAGGCTGGGTTGAGCCACATCCGAGGTTGATGTTCTTGCCGTTCGGCGCGATGCCGACCGGGATCACATCTGCTCCCAACTCCCAAAGAACTTCCGGCGCAGTACGGTGCGCGGCACCGTTGGCGCAGTCGATCACGACCTTCAGCCCATCCAAGCGCAGATTGCGCGGCAGCGATGATTTCACACGCTCGCCATAACGGAACCGCGCATCATCGACCCGACGCGCACGACCAATATTCTGCGCCTGTGCGGGGCTTACGCCTTCTTCGATCAGCCGCTCGATCTCAATCTCGGCCTGATCGGAAAGCTTGAACCCGTCCGGCCCAAAGAATTTAATTCCATTGTCGATCGCCGGATTGTGACTGGCCGAGATCATCACGCCCAGATCCGCGCGCATCGAGCGCGTCATCAACCCTACCGCAGGAGTCGGCACCGGCCCCAGCAGAAGCACGTTCATACCGGTCGAGGTCAAACCTGCCGTCAGCGCATTTTCCAGCATATAGCCCGACAGCCGCGTATCCTTGCCAATGACAACGCGATGTACGCCTGAGGCATCGCGGCGGAAATACCGCCCCACAGCCGCGCCAATCCGCAAAGCCATTTCCGCCGTCATAGGGTGCCTGTTGGCGGTGCCCCGCACCCCGTCGGTTCCAAACAGCTTGCGCATAAGTCGGTCTCCTGAAAATTCCTTTTGCCCGGATTACCGGACGGCGGCCCATAGACGCAAGGCCTGAGCCGTCTCGGCCACGTCATGTACCCGTACAATCTGCACGCCCTGTGATATTCCCGCCAGAGCAACCGCGATTGACCCCGGCGCGCGGGCATCCTTGCGCGGCTCTTTGCCGATCTGACCAATAAATCCCTTGCGCGAAACGCCCAGAAGGATTGGACAGCCCAGCCCGTGAAACAGGCTAAGATTGCGCAGAAGCGTCAGGTTGTGGTCCAGATTCTTGCCAAACCCGATGCCCGGATCGATGACAATCAAATCGCGGCTGAGCCCCAGTCCTTCAAGATGCGCGATTTGCCCCTCAAGGAAATCGTAAACATCCAGCAGAACATTGTCATAGTGCGGGTCATCCTGCATCGTGGTCGGATCACCCTGCATATGCATCACACAAACCGGAGCCTCAATCTGCGCGCAAAATGGTGCAAGTTTAGGATCGAAGGTAAATCCCGACACATCGTTGATCAGTCCCGCACCTGCCAGATGAGCCGCCTTGGCAACACCGGCCTTGCGAGTATCGATCGAGATCAACACATCCGTCTCGCCCCGAATTGCCTCAATCAAAGGGCGTGTGCGGGCAATCTCTTCGTCTTCAGGCACAAAATCAGCGCCCGGGCGCGTGGATTCGCCGCCAATGTCCAGAATACTTGCACCAAACGCTACCATGCCGGCGGCAGCGGTCCGAGCGGCCTCGACCGAGTTATACAGCCCCCCATCCGAGAAGCTATCCGGCGTGGCATTCAGAATGCCCATGATCTGCGTTCGTGCCATATCAAGCCCGGCAATCGCTGGACGCGCGCAGGTCAGACGATCCAGCTGTTCCTTTGGGATTTCAACGGCGTCGACGATCTGGGTGCTTTGCCCGCGCTCAATCCGCTCGGCCTGTGAGAACCACAGCACCTGCCCTGCAAGTGGCACCGCCCCGTCGACGCGCGTGCTCCCATGCTGGACCAATGGGCGGTAATAGACGGTCACAGTTGCGCCTGCTCCACCGGAACTGCGCGCAATGGCGTTTTGGGGGCTTCGGGCAGGTCTCCGCCAATAACCAGCATCTCGCTGGCTTCAAAGGTTGCCGCGAACCAAGCAGCCAGCGCCACCGCGTCAGACGGCGCGGCTGAGGGGCCATCGACCGCATCCAGAACAATTTTGGAGGGTGCCCAAACACAGATCTGGCCGTTTTTCATCGCCCAATCCAGCTCGGTCCGGGTTGAAACGACCACGCAACGGTGATCGCGCGCAGCCAGAACCCAGGCGTTCTGTTCAATTGCCAACAGATCTATACGGCGCTGGGTCATTGCGTGACCCGTCTGCGGCACATCCAGATCAGACGCCCCAACACACAGGATCAGCGGGCGCTGGCGATTCTCAAGTTGGTCGATCCAGCCGGTGAGATTACCTGATGAAATCGCTGCATTCGACAGAAAGACCAACCGTGGATGTGGCCGCTCTTCTTCGGTCACATCATGATGTACCGCATCCTTGCCGCGCACGATCTCAACGCCAAGCGCGCCAGGTCCACGATCCAGTTTTTCAATGCGAACAAAGGCTCTTACAGCCTGAGGCTCAAGCAGAATGCGCTCCGCCACGCGATCTGCCAGTGTCTCCAGCAAATTCAGCCGTTCAGCAGCCAGCTCGAACGCAATCGCTTCGGTTACACGGTCGTAAGACAGAATACGATCCACGTCATCATCGATGGGGTCTGTCAGCGGGCGCACCTCGACCACGATGTTAAAGCAGATCCGTTGCGTGGTACCGCGTTCGGCCTGAAACGCCCCGATCTCGACCTCAACGATGTGATCGCGCAGCGAAATACGGTCCAGCGCACCGCGCGCGGCGGTAGCCTCGGACCGTTCGGACGGGTGCGCAAAGGCAAGACGGATTTCAGAGCTCATGCGGCGGACCTTTTCGGGCTCGGTGGACTGATGGTCAGCCCACTTTAGGCGTTTCGCGGGCGTATAGCATCGCAGCAAACGCCTTTCCAGCTACGGAATGCGGCGTTACGTGACCCGGAACCAGCTCATCATACCCGATGCCGCATGGCCAAGCATGTGACAATGCAACAGCCAGTTGCCCGGATTGTCAGCTACCAACGCTACCTGCCGCACCTGCCCTCGCTCGACTAGAACAGTGTCGCGCCACGGCCCTAGTGTACCGTCCTGCAGGATAATGCGAAAATGGTGTCCATGCAGATGCATCGCATGTGGAAACGCCGTTTCATTTGCGAATTCAATCCGATGAACTGATCCCAATCGCGCATCCAGAAACGGATCATCTGGCCGCTCTGCATATCCGTTCAAAGCCCAGAATCGTCCAAGCTGAGCCAACTCGCGCCCCGACAGCTCGGAATCGTCCAATTTGGCACTCTCCAGCCAGCGCATTGCACCCCCCTGCATCGTCATACGATGCAGAGGTGTATTCTGCAGTTTAATTTCGGGCATTCGGTTTGCTGGCAACGGTCTAACTTTTGCATCAGCAATACGCGATGCTACTCCGAACACATCAAATTTGACGAGTCCGTAAGCTCCATCCCGTTCTACACTCACAATACTTGCCGTCTGGCCGAATTCCGCTGAGACATCAACGATCAAGTCAACCCGCTGCGCAGGCGCCAAAGGAAAACTGCTCTCAACTCGCAATGGAACCTCAAGCGGCATACCGTCAAGCGCAACGATCCAGCCGGCAAGCCCGTCGAGCGCTACGTCGAATACCCGGGCATTCGCGGCATTGATCACCCGCAATCGCAATCGTTCAGACGCCTGCACAGGATAAGAAGGATCAAACTCTCCGTTCACCGTTACAATGTTGCCCAGCCGACCCGCATGGCTCAGATCATGAGCATTGTCGAAATCGCTGGATATCTTTGCGCTCTCGGTGTCAAGGCGCCAATCGTCCAGCATTAAGGTCAGGTCCTGATCAACATCGGGTCCGCTGGCTTCTTCGACGATCAAAGGGCCATAAAGCCCACGCGCGACCTGCTCCATCGATTGGTTGTGCGCATGATACCAATAGGTTCCCGCATCCGGCACCACGAAATCATATTCAAAGTTGGAATCTGGCTGCACAACTTCCTGCGTCAGGCCGGGCACTCCATCCATCGCATTGTCGATCCGGATGCCATGCCAGTGAACGGTCGTTGGTTGCGGCAGCATGTTTACAAGCTTGCGGCGTACCCGAGCCCCCTGCGGAACACGGATTTCCGCGCCCGGAACACCGCCGCCATAACTCCAGACCGGAGTTTCCGGATATCCCTGGGGCGCGATCTGCTGGAGGGAAGTCTGTGCCACCAGTTCGGTGGCAGATGCCATCGCCACGCGTGGTATCATCGACAAGGCCAGGGTCGATTGCAGAAACTGTCGGCGTGTTATGGTCATTACGAGCCTCCTGGCTCGCAACATAGTTGGTAAAACGCCTGTTGCCAGCACCCTTCCAGCGCTGGTGCGTCAATCAGTTGCTGGCCGTGCGATAATTGTGCTTGTAGAAGATATGCACGCCAATACGCGCCGTTTCTTTATAGACGCGGGACCAGGACGGGCGCACTGCCTTGGTGTGGTAGTGCGTGGCACCTGCGGTCATCTCTTCAGCTACACCATCGATTGCGGCACGGGCGACTTTCGAAACGCGATCATAAGCGCGTTTTTCGTTGATAATCTCTTTCTGCCCGTCACAGGTGTAGGTGAACTGGCACTGATATTTCTTGCCCGTTCCTTGCTTTATCACACCGCACAGTGAATCCGGAAAGCGACCGCTTTCAACACGGTTCAGGATAACCTCGGCCACTGCAAACTGACCGCGTACGCTTTCACCGCGAGCCTCGAAATACAGCGCTTCGGCAAGACAACGGAAATTTTCATCTCCGGTCGCCTTTGGCTGCTGGTCCAGCCAGGCTTTGGTGTAGGAGATTTCGACTTTTTCCGGCGCCTTACGCGGCTTAAACAGTTTCAGGTAATCGCGGAAGCTTTGTGCTGGCAACTCGTTACGTGTTACCAACTCAACAGATTTTGTATCGCCTTGCCTATCGGCAAAGGACAAACTCGGTAGCAAGGCTGCGGCCCCCACGGCAACAGCCACTATGTAGCGTCTCATCAGATAACCTCGCACAGGCACAAACGCGCCATACCCTCCCCCGGCGGGCGCGACGAGGCTAATACCCCAGACGAAGCGAGACGTCCAGTTCTGAAAAAAATGCAAGAGAAAAACCGCTCACGCCGCCAATTATTATCGACAGCGGAACGTTTCTTACGCCACTATTTCTAGGTAGGAGACAGTTAGTCAACCCCCAAGTTTGGACGAAATCGCCAGTTGAGCGGCAGACAGCCGAGCGACAGGAACCCGGAAAGGAGAACAGGACACATAGTCGAATCCAAGTGACCTGCAGATTGCGATTGATTCGGGGTTACCACCATGTTCGCCACAGACAGAAAGCGTAACGTCTGGTTGGGCTTGGCGCCCGCGCTCGGCCCCCAGCTTCAGCAATTCACCTACCCCATCTGCATCCAGAACGTGAAATGGATCTTCGCCAAACACGCCTTGGCGGACATATGCCGACATGAACCGCCCCGCATCATCGCGCGACAATCCGTAGGTCATCTGGGTCAGGTCGTTTGTTCCAAAGCTTAGGAAAGCGGAATGTGGCGCAATCTCATTCGCGCGCAGACAGGCCCGAGGCGTTTCCACCATCACTCCCAATCGATAGTCGAATTCCTGCCCCTGCTCCGAGGCAACCTCGGCCGCTACAGTATCGATGCGTGTTTTGACCAGTTCAACCTCGCGCTTGGCCGAGACCAGCGGGATCATGACCTCGGGTACGACAGGGGCACCTTCTTTGCTGGCCTCAACCGTCGCCTCGAAGATCGCGCGTGCCTGCATGTCGTAGATTTCCGGCACGGTGACACCCAGACGAACCCCGCGCAATCCCAGCATCGGGTTGTATTCGCTCATCGCCTCGACCCGACGTTCGACATCCGAGATCGGCAAATCCAGCGCCTCAGCCAGCTCGCGCTGACCGGTGCGCGTAGTGGGTAGAAACTCGTGCAAGGGCGGATCGAACAGGCGGATGCAGACCGGCTGCCCCTCCATAATCCGGAACAACTGCACAAAATCCTGCCGTTGCATCGGCAGCAACCGTTCCAGCACAGCGGCACGTCCCGACGGGGTCTGCGCAAAGATCATTTCGCGCATAACGGTCAGGCGGCCAGGATCGAAGAACATGTGTTCCGTTCGGCACAACCCGATCCCTTCTGCTTTGAAGTTTCGCGCAGTTTGCGCGTCAGCGGGTGTATCAGCGTTGGCGCGGATAGCGATGTCCCTCTCGGCATCGGCCCAGCTCATCAGGGTCTGAAAGCAATCATCCAGCGCCGCTTCAAGCATCTCGGGTTGTCCGGCCAGAACCTGACCCGAAGTCCCATCGATGGTCAGAATATCGCCTGTCTTGAACACACGCCCATCTGGTGCGCTTAGCAGCTTTTTCTTGGTCTGAAACCGCATTTCGGACGCGCCGACAATACACGGCAGACCCAGACCACGGCCAATCACCGCCGCATGGCTGGTGATCCCGCCCTTTTCGGTCAGAACAGCTACTGCGGCATGCATTCCGCGCACATCTTCGGGCGAGGTTTCACGGCGCACAAGAATACAGGGCTCCCCCCGCGCGGCGCTGGCCTGCGCTTCGGCAGCCGTAAAGACAATTCGACCGGTCGCTGCACCGGGGCTGGCCGCGATGGCTGTGGTCAGCACATCACGCTCGGCCTCAGGATGGACCTGCCGGTGCAGAAGTTCATTCAGCGAATGCGGGTCGATCCGCATCACGGCCTCTTGCGGCGGAATGATCCCGTCTTCGGCCAAGCGCACTGCGATCCGCATTCCGGCCCGTGAACCACGCGGAACCCGTACACCGTCAAGAATATGCACTTTGCCGTTCTGCACCACGAATTCGACCTGCATCTCTTCGCGCAGCTTCTCGCGCATTAACGCAGCGTGGGCCTTGAGATCGGCAAAAGCCTCGGGCGCCACATCCTCCAGCGATTGGCCACGCTCGTCCTTTTCCAGATATAACGCAGCGACACCTTCGCCCAGAGCATCGCGCCCCTGACTCTGGCTTAGATAGCGACCTGTGATCTGGGGCATACCCGTCGCCGGGTCAATCAGTTGCAAAACGCCCGAGCCGCATTCGCCCTGCCCGACACCCGGGATCATCTCTTGGATCACCAGCCCCAAACCTGCATCCGCCGGCGCGCCCTTGGCCTGCCGCAGCAGCCGGGCCGACGTGCCATCCCAGGCACGCGCCATCGAGCGCAGAACACCAATCAGTTGCTCTCCTCGATCTTGCGGAAAGGCCTCGTCGGTTTCATCTTCATACGCCCGTAGGGACAAGCTCAACCCTTCGCGCCCATCCGCATCGATGGTATCGAATACGTCAGGGTCCAGACGGGCAATATGGAGCGCATAGCTCTGCACAAACCGCAGATATAGCGCCGCCGCCGCATCCGCCCCCATTTCCGCAGACCGGTCCAGATACCGGGCATCGTTCATGCCGATATTCAGCACCGCCCCCGGTCCACCCCAGTCAGGATCTTCCGAACTGGGCCGTACACACAGCAATGACTCGGCGTCGAACTGTTCCAGAATGGCCGCGATGTCGGGAATGTCGCCCTTGGCAATTCGCTGCACCGCGTCAAAAGAAAGGGCCACGGTCCGCGGCACCGGCATGTCCAGCCGGACCAGTCGTTGCAGGCACTTTGCCCGGCCACCATGGGTATTGGCGGCAACGGGCGCTTTTGGAGTGATAAGCGTGGTATGCGGATTATTCTGCACTGCGGCACCTTTTGGTTTCACCGCAGCATAAGCCCCTGCGCCCTTGGCGCAAGGGCGTTATCCCTCGATACGGGTCAGATCAGCAACGCTAGAGCAGACCTTGCGGATCTGGCTCAGCAGGTTCAGACGGTTGCGGCGCAGAATGTCATTATCGGTATTGACCTGCACGTCCTCAAAGAACGCATCCACCGGCCCGCGCAGTTCGGCCATTGCCGCCATCGCTGTCGGGAAATCCTCGGCCTTCAGCGCGGGATCGATCTTGGCCTCTGCCGCGTCAAGCGCTGCAAACAGTGCCTTTTCGCTGTCAGTTTCAGCAAACTTCACATCCGCGCCGTAAGAGTATTCGACTCCATCCTTCTCTTCCGCCTGAGACAGGATGTTGTTCGCACGCTTGAACCCCTGCACGAGGTTCTCTCCATCCTCGGTCGCAATCACCGCATTCAGAGCGCGGGCGCGTTTGACCAGCAGGTTGAGGTCGTCATTCCCCTCCATCGCGATACAAGCGTCGATGACATCATGGCGGATGCCCTCGTCTCGGAGGAAGACTTTGAGGCGGTCGTGGAAGAAAGAAAGAAGATCGTCAGACGCGTCAGGAACCTTTTTCTCAAGCTCAAGAAATGCTGCTGCGGGCGATCCTTCAAGCTTTTCTTTGACAGTCTGGAATGAAGCACCAAAGACACCATGTTTTGCGATTTCTTCCAGGAGATCGCGGACATTCGCTTCGGGCAAAGCCTCATTGATAGCGCGTTCTGATCGAACCAGTTGACTATCGAAAAAACGGTCCAACCGAAGACGCAGATCATTATTCACGATTAGTCGAATTACCCCTAACGCCGCACGACGCAAAGCAAACGGATCTTTCGAACCCGTGGGTTTCTCATCGATCGCCCAGAACCCGGTCAGCGTGTCCAGCTTGTCGGCTAGCGCCACTGTCACAGACAACGGTGCGGTCGGAACATCATCCGACGGCCCCAACGGCGAGTAATGTTCCTGCGCAACGGCGGCCACTGCGGCATCCTCGCCTGCCGCTTCGATGTAATACCGCCCCATAAGCCCTTGAAGTTCAGGGAATTCATAGACCATTTCGGAGTTCAGATCAGCCTTGGCCAAACGCGCGGCTTTCTCGGCCTGATCCGCATCCGCCCCGACCACAGGGGCCAGTTCTCGGGCCAGCGCGGCAATGCGGTCGATGCGTTCCGCCTGAGTGCCCAGCTTGTTGTGGAAAGTCACATTCTCCAACGCACGGGTCCATTGGGCGATGTCTGACTTGGCAACGCGCAGGTCGTTCTCCCAGAAGAATTTCGCATCGGCCAGACGGGCAGACAAAACCTTCTGGTTCCCCGCCAAAATGGTCGCGCCGTTATCGGCGGTCTCGCGATTGGCGACGGTAATGAAGCGCTCGATCCACCCCGTCTTGGGGTTCTTCACAGAAAAGAACTTCTGATGCTCTTTCATCGAGGTCTGCAGTACCTCGGGCGGCAGCTCAAGAAACTCCTCGTCGATCTGCCCCATCAGCACAACGGGCCATTCAACCAGACCAGCAACCTCGGCCAGCAGCCCCTTGTCGTCGACGACTTCCAGACCGGCGGCGAAGGCCATGTTCTGGGCATCGTTCCAGATATGTTCGGCGCGCTCTTCGGGCGACAGCACCACGAAGGCGCGTTTCAGCTTGGCGGCATAATCCTCGAACGAGGTCACCGTAAACCGGTTCGGGGCCATGAAACGATGGCCCTCAGTCGTATCACCGGACGTGATCCCTTCGATCGCAAGCGGTACGACCTGCGCGCCTGCTTCATCGGTCAGGATGCACAGGATCGAGTGCAAGGGCCGTACCCACCGCATCGATCCAGCCCCCCAGCGCATGGATTTGGGCCAGGGGAAGTTTCGAATGGTAGCTTCTAAGACCTCGGCGATGATTTCAGCTGCTGGACGACCCGCCTTTTCAATGGTGGCGAAATACACTGCGCCTTTGGGCGTGTCGCGCTCTTCCAACTGGTCTCGGGTCAGTCCCGCGCCGCGTAGAAAGCCTTCGATGGCTTTGTCAGGCGCGCCGACCTTTGGGCCTTTGCGTTCTTCGCGGATTGTCGGGCTTTCCGCCAGCAGGCCTTCAACCGCCAGCGTCAGGCGACGCGGCGTCGTCAGTGCAGCGGCAGAGGCATAGGTCAGACCGCCTTCGACCAGACCATCGGTGATCCGCTTTTTCAGGTCTTCACCGGCGCGAGTCTGCATGCGCGCGGGGATTTCCTCGGAAAACAGTTCGATCAGCAGGTCGGGCATTTTCGGTCCTTAGAAATTTACAATCGTCTGGATGACGATGGCATTGGCGATGTCCACAAAGAATGCGGATACAAGGGGCAGTACGATAAAGGCAATAGGCGACGGGCCATATCGCTTGGTTACGGCGGTCATATTTGCGATAGCTGTGGGGGTAGCACCCAGAGCGAACCCCCCGAACCCGGCGGCCAGAACGGCGGCGCGGTAATTCGATCCCATCAACGGAAACAGAACCCAGATCACGAACACCACGGCAAACAGGGTCTGGGCGGTCATGATCACCGCAATCGCAAGGCCCAGTTCGGCGATGGTCCACAGTTGAAGGCTCATCAGCGACATCGCCAGAAATGCACCAAGCGCGAATTCCGAGATCAGCGCCAGCGAGGGCGTGCGTGAGACCGGCTTGGCATTCGGCGCGAACATGGCGCGGAGATTGGCAATCACGATCCCCATGATAAGGCAGGGCACAAACAACGGCAGTTTCAGCCCTGCGGCGCTGATTGCTTCGCTCAGGATCGCGCCTGAAATGATCGCGAGGTTGAGATACAGCAGCACCCGCATGATTGTCAGATGATCAATCTCGGATTTCTGGTCGACCTCATTGGGCAGGCCCACCGTATGCTCTTCCCCGGGGCGTTCGGGGCTGAGATTGCGCCCCTCGATCAGCAGCCGCGCAATCGGCCCCCCGACCAATGCGGCCAGCACGAGACCCAATGTGGCCACGGCCACCCCCAACTCGGTTGCGCCACTCAAACCGGTGGCGCCCGCAACTTCGGGGGCCCAGGCGATCGCGGTTCCGTGCCCCCCGATCAGCGCAGCAGACCCGAACAGCACCCCGGCTTGCGCCGGATAACCGAACATCGCGGCCCCCGCAGCGCCGATCACGTTTTGCGCAACGATGGTCAGAAGCGTCAAAATCAGAAGCAAAAGCAAAGGCTTGCCGCCCGCAATCAAATCGGACAGACGGGCATTTAGACCAATCCCGGCAAAGAACAGAACCAATAGAAAGTCTCGTGCGGTCAAGCCAAAGGATAGCTCAATGCCGAAACCAAGATACAGCGCCAATACCACGAGCGAGGCAAGAAGGCCCCCGGTTACCGGCTCGGGGATGTTGAAGCTGCGCAATTGTGCGACACGGGCGTTGATCTCTGCCCCCAGCAGATAGACCGCAAAGCCCAGCGTTGCTGTCAGGAACTCCGGTATCTCAACGACCATCCCCATCTGCATCAGCCCTCGGGCCTGGGTGGGCACTCCTCGCCCACAACCGTGCCGTCATAGGCCTTTTCACCGCAATTGTTCAGCGCATGCCAGACGTAGCCTTTACCATCCTGTGTAATGGCAACGATCCGGTCGACACCATAATGGATGTTCTTGGTGCCCAAGAAAGCCTGTGCTTGACCCGATTTCAATACGTCGGCCAGCGCAACTGCGTCGTAGCAGTCAAACCACCCTGGCGCGGTCAATGGCTCGGGGTTCTCGACAGGGGTAAAATCCACCATTTGATCCGGCCTCAACTCGGTTTCGAAACAGGCCCGATACCGGATCGGAGAACTGTCGGCGTCAATGGCCTTAAACCCAGTATAGGCGATGGCTTCGGGCGCTTCCGCCCCTTGCGCCAGCAGGACCACATCCTGGCCCGGGCGCGGTTCTACCTCATAATAGAACCCATAAACCTGCAGGTAATACATGCCAGCACCGGCCAGAACTCCAGAAATCAGAAGGATTAGCGCAACCAATTTTCCAGTCATCGTTTACGCCACCTCTTTCAAGTTCATAGAAAATAAGACAGGTTCCCAAGCAGTACGGTCAGAAACGAGGCTACTCGCATGGAAACCACTCTTGCCGTCGGATTCTTTGGCGCGCTTTTTGCAATCATGAATCCGATTACCAACTTGCCTGTGTTCCTGAGTGTTACGCAAGACCTGCCCATTTCGGATCAACGCAAAGTGGCTGTGAAGACTGCGCTTTATTGCACGATCCTCGGTGGCGCCTTCGCTGCGATCGGCAGTCAAGCGCTTGGGCTCTTTGGCATCAGCGTCGATGACCTGCGCGTCGCCGGTGGCCTTGTTGTACTGATGATCGGCCTGAACATGCTGAACGGGAACGAGAGCAGCTCGCATCACGGAACCGACGGAGAAAAGAAATCCTATCCCGCGCCCGAGACCGTTGCGTTCTATCCCTTGGCTTTTCCCATTCTGGTCGGCCCCGGAACAATCACAACACTGATCCTTTATGCGCACCACATCAAAACCCCGGTCGAAGCCGTTGTCTATGCAGGTGTATTTCTGTTCGTGGTGGCCTTGCTTTTGATCACGTTCTGGAACGCATCGGCGTTGGCTAAGCGGCTGTCGGACAATGCCCGAGTGATAATGAGCCGCTTCATGGGCATGATCCTTGCGGCTATCGCTATCAGCATGATCGCAGACGGCCTGAAGGCGTTGTTGCCCGGACTGGCCTAGGCGCTGCATCAAACTTCGAACCCGGCAGCCTCGGTCTGCACGAACGCATCGGCGCATTGCTTGGCCAATGCGCGAACGCGGCCGATATAGGCCTGTCTTTCGGTAACCGAAATCACCCCGCGGGCGTCCAGCAAGTTGAAGATGTGGCTGGCCTTGATGCACTGATCATATGCGGGATGCGCCATGATGATGCGCTTGCCCGTCTTCGGGTCGTCATGTTCCTGCGCCAGAATGGTCGCGCATTCGGTTTCAGCCTCTTCGAAATGACGCAGCAGGACCTCGGTATTGGCAATATCGAAGTTCCAGCGGGCGTATTCCTCTTCGGTCTGCTTGAAGATGTCGCCATAGGTCAGCGGGCTGGGCGACTGAGGATCGTTGAAGGGCATGTCCATCACATGGTCGATGCCCAGCACATACATGGCCAGACGTTCCAGACCATAGGTCAGCTCACCGGAAACCGGCGCACAGTCATGGCCGCCGACCTGCTGGAAATAGGTGAACTGGCTGACTTCCATGCCGTCACACCAGACCTCCCATCCCAGACCCCACGCACCCAGAGTGGGGCTTTCCCAGTCATCCTCGACAAAGCGGATGTCGTGCAGATCCATGTCGATGCCGATGGCCTCGAGGCTGCCCAGATACAGTTCCTGCAAATCAGGCGGGCTGGGTTTGATCAGAACCTGATACTGATAGTAATGCTGCAACCGGTTCGGGTTTTCGCCATAACGTCCGTCTGTCGGGCGACGCGAGGGCTGAACGTAGGCCGCTGCCCAAGCCTTGGACCCCAAAGCCCGCAACGTGGTTGCTGGATGGAACGTACCTGCGCCGACCTCCATGTCATAGGGCTGTAGGATCGCACAACCTTTCGACGCCCAATAGGACTGAAGCCTTAGGATAATCTCTTGAAATGAACGTGGTGCGCTATTGGGTTCGGTCATGACAATTCCCTTGGACGCCCAAGCGCCCGGTTCCGGTGGGTTCGGCCCTTCCTATGCAAGGCATCCAAGGGCGTCAACGGGCCAATCGGCCACTCTGTCGCTGAGCGGCCACACACAGAATTCCCCGTATTCCGGGCATGGCAATCGGACCGCGATTCCGCGTAATCTGCGCCAAAGTGAAAACACTGCAGAACACGGGCAGACAATGACACGCGTATTTACGGTTATTACATTCTTTATCCTCTTCGGCCTGCGCGCCGCTTTTGCCCAGCAAGATGCGGGCGTCTTTGTTCAGATCGAGGCGCAGCCATCGCTGCGCGAGGCGCAGGAACGGGCGCAGGTCTATGCGAACGCGCTGCCCGATGTGAACGGGTTTCGGCTGAATTCCGGCTGGTATGCCATTGTTATCGGGCCCTATTTACGCGACGACGCCGAACAGGTGCTGCGCGTTTACAGGGCCGAGCGTCAGATCCCATCGGACAGTTTCATCGCCTTCTCCAGCGCGCTGGGGCAACAGTTCTGGCCCATCGGTGCCAACATCCTGAACCGCGGCGTCGTCACCGCCCCGATCCAGCCCGAGCCGCAACCAGAGCAGCCCTTGGCCGGTCTTACCCTGCAGGACGCAGATGAAACCCGTTCGCAGGCTCTGCAGGGCGAACGCCTTTTGACCGCGCAAGAGCGCAGAGACCTGCAAACCGCGTTGCAGGCAGCCGGGTTCTACAATTCAACAATTGACGGAGCCTTTGGTCAGGGCACCCGCCGCTCGATGGGCGATTGGCAACGTTCCAACGGGTTCGACGCGACTGGCGTTCTGACCACGTTGCAGCGCAAAACCCTGATGGATGACTACAACGCTCCACTGATCAGCGTCGGGATGGCACGCTATTCCGACCCGCAAGCCGGAATCGAACTGGATATGCCAATGGGCGTCTTGGGCTTTGACCGTTACGAGGCACCCTTTGCCCATTTCAACCCCACTTCTGATCTGGACGCCAAGGCGCTGCTGATCTCGCAGGAAGGCTCTGCCGCAACCCTGCGGGCGCTTTATCAAGTGATGCAGTCGCTTGAAATCGTTCCTCTGGACGGTGAGCGCAGTCTGCGCGGCAACAGCTTCACGATTGAAGGGCGCGGAAATGGCATGACCTCGTTCACGCAAGCAGCTCTGAAAGACGGCAAGATCAAAGGTTTCACGCTGGTCTGGCCTGCCGGGGATGAGGCTCGCCGCGCCCGAGTTCTAGCCGCGATGCGCGCAAGCTTTGCCACGACCGATGCCGTACTAGATGCCGGTGCCGGAGCGGATGCTGACCAGCGCATCGATTTGATGTCAGGACTGCAAATCCGCAAACCGCGGCTATCGCGATCGGGCTTCTTCGCCGACGCTGATGGTACGGTTCTGACGGTCACCGAGGCCGCTGAAAGCTGCACCCGCATCACGCTGGACGGTGACCAAGAGGTTCAGCTGGCTTGGCAGGATGCCGACCTTGGTGTCGCTGTGCTGCGTCCTAGCCAGACCCTTGCCCCGATCAGTGTTGCCGAGTTCCGCGCGGGCGTTCCGCGTATTCAGTCTCAGGTCGCTGTTTCGGGCTTTTCTTACGAAGGCGCGTTGGGTGCCCCTACTCTGACCTTTGGCGAAATCGCTGATATCCGCGGCCTGAATGGAGAAGATGGCGTCAAACGCCTTGCACTGTCCGCCCAGCCCGGCGACGCGGGAGGACCTGTTTTTGACGATAGCGGCAGCGTTGTTGGCATGTTGCTACCTGCCCCTTCCGATGGGCGTACCCTGCCCGACTCGGTCAGCCTTGCGGCGAATGTGGCACGTCTGACCGAGGTTCTGACCAAGGCGGGCATCTCAGGTCAGCCCGCGCAAGGCTCAGCCCAGATTTCACCCAACGAACTGAGCCGCAGAGCCAACGGAATGACCGTTCTGGTGCACTGCTGGGACTGAACAATCAGGTTCAGGGAAAAGGCGCTGCACGAAGGTGCACGCCTTTTTTCATAGGTTTACAGGATATCCGGTGTGACCCGTATCAATGTGGGAACCTCGGCCTGAAAGGCGGCGCGCACTGCGGCCTGCATCTCATCCAGCGTCTTCGGTGCAGCTGACAGCGCCCCGAACGCCTCGGCCAGTTTGCAGAAATCCGGGTTTCGCGCGATCACCGCATTAGGCGCGATCTGTCCGCGCACCATGCTCTCTTCAATCTCTTTGAGTTTACCATTGTCCCACAGAATGATGGGTAGCGGCAGGCCGAGTTCGACAGCAACCCCAAGCTCTTGCATTGTGTAGTGAAAACCATAGTCACCCGCGATGACCGCTGTGGGTTTGCCCCGCCGTGCTACTGCACCACCGATCCCGGCTGGCAGGGCGTACCCCAGCGTGCCAAATCCAGTCGGGTGGTGCCAATGATAAGGAAAGCCCATGTCCCAGACTTCTTTCGCGACATACGCGAATTGGGTCATGTCCGAATAAATCATCGTATCCAAGGGCATGGCCGCCCTGAGTGCATCGACCACGGGGACAATGCCCGGGCGCTCGGCATCTACCTCGGCCCGCCAGCGCGCGCGCGCCTCGCGCACCTCGTCCGCAGACCAACCAGCGGCTGGTTTTACCTGATCGGACACTGCCCACAGCGCATGCGCAAAACTCTCACCATCTGCCTGCAGTTTGACAGCCGCACGATGGTGGTCTGACAGCACTTGCGGGTCCAGATCAACACGCACCATAGTTGCGTTGTGGCCCAGATCATGGCGCCACAGATCAACCTCGCCCAGTTCAGCACCGACAACAACGACAAGATCAGCCGAGGCAATTACTTTGGCGCTGCCCGGTCGTGGCAGCATCGATCCGAAATCCAGCGGATAATCGGACCCGGCCAGCCCGCGACCGGCATACGTCGTGAAGCACGCCGCCCCCAACTGGGTCAGGATCTGTCGCCAAAGGTTAGACCGGCACCCGCCGCCTAATATGAACAAAGGCCGCTGCGCGATATTCAGCAGCGACAGAACCGGTGCCACATCCGGTGGAACAGTCTGGTTGCGCAAGGCAGTTTGGTTTGGAAAAGGTGCAGGCGCTGCCTCGGCCTCCAATTGCGCGATGGGTACCTGAATGTGTTTCGGTCGCGGGCGCGACAGCTCAAACTCTTCGAAGGCGCGCTCGATCAGACCATAGGCAGCCTTGGCATCGTTCGCCTGACAGGACCAGTCTGTAACTGTCTCGGCCGCAGCGCGTTGATCCTTCATCTGATGCAATTGGCCACGCAGTGCTTGTGTCTCTTCGAGGCAAGAAGACAACACCAGCATCGGCACCGAATCCGAATAAGCCTGCCCCATCGGCGTCATGATGTTGCACAGGCCCGGTCCGGTGATCACATAGGCCACCCCCGGCTTGCCAGACGCGCGGGCATATCCATCGGCCATGAAACCGGCCCCCTGCTCGTGCCGGGCCAGAACATGCGTGATCCCGGCCTCTTCGATACCGCGATACATTTCCTGATTATGCACGCCCGGTATGCCAAAGATCACGTCAACGCCACGATCCTTAAGCATGTGCGAGATTTGCGCCCCAAGGGGTCGTTTCATTAGCCTCTCCAGAATTGAACGGTAAAGATTGCGTAGACAGCCAGCAGTTCAAGGCGTCCGACCAGCATCCCAATCGTCAGCAGCCACTTGGCACCGTCATTCAGCCCCGCAAAGTTGCCTGCTGGCCCGATCTGTTCCCCCAGTCCCGGCCCCACATTAGCCAGTGCCGTCGCGGCCCCCGATACCGAGGTGATAAAGTCCAACCCAGTCAGGGCCAGCGCCCACGACAGAACCCCCATCGATAGTGCAAAGAACATGAAGAAACTCATGACCGAGGTCAGCACGTCGCGACTGATCGGTCGTCCATCATAGCGCGGCACGAACACACCATGCGGCGAACGAATTCGGCTGAGCTGGGTTTTAATCGACGCAAACAGCAATTGATAGCGGAACACCTTGATCGAACACGCGGTGGACCCCGCGCAACCGCCAATCAATCCGATCAGGAAGAACAACATGACCGGGAAACTGCCCCAGCCCATATAGTCGACACTCGCGTACCCGGTGCCCGAAATGATCGATGTGATGTTGAACAGCGACTCGCGGAATGCCCGCTCCCAATGGTGCGGAAAGACCGAAGTCAGGAAGATCGACATGATCACAACCAGAACCACGATGGTTGCCAGAAACGCCCGAATCTGGCTGTCTTTCCACAACGAGCTTGTGTGACCATTGGCCAATTGCACATACCGCACAAATGGCAGCGCCGCGAGGATCATGAAGATGGCAGCGGCATATTCCAGAGGTCCCGAAAACCGGGCGAAAGAACTGTCATAGTTTGAAAACCCGCCCGTCGCGATTGTGGTCATGGCATGTACGACGGCGTCAAAAAAGCTCATGCCGAAACCGGCATAGACCAATGCGCAGACCACCGTCAGAAATACGTAGATCAAGGAAATCTGCCCGGCGATCTCTTGCGCGCGGGGCAGAATTTTCCCCATGGTTTCAAACCCTTCCGAGCGGAAGATCTGCATCCCACCAACGCGCAGCTCGGGTAGGAACACCATCGCCACGACGATGATTCCGATGCCCCCCAACCATTGCAAAACGCCCCGCCAGAGCAACAAGCCCTGTGGCAATTCGTCGAGCCCCGAGATCACGGTTGAACCTGTGGTGGTCAGCCCCGACATCGCCTCGAAATAGGCATCGACGAAACGCAGTTCAGTTTCGCCGAACAGAAACGGAATTGCGCCAAAAACCGGCAACGCCACCCAGACACCCGAGGTCAGCAAAAAGGTCTGACGGATGGTCAGACCTTCGCCCACCCCGTTGGAACAACTCATCGCAAGAACACTGCCGGTCAGCAGTGTGATGACCGCGCTTTCAAAGAAAACATGCCACTCGCCCCGCCCCTCGATCATGTCGACAAGCATGGGCAGCAGCATGGTCGCCCCTAGAATGGCGACCAGCAGGCCAATCACATATCCGACCGGGCGAAGATCCATCATGACGGGCAGCGTTGGCGCGCCAGCCCGACGGTGTCAAGCAGATGATCCGTGTTAACTGTCGGATTTTATCTCAACGCCCGGCATCGCGGGTGGCTTCGACGGGGCGCGTGCACGACGCGGTGCTGGTTTGGCCTGCTCAGCCGACGCAGCTGCGGGTTTCTTCGTCGCAGGTTTTGCAGCGGCAGGTTTCGAAGCCGCTTTGGCCTGAGGCGCAGCTTTTGCCGGAGCGGGCTTGGCTGGAGCGGGCTTAGCTGCCGCAGGTGCCTTGGGCGCCGCTTTTGCCGTGTTTGCTGATGCTTTCGGCGCTGCGGCTGCCGGTTGTGCCTTGGCTTGTGCTGAAGATTTGAACTCCGCAACCGGCTTGGCCGCCGTTGATACTGGCTTGGCCGCTTTCGAGGCGGATTTCGCAGATACGTTGGCCTTCGCCGGTGCTGCTTTCACAGCCGTTTTGGCGTCCGGGGCCGCCTTGGGTGCAGCGGCCGCAACCTTAGGAGCCGCCGTTTTCGGCGCTGGTGCCGCCGCAGGCTTAGCCGCCGCCTTTGGCTTTGGTGCCGCTTTGGGTTTCGGCGCGGCTTTAGGCTTTGCTGCAACCTTGGCTTTTGCAGCCGGTCTTGCTGGCTTTCGCGTTGCTAGGGTCGCCGCTTTGCGGGCAACCGGTGCGGGTGCCTCGGCTGTCTTCAGTCCGTGCAGAGGTACCATCGGCAGATCAAAGGCCGCGCGCGTCATGATCTGCATGATCTCCATCTGACTGGCCATTGCGTAACCGGCCATCCGGATGGCCGCTGCCTGAAACTCAAGCGGTTGAGTAATCGGATTCATTGCATGTCTCTCCTGATAAAACCGAGGCAGCGGGTAGATGAGTAAAGGACCCCGCCCGCCCCAATCGTCCGGGCGGATTTGCAGGTTGGCGGTCCAAGGCGTTGCACGTCCCGGTTTCCTTTCGGGCTGCGCGTCCCGGTTTTTACGGATGCGCAGCAGCTGCACTCGGGGACAATCTAGCGCAATTCAAGGTGCAGATGCAGCATTTCTTGCTGCAATGCGGCAAAAAAGCGCCCATGCAGGATTTTTGACTGTTTTTCCAGCAGCTTCCGCAGGGTCAATCAGCCCACATGAAACAGCGTCGTGAACAAACGCGGGTCCAGGCTCGCGGATTCGAAGGTTGGACCTTCGGTCAGAATCGAGACCGCATCATGGCTGTGCAGGCTTTCCTGATGGCTGGCGATCACACGGAAATCGCCGACATGATGATCGGCCTGCAGCTCGGCGCAGAACAGACGCGCGGCATCTTCCACGAATATGGGATTGGCCGCGTTCAGTTCGGCAAAGGCCTGTTCATCTTCGCGCTTGACCATCACCTGAGTTTCGGTTGGAACCGCGCGGCGGCACAGCGCGATCAGATCTTCGAACCACAGGCAATCGGCGTTGCAATCGATAACCACCGAAATCCGCGCCACCGAGCGCTGGGAATGCGGCGTCGCCAACTGCCCGCGGGTTGCGCGCGCGTGTTCGCTCAGTTCCAATGAACAGGGGCATGTGGACGAATAGACATAGTCCAGATGCATAATCTTCAGACGTTCTCCGCCTTGATCAACCAGTTCCAGCGCGATGTCGTAATACTGGTATCCGGACAAGCCCGAACGCAGGCTCTCAATCCGATCGGGATAGGAAAACCGCATCTGTATGCGCGCATCCAAACTATCCAGATCAGTCAGATAGTCGTTCAGCGCTGCCTCCATCACCTCAAAACTAAAGGTGCGCTCGGCGTGCTTGTAGAAGGACCGCATGATCCGAGACATGTTGATGCCCTTCTTCTCGGCCTCAAGGCTGACAGACCCGGTGACCGAGGTCTCAAGTGTCAGCTCGGCACCACTTTTGCGATGGAACCGGATCGGCAGACGGAAATTCGAGATGCCGACATGCTGGATCTGCTGCATCGAACCCCGGATCAGGCTGGACGGACCGTTTTGCAGATCCGGCAATGTGGCCTTGTAGGCTGCATCCGCCTCGAACCCTTGGGGATATTCGCGCGACAGGGCTGGATAGTTTGACGGCAACAGCCCCGGGACAAGCTGCGCAATGGCCGGGTCCAGTTGACTGATCTCGGCCGCCGAGGCTGATTTCGCCCATTCGCGCAGCACCTTGAGCGCTGCTGCGACCTGATCGTGATCGGGTGTCTCGTTGATGTCGCGCGGATGAATGTTCATTGGCACGGATCCCTTGCTAGGCCGACGGTTATATACCACCGAGGTTTAATTACCAGTCCGGAACGATACGCGCCAAATATCATCCCGGATCGAAATTAGATGGAAAAAACCGTCACTTTTCAACCAAAAGCGCCCGATCAGGCGGATCACACCCGCCTGATCATGGGTCATAGGCGCTGTCCTAGCTCTGCGAGGCGGCCAAAGCGCGTTCGATATCCGCGAGCAGATCATCGGCATCTTCCAGCCCCACCGAAAGGCGGATCAGGCCCGGCGTGATACCCAACTCATCGCGTTGTTCGTCGCTCAGACGCTGGTGCGTTGTGGTGGCCGGGTGGGTTGCGATCGACTTGGCATCGCCTAAATTATTCGAGATCACAGGGATCGTCAGCGCATTCAGGAAAGCAAACGCCGCCGCTTTGCCGCCCTTGATGTCCAGCGATAGAACCGTACCGCCCTTGCCGCCCAGCTGCTCTTGCACCAACGCGTTTTGCGCATGGGTTCTCAGCCCGGGATACAGCGTCCGCTCCAGCGCCGAATGCCCTTCCAAAGCTTCTGCAATCTTCTGTGCGCTGTCAGCTTGCGCATTCACACGCAGGGCCATAGTTTCAAGACCTTTGACCATGATCCAAGCGCTGAACGGGCTAAGCGCACCGCCGGTGTGCTTCATGTAAGGCTCGACCGTGCCACGGATGAATTCCTTGGTGCCGATGATCACGCCGCCCAGCGCCCGGCCCTGCCCGTCAATATGCTTGGTCGCCGAATAGACCACCACGTCGGCTCCCTGTTCGATCGCGCGCGAGAACACGGGTGTCGAGAACACGTTGTCCACGATTACAACCGCACCCACCGCATGGGCCAGCTTAGACACGGACGTGATGTCGATCACTTCAAGCGTCGGGTTCGACATGGATTCAAAAAACACTGCCTTGGTGTCAGGCCGGATCGCGGCCTCCCACGCGTCCAGATCGGTGCCGTCTACAAAGGTCACCTCAACGCCATAACGCGTCAGGATGTTTTCGAGGATATACAGACAGGACCCAAAAAGCGCCTTGGCTGAAACCACATGGTCGCCCGCCTGCAGCATCGAAGTCAGCGCACCGTTCACAGCGGCCATACCTGAAGCGGTGGCAAACGCATCCTCGCCGCCTTCCAAAGCTGCGATACGCTGCTCGAACATCGACACGGTGGGGTTGCCATAACGGGCATAGATGAACTCATCCGGGCCGCTTTCGATAAACCGGGCCTCGGCCTGCTCGGCGTTATCGTAGACAAACCCCTGCGTCAGAAAGATCGACTCAGAAACCTCATTGTACTGACTGCGACGGATGCCGCCATGGACGGCTTGGGTGCGTTTGTTCCAGCTCTCGCTCATCTCATTCCTTTCAGCCCCGCATTGGAGGCAAACAAAAAACCCCAGACGCGGCCAAGCGAAAGGGGTCTTTCATCCTGACCTTTTAGCGGTGTTGTTTAACGTGGCCCGCAATCCGGTAACAAATCGCCACATGAATGAAGATGCGTTTACGCCCCGCCCCGGAACACGTCAAGCCCGACTGATCACCGGTCACGCTTTCGTAACACGGCCGGGCGCGCTCTTGCCGTTTGTGCAGAAAGCTTCATGATCACACAAACTCAAGGAGGCCCCATGATTGAACTCTATTTCTGGCCCACGCCCAACGGCTGGAAAGTGTCCATCGCTCTGGAAGAGATGGAGCTGCCCTACAAAACCCACCTGATCAACATCGGCAAGGGCGACCAGTTCGATCCCGAGTTTCTAAAGATCTCGCCTAACAACCGTATGCCCGCCATCGTCGACCCGGACGGCCCTGACGGCGCGCCTGTTTCGGTCTTCGAAAGCGGCGCGATCCTGATGTACCTCGCCCGCAAGACCGGGCGGTTCTACGGCAATACCGAACGTGACAGGATCGCAGTCGAGGAATGGCTGATGTGGCAAATGGGCGGCGTAGGCCCGATGGCCGGCCAAGCGCATCACTTCCTTAAATACGCCCCACATCTGGACCCGCCACAAGACCATCCCTATCCGAAAGACCGCTATCGCAGTGAGGTCGGGCGTCTCTACGGCGTGCTCGACCGCAGGCTGGCCGAAAACGAATACGTCGCCGGCGATTTCTACTCCATCGCCGACATGTCGATCTGGGGCTGGGCCAGCCTATGGGAAGGCCAGCAACAGGTGCTTGAGGACAAACCGCATTTCACCCGTTGGCTGGACATGATGAGCGCCCGACCCAGCGTGCAGGCAGGCCGAGCCTTACATGCAGAACTGCGCGGGGATCATCGGGACCGGCAGTCGCAGGGGGTATTGTTCAGGCGGTAATCGTTACCGAAAACCATCATCGGCATTTGACACACAACCTTCCAGGGTCGGGCCATATCCCGGTTGCTATTGTGTCGCTCGGTGATACGCTTCCGAAAAACACGCGGGTAGCCATGAGAATTGTTTTCGTCTTATTAATGATTTGGGCCAATACTGCATTTGGGCAAACTTATCCCGACTATCAAAGCACGACCGTCAACGACTTTGCCAATTTGCTCAGCCCGTTGGACGAGGAGGCACTTGCTGAGCAACTAGATGGGCTCAAACGCGAGACAGGGGTCGAAATGACCATCCTGACACTGCGCACTCAAGGCGACTATGCCGACGGTCTGACGCTCGAACAGTTTGCCACCGGGCTTTTTGACCACTGGGGGATCGGCGACGCTTCTCGAAACGATGGTGTGCTTGTGATGGTCTTACGGGATGACCGGGCTATGCGAGTCGAGCTTGGCGCCGCCTATGGGCGCGACTGGGATCACGCCGCGGAACGCATTGTTGACACGCAATTCCTCCCGGCCTTCAAAGCAAACAATTATGCAATCGGGATCAAGGCCGGCACTACGGCTATCATAGATCAGATCATACAGCCTTTTCGCACTGGCGAGGCCGCGCCCGCCAAGAAAACAAATGATGATCTAGGTCTCTGGATATTTGGCCTCTTTGCCATGATGATTATGATGCTCAAAGGCCGCAATTTCATAAGTGATGGTCTGGTACGACTTCGAACCTGCCCAAAATGTGGGAACCGCAGTCTGCGCCAGAGGCGACGCATCACGCTCTCCGCAAGTACAACGAGGGCCGGTTCGGGTATTCGCCGGATCGAATGCTTAAAATGCGATTACGCTGAAGAAACCAGCTACTATATCCCTCAGGTTTCCCAAAGCTCTGGCGGGGGCGGTTTCGGCGGCGGTCGATCTGGTGGCGGGGGCGCGTCCGGGCGCTGGTAGCACTCATCAGGCAAATTCGTTTTCTCAGTGTTTCCCTGCAATCGCGTCGCCAGGCACGCAAACTTAGCCTTACCAAAGCCGCAAAACTCCAAACACGGCATCCAGAGTCGCAATTGCCACTGGAATCACCTAATTCCCTTCACTAAGAAAGCTCTCGAACATCGCAAAAGGAAGACGCACGCAATGGCAAAGATCACCTATGTCGAGCATGGCGGTACCGAACATACAGTCGAGGTCGCCAACGGACTGACAGTCATGGAAGGGGCCCGTGACAACAACATTCCCGGCATCGAGGCCGATTGCGGCGGCGCCTGCGCCTGCTCGACCTGCCACGTCTATATTCATCCTGACTGGGTCGAGAGAATCCCCGCCAAGGACGACATGGAAGAAGACATGCTTGACTTCGCCTATGAACCCGACCCGGCCCGCTCGCGCCTGACCTGCCAGATCAAGGTCACCGACGCGCTTGATGGTCTGGTTGTGCAGATGCCCGAAAAGCAGATCTGATGCACTCTGATGCGCCGCGCCAGCCCAACCGCCTTTGGCACCATCGGGCGCGCGGCGCTGTTCTGATGGTTTGCATTTGGCTAACGGGGAATATGCCCGCAGCCAGCGGCGAAACCAAAGTATCTGCTCGCTTCACGGAACCAACAACACGCTACGCCCATGGGGTGCTTGGCGACGCCATCGAATACGGTGCTTTGGAAATCGGCGTCGGTACAAGTCTTTCCTCGGCGGTGCGGCGAAAAGTCGATAGCTCCAAACGCTCGACCGTTACAATACGTCTGCCTGAAGACCGCGTATTCGAAGATCTTGCCCCACGCCTGGCCGATATCGATCAGGACGGGTTGCCCGAAGTCATCGTTGTAGAGACCCAGCAGCATACGGGTGCTCAACTGGCGATCTATGACGTCAATGGTCAAAAAATCGCCGCCACCCCCTATATCGGCACGCGCAACCGCTGGCTCGCCCCCATCGGTGCCGCCGATCTGGACGGTGATGGACATGTGGAGATCGCCTATGTCGACCGCCCACACCTTGCCAAAACTCTGCGCATCTGGCGTTACAAAGACGGTGAACTCATTGAAATCGCCACAATCCCTGGCCTTACCAATCACAGGATCGGAGAAGATTTCATTTCAGGCGGCCTGCGCCAATGCGAAACGCACCCAGAGCTGATCCTCGCCAGCGCCGACTGGTCGCGGATCATAGGCGTCTCGTACAGCAAGGGCTGGCGACAAAAAGACCACGGACCACTCAACAGTCTCACAGATCTGTCCAACGCACTAAAGTGCTGATCCGCCCTTCATCTGGCCATAAATCTCTTGGGGAGCGCGAGGGGCTGGCCCCTCGCTCACAAATATTCAAGACGGGCGCAGCCCGACTACTGAGTTAAAGCGCGCGCCAGCCGATGTCGCGACGGAAGAACCCTTCAGGCCAATCAACACCTTCAACCATGTCATACGCCCGGTCGCGTGCGTCTTTCAGCGTTTCCCCACGCGCAGTCACATTCAGAACGCGTCCGCCCGAAGCCTGAACCTTTCCATCAGCCGCTTTTGTCCCCGCGTGGAATACCATGTTGCTACTATCCTCGACCAGATCGCCCAGGCCGTTGATCACAGTGCCTTTTTCATAAGAACCAGGATACCCCTTTGCCGCCATCACGACCGTGATGGCGTGATCGTCGGCCCAGTTCACCCGCGTCTCAGCCAAGCGACCCTCGGCCGCCGCGTGCATCAGGTCCATGGCCTGAGCGCCAAGGCGCATCATCAGTACCTGACATTCGGGATCTCCGAACCGCACGTTGTACTCCACCAACCTGGGCTGACCATCCTTGATCATCAAACCGGCGTAGAGCACACCCTGAAACGGTGTCCCGCGCCGCTTCATCTCGGCCACCGTCGGGCGCACGATCTGATCCATCGCAAGGGCCTCGATCTCGGCGCTCAGCACCGGGGCCGGAGAATAGGCGCCCATACCCCCTGTGTTCAGCCCGGTATCGCCCTCGCCGACGCGCTTGTGATCCTGCGCTGTGCCGATCGACAGGATATCCTCTCCGTCACAGAGCACGAACAGAGACGCCTCCTCGCCCTCCATGAACTCCTCGATCACCACTTCGGCCCCCGCGCCACCAAAGGCTCCGCCGAACATATCGTCAATCGCGTCCAGGGCGGTTTGCTCGTCCATCGCAACGATCACGCCCTTCCCGGCAGCCAGCCCATCGGCCTTGACCACGATCGGGGTACCCTGCGCACGGATGTATTCCTTGGCGGGCTCAGCCTCGGCGAACCGGGCATAAGCCGCCGTCGGCGCGCCGGATGCGTCACAGATTTCCTTGGTGAAACTTTTTGAGGCCTCCAACCGCGCCGCTTCTGCCGAGGGCCCGAAAACCAGCACACCCGCTTCGCGCAGCCGGTCAGCGACCCCTGCGGCCAAAGGCGCTTCGGGGCCAACGATCACGAAATCAATCGCGTTTTCCTCGGCAAAGTTGACCACAGCACCGCCATTCTCAATGTCCACCGCCGCGCACTCTGCGATCTGGGCGATCCCGGCATTCCCCGGCGCCACAATCAGGCGATCACATTTGGGGTTTTGCATCACCGCCCAAGCCAGACTGTGCTCGCGTCCACCGCTGCCGAGAATGAGGATATTCATGAAACGCTCCGATCTGCTTGGCCTTGCCTGCGCGGCGTTCTAAGCTGCGCAGAGATTTGACACAAGGCGCTGAAATGTCCGACCTGCTAGATGACCCGATTCCGGGTCAGAACACCCCCGAATACACTGTCTCGGACATCTCAGGCGAGGTGAAGCGCACGCTCGAGGGCACCTTTGGCCGAATCCGTGTGCGTGGAGAAGTGGGCCGCGTGTTCAAGGCCCGTTCGGGTCATCTGTATTACGACATAAAGGACGACCGGAACGTGCTGGCCTGCACAACTTGGAAAGGGCAGATTTCTGGTCTTTCAGTTGTTCCCGAAGAAGGCCTCGAGGTTGTCGTCACCGGGCGCCTGACAGCTTTTGGGGCCCAGTCGAAATACAACCTGAATGTCGATGAAGTCGCCGTCGCCGGGCAAGGCGCGCTGATGGCATTGCTGGAAAAGCGCAAAAAGCAGCTCGAATCCGAAGGCTTGTTTGCGGCTGAACGCAAGAAACCCCTGCCCTACTTGCCGCAGATCATCGGCGTTGTCACTTCGCCCTCCGGTGCGGTGATCCGAGACATCTTGCATCGGCTGCGTGATCGGTTCCCGCGCAAAGTACTGATCTGGCCCGTCGCGGTTCAGGGGGCAAACTGTGCCCCCGAAGTGACCCGCGCCATCGAAGGCTTCAATCAACTCACACCGGGCGGGGCCCTCCCGCGACCCGACCTGATTATCGTCGCGCGCGGCGGTGGGTCCATAGAAGACCTCTGGGGCTTCAACGAAGAAAGCGTCGCGCGCGCGACTGCAGCCTCAGAAATCCCGCTGATCTCGGCCGTCGGGCACGAGACGGACACCACCCTGATCGACTATGTCTCGGACCGCCGCGCGCCTACGCCAACCGCCGCTGCCGAACTTGCCGTACCGGTCCGCATGGAACTGCTGGCTTGGACCAACGAACAAGGGGCCCGCCTGTCGCGCGCCTCCACGGATGCCGTGCAACGCCGCAGCCAGCGTCTGCGCGACCTGTCCCGAGCCCTGCCCCGCCCCGATACACTGCTGGAAAGCCCGCGCCAAAGGCTCGACCAAATCTCGGAACGCCTGCCCAACGCGCTGATCCGGGGTGTTCAGAACCGCCGCGTCAAACTGCTGGACAGTGCGGCCCGCCTGCGCCCCTCGACCCTGCGCAGCTTTGTCGAAACCCGCCGCGATCGCTGGCGCAACCTGTCCTCACGCCTGTCACTGCGCCCGATCCAGCGCGAGCTGGAAACACGCCGCGACGCTCTGAATCGCCTGTACGAGCGTTTGAATGCCGCACAATCCACCCGGCTGGACCGCCTGCGCCAGCAGATGGAGGCCACCGACCGCCTGCGCGAAACGCTGAGCTACAAAGCGACGCTTGGGCGTGGCTACGCCGTGGTGCGCGCCGAAGGAGAGGTCATCACAACCAAAGCTCAAGCCTCCGGTCACGCTGTTCTTGAGATCGAATTCGCTGACGGTCGCCTCAGCACCGGGGCTGCGGGCAAGGCGCCACCCAAGAAATCCAAACAGGCACCTCCTGATCAGGGATCGTTGTTCTGACCGATGTTGACGATCTGGGGCCGTAAAACATCCTCAAACGTTCAGGCCCTAATGTGGTGCGTGGGTGAGCTTGGCCTAGAATACCAGCGTCACGATCTTGGCCATCGCTTCGGCGAGCTGGACTCTGCAGCGTTTCGGGCACTGAACCCAAACAAATCCATCCCCGTCCTGCAAGATGGCGACAACCCACCGCTTTGGGAAACCGGCGCCATCCTGCGATATCTGGCCACCCAATATGGCGATCAGGCATTCTGGCCTTCAGATCCTACCCGGCGCGCCACGATCGACAAATGGGCCGAATGGGCGAAACTCAACGTGGCGATGGCGTTTACCGTTCCGGTGTTCTGGCAAATTGTGCGAACACCCGTTGAACAGCAGGATCAAACAGCGATCCGTCGGGCTGTCAGCGATTTGGAAATCAAACTGGCAATCGCAGACAAGGAGCTGGACCAAAACACGTTCCTTGCGGGTGAGCATTTTACACTGGCGGATATACAGTTCGGCCACGTTCTTTACCGCTACTACGATATCGACATCGTCCGCGCACCGTTACCGCATTTGCGTCGATACTATGAACGGCTAACCGAAAGGCCCGCGTTTCAACATCACGTCATGCTGGACTATGAAGACCTGCGACCATTTCAGACCCCGACATCCGGTCCGTAGCACAACATCTCTTCGCCAATATCCTCGGCCTCGTACAACTCGGTCGCTGTCGGATCGCCCTCGAATTGCGCGATCAATCCGCCCCCGGATTGCCAGAAAACCCAGCATTGCGGCGCCAGTTGATCCTCATAGATGAAACAGATCTGATCTTCCTGCTCGTACCAGACTCCGTTCATGCAATTGCCATCCAGAAATGACCAGATGACTCGGCGGTCTGGCAGATACCGTTCGACTCCGTAGGCCTGCCCGTCGAACCCGTAATACAAGGTTTTTCCACGCGTATACGCATCAAACTCAGGCCCTGTCAGAGGCGACTGCGCCGCAACGGGCTGTGAGGCAAGGGTCAGTAGAATCAAGCAAGTTCGGATCATGGCCACACTGTGTCAGAAGCAGCCCACAAGTGCCATTCAACCTTTCCACATTGCGACGATCGGCAAGATAACTCCACGTCACGCCTTGATGCACCGCCGAGATCATGGCGATGATTGACTCAAAAACATCGGGGACGCACCATGACGACACTTCTTTTCTGGATTGCGGCGGCCTGCGCGCTGGCCTACCTGCCACTTACCGCGCGCCCGGCCGGCACCCTGCGTAGCATGCTGAAAACAGCATCGGTCGTGCTGCTGGCAGGCGTCGCCATACTGGCAAGCGCGCCATGGCTCCTGATCCTCGCCCTTACCTTCTGCGCGATAGGCGATGCCCTTTTGTCACGCGAAACCGACAGCACATTCATGGCAGGCATCGGTGCATTTGCTGCGGGGCATTTGGCCTATATCGCCTTGTTTTTGACGAGCCCCAGCAGCAACCCTGAACTGATCTTCGACCACCCCGCGATCTTCTGGTCCCTGATCATCCTGGGCATCGTTATGGCCACGCTGCTCGCCCCCCGCGCCGGAGACCTCAAGATCCCCGTCCTCGCCTATATTCCAATCATCCTGGGCATGGGCATCACCGTTCTTGCCCTTCCCGAAACTGGAGCCTTACGCTGGGCCCTTCCCGCCGCAATGGCCTTCATCGCCTCGGACCTGGCGCTTGCGACTGAAAAGTTCCTGTTACCTGACAATCACCCGGCCCTGAAGCTTACGCCCTATCTGGTCTGGCCGCTTTACTGGGCGGCCCAAGCCGGGTTTCTGATCGCCTTCACCTGACCCTTTGCAACTGCCTTCATTCCACATTAGGTGAGGGGAACACCTGCGGAGATCAAAAATGGCGTTTTTCTCAAAGCTCAAGGACAAGCTGTTCAAATCCTCATCGCGCCTCGAAGAGGGGCTGGATGCAATCGTCGAGGATGGCGGCGAGGAAACCCCAAATCCTGATCCGGTGATCCCCGAACCTGAGCCCGAACCGCAACCGGTTCCCGAAGTGCCGGAACCCACGCCCGCGCCCCAACCGGTCGAGCCTCCCGCTCCGATCCCGGCTGATCCCACACCGGCGCCTCCACCCCCAGAGGTTCCAGAATCCAAGGGTTTGATGGGTCGCCTGTTCGGCCGAAATGAATCCAAGACCGTTGTCCGCCGCACGCTGGATGACGACATGCTGGAGCAACTCGAAGAGCTTCTGATCGCCTCGGATATGGGCGTCGACACCGCCTTGCGCGTTACGTCCAACATGGCCGAGGGCCGCTTTGGCCGCAAACTCTCGACCCAGGAAATCAAACAGCTGCTGGCGCAGGAGGTTGCCCGCGTGATGGAACCCGTGGCCAAACCAATGCCGATCTACCCCAAACGCCCGCAAGTGGTGCTGGTTGTTGGCGTCAACGGTTCGGGCAAAACTACGACAATCGGTAAGCTAGCCAGCCAGTTCAAAGCCGCCGGCAAGAAAGTCGTCATCGCCGCCGGAGACACATTCCGCGCCGCCGCCGTCGAACAGCTGCAGGTCTGGGGTGACCGCGCAGGCGTGCCCGTACTGACGGCACCCGAAGGGTCCGACCCTGCCTCGCTCGCCTTCGATGCACTGACCAAGGCCCAGAACGAAGGTGCTGACCTTCTGATGATCGACACCGCAGGCCGCCTGCAAAACCGCGCCGACCTGATGGAAGAGCTGGCCAAAATCGTCCGCGTCATCCGCAAGGTTGACGACACCGCACCGCACAACACTCTGCTGGTGCTGGACGCCACCACCGGGCAAAACGCCCTCAGTCAGGTCGAAACCTTCCGCAAACTGGCCGATGTCTCGGGCCTCGTGATGACCAAACTGGACGGCACAGCCAAAGGCGGCGTGCTGGTCGCCCTCGCCGACAAGTTCGGCCTTCCGATCCACGCCATTGGTGTCGGTGAGCAAATCGACGACCTCGCCCCGTTTGATCCCGAAGAATTCGCCGCCGCCCTGACGGGCTTACAATCCTGATCCGCCCCTTCATCTGGCCGAAAATACCTTCGGGGGGCGTGGGGGGCAGACAGCCCCCCACTCTCTCCGCCCAAGCGAAAGCCCCGATTTGAGCGACTGGCTGATCTCCCTCGAAGGCACCGAAGCAGGCCACCAACTCGCCCTCGCGCTCGCGCTGATGGCGGCCTTCCTGCATGCGGTTTTCGGTGCACTGCAAAAAGGCCGCCACGACCCGTGGATGTCGCGCGGGGCGATCGATGCCTGCTACTGCCTTATGGCGATGCCATTCGCCTTCTTCATCGTGCCATGGCCCGAACCTTACATGTGGCCGATCTTTGGCGTCGTCTGGCTGATCCATATCGGCTATAAAGTGCTGCAGGCGATGGCCTACACCAAAGGCTCCTATACCGTTGTCTATCCGGTCGTGCGCGGTACTGGCCCGCTCTTCACCGTGATCGGAGCCTATCTTTTGTTCGGTGAAACCTTCTCGGCCATCCAATGGCTTGGAGTCGCGACGCTTCTTGCGGGTATCTTCGGCCTTGCCGCCTATAACCTGCGCTACCTTGAGACTAATCGAGATACGCTGCAAATCGCGCTTGTGCTGGCGGTCGTCACGGGCCTCTTCGTGGCGCTCTATACGACCTATGATGCCTACGGTATCCGCGCTACGGCCGACCCGTTCACCTTCCTTGCGTGGTTCTTCATGATCGACGGGGCCGCGATGCCGATCTATGCTGCGCTCAGATACCGCGCAATGATCCACCGCCCTGCGTTCGGACCTCTGATGCTTCGCGGGTTCGCGGGCGGCATCATCGCGCCGATGTCCTTCGGTGCCATCATGCTCGCCACGCGACTGGACAAGGTCGGAGAGGCGGCGGTCCTGCGTGAAACCTCCACCGTTTTCGCAGCACTCATCGGCTGGCTGGTGCTGAAAGAAACTGTCGGCCCCAGACGCATTGCGTTGATGGCATTGATTGCACTCGGCGCAGTAATAGTTGAAATGGGCGGGTAAGCAGCAGGTTGGAATCATGGCAGAGAAAAAAGACATCAACCCATTCCTCAAACAGGTACTGGAACTTGGCCCCCCACTGGCCTTCTTCTTCATCTACCTGCGCCTGCGTGATGACAATTTCGTGATCGGCGGCACCGAGTATTCTGGGTTCATCGTCGCCACCATCCTGTTCGTGCCGCTGATGCTGGCTGCCATGGGCATCCTCTGGTACCTGACGGGCAAACTCAGCCGTATGCAGATTTTCACCGCATTCATGGTGATTTTCTTCGGCGGCCTCACCGCGTGGTTCAATGATGAGCGGTTTTTCAAGATGAAAACAACGCTGGTCTATGGCTTCTTTTCCGCCATCCTCGGGATCGGGCTTTTGCAGGGGAAATCCTACCTGGCATATGTTCTGGACGAGATGCTACCCATGCAGCACGAGGGCTGGATGATCCTCACCCGGCGTCTGTGTGCCTGTTTCGCTGTACTGGCCGCAGCCAATGAATTGGTCTGGCGCACGATGTCAACGGACCTATGGGTCAAGATCGAAACCTTCGGCTTTCCCATTGCCTTGATGGCGTTTCTGATGATGCAGTTCCACCTGCTGCAAAGCTATATGGATGATCCCGACAAGCAATAACTGTTCTTGCCCAAGCGTAACAAGCTAACAAAATTTCTTGGCTTAAGCTTGAAGCTGTGAAAAGTTGGGTCACCACCCGCACCACTCAACCTCGGAGATCAGCGCCCGAATGATGGCATTTCCCAACAGTGGATTCCTGTCCGAAGCCTCTGAAGAGCTGCGCACCATGTTGGCAGCCCAGGCCACCGAAGTCACATTAGATCGGGGCGATGTCCTGTTCGAGCAGGACGATGAAGGCGATGCGCTCTATGCCATTCTTTCCGGTGCGCTCGAAGTGTCATTTCTTGCGTCGAGCGGGCGCAAGCTGTCTCTCAGCATGATGCGCCCAGGTGAGGTGTTCGGGGAAATCGCGTTGTTCGATAGCGGTCCCCGCACCGCAACCGTAACAGCAGCTGAGCCCTCCAAAGTCCTGCGCGTTCGCCAGAAAGACATGATGGCGCAGATCCGGGAACATCCTGACCTTGCGGTGGATCTGATCCGCTTGGCCGGTCTTCGCATGCGTTATATGGGCGCTCAATTGAACGAGCAGGTATTCCTGCCGATGCCGATCCGACTGGCGCGCAAGCTTTTGCACCTGGCAGGACAACAGGACAGCCCAACGGCACGTATCACGCTTTCGCAAAGCGAATTGGCCGAATTTGTCGGTGCGACGCGTGAGGCAGTGTCAAAGACCATTTCGACATGGAAACGCGACAATGTCGTCGAAGCTTCGCGCGGCGGGCTGCAGATCCACGACTTTGACGCGCTGCGGCAACTGGCCGAATCCGATTTAATCTAAATTTTCGGCACAGATGTGATCCGCTTCACATACGCAGCTTTAAGATTGCCCTAAGGTCAATCCCGTTACCGTAGGAGGTCGGTTTTATCATCCCCGATATCTGTCCACCGACCTCTCCCTGTACAGAGCCATATGCCTTCCCCGGCATATGGCTTTTTTCTTAACGAAGTATGAAAAAGGCCGGGAAAATATCCCGACCTTCTAATTTCGGATCTGTTCGCTGAGTTTATTATTCTAGGCTCAGCGCTACGAACCGGGGTTCCCCGCCCCGCCGCACCAGCAGCAACAGAGATTTGCGTCCTGCTTCACGCGCCTCATCCATCCGCGTCTCCAGATCAGTGATCGAAGTCACCTTCTGCTGCCCCGCCTCAGTGATAAGATCACCGGCGCGCAGACCCTTTTCAAAGGCTTCCGAGGATTCATCAACATTGGTCACCAACAATCCTTCGGCATCGGCATCCAGACCCAATTCCTCGCGCTGGCTATCCCCCAGCGGAGCGATGGTCAGGCCAAGAATATCCTTGTCTTCCTCAGTCGGCGTTTCGGCTTCCGGCTCTTCGCCGTTCTCGGCACGTTCGGCGTCTTCGCGGCGGCCCAGCGTCACCAGCACGGTCTGGGTGCCTCCATCACGGTGCACGACCACACGCACAGATTTGCCAACGGTGGTCTCTCCCACCTGCCGCACAAGACCGCGTGTATCCTCGACCTCGACACCATCAAAGCTGATGATCACGTCTCCGGCCAGCAGGCCCGCTTCTTTTGCCGGGCCGTCCGGTACATCGCTGATCAACGCACCTCCGGGTTTGTCCAGCCCCATCGCCTCGGCCATATCCTCGGTCACGTCCTGAATGCGCACGCCCAGCCAACCACGACGGGTCTCCCCGAACTCACGCAGTTGATCAACGACCTTGATCACCACGTTCGAAGCCATCGAGAAACCAATCCCGATCGAGCCGCCATTGGGCGACAGGATCGCCGTATTTACGCCGATCACCTCGCCATTCATGTTGAACAGCGGCCCACCCGAGTTGCCCCGGTTGATCGCAGCATCTGTCTGGATGTAGTCATCATATGACCCGCTCAGCGCCCGATTCCGGGCCGAGATAATCCCTGCTGACACCGAAAAGCCCTGCCCCAGCGGGTTCCCCATCGCGATCACCCAATCGCCCACGCGGGCAATGTCGCTGTCACCGAACTGCACGTATTTCAGCGGCCCTTCCGCCTCGACTTTCAGCAGCGCGATGTCGGTCTTTTCGTCCCGGCCGATTACCTTGGCAACCAAATCTTTCGCGGGCTGGCCATCACCGGGAAAAAACTCGACCAATATCTCATCGGCTTCGGCAATCACGTGATTGTTGGTGACGATATAGCCGTCTTCCGAGATCACGAAGCCCGAGCCCAGCGCATTGCTGCGACGTGGACGATTTTCATTGTCCCCGCCATTGCGATCCTGAAACTCTCGGAAAAAGTCTTCGAATGGTGAGCCCTCAGGCACGATCCCTTGCGGGCCAGTCTGGCCTTCGATCAGCGTCGACGTGGTGATATTGACCACCGCAGGGCTAATCTGTTCAGCCAGCGGCGCCAGGCTATCACCCCGCGCCTGCGCGGACACCGATTGAGCCAAAACCAGCAGCACCCCCACTAAGGTCAGCCACATCAGCCGCATCTTCATAACAAAATCGTCCCGTCGGACGGACACACTGCGCGCCTTAGCCTGCACTTGGGGTCTCCTTGTTGACTAATTCTCTGTTGGCATCACCCGGATGCCCTTCTTTGCAACCAATGTAGTCAGTTTGTCCCGGCCCGCAACTCGGGATCGCGGGGAAATCACCGGTGCGTGAAACCATCGCATCAAAAACCGACCTGATATGCGCCCCACAGCAGCACCAGCCCACTGACCACACAAAGCAGCCCGACCAGCCGCCGCGCCTGTTCCGGCAACGCGCGCAGCGCCTCAAGCATGCGTTCTATAAGCGAAGGGGCCAGCGCATAGGCCAGCCCCTCGACAATCAGTACCAGCCCGAAGGCCAGAAGGATCATGCCCATCACTCAGCGGCCGCAGCTGCCGGTGCCCGACGCCCGGTCGGAGAAGCAAGGTAGTTGAAGAACTCCGAGTCCGGGCTCAGGATCAACGAGCTGTTGCTGCCTTGCAGGGCATTCTCATAGGCGGTCAGCGAACGGTAGAATTCAAAGAACTCCGGATCGGCACCATAGGCTTCGGCGAAGATCGCGTTGCGTTCGGCATCGGCCTCACCGCGAATGATCTCGGCCTCACGGTTGGCGTCGGAAACCAGTTCAACCACGGTCCGGTCGGCCTGCGCGCGCACACGCTGCGCGGCTTCGTTACCGCGGGCGCGTTCGTCGGTCGCTTCACGTTCACGTTCTGCCTTCATCCGGTCAAACGTCGCCTCAAGGTTGGCCTGCGGCAGATCGGTCGCCTTCAGACGCACGTCGATTACGTTCACGCCCAGCGCACGTGCCTGTGCAATCGCGCTGTTGCGGATACGCAGCATCAGTGCGGCACGATCCGAGCTGAGGATGTCACGGGACGAAACCGAACCCAGTACTTCGCGGGTTTCGGCGCGCAGAATGCGGTCCAGACGATCCTCGGCAACCGGGATACCGCCGACACCAACGGCCTGACGGAACTGTTCCAGATCAGAAATCCGGTAGCGTGCGAAGGCATCGACCACCAGACGACGATCGTCCAGAGGCGTCACTTCCAGCGGCTGAACGTCAATCGACAGGATACGGTCGTCATACCGTACCACTTCCTGAATCAGCGGGATTTTGAATGCCAGCCCCGGATCTTCCTTAACCGCAACAACGCGACCAAATTGCAGAACCAGAGCGCGCTCACGCTCGTCCACGATGAAGATCGAGGACAGAACACCGACTATCGCAAGAAAGATGATCGGCAGAATAAACGTTGTCTTACGCATCAGTTGCTCTCCCCTGCAGGGTTACGGCGCAACTCGTTGAGCGGCAGATAAGGCACAACGCCCTGCCCCGATCCTGTCGAGTTTTCATCCAGAATGATCTTGTCCACATCACCCAGCACCTGCTCCATGCGTTCCAGATACAGACGTTTGCGGGTCACATCAGGTGCTTTGGAATATTCCTCCAAAACCGCGCTAAAGCGGCTGGCTTCACCCTGTGCACCGTTGATCTGCTGGGCACGATAAGCTTCAGCCTCTTCCAGTACCTGCGCGGCTTCACCACGCGCCTCAGCGAGAACGCGGTTGGCATAGGCGTCAGCGACGTTCTGCAACCTGTCACGCTCCTGCGCGGCGGCCTGAACGTCGCGGAACGCGGCAATCACGTCCTGCGGTGGGTCAGCCTTGTCAAAGTTCACACGAACGATGTTCACACCCGAATCGTAGCTGTCCATTGTCTCTTGGATCAGCTCCTGCAGGCGATCAGCAATGATACCGCGATCCCGGTTCAGGATCGGCGCAAGTTCGCTCTGCGCAATAATCTCACGCATCGCCGATTCAGACACGGCGCGGATTGTCTGGCGCGGATCACGCAGGTTGAACAGGAATTTCGCCGGGTCATTGATGTTCCAGACAACCTGATAGTCGATATCGACCACATTCTCGTCGCCGGTCAGCATCAGACCATCGTCGCTGCCACGGGCACCGCCCATGTCTTCGTTCTGTTCGCGGGTCACCGGAATGACCTCGGCGGTTACAAACGGCCACGGGGCAAAATTCAGGCCCGGATTTCCCACAGCCGAGAATTCGCCCAGAAACAGTTCGACGGATTGTTCTTCCGGTTTGACGGTATAGAAGCTCGCCAAACCCCAAAGACCAGCCGCGACGAGCAGACCGATCGCAACGGTTCCCTTAGTAAACGCGGGTCCACCGCCGCCGCCCGAACCATTTGTACCACGGCCACCGCCGCCACGACCGCCCATCAGGACGCGTAGCTGTTCCTGGCCCTTTTTCATCAGCTCATCGATCTCGGGGATCTGCGGGCCGTCACCTTCGGGGGGCTTGCGCCCATCCCCGTTGTTACCCCGATTTCCTCCGCCTCCGGATGAGCCTCCGCCCCCCCAGGGGCCGCCGCTGTTGCCCGCCATATGTATCTTTTCCCTTGTGTTGGACCGTGTGATCACGGGTTCCCTTGTAACGTGTGTGCGCGCGCTTGCAAATCAAGCCGTGCGCACAGGTTGCCGCATTGTCACCAGTTCTTCGGCCATCACCGGATGAACTGCAACCGTACGGTCAAAATCTTCTTTGGTGGCACCCATCTTTACGGCAATTCCGGCAAGTTGGATCATCTCACCCGCGCCTGGCGCAACGATGTGACAGCCGAGGATTTTCCGCGTCTCTTGCGACACGATCAGCTTCATCAGCACGCGCTGTGTGCCTCCGGCAAACGCCTTCTGCATGGGCTTGAATGAGGTCGCATAAACCTCAATCGGTTCCTGTTCCGCAGCCGCTTCCTCGCTGAGGCCCACAGTACCCATTTCCGGCTGGGTAAAGATCGCGGTCGGGATCAGTTCGTGATCAACGGGCGTTGGGTTGCCTTTGAAGACGGTTTCGACAAAGGCCATGCCTTCGCGGATCGCCACAGGGGTCAGGTTCACCCGATCGGTTACATCACCAATGGCAAATATCGAGGGAACGCCTGTCTGGCTGTACTCATCCACGATGATCTCACCCTTGCGACCGCGCGCGACGCCCAAAGCCTCAAGCCCCAGATCATCCGCATTCGGCGCGCGACCCGTGGCATACATCACAACGTCGAACAGCTGCTCGGAGCCATTTGTGGCCTTCACCCAGATTTTGTCGCCTTGCTTTTTCATCTCAAGCACGTTGGTGCCCAGATGCAGATCGATGCCGTTCTGGCACATCTCTTCACTGATCAGCCCGCGCGCCTCATCATCAAAGCCCCGCAGAATCTGCGCCCCGCGATAGAACTGAGTCGTTTTGACCCCCATCCCATTCATGATCCCGGCAAATTCACAGGCGATATATCCACCGCCAACGATCAGCATGGATTCGGGCAGTTCCTCCAGGTGGAAAATCTCATTCGAGGTGATCGCAAGATCAGATCCGGGGAACTCGGGTACAACCGGACGACCGCCGGTTGCGACAAGAATATGCTTGGCTGTCTTGCGGGTACCATCAGCCAGTTCCACCGTATGCGGATCAACGACATGGGCGCGCTGGTCGAAACTCTCGACACCATTGTTCTTCAGGATATTGCGGTAGATACCTTCCAACCGATCGAGCTCTGCGTGCAGCTTAACTTTGAAAGTGTTCCAGTTGAACGCACCCGGCTGCATGTCCCAGCCATAAGCCTGCGCGTCCCCGACCGTATCCGCGAACTCGCTAGCGAAAACCATCAGCTTCTTGGGTACACAGCCACGGATCACGCAGGTTCCGCCGTAACGATCCTCTTCCGCCAGAGCCACCTTGGCGCCGTTTTCACCCGCCGCCACCCGTGCCGCGCGAACTCCGCCCGAGCCGCCTCCGATGACGAACAGATCATAGTCAAAGCTCATGTACGAGTTCCTTTTATTCTGCGTGGCCAAAATTCACTGGATATCTGGGCGCAAATCCTGAACTGCCAACCCCTGACGCGGGAAATAGTGATTTTTCTTCTGCAGTTTATCGCGCTACTTGCCTGATCTTTAGTCCGCCAGATCGGAAAACAGGTTGTCCCCACCGTCACCCAGCATATCGGTCAGGACTGTACCCTCATTGATATCACGCAATTCGACCCGGCCATCGCCATAACCAATGACAACCTTGTCGCAGATATCAATGAACAGCCCATTTTCGACCACACCCGGGATCTGATTCATCACCAGTGCCAATTGGCGGGCATTGCCGATCCGCTTGAGATGCAGGTCCAGAATGTGATTGCCCTCATCTGTAACCTTGGGCGCCTCACCGTTCATGCGCAAAGTGACCGAGGTGCCCAGCACATCCATTGTGTCCAGCGCTTCTTCAATCAGGGTGCGGGTGGTCTGCCAGCCGAACGGGATCACCTCGACCGGCAAAGGGAATGCGCCCAGCGTCTCGACCTCTTTGCCTGCATCCGCGATCACCACCATCTGATCGCTGGCTGTGGCCACAATCTTTTCCTGCAACAGCGCAGCACCACCGCCCTTGATCAGGTTGAACTCGCCATCGAACTCATCCGCGCCGTCGATCGTCAGGTCCAACCAGCCGGCCTGATCCAGCGAGACGACCTCGATCCCTTCTTCCCGCGCCAATTGCGCCGTCGCGGTCGAGGTCGGAACGCCCTTGATTTTCAACCCTTCATCGCGCACCCGTTCACCCAGGCGGCGCACCAACCATGCGGCGGTCGAGCCTGTCCCCAATCCCACACGCATCCCGTCCTGAACAAGATCGGCGGCGCGACAGGCAGCAACGTATTTCGCTTTGTCGATGGGCGACAAGTCTCTGGTCATGGCAGCTTCCCCCAAGAATACTGCCAGACTTATACGGAATGCCCCGCGCAACTGCGAGAGGCAAAACACTTCATACCTGTGCTAACATGTCGCTGAAATACGCGTTTCCGATAGGAAACGTCGCAATCAGCCTCTATTGTGATCGCCAGACCCCCTAGATAGTCGCCATGGAATCGCCATACCGCCTGCACTACGCCCCCGACAACGCCTCGCTGGTGATCCGACTGGCGCTGGAAGAGATGGGCCTGCCCTATGAGACCATACTGGTCGATCGCGCCCGTGATGCACAGAATAGTGCGGCGTATCGGGCGATGAATCCGAACGGGCTGATCCCGGTGCTGGAGACGCCCCAGGGTCCGATCTTCGAGACCGCCGCAATCCTGCTGTGGCTGGCTGATACGCATGGGCAATTAGCCCCGACTCAGGTCAGCCCTGATCGGGCGGCATTCCTGAAGTGGCTGTTCTTCGCCTCGAATACCCTGCATGCCGATCTGCGAATCCTGTTCTATGCCGAAAAATACATCGCGGCAGATCAAGCCGATACACTACGCTCCGGCATCCACCCGCGGCTGCGGCAGCACCTGAATCTGCTGGATGCTCAAGCCCAAAAAGCGCCCGACTGGTTCAGTGCTGATCACCCTTCAGTCCTGACGATATATGTCGCCTGCATGATGCGCTGGATGGCGCTTTATCCCGCTAAGGCGGACCGCAGCTGGTATCAACTCGCCGACACGCCTTATCTGCAAAAAATCCTGGTGCAGCTAGAATCAAACCCGTCGACCCGCGCAGCTATTGCCGCCGAGGGGCTGGGGGTCACTCCCTTCACCTCGCCGACCTACGCCAACCCTCCAGAAGGCTCAGCTACCTGATATGTTTCTCTCTGTCTTCGATATGTTCAAAGTGGGCATCGGCCCATCTTCTTCCCACACCATGGGTCCGATGGTGGCCGCCGCACGGTTCCTTGACCTGATGCGCGCCTCGCCGTTCGAGTTTTCGGGCCTGCGCGGCTCGTTGCACGGCTCGCTGGCCTTTACCGGCGTCGGCCACGCCACCGACCGCGCAACCATTCTGGGCCTCGCGGGGTTTGTGCCCGACACCTATGACAACGACAAGGCCGAAGCCACACTGGCAGCTATCGCAGAATCCCATACGGTGAAACCCGAAGGCCTGCCGACGCTGAGCTTTGATCCCAAAGCCGATCTGATCTTCGACTACGACAACAATCTGCCCGGTCATGCCAATGGTATGATCCTGATGGCCACTGACGCACAAGGCGATGTCATCCTGCGTCAGGTCTACTACTCCATCGGTGGAGGATTTGTTCTTACGGAAGAGGAATTGGCCGAAGGCAAGGCAACTGACGAAGGTGCGCCTGTGCCCTTCCCGTTCAAATCCGCCGCCGAAATGCTGCAAATGGCCAAAGACAACGGTAAAAGCATCGCTCAGATGAAGCGCGAAAATGAGATCGCGCGCGGTTGCGCGGATAGCTTTGCCAAAGGCACCGCGCGTCTTTGGCAGGTCATGAATGACTGCATCGAGCGTGGGCTAAAAACGGATGGCATCCTGCCCGGTGGTCTCAGCGTGCGCCGCCGCGCCAAAGGCATTCACGATGCCCTGCTGGCGGAACGCGGCATGAACCTGAATGCCCCGCATACGATCAACGACTGGATGAGCGTCTACGCCATGGCCGTGAACGAGGAAAACGCAGCCGGTGGGCAAGTTGTCACCGCCCCCACAAATGGCGCGGCAGGCGTGCTGCCATCAGTTCTGCGCTATTACCTCGATCACGTGCCCGGCGCGTCCGAAAGCCATATCGAGGATTTCCTGCTGACCGCCGCCGCCATCGGTGGTCTGGTCAAATTCAACGCTTCGATCTCGGGCGCTGAAGCGGGCTGTCAGGCCGAGGTTGGCAGCGCGTCAGCCATGGCTGCGGCAGGCATGTGCGCCGTGATGGGCGGTACGCCTGAGCAGGTTGAAAATGCCGCCGAGATCGCGTTGGAACATCACCTTGGCATGACCTGCGATCCAGTCGCGGGCCTTGTGCAGGTGCCGTGTATCGAGCGTAACGGATTGGGCGCGATTAAGGCCGTCTCGGCGGCCTCGCTGGCCCTGCGTGGCGACGGCAAGCACTTTATGCCTTTGGACGCGGCCATTGAAACGATGCGCCAGACCGGCGAGGATATGCACGAGAAATACAAAGAAACATCTTTGGGCGGGTTGGCCGTCAACGTGCCGAACTGCTGATCTGACAGCAAGAACAAGTGGGGTGACATGCGCGGACACTGCCTGTGCGGCAAGATTGGATACGAGGTTGATCCTCCGGTTCTGTCCTGTGTCACCTGCCATTGTGACAGCTGCCGTCGCCAATGCGCCGCTCCGATGACCACCTATTTCGGCGTGCGCGACGGCAATTGGCGCTGGATCGGGGAAGAACCGAAACGCTTCAACTCCTCCCCCGGGGTCGAGCGCAGCTTTTGTCCCCATTGCGGCACACCGATATCCTTCCGGTCGACGGTGATGTCGGATGTGATGCATCTCTACGTCGCGACACTGGAAAATCCCGAAGTACTCAGCCCGACCTTGCATGTCGCGCACGAGGAAAAGCTTAGCTGGCTGCAGCTTGGTGACGGCCTGCCCACCTGCATCGGCCCGGATTACACCAAAGTCCAACCCCTGCCCGACACCTGAGATCAGAGCTTCCCCCTGTGCCGCTAAAGCGCTAGCGTCGCGCACATGACTCAGGATCGTCCCGTTCTCGGCATCATTTTGATGCTCGGTTTTTGCGTGCTCGCACCGCTGGGTGACGGGATGGCAAAGCTGTTGGGTGAAACCACAGCTTTGGGACTGCTGGTACTGGTGCGGTTTGCTGTTCAGGCGATGATCCTGATCCCACTGATCGCAATGACCGGCAAGCCATGGAAGATGATGCCGCGCGTTTTGCGCCTGACGATGATCCGCACCCTTCTGCACATCATTGGTATCGCAGCGATGTTCACAGCGCTGCAATATATGCCGCTGGCCGATACCGTGGCCATCGCCTTTGTAATGCCCTTCATCATGCTGCTTTTGGGCAAATACGTACTGGGCGAACAGGTCGGCCCCCGACGTCTGGTCGCCTGTGTCGTGGGATTCATCGGCACCTTGCTGGTCATCCAACCCAGCTTTGCAGAGGTCGGCGCGCCCGCCTTGCTGCCCCTGATCGTGGCGGTGGTCTTCGCCCTGTTCATGCTGGTTACGCGGCAGATCGCCAAGGAAACAGACCCGGTTGCGCTGCAGGCTGTATCGGGGGCCATGGCAACCGCCTTTTTGCTGCCGATTGTCCTGCTGGGTTCCCAGATCGGCCTGCCAGCAATGTCCCTGACGATGCCCACGGCCGAGACGCTCTGGCTGCTACTGGGGATCGGTGTGCTGGGCACCGTGGCGCATCTGCTGATGACATGGTCTCTGCGCTATGCGCCGTCTGCGACTTTGGCCCCGATGCAATATCTAGAGATTCCGGTCGCCACCCTGATCGGCTGGCTGATCTTCCACGATCTGCCAAACGGGCTGGCCGCGCTAGGCATCGGCATCACAATCGCGGCCGGGCTCTACGTTATCCTGCACGAGCGGGCCAACGCTCGGTCGGGCCCGACTGAAACGCCTGCATGACCTGATCCAACGTCGCGCGCGGCAGGATCGTCAGCAACCCGGGTCCATCGACCTCAAGCGTTAGCGCGCCTAGCGCTCGGTTTGAGGTTCCGACCTGCCCGTCCGGTTCTAGCACCAGATCATCAATCGGCCATTCCAGCCCCTCGCTGCGCCCGGTCACCCGCCGCAGCGGAAACAATGAAACCGTGTCTCCTACTGTGAGCTCCAGACTGATCCTGGGTGGCGCATGAAAGACAATTTCTCGTGCGCCCAACAGGACGCAAGGCCGATCCTGCAACCGAACCAGAGTATTGAACGCCACCAACTGATGATCCACCCGCGCGCCCAGAAATCCTGCTGCCAGCACCACAGGCGCATCCATATTGCGCAGCGCCTTGTCAAAATCGGTGCTGTTCTGCTCGGATATCTGGAACAACCGATCCTTGGGAATCCGGGCCCGATATTCTGCCGTAATCGAGTCCAAATCGCCGATCACTGCGTCCGGCATCCGTCCCGAATCAATCAACGCAGCCGCACCGCCATCCGCCGCGACGGCAGAATTGACGCGATTTAGCACCAGATTCACGTCCTCTGAACTGAATTCGCCCCCACCAAACAGCCCGATTGGCCCGCCAGAGCGAACAATTGCCCCATTTTCCACAAGATTGACCATATTTTCCAGTTTTGGACATAATGAAACCACAAAATGATAGCTTCATGGCTAGAGTTTCGAGTCGGTTGCCCCTGCTGTGTCTGGTAATCGACCTGGTAGTTTGTAAAGGACATGCGTCTGATGGTACAGAACAACAAGGTACTCACCGTTTCATACGGCACCTTCTCGTGCACCCTCGAAGGCTTTGACGATTCATTTGAAACAATGAAGGCGATCGCCGAGTATTTCCGGGACCTTGCAGCGGATGACCGATACTTCGGATCGGAACCTCCTCAGCCTGACGCCGAGATGCTGACCCGGATCGCACAGCGGGACGCCGCACAGAAGGTTGAAGCCAGCCAGAACGAGACCGGCCTGTTGCTGCGCGCAACGGAAACCGCCCCGGTTGCAGCACCGACCCCCGCTGCAATTGCGCCAGCCACAGCACCTGAACCTGTTCAGCCTGTCGCGGATGTTGTTCCCCCTGCTCCGTCTGCTCCGCAATCCGAAGATGCTCCCGCCGCTGACAGCATCGCAGCCAAGCTGCAGCGAATCCGGGCTGTTGTTTCGCATTCCGATGCTGCCCCTGCCGGATACTCTGAAGACGAAGACGTCAGCTATCTGCAGCCCGTGAAGCCAAAGGTAGATGCAATTTCTGCCGCTTTTGAGTCCGGCGCGCTGAGCCCGGCCGATCTGGAAGACACTGCTACGGACGACGCTCCGGCAACGGCCCCACAGGTCGAACAGCCTGCCGAACCCGAGCAAATGGCAACCATCGCCGAGCTGCCCGTTCAGGACGAAGAACCTATCGCACCTGCCACCAACGAGCAGGACGAAGTCGAAGCAGCCCCGATCATCTCACCGGCGATCACTGCCGATCTTGAAGACAAGGACGAAGCGCCCGAACAGCCGGCAGCCGATGTCACGGACAAGGACGTGTTGTTCTCGGACCTCGACGACGAATCTGAAACTGAAGACGAAGGCCCCTCAAACATCCTGAATGACCAGGACAACACCGACGAAGATGAAACAACACCGGATCTTACCGGCCTCGCCCATGGCGTCATCTCGGCCGAGGATGAGGCGCTGCTGCTTGACGAAATGACGCTGGTAGAATCCGAGCTGGCGGCAAACACGACGGCTGAGCTGCCCGATATGACGGGTTTGGATCAGGACGTATCGCGCCTGATGGACGAAGCGGGCGCCCATATGGATGATCCTGCCACTAGCGGTCAGCGCGAAACATATTCTCACCTGCGCACTGCCGTTGCTGCAACCGAAGCAGACCGCGAAGATGGCGCAGACAAATCTCAGACCCCCGAGGATGATTATCGCGGTGATCTGGCCTCGGTCGTCAATCCACGCCGACCCGAGATCGAGGTCACCAGTGAACGCCCCACCCCGGATGCTGCCGCACCATTGAAACTGGTGGCTGAACAGCGGGTGGATACCGAAACGGCTGACACCGGCCCGGTGACACCGCGCCGTGTCACCTCGGCGGACGAGGAATCTGCAGATGAAGAAGGTGGTTTTGCAGCCTTTGCGCAAGAACAGGGTGCCCAATCACTACTCGACCTGCTGGAAGCTGCCGCGGCTTATCTGTCCTTCATCGAAGGTCAGGAGCAGTTCTCACGTCCACAGCTGATGAACAAAGTTCGCTCGCTCAAGCAGGAATCGTTCAACCGCGAAGAAAGCTTGCGCTCATTCGGTCAGTTGCTGCGGGACGGCAAAATCGAAAAGGCCGGAGGTGGCCGTTTTGCCGCCTCAACCCAAATCGGGTTCCGCCCGAACGACGACGAGCGTGCCGCTGGCTGACACCAAGATCCCCCAATTCCCCCTCAAGACAAAATTGGGCCAGAGGAAACTCTGGCCCTTTTTCGTTCCGTGGCTGGCAGCCAAAAAGCCAGTCAAGTTCAGAAGTTGAACGCCAGCGCCACGTAAGGGCCGGTCAGGATCAGATCAATCACATCGCGCCCGTCTTCAAACTCAACATCCAGATGGCGATACCCGCCCGCAACGTTGATATTCTCACGCCACTTCCAACTAGCCTGCACCAGCGCCTCCCACTGGAATTCCGAGCCATAACCGAAGCCGCCGATATTGCCCATCGCTGTGAGGCTCCAGCGATCATTCAGCGCGTAGTTATAGCGTGCGCCGATCAACGGGTCAGTCCAGCTTTGATCCGTGCTGAAGGTGCGATCCAGCACGGTGGTCGAAACATCCAGGTCCCAATGGCGCAGCCCGGCCAACGCTTCCAACCGTGACTGATCATCCTGATAGACCGCATAGCTGGCCGCCAGTGAGACCATCGTGCCCTCAAGATCCCAACTGGCTGCATCGTCGAACCGACCGACCGAGACATCGTCACCCAAATTGAGATAATTGAACTCACCACCAATGGTCCAACGCCCATTTCGGGCCTGACCAGCGATCAGGAACGCGCCCTTCAGAATGTCGAAGATCGAGGTGTCCCCGTTCACCGGCGGGTTTGGTCCCACGTCCAGTGAGGTTCTGAATTCCGGCCCCCAGAAATAAGGCGCAATGGTATAGCGCCAATCATCGGCCTGAGCGCTGCTCGCGATACATGTTGTGGTAACCGCCGCTAATACCCGGTTTTTCATGCCCTGTCTGCCTCTGGTTGCCGCGAAAGAAAGTCGCAAACATCGCGCCACGCAGAAGACACCAAGACAATCGGGCGGCTTAGCTTTGATCTTGATCCGGGTCCTCTTTGCCCACCCCGCGGAAGACAAATTTGAACGGCAACGCCCAGACAATGCCAAGTGCGACATATACCAGAAGTTCCAGCCAGACCGGCGGGCGATCCAGCCAGTTCACGATTGTCACAACCGCAACGATATAGATGGGGAGCCCGATCAGCAGCAGCACCAATGACCACCGCCGACGTGCCTTATAGCTGAGGCCGGGTTTGTCGTTGCTGCTCATCAATCTGCAAACGGGTCGGTCACCAGAATGGTGTCCTCCCGCTCCGGGCTGGTGGACAAAAGGGCGACCGGACATTCGATCAATTCCTCGACGCGGCGCACGTATTTGATCGCGTTCGCAGGCAAGTCTGCCCAACTGCGCGCGCCTTCGGTGGATTCGCTCCAGCCCGGCATCTCTTCGTAAATCGGCGTGCAACGTGCTTGCTGGTCGGCGGCGGTCGGCAGATAGTCCAGACGATCGCCATCCAGCTCATACCCGACACAAATTTTCAGCGTCTCGAACCCGTCCAACACATCCAGCTTGGTCAGGGAGATGCCGTTCACACCGCTGGTCGCGCAGGTTTGGCGTACCAGACAGGCATCGAACCAACCACAACGGCGTTTGCGCCCCGTCGTGGTGCCGAACTCATGCCCCCGTTCGCCCAGGCGTTGGCCATCTTCGTCGTCTAATTCGGTTGGGAAAGGCCCCTCACCCACGCGGGTCGTGTACGCCTTGACGATGCCCAAAACGAAGTCGATCGAACCCGGCCCAATCCCAACGCCTGTCGAGGCCTGGCCCGCAATCACATTCGACGATGTCACAAACGGATAGGTCCCGAAATCGATATCCAGCAGCGCACCCTGTGCGCCTTCGAACAGGATTCGCTTGCCTGCCTTGCGCTTCTCGTTCAGCACCTTCCACACCGGTGCCGCGAAAGGCAAAATCTGCGGCGCGATCTCTTTCAACTGCGCAATCAACGCGTCACGATCAATAGGTTCCAACCCCAGCCCATTGCGCAGCGCATTGTGATGGACCAAGGCCCGATCGACCCGCAGCGCCAGCGTTGCGTCATCAGCCAGATCAGCCACCCGGATCACACGCCGCCCGACCTTGTCTTCATAGCATGGACCGATCCCGCGACCGGTCGTGCCGATCTTGGCCACCGAGTTCTGGCTTTCGCGCGCACGATCCAGCTCGCCATGGAACGGTAGGATCAGCGGGGTGTTCTCGGCAATCATCAGCGTCTCGGGCGTGATATCGACACCCTGCGCGCGGATGGTACCGATCTCTTTGATCAGGTGCCAAGGGTCCAAGACGACCCCATTGCCGATCACGCTCAGCTTTCCGCCGCGTACCACGCCCGAAGGTAGCGCATGCAGTTTGTAAACCTCACCCGCAATGACCAGCGTGTGCCCGGCATTATGTCCACCCTGAAAACGCGCGATCACATCCGCTCGCTCACTGAGCCAGTCGACGATCTTGCCTTTTCCTTCGTCGCCCCACTGGGCGCCGACAACAACCACGTTGGCCATATCCGGTCCTTTTGCGCTGAATATTCAAACCCGGCTCATATAGCCGGGCACAGACGGCAGGGAAACCGATATTTCGCCGCAGATACAAATCGTGCTGCGCGCGATGCCTCCGGCGGAGGTGTTTTTGGCCTGATGAAGATCGGATCCCCTGCTTCATCTGGCCAAAAGTACCTCGGGGGAGTCGCCCGGACGGGCGGCGGGGGCAGCGCCCCCTCTGCTTCTAGCGCAATTGTACGGGATGACCGTGGGGTGTTGTCAGGTAAGCCTCTTCCCATGCATTGCGAAGAGCCTGGACATCATCAGTGGGCGCTTCCCCCTGCTCAGCCAGCAGCGCCTCCAAGGTCTCCAACCAAGCGTGAAAGTAATCGTCCCCACCATCCAGATCTTTTTTGAGGCCGTTCCGTTTCAAAGTATTGGAAAACCGTTCCGCCCAGTCCGGCCAATCAAACCGGCCCGCTTCGTTCAAGGCCACTGTGACCGCAAAAACCTGTGCGTGCCAGGGCTCAGCAAAAACCGGCTCGGGGGCTGAGTGAGTGATACAATCGCTCATGCGGGCTCCAGATAAGATTGCCAGAGGTCCAGCACGACCTCATCCGCCGGGTGCTCAGGGTTTGCCCAAAGTTCTGAGGCGGGAAACACGACCGCATATAGCGGCTCGGGGGCTTCACCCAACCCATGGGCGTTGGAATCCGGCAGGACATGAGTGCCATGCAGCCTGAGGATGCGACCCGTCGCACCGGCGGCATAGATTGGCAACCGAGTGTGGCCGCCATCAACCAGTCGATTGGCGCTGTGGCCCAGGGTTCGAACGGCTTGCCCGGTTTGAAACCGAACTGCGACGTTCGACGGGCGATCTGCGGGTCCGCCCTTGGCCAAGGCGCCTGCGACGGCGTCAGCCTTCAGGGTACGCTCAGTCAGAGGATGAACACCATCCCCGTCGACACCGCGCAAATCATCAAGCGTCAGGACACCCTTTTCGACCAGAAGATCAGCCAGACTGGACATCCATTTCTCATAGTAAGAAAACCGCGCGTAGTCCGTAGGAGACAACCTTTCCCGCGCGTGGCGTGAAACATCAATATTCCATTGCCCCAGAAACCCCGCAGCGAGCGTTACCGCCAGCGCCCGACCGTGCCAGTCTTCGGCAAACACCGGTGCGTCTTGGGGTTCCGGGATTACCGGACCATCACCAAAGCGCCCTCCCATATCATGTACGCGCGTCATGACGGCACCTTGGGTAGCCCAGTGCCGATCATGCTGTCGCGGGTGACCAGCGCGGCAAGTTCATCCGCGTTCAATCCTTCTGTGCCCTCTGGGCGCATCGGCAGGACGAGGTAACGAATTTCGGCCGTCGAATCCCAGACGCGAACCGATGTACCTTCAGGCAAGGTAACACCAAACTCAGACAGGACCTTGCGCGGCTCACGCACGGCACGGGCGCGGTAAGCGTCAGATTTGTACCAGCCGGGTGGAATTCCCAGCAGCGGCCACGGGTAACAACTGCACAAGGTGCAGACGACCATGTTGTGCTGTTCGGGCGTGTTCTCGACGACCACCATATGCTCACCCTGTCGGCCGTAATAGCCCAGATCGGCCACGACCGAGGTGGCGTCCTCCAGCAGCGCGGCTTTGAAATCGGGATCATTCCAGGCCTTGGCAACGACATGCGCGCCGTTCTGCGGGCCGATCTTGTTTTGGTAGGTGTCGATGATTTCATCAAGCGCCGCCGGATCGATCAGCCCCTTGCGGGTCAGAATCGTCTCAAGCGCTTTGACGCGCAGCGCAGGTTCGGGGGGCAACAGGGCGTGCGGGTGGTCGTGATCATCATGTGGCATGGCGCGCAGCCTGCGCGACAGAATGGCAACCTGTCCAGTCTCTTTGGTGTGATATGAAACATCACCGCACGTGATGCCAACTCGTGACTTGCCCCCAGCATCAAACTTGCATAAGTACCACGCGATACACGCCACGCTGTACAGGACCACCATGGAAAACGTCGTTCTCATCATCCACCTTCTTCTGGCTTTGGGCCTGATTGTCGTTGTGCTGATGCAACGTTCCGAAGGCGGCGGCCTTGGTATGGGTGGCGGTGGCGGCGGCGCCATGACCGGCCGCGCGGCGGCGACTGCTTTGGGCAAACTGACATGGATTCTGGCGGCGTGTTTCATCGTGACTTCGATCACGCTGACGATTCTTGCGGCTCAGAAATCTTCGGGCAGCTCAGTAATTGATCGTTTGGGCGTACCTGCTCCGGCACCGGCTGAGGAAAGCGCTCCGGCGGTTCCATCGGCGGATGAATTGCTGCCTCCGGCACAAGGCGACAACGCTCCGTTGATCCCGCAGGCTGCCGACTAAGCCACAAAACCTAGAAATTCATAAGGGAACTGCAACAGCATCTTGCGGTTCTCTTGCGCTATGTGCGCGAATCCTCTATATGTGAAGTCCCGTGATGCAGCGGTTTTTTTGAACCGCCGGGCAGCTGATAATGACGTCTCACGGGAGCAGCCGAAAAACATGGCGCGTTTTATATTCATCACTGGTGGTGTGGTTTCATCCTTGGGCAAAGGACTGGCTTCGGCGGCTCTGGGCGCGCTGTTGCAGGCCCGAGGGTATTCGGTGCGTCTGCGCAAGCTGGACCCCTACCTGAACGTTGATCCGGGCACGATGTCGCCGTTCGAACATGGCGAAGTGTTCGTGACCGATGACGGGGCCGAGACCGATCTGGACCTTGGCCACTATGAACGGTTCACCGGCGTGGCCGCACGCAAGACCGACTCGGTCAGTTCAGGACGGATTTATTCGAACGTGCTGGAGAAAGAGCGGCGTGGAGATTACCTCGGCAAAACCATTCAGGTGATCCCGCACGTCACCAACGAGATCAAGGATTTCATCGCCATTGGTGAGGATGAGGTTGATTTCATGCTCTGTGAGATCGGCGGCACTGTGGGCGACATCGAAGGTCTGCCCTTCTTTGAAGCCATCCGCCAGTTCAGCCAAGACAAGCCGCGCGGTCAGTGCCTGTTCATGCACTTGACCCTACTGCCCTACATCAAGGCCTCGGGCGAGTTGAAAACCAAGCCGACCCAGCACTCGGTTAAAGAGCTGCGCTCGATCGGTCTGGCCCCCGATATTCTGGTTTGCCGGTCAGAAGGTCCGATTCCAAAGAAAGAACGCGAAAAGCTGGCCCTATTCTGTAACGTCCGCCCCGATAGCGTAATCGCAGCGCAGGACCTGTCCACCATCTATGACGCCCCGCTGGCCTATCACCGCGAAGGTCTGGATCAGGCGGTTCTGGACGCGTTCCAGATCAGCCCGGCCCCCAAGCCCGATCTGGCCAAGTGGGAAGATGTCAGCGACCGTATCCACAACGCCGAAGGCGAAGTGAAGGTCGCCATCGTCGGCAAATACACCCAGTTGGAAGACGCCTATAAATCCATCGCCGAGGCCCTGACCCATGGCGGCATGGCCAACCGGGTCAAGGTCAAGGTCGAATGGGTCGATGCCGAGGTGTTCGATACCGAAGACGCCGCACCGCATCTGGAAGGCTTCCACGCCATCCTCGTCCCCGGTGGTTTTGGCGAACGCGGCACTGAAGGCAAGATCAAGGCCGCTCAATACGCGCGCGAGCACAAGGTGCCCTATCTGGGCATCTGTCTGGGCATGCAAATGGCCGTGATCGAAGCGGCGCGCAATGCGGCGGGAATCACCGAAGCCGGGTCCGAAGAATTCGACCATGAGGCCGGGAAAAAGCGTTTCGAACCCGTTGTTTACCACCTGAAAGAATGGGTGCAGGGCAACCATAAGGTCGAACGCAAAGTCGGTGACGACAAAGGCGGCACCATGCGTCTGGGCGCGTATAACGCTGTGCTGGCCGAGGGCTCGAAGGTCGCAGATGTCTACGGCGGCACCCAGATCGAAGAACGCCATCGTCACCGCTATGAGGTCGACATCAAGTATCGCGACAAGCTGGAAAAGGCAGGCCTGAACTTCTCGGGCATGTCGCCGGATGGTCGCCTGCCGGAAATCGTCGAATGGTCGGATCACCCGTGGTTCATCGGCGTTCAATACCACCCGGAACTGAAATCCAAACCCTTCGACCCGCACCCGCTGTTCCGCGAGTTCGTGCGCGCCGCGAAAGACACCTCGCGTCTGGTCTGATCACGGGCCGATAACAGATTTGTACCAGTCGGCGCGAAATATCTTTACGCGCCGACCAGTTACACGGTTAACTGCCGCCATAGCAGCGACAGGAGACCGGCCATGACCGACCAGATTATCCAAGCAGAAACCTTTGCCGCCCTGCACAAGAAGGGCGATCCGGTCATCCTCTACAATATCTGGGACCCCGGCAGCGCCGTCGCTGTACGCGATGCAGGGGCCAAAGCGCTGGCAACTGGCAGTGCTCCGGTGGCAATGGCGCAGGGGTTTTCGGACGGCCAGAACATCCCGTTTGAGTTGGCGTTAGACAACGCTCGCCGCATTGTCGAGGCGGTTGATATACCGGTCACCATGGACCTCGAAGGCGCTTATGCCGAGGATACTTTTGGCATATCGGCCAATGTCAAACGCGCGCTGGAAACCGGAGTAATCGGCTTTAACTTCGAAGATCAGGTCGTTGGAACTAAAGATCTTTATGACATCGAAACACAGGCAGCGCGTGTCGCTGCGATGCGCGAAAGCTGTGACGTGGCCGGTGTTCCCGCCTTCATCAACGCCCGCACTGACATCTTCCTCAAAGCCGCTCCGGACACGCATGATCAAGCGATGCTGGATGACGCCATGGCCCGCGCGGCAGCCTACGCCGATGCCGGAGCCAGCGGGTTCTTCGCGCCGGGCCTGAAAGACGAATCCATGATCGGCCAGCTTTGCGCGGCCACCGACTTGCCGGTCAACATCATCGCCCTGCCCGGCACGCCTGACACGCCGACGCTGGCGAAACTCGGCGTGGCCCGGATCAGCTATGGCCCGGTTCCCTATCGGCAAATGACCGCTTGGTTACAGGATTCAGCACGCGCCGCGCTGCAATCCGGTGGATGATCCACTTTTAGGGGATTGCATTTCAACCTGTTCCTCCGCACCTTGCATCCGATACCAGCGGAGGACACCTTGTGGCCAAAGGATACTGGGTTGCCCATGTCGATGTAGACGACATTGAAACCTACAAATCTTACATTGCTGCCAATGCGGCCCCATTCGCCGATTACGGGGCCAAGTTTCTTGTACGCGGCGGCGAGAGGAGCGAGCCCGAAGGCAAGGCTCGCGCCCGCACCGTTGTCATCGAATTTCCCAGCTATGAACAGGCGCTGGCCTGCTATGAAAGCGATGCCTATCAAGCCGCCAAGGCCTTGCGCGATCCGGTTTCGACCGGCGATCTTGTGATTATTCAGGGCTATGAGGGCTAGCACCGCTTGGCGCGCCTCGAATTACGGAATATCCTGCCGATATGTTGAAAAAATTCTTCCAGGCCTTTCGGCCGCCGCAACATGACAAACTGCCCGATCCTGATGCCGAACTGGCCCTGGGGGCATTGCTGGTACGTGTCGCGCAGGCCGACCGCGACTACAAGCTGGAAGAGATCAGCCTGATCGACCGCATTCTTGCGCGACTTTATCAGCACAATGCGATCGAGGCCGCCAAGGTCCGCGCCACCTGCGAAAAATTGCACGCAGCTGCTCCGGAAACAGATACATTCGGCAAACTGATCCGCGAAACCACCGATCTTCAGGAACGCTTGGCCGCGCTTGACGCCCTGTGGGAGGTCGTGCTGGCCGATGGCAACTCGGACGAGGGCGAGGTCAAGATCGTCGAAGAAGCCCGCATTGCCATGGGCCTCAGCTTCAATGACAGCAAAGCGGCACGCGAGCGGATACAAAGCCGCTTGGAAGCGACCTAGGCTATCTCTATATAAACGCTTATGTTCAGTGATTTCCTGTCCCGGCTCACACAGCCGCAGCCCGACCCGCTTGTCGAAGATGATGCCCGTCTGGCCCTCACCGCCCTGTTGGTGCGTATCGCTCGGTCCGACAACGACTATGCCGATACCGAAATGGCCCGAATCGACCGCATCTCGGCCGAACGCTACGGCCTGTCGCCATTTGAGGCCGCAGCCCTGCGCGCCCGCGCCGAAGACCTTGAAGCCGAGGCGCCCGACACCGTCCGCTTTACTCGCGCCATCAAAGAGGCCATCGCCTATGACGACCGCCTAGCCGTTGTGCAGGCCATGTGGTCGGTCGCACTGGCGGATGGGCACCGCAGCGGTGAAGAGGATTCTCTGCTACGCCTTGTCGTCAGCCTGCTCGGCGTGAGCGATGTGGATTCGGCGCTTGCAAGACAAAAGGCGGCGAAGGTCTGATCAACCGGCAAGCCTTCGGGCTTTGTCAGCGCTATGAATCGCTGCCTTCAAGCTCATTCAGAAACTTGTAGTCTGTCGGCGGATCGTCACAGATGCCAGGCCCACACTCCAAAAGCGCCGAACCAGCGTTCGCGACGGCCAATGCCAAAATCAGGAAAAACGCTGTTTTGGCCAATGTACTTCCTCCGAAGCGTTCGGTTGCCCGAACGTCCGACGCAAGATCATACTGCTTCTCGAATACCAGCATGATTGCGGTGCCAAGGATGATCAAACCAAACGCGACTCCCGCCCAGGTATAGAAGTGTAGGCCCAGAACCGGGGAGCCGTAGTGCCCTGTTCCGGGCACGATATGCAGCAGGATCTGGCGGATCGAAACACTGATCCCAAAGATCGCCGCCACCAGCACGATGCCATAGTTTCTGGCGCGCGTACCCCACAACAGGTTCAGAGCAAGCCCGAACCCAACGGCCACGAATCCCACGCGTTGGAGCAAACATAACGGACAGGGCAGTTCGTAAAGGACAAGCTGAAAGTAGAAGGCAAGCACCAGAACCAGGCAAACCGCCAGTGCACCAATCGCATTCATGTTACGAGCAAATTCAGGTGACATTGGACGACCTCACAGTTGAATCGTTAAGGGGGTCGTGGCGTGAAACTTCAGCCAGTAGGCACTCGCCAAAAGCGTCAGCACGAACAATGCGTATGAAATTCTGACCAGCTTAAAGTATGCCAGCACCATCGTGCCGGCGAACAATGCAAATAATAGCGCGATCACAAGAAGCCCCTTACGTGAATTGAATTCGTATATTTCAATCTTTAACTCAAAACGAATTATTCCCAAATTCAAACAGTTTTGGTGATTGGATCAAGCCAGTTCAATAAATTTGGTTTCGCTGAGGATCACCTCGGTTGATCCGGAATCCTGTGACCTGAATCTCTGGGCCGCAATCAAGAGATTGATCTGGCTGACCTGTCGATAATGGTGCATCGAGTCACAGAATGCGCCCAACAAACTGACAGTTTAGACAGCGCGACCGCCCGATTTGGCAATTTCGCTGCGTGAACTTGTCAATTGCGCATTGCATTAGCCCGATTTTTCAGCCCTATTACCGCACCAACACCAATCATATCTGGACTGCCCGTGACAGACGCCGCTCCCGTCATTGAGATCAAGAACCTGCACAAAAGCTTTGGCCAACTCGAGGTGCTCAAGGGCGTGGACATCACCGCGCATCGCGGCGACGTCGTGTCGCTGATCGGATCATCCGGTTCGGGGAAGTCTACCCTGCTGCGCTGCTGCAATCTGTTGGAAGACAGCCAAGAGGGCGAGATTCTGTTCAAAGGCGAGCCCGTCCGTTGGACTGGCAGCCACAATCATCGCCGTCCCGCCGATCCCAAGCAGGTGCTGCGCATCCGCACAAATCTGTCGATGGTGTTCCAGCAGTTCAATCTGTGGGCCCATATGACCATCCTGCAGAATGTGATGGAGGCTCCGGTCACTGTCATGGGCCGCGACAAGGCCGAGGTCGAAGACAGCGCGCGCAAATATCTGGAGAAGGTCGGCATTGGCGACAAATGCGACGTCTATCCGGCGCAACTATCGGGCGGACAGCAACAACGCGCCGCAATCGCACGTGGGCTGTGCATGGAACCTCAGGCGCTGCTGTTTGACGAACCGACCTCAGCGCTCGATCCCGAACTGGAACAGGAAGTGATCAAAGTGATCAAGGATCTGGCCGCAGAAGGCCGCACCATGATCATCGTGACCCATGACATGAAGATGGCTGCGGATATCTCCAGCCACGTTGTGTTCCTGCATCAGGGCCTGATCGAAGAAGAGGGTTCAGCCGAAGACATTTTCACTGCCCCTGAATCCGAACGGCTTCAGGGCTTTCTCTCCGCCACTCAGGCGGCTTAACCAACGGACAGAACCAATAAAGGGGAGTAACTCATGAAAAACCTGATTCTGACCACCGCAGCACTGGCGTTGACCGCCGGTATCGCAATGGCCGAAACTGTGCGCATGGGCACCGAGGGCGCCTACCCTCCGTACAACTTCATCAATGATGCTGGTGAGATCGACGGCTTCGAGCGTGAAGTCGGTGACGAGCTGTGCAAGCGCGCCGGTCTGGAGTGCGAATGGGTCAAGAATGACTGGGATTCGATTATTCCGAACCTGGTTTCGGGCAACTACGATACCATCATCGCCGGCATGTCGATCACTGACGAACGCGATGAGGTCATCGACTTTACCCAGAATTACTACCCGCCGACCGCCTCAGCTTACGTAGCTGCTTCAGATGGCGCTGACACGAAAGGTGGCATCGTCGCTGCACAGACCGCAACCATTCAGGCCGGTCACGTTGCTGAATCCGGCGCGACTCTGGTCGAATTCGCCACCCCCGAAGAAACCATCGCCGCCGTACGCAATGGCGAAGCGGATGCTGTGCTGGCTGACTATGACTTCCTGGTCCCGATTGTTGAGGAATCCGGTGGCGAGCTGGTCTTTGTCGGCGATCTTGTCCCGCTGGGCGGTGGCATCGGCATGGGCTTGCGCGAGAGCGACGCAGAACTGCGCGGCAAGTTCGATGACGCGATTTCTTCCATGAAGGCAGACGGCACGCTCAACGAGATGCTGGTCAAATGGTTTGGCGAAGGTATCGCTACATACAACACAGACGGCTCGGTCGTAACCAACTAAGCCCTCCGTCCAATTGTCCGGCGCGTGCGCGCGCCGGACCTGCCGGACCTGAGACCGGCCAGACGTTCGAAAGACGCCTTATGTTCTCCTACTGCGCTGATCCTGACACGCTGGGCACGTTCCGCTGGTTCTCGTGCTATCTGACCAATGGCGTCCACTGGTCGTTCTACTTGTCGTTCTTCAAGGTGCTGGGTCTGCTGGCCGTCACCGCCCCGGTCGCCCTGAGCTTCGGTTTTGCCGGCGCTATGGCAGCGCGATCGCATTTCCCGCCGCTTAGCTGGCTGGGTAAGGCCTATATCGCCATCGTGCGTGGCGTGCCTGATATCGCTTTCTTTCTGTTCTTCGTGATCGCTCTGGATCAGGGCTTTGAATGGCTGCGCCATAAAGTGCTCTGCCCCGACTGGACCGATCCGGTGCGGCAGGGCAACGACTTCATCGTCTGTCAGGCCGCCAAGCTGCCACTGGGCACTGCACCCGAATGGGTGCATGAAACCTACGGCTTCTTCCTTGCCGTCGTCACATTCTCTATCGTGTTCGGCGCGTTTGCCGCCAACGTCTTGTTCGGCGGCATGCGCGCTGTACCACACGCCCAGCTTGAGACGGCCGCAGCCTACGGCATGACACGCCGCCAGACCTTTTGGCGTATCCTGGTGCCGCAAATGTGGGTCTACGCCCTACCTGGCCTATCGAACCTGTGGATGGTGCTGATCAAGGCTACACCACTGCTTTTCTTGCTGGGCATCGAAGATATCGTCTATTGGGCGCGCGAGTTGGGCGGCACAAAAACATCCCGCTTTACCGATTACCCTCATGGCGACTGGCGCATGTGGTACTTCCTCGCCCTGCTGATCTTCTACCTCGGCATGACCCGCGTCTCGGAAATCGGGCTTGAGAAACTGATGCGCCGCCTGTCCCATGGTCAGGCCACATCGGGCGGAGAGCTTCTGCGCAAGGAGACCACCGCATGAGCTGCATCCAGACCATTCAGGATTATGGCCTCCGTTCGCTGGGCTTTGGCGAGCGCCTGCTGCCCAAGACCGATTTCACCCTGTGCGAGCACTTCACGCTGATCGGCTCGGGCATGATCTGGAATATCTATTTCGGGATCATGGCGATGGTCACGGGGTTCTTCCTCGCCACCGCGTTGGCCGTCGGCAAAGCCTCGTCGAATAAATGGCTGCGTAAACCGTCCGAGTGGTTCATCTTTTTGTTCCGCGGCTCGCCGCTGTTCATCCAGTTCTTCTTTGCCTATTTCTTCTTCCTTTCGCTGAAGAAGCCCTATCCGATGTTCGACGCCTTCACCTCGGCCTGGCTGGGGGCGCTGATCGTGCTGTTCCTGAATACTTCCGCCTATTCGGGCGAGATCTTCTATGGCGCCCTGCGTTCGATCCCCAAGGGCGATATCGAAGCCGCTGACGCCTATGGCATGTCCGGTTGGTCGCGCTTCCGACGTATCGTTTGGCCCACAATGCTGCGGCTGGCGTGGCCCGCCTATACGAACGAAGCGATCTTTGTCTTCCAGTCCACCACACTGGTCTTCTTCTCGGCCTTCCCGGCCTGGCAACAACGGGGCGACGCGCTCTATTACGCCAGCTACTTCGCGGACAAGACGTTCAACCCGTTCATCCCCTACCCGATTCTGGCGTTCTATTTCATCCTGCTGACGCTGGTCATCGTTTGGGGCTTCGGAAGGGTCAACAAACGCCTGAACCGCCATCTACCTGCCGAGCGGAAAGCCAAGATGCGCTTCCGACTAAATCTGGCGCGCTAAGCCCACTCCACCGGGTTCAGCCGGAACAGTTTCGAAAGCTGCTCATAGACCTCAGGCACCTCGTGCTTCAGCGCCTTCGGGCGCTCAAAGAACACTTCAACCGAAACGGCAAAGAACTCTTCATGCCCGGTCGCGCCATACGGATCGATGACTGTCCGCCGCCCGCTTTCAACCGCGTGAACATGCGCGTCATAGGCGGTCAGGAATACCTTTTCCCATTCGGCAAAGCTCTGCCCTTCACTCAGGATCGGTACGCCATTTGTACCCCCGGACAGATCATCGATCTGATGCGCAAATTCATGCAGCACTACGTTCTGCCCGTCGCGATCATCCAGAGCGCCCTGCTGGCTGTGTGCCCATGATAAAATGACCGGTCCGCGATCCCAGCTTTCCCCGGTCCGCACGATCTCTTTCTCGGACACGACATAGCCCGAGCGCCGCTGCTGCTTTGACTTGAACGCATTGGGATAGATCAGAATGGTCGTCAGATTGTCATACCAAATGTCGCTATTGATCACGAGCAAACAGGCCTGCGCCGCAATCGACAACTCCATCTCCTCAGTCACTTCCAACCCGTCGCAGCCGTAGAAGCTCACTTGATCCAGAAACAGGTTCACCTTGCCATCCAAGTGGCTGCGCAGCCCGGCGGGCAGCCGCCGGATGATGGGAACTTGCTGATCAATGATGTCCCGTTGATCCGAGGTCAGACGCGTCGCCAGCAGCGCCGCGCGGGCCTGTCTCTTGGACCAGACGTAATAGCCGACCCCGCCTGCGATCAGTAACACTATGGTAAGAAAGATGAACATATATGAGACTATAGGCATCGCTACGCCCGGCACAATCGGGCACCTGAATGTTGTACAACTCGGAAGACAGCGGTCTCGACCACTGTACAAGTCGGTTGATTTTCAACATCGCGCCCCACCGCAAGCGACGCCTGTTCGTAATTTGATCAAATTTCGTGACAAGACGCTAATCCTGATTTAAACCTCTCGTGACTAGACCACGGAGCCCCCAATGGACCTGAGCGCCCTGCATACATTCCGCGTCGCCGCCTGTGACCTCAACGGTCAGATGCGTGGCAAACGCGTGCCGCCCTCATACGGTGCCAAGTTGGACAAAGGCGCCGTGCGTATGCCGTTCTCTGCGCTCAATGTCGATCTCTGGGGCGCTGATATCGAAGGCAGCCCGCTTGTCTTCGAAAGCGGTGATGCAGATGGTGTGTTGCGCCCCACCGGGCGTGGTCCGGTTCCCATGCCCTGGCTTGATACATCCACCGCGCTGGTGCCCATGTGCCTGTACCACGATGACGGCACGCCTTTTGCGGGCGATCCGAGACACGCGCTTTCTGCGGTTCTAGATCGATTTTCCGAACGGGGCTGGTCGGTCATCGCCGCTACCGAACTCGAGTTCACTCTGCTTGACGCCTCAGGCGACCAACCGCAGCCTCCGATCAACCCGGTCACGCGCCGCAGGCTGCGGGACGAAGCCGTTCTGTCGATGGCCGAAATGGACGCGTTTGATGCGTTCTTCACCGATCTCTATGATGGTTGCGCCGCTATGGGTATTCCCGCTCAGACTGCAATATCTGAAAGCGGGATCGGCCAGTTCGAGATCAATCTGAACCATCAGGACGCCATGCGCTGCGCCGATGATACGTGGCTTTTCAAGACCTTGGCGCGTGGCGTAGCCCGCAAGCATGGCTTCACAGCAACCTTCATGTCCAAGCCCTATGCCGAGGATGCGGGCAACGGAATGCATGTGCATTTCTCGGTCGTCGATGTCGATGGACGCAATGTCTTCGATAACGGAGGGGCCGAGGGAACCGTTGAACTGCGCTCGGCGGTTGCTGGATGTCTGACCGCGATGCCTGGCTCTACGCTGATCTTCGCTCCCCATGGCAATTCTTACACGCGCCTCGTGCCTGGTGCCCACGCACCCACCGGAGCAAGCTGGGCCTATGAAAACCGCACGGCGGCCCTGCGCATTCCGGGTGGTGCCCCTGCCGCCCGACGGATCGAACATCGCGTTGCTGGCGGTGACATCAACCCCTATCTCATGCTTGCCGCAGTTCTGGGCGCGGCAATGGTTGGGATCGAGGATGGCCTGCGACCGCCCAGCCCGATTTCGGGCAATGCCTATGAGTTGACCGATCTGCCGCAGCTGGCAGCCGACTGGCCGTCGGCCATCTCTGCTTTCGAAACTGACCCGGTAGTTGCGCGCATTTTCCCGGACGATTTGATCCGCAACCTTGTAATGACCAAACGGCAGGAAATTGCACGATTCGCGTCCCACCCTCCTGACGAGCACTGGCTCAGCTATCTTGAGAGCGTTTGAACCTCTTGCCCAGCTCGCTTCGCTCCGTTAGAATAAATTTGATCAAATTTGGTGAACTATGAAAATCGGCATCCTTGTAACCGGCCACCCACCCGATGAATTGCATGAACAATTCGGGGAATATGATGGCATGTTTCGCGCATTACTGGGTGGGAACGGCTTTGAATTCCAAACATACGCAGTGGTCGATGGTGAGTTTCCGAAAGACGCGCATCAGGCCGACGGGTGGATCATCACCGGATCTCGTCATGGCGCATACGAAGATCACGCTTGGATTCCCCCGCTTGAACAGCTGATCCGGGATATTCAGAAGACAGGGAACCCCTTGATTGGTGTTTGCTTTGGCCATCAGATCATCGCACAAGCGCTTGGTGGAAAAGTGGAAAAGTTTGATGGCGGCTGGGCTGTAGGACGCACGGAATACAGCTTTGGCGATCAGACCGTCACCTTGAATGCTTGGCATCAGGATCAAGTGACCAAACTGCCCGCAGGTGCGGTGGTCACCGGTACGAATGACTTTTGCCAGAACGCCATGGTCACCTATGGCGATACGATCTGGACCGTGCAGGCCCATCCTGAATATGGAAATGACTTCATACAGGGCTTGATGGAGACCCGAGGCAAAGGCGTGGTTCCCGATGCGTTGATGCAGGCGGCAGCGAACCGGAAAGATGCCCCGGATGATAATGCCAAAATCGGACACCACATGGCAGAGTTCCTAAAGAAAGTGAGGGCCTGATGGCCGACTGGACAGATCAGCTGCCTGAGGCGGCGCGCACCTACTTTGAAGGCAAACGGCTTGATGAGGTTGAATGCATCATCTCTGACCTGCCCGGCATCGCCCGCGGCAAGGCGGTCCCGGCGTCAAAGTTTGCCAAGCAATCCTATTTTCACCTACCCGACAGCATTTTCTATCAGACCATCACAGGGGATTGGGGCGAAGCTGCAGGTGAGGACGGTTTCATTGAGCGGGACATGATCCTGAAACCCGACTTCTCAACTGCGTCGGCCGCTCCTTGGACGGGCGACTGGACCTTGCAGGTGATTCACGACGCGTTCGACCGAGATGGCGAGCCGATCCCTTTCAGCCCCCGCAATGTGCTCAAACGCGTTGTGAAGATGTATCACGACAAAGGTTGGAAGCCGGTTGTCGCCCCCGAGATGGAATTTTTTCTTGTCGCGCCGAATGTAGATCCCGCGCAAGGGATCAAGCCGATGATGGGCCGCTCGGGCCGACCTGCGGCGGCGCGGCAGGCTTATTCGATGACAGCGGTCGATGAATTCGGGCCGGTGATCGACGACATCTACGACTTTGCCGAATTTCAGGGGTTTGAAATCGACGGGATCACGCAAGAAGGCGGTGCCGGACAACTAGAGATCAACCTGCGTCATGGCGATCCGGTGAAGCTGGCGGACGAGGTATTCTATTTCAAACGCCTGATCCGCGAAGCCGCGCTACGTCACAACTGCTTTGCAACATTCATGGCAAAACCGATCGAAGATGAGCCGGGGTCGGCCATGCACATCCATCACTCGATCATCGAAAAAGAAACGGGACAGAACATCTTCTCCGGTCCACAAGGTGGCGAGACAGATGCGTTTTATCACTTCATCGCCGGCTTGCAGAACCACCTGCCTGCAGGGCTGGCGGTGATGGCACCGTATGTGAATTCTTATCGCCGCTACGTCAAAGACCATGCGGCCCCGATTAATCTGGAGTGGGCACGCGACAATCGCACAACTGGCATTCGCGTACCTCTGTCCGGCCCCGAGGCGCGCCGGGTCGAAAACCGCATCGCAGGCATGGACTGCAACCCCTATCTGGGCATCGCATTGTCGTTGGCCTGCGGCTATTTGGGCCTGACTCAGCAAGAGCGCCCACGCCGCCAATTCTATGGCGACGCCTATGAAGGCGACGGCGATATCCCTCAGATCATGGGTGAAGCTCTGGACCTGTTTGATGAGGCGACAGCCCTGCACGAAGTTCTGGGTCCCGAGTTCGCCCGTGTCTACGGCATCGTCAAACGTGCTGAGTACGAAGAGTTCCTGCAGGTCATTTCCCCGTGGGAACGCGAGCATCTGCTAATGAACGTCTAGGGCAAAGACGCGATGAACCTGCTGTATTCTAATGACCGCAAGGCGGAGTATCCGCCTAGCTGGTATGCCGCAACGGCGCACACCTTTGACCGCCACCCAGAGCTTGAAGGCGACCATACCGCAGACGTCTGCATTGTCGGAGGCGGATACACGGGCCTTTCGGCAGCATTGCACCTGGCTGAGGCTGGGTTCGATGTTGTCCTGCTGGAAGCTCATCGCGCGGGCTTTGGGGCTTCGGGTCGCAACGGAGGCCAACTGGGCAGCGCGCAGCGTTTGGATCAAGAAGATCTTGAACGGCTTGTCGGCGATGAAGATGCGTTAAAGCTTTGGGATCTGGCCGAAGAAGCCAAGGATCTGGTCAAATCTCTGATCTCAAAACATCAGATCGATTGCGACCTGAAGCCCGGCATTGCGGTTCTGGGCTTTAACAACTCGGAGCGCGCAGAGCTACATGATCACGCGGCGCATCTGTCGGGTAAATACAAATACGACCAAATCGAAACTTTAGATGCCGATGCCGCGCGCGGGCTTTGCCCCTCACCAGCCTATGCGGGTGGGTATCTGGACAATGGTGCCGCGCACCTACACCCGTTGAACTACGCCCTCGGCCTTGCGCGCGCCGCTGTCAGAGCCGGGTTAAGACTGCATGAAGACACCGAAGTTCTTGGCATCGATCAGGGCGCTCGTGTCACTGTACGCACTGAAAAGGGCAAGATCACTGCCGGTCACGTTATTCTGGCCTGCAACGGATACCTCGGAGATCTGAACCGGCAAGTTGCATCGCGCGTGATGCCCATCAACAATTTCATCGCGGCAACCGAACCTTTGGGCGCTGAAGTGCAAAAAGTTTTGGCCAAAGATATCGCCGTTGCTGACACCAAGTTCGTGATAAACTATTTCCGGCTAAGCGCCGATGGCAGGCTGCTGTTTGGGGGTGGCGAAAGTTATGGTTATCGTTTCCCCGAGGACATCGCCGCAAAAGTCCGCAAGCCGATGACCGAGATTTTTCCGCATCTGCGTGACGTCAAAATCGACTACGCATGGGGCGGAACGCTGGGCATCACCATGCGGCGCATGCCCTATTTGACCCGGGTTGCGCCAAATATCCTGTCCGCCTCGGGTTATTCTGGCCACGGCGTCGGCACCGCGACCCATGCGGGGCAACTCATGGCGTTGGCGATCCAGGGGCAGGCTGAGGGGTTCGATACCATGGCCCGCGTTCCTGCAGTGCCCTTCCCGGGTGGTCCTGCTTTGCGGACGCCGTTGCTGATACTGGCCATGACTTGGTATGCGCTGCGTGACAGGCTGGGAATCTGAACACATTCTTTACGACGAATTGGTGAAATCTCGCTGACGATGCGAATTGGGACTTGGCTTGCCTCCACATCGAATTTATATTTCCCAAAGATAAAATTCGGGAAATCCAAATATGACGCTTGTACCCAACGTTCATGAAGCCGAACCCATCCCCGCAGCCGCCCGAGACGCAATCGACGCCCTGATGAAGTCAGGCGATCTGTTTCGCTATACCGCACCTCAGGATGCGCCCGTTGCTCTCCTGGAGGCAGAGTTTGCCGAACTGCTCGGCACAACATACGCGCTGGCGGTCTCTTCCTGTTCTGCCGCGCTGTTTTTGTCGCTCAAGGCGCTTGGGCTGCCCCGCGATGCGCGGGTTCTGATCCCCGGATTTACCTTTGCCGCCGTGCCGTCTTCAATCGTGCACGCGGATTGCATTCCGGTTCTGTGCGAGGTCGGGGACAATTATCGCGTCGATATGGCCGATTTCACGGCCAAGCTGGACAGCGTGCAGGCAGTGATCATCAGCCATATGCGCGGCCATACCTCGGACATGGACGCGATCATGGAGCTGTGCGAAGCGCGCGATATCCCGGTGATCGAAGACGCCGCCCACTCATTGGGCACAACCTGGCATGGGCGCAATATTGGCACCATCGGTAAGGTCGGCTGCTTCTCGTTCCAGTCCTATAAAATGATCAACGCAGGCGAAGGTGGCATTCTGGTCAGCGACGATGCGGATCTTGTGGCGCGGGCTGTCATCATGTCGGGCGCATACGAGCACAACTGGAAAAAGCACTCTGGCTCACCAGAGCTGGAGCAGGCCTTTGCCAAATGGCAGAATCAGTTGCCACTGTATAACCTGCGCATGAGCAACCTCAGCGCTGCAGTCATTCGTCCGCAAATTCCCGAATTGGCACGCCGTGTCCGCGACGGGCTGGCAAACCATGACTATGTGGCTGATCGTCTGAACACATCGCCCTACATCGATGTCCCTGCCCCTCTGACACCCGAGCAGCGCGCACCGGATTCGATCCAATTCAATCTGGTTGACCTCAGCGACGATGAAATCCGCGCCTTTGCCGCCGCAGCCGAGGCACGCGGTGTCAAGGTGCAGGTCTTTGGCCTGAGTCAGGATAACGCTCGTGCCTTCTGGAACTGGCAGTTCCTACCCGAACAGTTCGACCTGCCACAGACCCGTGCGATGCTGATGAAGGCCTGCGATGTACGTCTGCCCGTGCGTTTGACGCGCGATGAACTGGACGTAATCTCGGACATCCTGCTGGCTTCTGTTGGCGAGGTTGTTGGCCCGGTGCCAGTCTACGGGACCTGATCGTCAGTACTATTGCAGATCAAGGTCATGAACTGAAAGTAACAATGCGTCGATCCCGTCAGGGGTTGGCGCGACGCGCGACAAAATCCCGGCAACGGCAAACCCGGTTTCTGTTTGCATCAGAAACGGCGCACCGGAATCCCCCATCATGACGGGGCAGATCGCGCGCATCAGCCCTTGGCCGGCCTGTGCGGCATTACAGCTATCGGTGCGACTGAGCACGTGAGGCCGCAATCCGGGATAGCCCGCGAACGAGCCCATCTGCGGGACAGTCCGGGAAATATCGAAAAAACCAACCTGCTCTCCAATTGGCTCGGACAACTCCAAAACGGCCCAATCCAGATCGGCGCGATTGTTGAATACACCGTCGCGCCCCTGTTCCGAATCCAGCCGATAGGCCAATACATTGGACACGGCGGCAGCCTCGCCGCGCTGATACCCTGCGGCAAACCGGATACTGGCCGGAGGAATCCAGCGGTTGCGCGCGCTGTTGTACAAGCAATGTGCCGCGGTCAAAACCAGCCGCTCAGACACCAGCACGCCTGTACAATGGGACCGCTGACTGCGGCTGGCAAAATTGACCCGGCCAATGGCGCGCCAGGGCGGGGTCGTTGCATCCAGAATTTCGCGCGCGCGAATCTCGTCGCAGCCCGCAGCCGTATCCCGACCCATTGTGCAGATAGGTTCCCACACGGATGTAAACTGGCCTTGGGCCTGTGCAGTCTGGGCCCAGATCAACGCGCCCAGAACAGACAGCCAGCGCATCGGTCAGGCTAGCTCAGCTTCGATAGTTTTTGCTGCAGCTCGGCAAGTTGCTTTTTGATGTCGTCCAAATCCTCTTTGGGTTCGGGCGATGTTTCTTGTTCATCATCCGGCCCCGACCAGTTTCCCGACAGACCACCGGTCATGGCTTTTAGAAAGGCCTTTTGCTGCGCCTGCATCGCCTCGAACCCCGGCATCTGGGACATTGGGTTCATGGCGTTCATGTTTTCCATCATCTTGGACTGGCTCTCGCGCAGCATGTCGAACGAGCTTTGCAGGAATTGCGGCATCATGCCCCCGCCCGGCACCATGTAGCTGCGCACCAGATCGTTCAGCACATTAATCGGCAAAACATTTTCGCCACGGCTTTCGTGTTCGGCAATGATTTGAAGCAGATACTGACGAGTCAGGTCATCACCGGTTTTCAGGTCAATGATCTGAACCTCGCGCCCGTCGCGGATGAAACCGGCTATATCTTCAAGCGTCACGTAATCGCTGGTCTCGGTGTTATACAGCCGACGGCTGGCATAGCGCTTGATCAGCAGCGGTTTGTCTTGTTCCGACACCCTGTACCCTCCCCAAGGATGATGCGTTGCAGCGCAGGTTATGCGACTGCAGAACAAAAAGAAAGGGCAGGTCAAGCGACCTGCCCGCAGCGATTGCACCATTTGGGAGGAATGGGTGCTAAGTCGCAGTCTTATCTTACTTGGTGGTTGCTGCTTTCTTTGCTGCAGCGGTCACCTCGTTGGTGGCTTTTTTGACGGCTGCGGTTGCATCTTCTGCAGCGTCTTTGCCAGCCGCCATCAGCAGCTCAACGGTTTCGGTCTGAACTTTTTTCGCGATCTCAGCGAAAGCAGCCAGGTTTTCAGCAGCAACTTCAGCCGACGCGCTTGCGAAGTCGGTTGCAGCTTTTGCGTAATCCGCAGGCTCGGTCTTTGCTTTCGACATCTCGGTCAGTTTGGCCAGAGTTTCTTTGGTCCATTTGTTCGAGATCTCAGCCGATTTCTCAGCTGCGTCCAGAGCAACACCCGACAGCTTTTCGTTCAGAGAAGCGGTCGATTTGAATGCGTCTTCCAGAGCGGTTGTGTCAACCGGGAACGCGCCCATCATGTCTTTCAGGGTCGCGGTAAAGTCTTGGGTCTTTGCCATTGTCCTAAATCCTTCTAGCCGTTCCGGGCCCACCCCGGTTCTCATCAGCTTGAAGGCAATATGATTGCTGCATCGCAGCATTGCAAGTTTTTTCTTGCTGCAACGCAGAAATTTTTGAGTTTCAAAATGATATCAGCGGTTTGCCTTGACCAAAACATAGGTACCCGGAGCCGGGCAAAGGCGTGGATGATCCGAATCGCCGGTATCGCGCGCGGGAACCTGCTTGCCTGATCGCTTCTTTAACCACGCTTCCCACATCGGCCACCACGAACCTTCGTGGAAGTCAGCCTCTTTCAGCCATGTATCGGCATCACACTTCAGCTCAGGATTGGTGTAATGGCCATATTTTTTCTTACTGGGCGGATTTACGATGCCCGCGATGTGGCCGGACTCGGACACCACAAAGGTCTTCGACTTCGCGCCCATCTGCTGCACCCCGCGATAGCAATCCTTCCATGCGGCAATATGATCCGTCTCGCAGGTGATCGCCATCAAAGGCACATCGACATCCTTGATATGCAGCTTATGGCCAAGCAATTCGAACCCGTCGTTGACGAAATCGTTGCTCTGACACAAACCGCGCAGATACTGGATCGCCATCCGACCTGGCAGGTTGGCCCCGTCGCCGTTCCAGTACAACAGGTCAAACGCTGGCGGTGTTTCACCCATCATGTAGCTGCGGATCGCCGGCGTATAGATGAGATCTCTGGATCGCAGGAAAGACATCGTTCGCCCGATGATCCATGCCTTTAGAATACCATCCTTCGAGACCTGTTCTTCGATGCCATCTACAAAGTCATTTTGCAGGAACGGCGTGAACTCCCCCTGCTCACCAAAGTCTGTCAGGGTGGTGAAGAAAGTGGCAGATTTGATCGACTTGTCGCCGCGCTGCTTCATCAGCGAAAGCGTCAGGCTCAGCGTCGTACCGGCGATGCAGTAACCCACTGCGTTGACCTGCTTGACCTTGCAGATTTTCTTCGCCTCTTCGATGGCGGTCAGGAACCCTTCCTGAATATAGTCCTCCATCCCGATGTCCGCGTGCGAGCTATCGGCATTCACCCAGCTGACCACAAACAGGGTATAGCCCTGCTCGGTCACCCATTTGATCAGGCTGTTCTGAGCCTTTAGGTCCAAGATATAGAACTTGTTGATCCATGGCGGGAACAGAACGATCGGCGTTTCGTGCACCGTCTCGGTCACCGGTTTATACTGGATCAGTTCCATCATTCGGTTGCGATAGACGACGTCGCCGGGTGTAGTTGCGATATTCCCGCCAATCTCAAAGGCACTTTCGTCAGCCAGCCTGACAACCATCTCGCCGTCATTGGCCTCAAGGTCCGACACGAGGTTCTCCAGCCCCTTTATCAGGGACTGCCCTTCGGTCTCGATGGCCTTTTCCAGCGCATCGGGGTTGGTGGCCAGAAAATTCGTTGGCGCCATCATATCTATGATCTGTTGCGAGAAGTACTGCAGACGCTGTTTATCCTTGGTTTCCAGATCGTCAACCGATGCGACGGCCTGCGCGATCGCTTCGGCATTGGTTTGGTACTGCTGGCGAATGAGGCGAAAGTAGGGGTTGGTTTCCCACATTGGATTGGCAAACCGTTTATCTTTGGCAGCGGCTGGGGGTACATCCCCGTCGCTTTGGGTCATCGCTTTCTGCGCTTCCGCAAAGTTGAGAACCGATTTTCCCCAATACTCAATTTGCTGCTCCAACAGCTTTGTGGGGTTTTGAAACGCTTCAGCCCAATACGCAGTTGCTGCTTTTGCAAAAAGCTCTTGATTCGGGCCATCCAGAGCGGGGGTGTGCGGCGTTTTTCCGGCCATGACCTCGACCAGGCGTTTGGACAGTTCTTCTACTTTGTCCATATTTTCTTTAAGTCGTTCAATATGTTCTTCGGTCAGTTTTGGCGTCTGGTCTTCGGTAGTTGTCATTTTAACAATTCCCCCCTAGTCTCGCTGCTGTGCAGAATAACGTCGTTGGCGTCGGGGGGCAAAGCGGCGAATGGTCCGAATTCTCAGGCTGATACTCAGGAGGCACATTCGATGCGCTACATGATGACCTATGACCTGATGGAAACCATGCGTAACACCAACCAATGGCTTGGTGCAACCGCAAGCGCGATGGCATCCTACCCCCTGTTCTCGATGACACCCAACCCGGCCTTCAACTGGATGGCTGCATGGGGCGAAGTAACCGAGCGCACATTTCAGCGTATGGTCGTCAAGCCTGATTGGGGTATCCGCACCTTTACCTGCGAAGACGGCAAGGACCATCTGGTCGATATCACAACCGTTCTTGAGCGTCCTTTCGGCGACCTGATCCATTTCCGCGTTAATGGACGCAAAGAACAGCCACGCAAGGTGCTGCTGGTTGCGCCGATGTCGGGGCATTACGCGACCCTGCTCCGCTCGACCGTCAAAAGCCTGCTTGTCAATTGTGAGGTCTACATTACCGATTGGCATAACGCGCGCGACATTCCCGTGTCCGAAGGCAAGTTCGATGTCGAGGATTACACGCTCTACCTTGTCGATTTTATGAAAGAGCTCGGCCCCGATACGCATGTTATTGCGGTTTGTCAGCCCGCACCGCTGACTCTGGCCGCAACTGCCTATCTGGCCGAGGTCGAGCCGAAGGCGCAGCCAAGTACCCTGACCCTGATCGGCGGTCCCGTCGACCCCGACGCAACTCCGACCGAGGTTACGGATTTTGGTCGCCGTGTAACGATGGGTCAGTTGGAAGAAACGATGATCCAGCGGGTTGGCTTCAAATACAAGGGCGTAGGCCGGATGGTGTATCCCGGCTTGCTACAACTGGCTTCGTTCATGTCAATGAATGCCGAACGTCACAGCAAGGCGTTCTCGGATCAGATCCAGCGCGTTATTCGTGACGAGGCATCCGACCACGATGCCCATAACCGGTTCTATGACGAATATCTGGCGGTGATGGACATGACTGCCGAGTTCTATCTTTCGACCGTTGAACGTGTCTTCAAAAACCGTGAGATCGCGCGCAACGAGTTCGTTGTAGCCGGCCACAAGGTAGATATCGGCAAGATCACTGATGTGGCTGTGAAATCGGTCGAAGGCACGAATGACGATATCTCAGCCCCCGGGCAATGCATTGCGGCGCTGGATTTATGCACGGGTCTGCCCGACAGCAAAAAGGCCAGCCATGTTGAACCCGGCGCGGGTCACTATGGCATTTTTGCGGGCCGCAGCTGGCGCGACAACATCCGTCCGCTAGTGATTGATTTCATGAATGAAAACAGCCGCAAACCCCGTCAACGAGCCGCCAATAGCAACAAAGTTGCATGAGCCGCGCAGCGGCAGGAGACCTTCCTTTCCGTTGCAATTGCGGTGCCCTTTCGGGGCGCATTACTGAACACGGCGTCGTATCCGGCACTCATGTCGTGTGTTTTTGCCATGACTGCCGCGCGGCTCAGCTTTATTTTGAACAGCCCGACCCTGCGCCCGACCCAGTCGAGGTGTTTCAGATGTCACCGGAAGACATCAAGATCGATGCAGGGGTCGAGTACTTGGCAGCTATGCAACTTAGCCCCAAGGGCATGTTGCGTTGGTATGCCAGATGCTGCAACGCGCCGCTGGCCACGACGCCGACAACTCCAAAATTTCCGTTCGCGGGTTTTATCGTCAAACGTATTCCCCACCCCAGCAGTTTGGGTCCCATTACTACGCGTGGATTTGTGCCAAGGGCTGACGGCAAGCAGTCTCATGAGAAAATCCGCTATGCCGCTGTGGGTCTGCTTAAACGCGTACTAAAATCGCGTCTGTCCGGGAGCTGGAAGAAAACGCCATTCTTTGACTCTGAAACCGGTCGGCCGGTGGTGCAACCAACTGTTCTGACCAAGAACCAGCGCGCGGTTTTCTACGACTAGGTCAGCCGCAGTGGTTTCCGGAGCCAATCCTGCAGCATCGCAATCACGGATTCGGGTGCTTCCAGTGTCGGATAGTGCCCGGCCTCATCAATCACGCGCAACTCTGCATCCGGAATGAGATCAGCCATGAAGGTATTCTTGCGGACCGGATTCTCCGCATCATAGGCACCGCAAATGATCAGCGTGGGCATCCTGATCCGGCGCAGCGTGCCTTGTTGGTCCGGACGGCGTTGCAGGGTTCTTATCTGACGTACAAACACATTCGAGCCCAATTCCTCGGCCATCTGCAACACTTCGTTCAAAATCGGGATGCGTTGCGGACCGGGAGCCAACATGTCCGAGCCGATCAGCTTGCGCATCACTTCGTCCAACCTCCCCGCCTGCGCGCCAACGATCAGGTCTTCGCGACTCGCCGCGATATGAGGTGTGTCGGCCTGCGCATCCGTCGCCAGCAAGGCCAGTCGTGTCACCCTCTCAGGTGCGCGCCGCACGATCTCAAGCGCGACGCCACCACCCAGACCAAACCCGCACAAAGCAAACCGGTGCGGCAGTTGATCCAGCAAGCCCGACGCGATCTCTTCGAACCGTTCACCGCCGGTGATTGGTGCGACCATAACTGCACGTTCACGCGACAGCGCGGTGATCTGCGCCTGAAACAACCGTGCATCGCACATCAATCCGGGTAGCAAAACCAACGGCTCAATCACCTCGGTGCCCTCCGCTCGTTGTTATTGTTTTGTTACAGGATGAGAGGTTTGCCAACAGCGGGCAAGCAAAACTTCACGGATAGCTGATCGCCCGAAACGGCGGGAAATCCGCATAGCGTTCCTGCCTTTGGCCCAGCGGTTCATCTGGCTCCGCCCCGGCCCGCAACAAGCAGCCGCGCGGGGTGATATAGCTGTCGATCCGCCGTACAGGCTTGGCCCGCCAAACCAGATTGAACGCGCATAATTTGGGAAAAAACCAAATCTCGGAATAATCCAGATGGTCATGCATCCACCACGCCAGATCGCGCCAATCGCGCCCCTGCGCATAGCGGTCTGCAAACCACGGAATTACCACCGACGCCCCTGCTACACGTGCGTCACCTTCGCCCCAATCCCAAATGTGGCACTCCAACGGGTTGTCATTGCGGGCACAGTTCAACCTGTTCTCGTTCCCGAACCGGTTCAGTGATCGCGAGCGATAGCCCGAGCGCACCGCGATACGACCAAAGGTTTCTTCCAGCGGGTCCAGCAAGGTCTCGCAAAACGCGCGCCCGGTCTCGATCGCAAGATCAGGGTTGTCGGGAATATTTTGCAATTCGTGAAAGTTCCCGATCTCGGAATATAGAAAATCACGCATGAAAAAATGCCGGGATAGTCGCACGCGACCCAACGTCTCAAGGCTCCACATACTGCCCGGTCTACGCATATTCAGCCCCCGCTTTGCTTCGGAATCCCCTGCTCTGACAGCCATTCCAATATGCCCGCGACCGCCGCGTCGGTCTGACCCGGTGACATCAGACGCCCCGCGACCACGTGTGAGGTCGGATCATCCCCGGGCCCCATTGTCACCAATGAAACCATCGCCTGACCACCCCAGGTCTTGGCCGCCTCATGCATTTTATTCGGACGCACCACCTGATCATCATCAGAAAACCAGAACAGCGCCGGAACCCGCGCGCCCGAGAAGTCAAGCGCATTGACCGCATCTACAAGGGCAAACATCGGCACGACCGCCTCCCATGGATAAACAGTTGTCCAAAAGATGTTCTTCTCGGGATTAGTGCTTGAGACATCCCGGTCCTGTCCCATCAATGGCGGCAGCCAATGCCGGGCCCACGGCAAGGATGGCACCCAGGAACCAGCCGAGTTTACGCCAAAGTTCGGCGACACCAAAACCAATGCAGCCACATCAGTGCTCAGTTCCGTATCCATCGCAGCCGCGGCGGCCAATGTCGCCCCCGTTGATGTTGCGATCACAATGACTTGCTCACCAACAGCCCTGGCGGCAGCCAACGCCTCGGCTGTATCCTGCATCCAGCCCGACGCCGTACCTTCGGCCATTGCGTCCCCATCGCGGCCATGCCCCTGAAGCCTTGTGTAGACAAGGTTGGCACCCAACGCGTCCGCAACGCGATCAGGTACTGGCCTGATCTCCTCGGACGTGGCGGAAAACCCATGAATGTAGAGCACCGCATAAGCTGTCCGCTGTTCGACAAAACCATCTTGCCAGACCACGCGCTTTTCAACACCTGGCACGATGTCATCATAGGCGGATTCGATGCTTTCAAAGTAAACCTGAACGCCCTCGCCAAATTTGCGCGGATCGAAACGCGGATGCAGGTCCACTGGCTCGCGCGGGCCAAAGGCGTAGATCAACACACCAACCAGCGTCAAACCCACCAGCACCCGCCCCAAAACCCAGCCCAGGCGACGCATCAGGTGCCTTCCAGGACTTCTCGCAGAGCCTGCTCAATCAACCCGAGGCATCGCTCATCCGAGAACCTGTGATCCGCATCTTTGACCAGCAGCAGTTGCATGTCCGGACCAGTGGCATGATCCAGCAGGCGCACTGCCGTATCGGTCGAGACGGCCGTATCTGCTGTCCCCTGCAGGAGACGCACAGGGAAAGGCAGATCAAGCGAAGCGCGCAAAACCAACCGCTGCCGCCCATCCTCAATCATCCGCTTGGTGATGACGTAGGGCTCCATGTAGTCCGATGGTAGTTCCACATGTCCAACCGTCTCTAGTTCAGATTTCTGCTCGTTCGAAAACGACGCCCAATACCCATCCTCGGTAAAATCTGGGGCCGCCGCAATTGTCACCATACCTGCGATCCGTTCGGGCATGACACGCGCCAGCAACAGCGCTTGCCACCCGCCCATCGACGATCCCACAACAACCAGCGGACCATCAGTTAACCGAGAAACTGCAGCCAGCGTATCCTCGTGCCAGTCCCCGATACACCCGTCAGTAAAGGCGCCCGAGCTTTCACCGTGCCCCGAATAGTCAAACCGAAGGAACCCCTGCCCGCGCGCGCGCGCCCACGCTTCCAGATGCACCGCCTTGGTGCCCTCCATATCTGATTTCAAGCCACCTAGAAAAACGATGGTCGGCCCGCGCCCATCACTCTTGTGATACGCCAGACGTCGTCCCTGCGCGGTTTCCAGAAATTCTGCCTCTGCCATGCTACCCTCATTGCTTGTCAGCCCATCATGCATGTCACGCACCTCTCTGCAATTGCCCGATCCTTCTTCATCTGGCTAAAAATACCTCGGGGAGTGCGAGGGCTGGCCCCTCGCTCCTGCCCTTGACACCTGTGTCCCCACCTGCCACATGAGCCGAGCATACATAACCCGCAACCGGGCGTTCAGTGGGCGCCAAACCGACGAGGAGAGCCGATATGGCCCTGGACTCACAGTCAGTCTCCCTTACCTTTCCCGATGGTAATTCCCGATCCTATGAAGCAGGCGTTACGCCCGCACAGGTCGCCGCCGACATCTCGACCTCGCTGGCGAAGAAAGCCATTTCTGCCACGGTGAACGGACAGCATTGGGACCTGCAATGGCCAATCGAAGCCGACGCGCAAATCGCTATTCACACCATGAAGGACGAGGCGCAAGCCAATGAGCTGATCCGACACGATCTGGCGCATGTCATGGCCCGAGCCGTGCAAGAGATTTGGCCCGCAACCAAGGTCACCATTGGCCCCGTCATCGAAAACGGCTGGTACTATGACTTTGACCGTGAGGAACCGTTTACGCCCGAAGATCTCGGCCTCATCGAGAAAAAGATGAAAGAGATCATCAACAAGCGTGACCCGGTGACCACCGAGGTCTGGGATCGCGATCGCGCGATCGAGTTCTACAAGGCCAATAATGAGCCCTATAAAGTTGAGCTGATCGAATCCATCCCGGGTGATGAACCACTGCGCATGTATTGGCACGGTCACTGGCAGGATCTCTGCCGTGGCCCGCACTTGCAGCACACCGGTCAACTGCCAGGCGACGCGTTCAAGCTGATGTCAATCGCCGGGGCTTATTGGCGCGGCGACAGCGACCGCGCAATGCTACAGCGCATCTACGGCGTGGCCTTCACCGGCAAGGAAAAGCTTAAGGCTCATCTGCACATGTTGGAAGAAGCCGCCAAGCGCGACCACCGCAAGCTGGGTCGCGAGATGGATTTGTTCCACATGCAGGAAGAGGCCCCAGGGCAGATTTTCTGGCACCCTAATGGCTGGACCATCTACACTCTTCTGCAAGATTACATGCGTCGGCAACAGCGCAAAGGTGGCTATGTTGAGGTCAACACCCCTCAGGTCGTCGACCGCAAGCTGTGGGTAGCCTCGGGTCATTGGGACAAATACCAAGAGAACATGTTCATCGTCGAAGTGGACGAGGAACATGCACGGGAAAAGGCGGTCAACGCCCTGAAACCGATGAACTGCCCCTGCCACGTGCAGATTTTCAATCAGGGTCTCAAATCCTACCGCGACCTTCCTCTGCGCATGGCCGAGTTCGGATCGTGTAACCGGTACGAACCTTCGGGCGCGCTGCACGGCATCATGCGCGTGCGTGGCTTTACCCAGGATGATGGCCATATCTTCTGCACCGAAGACCAGATCGAATCCGAAACCGCTGAGTTCATTCGGTTCCTGTCCGGTATCTACAAAGACCTCGGGTTTGAGAACTTCTCGGTCAAATTCTCGGACCGGCCGGAAAAACGCTCAGGATCGGACGAAGTTTGGGACAAGGCTGAAGCCGCCCTGCTCAGCGCAACCCGCGCGGCTGGGATCGAGCCGGAACTCAACCCGGGTGAAGGGGCATTCTACGGCCCGAAACTCGAGTTTGTTCTGACCGATGCGATCGGGCGGGATTGGCAATGCGGCACGCATCAGGTGGACTTTGTTCTGCCCGAGCGACTGGACGCCACGTATATCGGCGCTGATGGTGGCAAACACCGCCCAGTTATGTTGCACCGCGCGACCTTGGGCTCGTTTGAACGTTTCATCGGCATTCTGATCGAAGAACACGCGGGCAAGCTGCCGTTCTGGCTGGCCCCGCGCCAGGTCGTTGTGGCCTCGATCACCTCCGAGGCCGATGAGTATGTGGCCGAAGTGGTCAGCACCCTTCGCGCAGCAGGCGTCCGCGCCGAGGCGGATATTCGCAACGAGAAGATCAACTATAAAGTCCGCGAACATTCGGTTGGCAAAGTGCCGATCATTCTGGCCGTCGGTCACCGTGAAGTCGAAGATCGCACGGTCAGTGTCCGTCGCCTTGGCGAAAAACAGACGCAGGTCCAATCGCTTGAGGCTGTAACAAATGAGTTGAGCGTGGCTGCAACGCCCCCCGATCTGCTGTAACATTCGGCAGCAAACCGCTAGAAATCCGGCCCGGTATTTTGGGCCGGATTGAAACAAATATCATTTTTCAATTCAAAAACAATTTGTTAACGTTCAAGGGTGCATGACGACCTTTGACGGGGTTGTGAGACACGGGCTCGTGAATTCAACTGCTGCCCCTGAACCATTACCTTGTCGTTGTCACAAGCAGACATTCGCAGTCATTAACAAGGATTACCAAGATGTCGAACACTGCAAAAACACTGGTTATCGCAAGCGCAGTTGCTGCAGCCGTTTCCGGCGCGGCCACAACCGCAACAGCCCAGGCCAAAGAAAAGTGCTATGGCGTTTCTCTGGCGGGTCAGAACGACTGTGCAGCCGGCCCCGGCACAACTTGCGCGGGCACTTCGACCGTCGACTATCAGGGCAACGCATGGACCCTGGTTGACGCAGGCACCTGCGCCGACATCGAGCTGCCTAAAACAGCAGACGGTGCAGATCGCAAAGGTTCGCTTGAGCCGCTGGAGCGTGACCTGCCTGCATAAGGCTTTTCCGAATGAAGCAGAAAGGGCGGGCAGGATCGCCCGCCCTTTCCACGTGATCAGGGGATTTGCAAATGTTGGATAATGCGCTCAGATCGAACCGGCTGCCTGCAGCACCGGGCGTTGGTTACAAACCACAGCATTTCTCGCAGATTCTTGAACAGGCCAAGCCTGTGGCGTGGCTAGAGATTCATGCCGAAAACTATATGGGCGATGGTGGCAGACCTCTGGCACAACTGCGTCACCTGTCCGAACAATTCCCCATTTCAGTGCATGGTGTCGGGCTGTCAATCGGCGGCGAAACGCCACTTGACCCAGATCACCTGGACCGCCTGAAGCATCTTGTCGGCTGGTTGAACCCGGCCAGTTTTTCGGAGCATTTGGCCTGGTCAACCCATGACAGCCACTTCCTGAACGATCTACTTCCTCTGCCCTATACTGATGCGACTCTGGACCGTGTTTGCGACCATATTGATGAGGTGCAAGAGATTGTCGGGCGGCAAATGCTGTTAGAGAACCCCTCAAGCTATTTGGCTTTCGAGGAAAGCACATGGTCCGAACCTGATTTCTTGCGCGAAATCACCCGGCGCACCGGATGTGGGTTGCTGCTGGACGTGAACAACGTCTTTGTTTCAGCCACCAATCTGGATTTCTCACCGCAGGGCTACATTGATGCCTACCCGTTGGACCAAGTCGGTGAGATTCACCTGGGCGGGCATGACGAAGACGAAGACGATCATGGGCATCCTTTGCTGATCGACAGCCACGGGCGTGAGGTCGTTGATCCGGTCTGGTCCCTGCTGGACTACGTTCTGGACAAATCCGGCCCCAAACCCCTGTTGATTGAATGGGACACCGATGTGCCGGACTGGCCGGTGTTACGGACCGAAGCCGAGCGCGCGCAAAAAGCGTTGGATCGCGTGCCCGCATGAGCGTGTCGCAAACGACATTCCACATGGCACTGCTAGATGCCAACAAGCCCATTCCCGATGGGTTGCTGGACGCCGAGGCGCAGCCCGCCGGTCGTCGCTTCAGCGTCTATCGCAACAACGTCGCCGTCTCGCTGACCGAGGCGATGCATCAGGCCTTCCCGGTCATCACAAAACTGCTGGGACCCCAGAATATGGACGGGCTGGCTGGAATATTCTTGCGCCAGCACCCGCCGTCCTCACCCCTGATGATGTTTTATGGCGAGGAATTCCCTAAATTTCTGGAAGGAATGGAGCAGTTGTCGCATCTGGGCTACCTGCCGGATGTTGCCCGTCTGGAACTGGCGCTGCGTAGGGCTTACCACGCCGCTGATCGACAACCCATAGATGCCGAAGCGCTCAGCTTGCCACCGGAAGATTTGATGCAAGCCAAACTGACCCTCGCGCCGTCGGTGCAGGTGTTGCGTTCAAGCTGGCCCGTACATGCGATCTGGCTATTTAACACTGAAGAAGGCGCGCCGAAACCTGAGGCGGGCGCTCAGGATACCTTGATCATGCGTCCCGAATACGACCCTGCCCCACACCTATTGCCACCCGGTGGTGCGGCATGGATCGCGCTGATTCAAGATGGCAAATCCATCGGTGAGGCATTTGAATCCACCATGGCCGAAACACCCGAATTTGATCTTGGAACCACTCTGGCACTGCTTTTGCAGGGCGGTGCAATAACTTCTGTGACTATCGAAAGGCTGGACACATGACTGCCCTGATCTCAACTTACAATAATGCGATGGAAAAAGCGGATCACGCGTCCGGTTGGCTGACACCAACCCTGGCTCGGGTGGTCTTTATCGCCGTGTTGTTCGTCTACTACTGGAACTCGGCCACGCTGAAAATCGACGGCTCAATCTTTTCGCCATCGGCCGGAGCCTTCGGTCAGATCTTTCCCAAAGCTGCAGAGGCGGTGCTGTATGATGTGACTCAGATGACCTTTTTCCAGCGGGTCGTCATCTTCTTTGGCACAGTGGCCGAATTTGTCCTGCCTGTGCTTTTGCTGGTCGGCCTGCTGACGCGCCTTGCCGCGCTTGGCATGATCGGATTTGTCTGGGTTCAAACACTGACCGATGTCACCGGACATGGCGTCAAACTGGGCGGCTTGTTCGACAACGCAATTACGTTGATGGATCAGCGCGTGATGTGGACATTCCTGCTGCTGGTGATTGTGATCAACGGCGCGGGTCCGCTGTCTCTGGATCGGTTACTACGCCTGAAGTGACCTAGAAATGTGCCTTGGGCTCGTCCGGTTTTCCTGCGGCGAGCCCGAGCAACCCTGCTACGCCTGCAAAGGCAATCGGGAACATGGTGAAAACGCCGAAGCCAAAGGCATAGTACATCCCAGCCGCAGAAATCAGCAGCAATAAACCCGCAATCAGCGCTCGAGAATGGGCCATCGCCCCGCCAACGATTGCCAACAAAGGCGCCACGATCGAAGCCGTCTGGATCAACTCGGGGTTCTCTACCTGCTCGGCAATGCCTTCGATCTCACCAAACTGGTCGATCAGTTCCACAAAGCCGTAGCCAAAAAAACCGACGATCATCCCGATCAGCCCGGCAATGACGCCTAAAATCATGGCAGCGTTTCGCATTCACAGGTCTCCGCTTGTTGCCCGTGTCACATAAGCAGTTCTTCAGGCAACACCAAGGGCCTGACGGGTTTCAGGCGTCCAGCCCAGATACATCTGACCATTGGATACTATCAGTGGGCGTTTCATCAGGGTCGGATGATCAGCCAACAGCGCGAGCACCGGTCGATTGCGTGTGTCATCATCCAATCCCCGCCAGGTTGTTGATCGCGTATTGAGCAAGGCTTTGCCGAAAGTCTCGTACGCCTCGGACAGCACATTTTCGGGAACCCCTTGCGCGCGGACATCAACGAAAACCGCATCTGGAAGCAGTTTCAATGCCTTACGGCACGTATCGCAAGTTTTTAACCCATATAGCTGCATCATCTAACTAATCCTGTAATCGCTGCAAATTTAGACAAACCCATCAGGCTGCCCCAGTTATTCTTGATTTTTTACTTCACCGTGTAATGTTGAAAAAGGCGAAACACGCGACCCGGGCTGTATCGTGAGGGCGAACAGTGACGTGTGGCGGTTTTGCCAGCCAAGGCCCCCACCAATTTGTGGGACAACTTGTAAGTAGAAGGAGACACGGGAAATGCCAACCGGCACCGTGAAATGGTTTAATACAACCAAAGGCTATGGTTTTATTGCGCCCGACGAAGGGGGCAAAGATGTGTTTGTTCATATCTCGGCCGTAGAACGATCCGGTCTGACCGGACTCGCTGACAATCAGAAAGTCTCGTACGAGTTGCAGGACGGACGTGACGGCCGCCAAATGGCTGCTGATTTGAAGCCGCTGTAAGGCACAGCCCGCCCCGGCGGGAAAGATAAAAGAAGGTTGACGGCCAATTTCAGGCCGTTAACCGCAAACCCTAGTGAACGCGCCCACCTTGGGACGTGCCCAGTTTTCTGTTGAATCAACCCTCTCGGATAACAGCCTCAAACTCACGCCATTCCCGTGCGGTCATGCCTGAGTTTTCCTGAGTGACATCTTCACCGCTGAGCATCCGACGCAAGCAGGTCACCATCTGCGCCGAGAGGTTGACTGCGCCAAGGCGGTAGTCCTCAAACGCGCGGTAGGCAAACGGTACCCAGTCGGCGACAATCTTGCACATGGTATCTGCGTAAACGCGGATTTCGTACTGCGCGTGCGGGTCGGCACGCAGACGCAAGAAGTGGAACAAGTTGTGCAAGTCCACCTTCCAATACCATTGCGTATAAATGTTGGCTGGAAGGTTCATCCGCGCCAGTTCACGCGCAAGCCCTTGCTGGCCGTCCTGACCGATCATCGCCTCGTAGTTGTCATAGCAGCGCGCACTGTCCGCTTTCAGTATCTCCAACACGCGCGCGGCCTCTTCGCCTTGCAATGTGTCTCCACGGCCCTGATTGTTAACCTCGGATTGCGCGGCGACATGTTCGGGTGCCGGGATATAGAACTCTCGATCCAGGATCGAATACCGCGCCGAATATTCGTTCACATTCGCCGTGCGGTGGCGGATCCACTGGCGGGCTACGAATACGGGCAGTTTGACGTGCAACTTGATCTCGCACATTTCAAACGGGGTCGAATGCCAGTGGCGCATCAGATAGCGGATCAGACCTTCATCATTTTGCACCGACTTGGTGCCTTTGCCGTAGGAAACACGCGCGGCCTGACAGATCGCAGCATCGTCGCCCATATAGTCGATAACGCGGACAAATCCGTGATCCAGAACCTGATGCGCCGTGTACAGATGATCTTCCATACCTTCGGCAACGACGCGGCGGGTCGGGCTCGACTGTGCGCGCTGAGCTTCGATCTCGGCCAGTTGGTCGGCAGACAGAGGCATGAAATTATCCTTTCCAGCAATGAGTCGCCGACCACTATATATCGGCAAGCTTGCCATCGGAACCGCGATATGTGCGGCGCATTGCGCTAAATCGGAATTGTGTCCGGCCAGCCCCTCGACACGGGATGAAGGCGCGCTAAGGTGCTTGGCATCACAACCAATGCAAGGAAAGTCGCGATGGGGCTGACATATCTCCACACCATGGTCCGCGTGAAGGATCTTGAGAAATCCATAGCGTTTTATGAACTATTGGGCCTGAAGGAAACGCGTCGTTATGAAAGCGAGGCTGCGCGGTTCACACTGGTATTCCTCGCCCCACCGGGACAAGAGGACGCGCCCATTGAACTTACATACAACTGGGATGGCGACGACGCACTGCCAAGCGACAGCCGCCATTTCGGGCACCTCGCCTATGGCGTCGACAACATTTACGAGACCTGCCAGCATCTTCAGGACAATGGCGTCGTGATCAACCGCCCGCCACGCGACGGGCGTATGGCGTTCGTTCGCTCGCCCGACAATGTCTCAATCGAGTTGCTGCAAAATGGTGAAGCGTTAGCCCCGGCAGAGCCTTGGTCTAGCATGGAAAGCACCGGCCACTGGTGATCCGCTGGCTGGGAGCATTGGGGCTGGCTGTCGCGGGCAGCCCCCTTTGGGCCGAGACCTGCCGCCTGGCGCTGGCGCTGGCCATGGACATCTCGACCTCGGTGGACGCGACTGAGGATGCGCTACAACGACAGGGGCTGGCCAACGCATTGATTGCGCCCGAGGTGCAGGAGGCTTTCTTCCTTTCACCTCAACCGGTTGCATTAGCCGTCTATGAATGGTCCGGCAGTTTCAACCAGACATTGCTTTTGGATTGGACGATAATCGATACTCGGGCCAATTTGATCTCCGCCGCGCATCGGATCGGGACATCGAAGCGATCGGAAGACGAGTTCCCAACTGCGATGGGTCACGCACTGGCTTTTGGGGCAACCCTGATGGAGAGCGCCCCGAATTGTCTGTTCCAGACCATCGATATCTCGGGCGATGGCAAGAACAACGATGGCTACGGGCCACAGATCGCTTACAAACACTTTCCGTTCGAAAACACGACCGTGAATGGTCTGGTGATCAATGCAGCTGATTTCGAAGGAGAAATCGACTTGATCCCGTTCTTTCAGAAAAATGTACTACACGGACCCGGTGCTTTTCTTGAGATCGCCGCCGGGTTCGAAGATTTTGAGCGTGCCATGCGTCGCAAACTGGAACGGGAATTGAAAGGATTGGAACTTAGTGCGTTGCAACCGGATAATGCGAAATGATCCGCCTGTGTGCGACACTTCTTTGCCTGCTGGCCAACCCGCTTTCAGCGCAATGTCGACAGGCTTTGGCGTTGGGAATGGATGTCTCTGGTTCGGTCGACAGTCGTGAGTACAGGTTGCAACTTAGTGGCCTTGCGGCGGCGTTGCGCCATCCCGAGGTGGTTCAACTGATCCTTTCAAACCCGTCTACCTTTATTCGGATCGCTATCTACGAATGGAGCGAACCTGGCCACCAACGCCTCTTGCTTGGTTGGACAGATGTTCGCTCGACTGCTGATCTGCGTCGAATTCAGCAACATTTAGAAAGCACAACACGCTCATCAGCGCCGCAGGGAACGGCGGTCGGGTCGGCCATGTTGTACGGTGCTGAGATGTTGGAGAGCCAAAGCGATTGCTGGCGGCGAACACTGGATCTGTCCGGTGATGGTAAACACAATCTCGGACATCACCCGCGGGACATAAAAGCCGCTTTGCAAAACACTGATATTACAATCAACGCCCTTGTAATCGGAATCGACGACCCCAATCCAGGAGACACCCGCCAGGTAGAGATTGGGGAGCTATCCGCCTATTACCACGCGTGGGTCATCCGAGGCCCCGATGCTTTCGTCGAAGTCGCCCTTGGCTTCGAAGCCTATGAAGATGCGATGACACGTAAACTGATCCGTGAGCTTGAGGGTCTGTCGCTGTCCCAAACTCAGCCATCAAAGCTATCAGTAGATATACCGAATCTGATCGGTCCAATATCGTTCGACACGACGCAGTGAACCGGTAATCTCTTCAATCCCATCGGTCCCGATCACGCCGCGGTTTTGCAGCCCTTCTGCATGGCGTGCGAACAGGTCTGACACGATGTCACGAATCTCACGCCCGCGCGGGGTCAGGCGTACCCGTACCGAGCGGCGGTCGATCTCGCATCGCTGATGGTGCATATAGCCCATCTCGACCAGTTTCTTAAGATTGTAGCTGACATTGCTGCCTTGATAGTAACCACGGCTCTTCAACTCTCCGGCGGTTACTTCATGGTCGCCTATGTTGAACAACAGCAGGGCCTGCACCGCGTTGATCTCAAGTACGCCGACACGCTCGAATTCATCCTTGATGACGTCCAGAAGCAAGCGATGCAGACGCTCGACCAGCGCCAACGCCTCAAGATAGCTCGTCATGAACCCCTTGGTCCCGGGCGCGGTGACCTGTAACTCCATACTCATTCAATCCTCCGATTCATCGCGCTGTTTCTGAAAACATGACGCGAATTCCCGAAAAATCGGTTAAGCCTGATGATTGCTTATTTTTGAAAGGTTTGCGCGATATCCGCGATCAATTCGGCCAGCGGTTCCGGCGGGCTGGCCTGACCAGTGACCCATTGATAAAGGTCCTGATCATTTTCATGCAGCAAGGCATCGTATGTGTCCAATCCCGCCTCGTCCATCGAAGACAGATTGCGATCGGCATATGCCGTCAGGATCAAATCCATCTCTTTGATGCCCCGCCGCATCGAACGCATTTTCATGCGCTTGATCCGGGTCTCGCGCGGCTCGGTCATTGATTGCGTTCCAATTTCAGACGCAGCGCTTTTTCGACGCGGGCCAGACGCTCGGAGTTGGCTCGCATCTCACCTCGGATCGTGCGGAGCTCTGCAACAAGATCGCGCAATTCCGAGTCCGTATCGCCATGCAGGCTGGTTTCGTCCATGCCGTCGCCCTCGCCCGTCAGAAGCCACATGATCGAGACATTCAGTAGCCCCGCCATCATCGACAGCTTGTTCGCGCGGGGTTCCGACAAATCATCTTCCCACGAGGTGATCGTGGCTTTTTTGACACCAAGCCTGCGGGCCAATTGGGTCTGCGTCATGCCTGCGGCTTCGCGTGCGCCAGCAACGCGATCCCCGAAGGTTGCGGTGTCCGGTCCGAACCAGTCTGTTTCGTCGTTCATCGGGGTCTCCAAAGGGTAAAACTCAATTGGCTTGATCGTTATTTCGGCGCACCCTATGACAGTCGGGCTGAACATACAAACCGAGGCCGACCATGAGTTTCCTGTCTGCGACACTGTCACGCGTAAAACCCTCGCCCACCATCGCGATGACGTCCAAAGCAGCCGAGCTGAAGGCCGCCGGGCGCGATGTGATCGGGCTGAGCGCAGGCGAGCCCGATTTCGACACGCCGCAGAACATCAAGGACGCCGCCGTGGCCGCCATCGCTGCGGGCAAAACCAAATACACTGCTCCGGACGGCATCCCCGAGCTAAAACAGGCGGTTTGCGCCAAGATGAAGCGTGACCACGGATTGGACTATACGCCCGCTCAGGTCTCGGTCGGGACCGGGGGTAAGCAGACGCTTTACAACGCGCTGATGGCTACGCTGAACGAGGGCGATGAGGTCCTCATCCCCGCGCCCTATTGGGTCAGCTACCCGGACATGGTGTTACTGGCCGGTGGCACACCAGTGATCGTCGAAACTTCGCTGCAGACCAATTTCAAACTGACAGCGGATCAACTGGAAGCCGCAATCACACCTAAAACGAAATGGTTCATCTTCAACTCACCCTCGAATCCCACCGGGGCGGGCTATAGCCGTTCTGAACTAAAAGAACTGACTGATGTCCTGATGCGACATCCGCATGTCTGGGTGATGACCGATGATATGTATGAGCACCTGGCCTATGACGGGTTCGAGTTCTGCACGCCCGCACAGGTGGAACCGAGACTTTATGATCGGACGCTGACCTGCAATGGCGTCTCCAAAGCCTATGCCATGACCGGTTGGCGTATTGGCTATGCGGCAGGCCCGGTCGAGTTGATCGCCGCGATGCGCAAGGTGCAATCTCAATCAACTTCGAATCCCAGTTCGGTCAGCCAATGGGCAGCAGTCGAGGCTCTGAATGGAACTCAAGCATTCCTTGCGCCGAATAATGAGATATTCAAACGCCGTCGCGATCTGGTCGTCGACATGCTCAGCCAAATCGACGGTATCTCGTGCCCGACACCCGAAGGCGCGTTCTACGTCTATCCATCAATTGCAGGCTTGATCGGGAAAACCACACCCGCGGGCACCGTGATAGATTCGGACGAAACCTTCGCAATCGCCCTGCTGGAAGAGGCCGACGTGGCGGTGGTGTTTGGCGCAGCTTTTGGTCTGTCGCCCAATTTCCGCGTCAGCTATGCGACCTCTGATGAAGCCCTGACTGAAGCCTGCACACGCATCCAACGTTTTTGCGCCGCGCTCACCTGATACCGGAGTTTGTTATGTCCACAGCCCTGCCTGAATACTATTTCCGCGTGCGCGAAAATGGGGCAGCGGTGTTCAGGATCGACACGGAAAATCGCCATCGCCGGATCGAGATGGAACAGATCGCGGTCATCAACATCCGCAATGGCGAGGTCAAACCGCAGGGCCAGCGTGTACTAAGCGACGCCGACAACGATGAAATCGCGCGCTGGATGGAAGAGCGCAAAGCCCTGCTATCCCGCCGCGATATGGATGATATACACCGTGCGGTTGACTACCTGAATCTGACCACGCAATGGGCCCAGTCTAAAGCAACGGATGCGCAATTAGAGGACGTGACCGACCCATTGCTGATGGCAATGCACGACTTGCGGTCGGTACTTGTTCGAAAGAAATCCGACCGGATGAGCAAAGAATGATCCCCTAGGCGGGAACTTCTCCTACATCGCGCACCGACCTTAGCCAGAAGCGCGCCATCAACAATACGGCAGCACAAGCGAGGCCAATCACGAGGCCAAGCCAGACTCCGATCCCCTCCATACCTCGAACAAAGCCGAAATAGTACGAAGCGGGGATACCGATCACCCAATAGCTGAGTGCGGCCATCACCATCGGTATTTTTGCATCCTGCAAACCTCGCAACAGGCCTAGTGCGATGACCTGCGCCCCATCGACCAGCTGGAACAACGCAGCCATCGCCAGCAGGCCAGTGCCGATTAGCAGGATCTGTGGCCGCTGCGGATCATCGGCCTCCATAAACAGCGAGATCAGGGGCTCAGCGCATGTCAGGAATAGAACAATCGTCAAGACCGACACGATCAACGACATCCCGGTCACCGTAATCGCGCCTTTCTCAAGATGCGCCCGATCCCGTCGACCCAACGCGTTGCCCGCCCGAATAGTCGCCACATTAGACAGGCCCAAATGAACCATGAACGTCGCTGAGGCGAGGTTCAACGCAATCCCGTGAGCTGCCAGCGGCACTGGACCCAACCAGCCCATCATGACAGCAGAGATCGCGAATAACGACACCTCCGCCAGTGTCGTCAGACCGATGGGAACGCCCAAACGCAGCACGCTCATGAACATCTCCCAATCCGGGCGCCAAAACCGCTGAAACAAGCTGTGTTCCGGCAACGCACGCACCGCATAGATCACGACCGCCACCAATGATACGATCTGCGTCACCACTGACGCGATAGCCGCACCAATCACCCCAAGTTCGGGCGCGCCCCAGTTTCCGAAGATCAGCGCATAGTTGGTCACGCCATTGACCACAGCTGCAACAATCGTGATCCACAGCACAATCTGCGTCCGCTCAAGCGCGGCCAAATAGGACTTCAGGACCATCACCAACAGCGCCGGGAACAAGCCCCACCCCGCGACCCGCAGGTATACTGACGCAGTTTCAGCGACTTGCGGCTCTTGCTTCAAAGCAATCAGGATCGGATGGGACCACCACAAAAGGGGCATCATCACCGTCGCATAGATCAGAGATAGCCACAGACCCATGCGAGTGGAGCGGCGAATGCTGGTCTCATTTTCCTCGGCGGCAGCGGTCGCCACCATCGGCATTACAGCCCACCCAAACCCGGCACCAAACAGGAACAGGACGAAGTAATAGCTGTTGGCCAGCGTCACGGCAGCCAACGCCTCGACCCCGTACCAGCCTAGCATGACGGTATCGGTCAAACCAATCGCATACTGTGCCAGATGCCCGCCAATCAATGGCAGGCCCAGCACCGCGATTGCGCGCAAATGGCCGGGATATGTCATCACCTTGTTCATTCCGCCAGCCTTAGGCTTGCGCGCTGCCCGAGACAAGAGCGGAACAAACTTATTTCATAATGAGACTAACGAGAACAAAGCGACGCTCGCCATCACCTTTGGTGCAACGGCTTTACAGTTTATCGATTTTCAGCCGATCTTCGCGTCAGGATGCAGCGCTGTCCCCAGAATATGGTCCGAGTTATGAATTACGTGATGCGCCTGCCCAACTATCAACGGATCAGGCTCACCAACGATCCTCAGGTCTTTGTCCGGGTAGTCCAGCGTCGACAGGAAATGCCGCATGCAGTTCAGACGCGCGCGTTTCTTGTCGTTGGATTTGACAATCGTCCAGGGCGCATCAGCGGTGTCGGTATAGAAGAACATCGCCTCTTTCGCCTCGGTATAATCATCCCATTTGCTTAGGCTAGCCTTGTCAATCGGTGACAGTTTCCATTGCTTCAACGGATCAGTTTCACGACTCCCAAAGCGCCGCTGCTGCTCTTCCTGCGTGACCGAGAACCAGTACTTATAAAGTTGAATGCCCGAGCGCACCAGCATCCGCTCCAACTCGGGCGTCTGCCGCATGAATTCCAGATACTCATTGGGTGAGCAGAAGCCCATCACCCGCTCGACGCCCGCACGGTTGTACCAGGACCGATCATAAAACACCATCTCGCCCACGGTGGGCAGCTGCTGCACATAACGCTGGTAATACCACTGCCCCTTTTCCTCATCCGTCGGCTTGTTCAATGCGACCACACGCGCCTGACGCGGGTTCAGATGCTCCATGAACCGCTTGATGGTCCCACCCTTGCCGGCGGCGTCGCGGCCCTCGAACAACAGCACAAACCGCTGCCCGGTCTCCTGCGCCCACAATTGAACCTTCAGCAACTCTGCCTGCAGCTCGGCCTTTTGCGCCTCGTAATCCTTGCGTGCCATCTTGCGGCCATAGGGGTACTTGCCGCTCTCAAAAGCTTGCCGGATTTTCTCGGATGTTGGTGCCGAGGCATCCGCCGTCAGGTCAGTTACAGCTTTGATCTGAGATGATTTTTGTTTGATCTGGGGTGCCGCATCCATACATGTTCTCCTCGGTTTCACTGTCGAGGAGATGCTTAGCCGATTGTCACACGGCGCGCTTTGATTGGTGTCAAATTGACATAGGTTTTATCGGGGCGTCAAAGAACAAGCCTATGCCCGTTCTTTACATGATCCCAAAATACATAGGGGGGAGCGGCCAGCCCCGCACTTACCGATGTCCCCAATCATCAGGATTGTCCGAGTTGTTCGGCGACAAGCCCAAAACGTCTCCGTCAGTCGAACACCCCAACCCCAAAACGGTTCTGTTCGCATAGGAGAAATACGAACACACCTGATTGATCTCCAGAATCTCTCCGTCCTCCCATCCTGCTTCTCGCAAGGCGATCACGTCCGCCTCGGTCAGATCACCGGGTGCCTCGGTCAGCTTGCGCGCATATCTCATCGCTTCGACCTGTGCCGCGTCCAGCGGGGCCGAGGCCGGATCACGCGCCTCAATCGCCGCACGGATCGCATTGCCGCGCACCTCATCCTGCAGCAACCGCTGCAATCCGGAAAAGTGATGTTCTACGCAATACCCGCACCGGTTCAGAGAGCTGACCCACACGCCCAGCACCTCAAGAAACCACTTCGGTATCTTGTTGCCCGAGTGATGCAGTACGGCCTTATACATCGCCATATGGCCTTCCATCGAATGCGGCCGCAGGCTGTGCGCCATCATGATGTTGTCCACATTGCTGTCCGGCCCGGTAACGCGGTCATAAAGCCTCCTCAGCTTTCCCGTCGCCTCTTCGAATGGAATGGTTCTGATCCAGCTCAATTCTTCTGCTCCCTAATTTCTGCTTCCGGAACAAAGCCTAAACGGGATTTCGAAACATGACGAGACCTTGGAAAGCTCGCGGTTTAATATCAATCTGTATTGCATCACTGATATATGCTGGGCAGCCACCCCTACTGTCTGCTACGTCCCTATTGAAACAACTTTCTGACCAAAGACTTTTCAACTGTGCGCCCTCTCATCTGTATTTTTGCCCTGACTTGTTTTGGCTCTGCTTTAGCTATGTTCAATCCAGCGTTCTCAGATTGGTTATTGCTGACAGGACCGTGCGCATTGGCAAGTTTGCTGCTGCTGTTCGGAAAAAGGCTACGCCGGCTCAAAACTTCGAAAAACTGGGCTGTCGTCGATGGATCAAATGTTTTGCACTGGAAAGGCGGTGTTCCTAATATCGCCACAGTGCGCGAGGTTGTCGACGAGTTGAAGACAAAGGGGCGGACACCGGGCGTCGTCTTTGATGCCAATGTAGGATACAAAATCTCAGATCGCTATATGAACGACAGTTACCTTGCGGCTTTGCTTGGGTTGCCATCCAGCCACGTGATGGTTGCGCCGAAGGGTACTCCTGCCGACCCGCTGGTCCTTCAGGTAGCGAGGGATCTCGGCGCTGCTATCGTCACAAATGACCGGTTCCGTGATTGGGATGACGAATATTCGGATGTGCTTGAGAAAAGTTCTCTTGTTCGAGGTGGCTTTAAAGACAAAACTCTCTGGCTATCATTGTAGTCTGTCATTGTAAACGCGCTGCAATACAGCGCTGAAATTCGCTCCGGTTCCGGTGACCCCGACAAACCGGATACAACACCTCGCGTCCCTCTTCCCCCGGACCACATCACCTGCCATAATGGGGGAAACTCAAAAACAAGAGCAGCACCCATGCCCGACGATCTGTTGACGCCAGAAGCGACCTCCACCTATGACGCCTCGTCCATCGAGGTGCTCGAAGGGCTGGAACCGGTGCGCAAACGCCCCGGCATGTATATTGGCGGCACCGATGAGCGCGCATTGCACCACATGGTGGCCGAAATCCTCGACAACTCGATGGATGAGGCAGTCGCAGGCCACGCTAACCGGATCGAGGTCGAACTGCACGCCGATTACGCCCTGACCGTTCGTGACAACGGGCGCGGCATTCCGATCGACCCCCACCCGAAATTCCCGGACAAGTCCGCATTGGAGGTGATCCTGTGTACCCTGCACGCAGGCGGCAAGTTCTCGGGCAAGGCGTATCAGACTTCGGGCGGTCTGCACGGTGTGGGTGCATCGGTGGTGAATGCCCTGTCGGATTCGATGGTCGTGCAGGTGGCACGCGACAAACAGCTATTCGAACAACGCTTCTCGCGCGGTATCCCTCTAGGTCCGGTGGAAAAAGTAGGCGCAGCGCCCAACCGGCGCGGTACAACCGTCACGTTCCACGCCGACGCGGACATCTTCGGCCACCACAAATTCAAACCCGCGCGCCTATTCAAATCCATCCGCTCCAAGGCCTATCTGTTCTCGGGCGTCGAAATCCGCTGGAAATCTGCCATCGACGACGGGGAAACCCCGACCGAGGCGAGTTTCCACTTTCCCGGCGGCTTGTCGGATTACCTGAAGGAGACGATGAACGGCTCCTCCACCTATGCCGAACAGCCCTTTGCTGGCACCGTGGATTTTCAGGAGAAGTTCGGGACCCCCGGCAAAGTCGAATGGGCGATCAACTGGACGCCTTCACGCGACGGGTTCATCCAGTCCTACTGTAACACTGTCCCCACCCCCGAAGGCGGCACCCATGTGGCGGGATTCTGGGCTGCGGTCCTCAAGGGGATCAAGGCCTATGGCGAGCTGATCAACAACAAAAAGGCCGGTCAGATCACCCGCGACGACCTAATCACCGGAGGCTGTGCGCTGGTGTCCTGCTTTATCTCGGAACCGGAATTCGTCGGCCAAACCAAAGACCGCCTCGCCACGGTCGAGGCGCAGCGGCTGGTCGAAAACTCCGTCCGCGACCATTTCGATAACTGGCTGGCGGCTGATACGAAATCCGCCGGGGCGATCCTCGACTTCCTCATCCTGAGGGCCGAAGAACGCCTGCGCCGACGGGCCGAGAAGGAAACACAACGCAAGTCCGCCACTAAGAAACTTCGTCTCCCCGGCAAGTTGGTGGACTGTAGTAGTTCAACACGGGACGGCACGGAATTATTCATCGTCGAGGGCGACTCGGCGGGCGGTTCTGCCAAAATGGGTCGGGATCGCAAGACGCAGGCCCTGCTGCCTTTGCGCGGTAAAATCCTGAACGTGCTGGGCGCGGCCAGTTCCAAGCTGGGCACCAATGCCGAGATCAACGACCTGACCCAAGCGCTGGGTGTGGGTCTTGGCACCAAGTTCAACGTCGACGACCTGCGCTATGACAAGATCATCATAATGACCGACGCGGATGTGGACGGGGCGCATATCGCATCGCTGCTGATGACGTTCTTCTTCACGCAGATGCGCCCGATGATCGACGCGGGCCACCTGTATCTGGCCTGCCCGCCCCTCTACCGCCTGACCCAAGGCGCCAAACGTGTCTATTGTCTGGACGAGGCCGAGCGCGACGAGTGGCTGGAGAAAGGTCTAGGCGGCAAAGGCAAGATTGACGTCTCGCGCTTCAAGGGTCTGGGCGAAATGGACGCCAAGGACCTGAAAGAGACCACGATGGACCCGGCCTCGCGCAAGCTGATCCGCGTCACCATCGACGAGGACGAACCCGGCGAAACCGGCGACCTCGTCGAGCGCCTGATGGGCAAAAAACCCGAACTGCGGTTCCAATACATTCAGGAAAACGCGCGGTTTGTGGAGGAATTGGACGTTTGAGTGAACCCAAACGTCTTTACTATTTCACCGGCCCAGATCATGCTCTTGATAACGTTGTAAGGCGTCGCCTGAAACTGTCATTCCCCAACGAAGTGAATGATATCTTCGAGATGAAGCCATTCGACTTTGGTGACAACCGTGAAGCGCGAATAGCATGGGGCCAGACCATCGATCGATTCTCGCAGGAACGCGGATTCATCTCGTTTAGTAGCGAGTGGTGCCTCCCGACTATGTGGGGCCATTATGCTCGGAATCACAAAGGGGTTTGTTTTGGATTTGATGTCTCAGGCGACGTTAACCAAATGGATTACACAGACTGCTTCGTTAAATTTGATCCAGAAGTCCTTAAGGACTTCGATGCGCTAGAGCAATTCGTTGCTTACGCTCGAGACACTAAGAGCAAGCATTGGGAATACGAAAACGAATGGCGAGCATACGTCGAACTGACGAGCGAAGAAAAAGAGCTGAAAGCACGTGGCGCAAACTTGTTCTTCCATCCATTTGGAGATGAACTGAGGTTGCGAGAGATTATCATCGGCGCCAACTCAAATCTAACTTCCGCTCAATTTAGAACTGCTTTGAAAGGCTATGCTGGCGTCGAAGTAAAAACTGCCAGACCATCGTTTCGTGGCTTTAAAATCGTAGAACAGCAATCCGTAAGATTGCAAAAGTAGCATCCGATTTATCATTGGATGAGACAAGTACTTCCGTGCATTTTGAGAACCTCGCGCCCTGCCCGAGGATGGGTGCGGAACGCGCCCGCCCAAGGGGGCGGGTCGGGCGCGTGCTTGATGCTTTGCATCAAGCAACTGGTAGATAGTACGGTGCTTCCCACCCCGTAGGCCGGGCTTCAGCCCGGCACACCGCAACCCCCTTGCCTAACCCGTTGATCCCGTTCACACTTACCCTCAATCCGTAATCCAAGAACGAATTTTGAGGTTTCCGGCGCCAAAACCAAATCTAACGAAATAATTCCGAACGGGAGGACGACATGAAAACACTAACCCTAGGGCTGGCCCTGACCCTGCTAGCCTCGGCAGCCCCCGCGCAGCAGATGCTCAGCACTGCATCGCCCATTCCGGACGGGGCCGAGACGCGGTTTTGCTACTATGGCGGGATGGCCTATTCGCCAGACGCGTTCATCCTGCTGACCGGTGACAACACCGTAACCTCAACCATCAGCACGCGCGAGGAACGGCTGCTGCGGTGTCATCGCAATGACGATGGCTCTCTGGTCTGGAAACCGCAGAGCACGTTTCAAACCAACAACTGACGTAGGATGGGTTTCCAACCCATTAAAGCGGAGCGGGGACGATGGGGTGAAACCCCATCTTACCCAACATTCCGATCCAACCAGTCGGCAATCTGTTCGGCTGGGCCTTCCCAGCCCGGCTCCATGAACAGAAAATGCGCGTGGTTGTCGACAGGCAGGAAAGTCGCACGGTCTCCGTAAAGCTTCGCCAGAGCACGGCAGGTGTTGGGGTTCACGGCCCGGTCCTCGGTGCCTGAAACGATCAGCACCGGGCAATCGACCTTGTCGATGTCCACCTTCATCGCGTGGTGATCGTCGAACATCCAGAAGAACATCTCGAACATCACCCGCCCGCTTTCGGGGCCAAGCTGGTCGAACACTTCGTGCTGCTGCGCCTCGGGCATCTTGTTCAGCGCAAAGGGGGCCATCAGTTCGAAATCGACGCGCATGGGCTGTTTCCAGAACGCCCGACCCTCCATCAACGCGCGCGGCACGGCACGTTCGTCGTCGGTTTCGGGCAATGTGCCCCAGGCCGCGTTTGGGTTGATCAGGACAATTGCGCTGGCCAACCCCTGAGACGCCACCTTCTGCGCCACTACCCCCGCAATGGCATGGCCCAGTAGAACAGGTTTGCTCTCCAACCCCTGCACGAAGTCTGCAATGTCATTGGCGTAATCTAGGACGCTTGTGTCGGTGAGGCCGGGATCGGGATCTGCCTTGGGGTCGCCACCATGATAGCGTAGCGCGGGCGCATGCACCGTCCAGCCACGTGCACGAAAGAAGCCCGCATAATCCTCCATACACCACGGTCCGGCAAAAGCACCGTGGATCAGAACAATCTCTTTCGTCATGAAAATCTCCCTCACCTCCGACCAGTATGAGAGGTGAGGGATCGGTTCGGCAAGCCTGTTAGTGTGCTGCGTTGAAGAGCGTTGTCAGGTTTTCTTCGGTCAATTCGATTGGGTTACCTCCGCATGAGGGGTCGATGATAGCGCCTTGGACCAGTTCGGGGATGGCGGCTTTGGTGACGCCGAGGTCGGAGAGATTGCGGGGGATGGCGAGGCTGTCGTTGAACTCTTGCACGAAGC
>NZ_JBQFNI010000005.1:0-285945 GCF_056532525.1 Ruegeria sp. I3 | reverse complement strand
ATCGAAGGTGCCACGGTGTCATATACCGATGCCGATGAGATCAGTACTGCGACCTTCTCTTCCGAAGCGCTTGTCAACGTGACGACCAAGGACTGCTGAAAGCTATCCCACAATGTCGAATTGGATGGTCCGCATAGCATTTCTTGCGCTCGTGTTGGGAGGCGGCATCCTGATTGGGATATTGACCGCGCCCGGGGATTGGTATGCGCAGCTTTCTAAACCTGCTTTCAATCCACCAAATTGGATTTTTGGGCCGGTTTGGACGGTGCATTATGTCTTGATCGCCATGGCGGGTTGGCGTCAGTTTGAAACAGACCGAAGCTCGACTGCCATGAAGCTGTGGTGGGCACAGATGGGTCTAAACTTTTCGTGGTCCCCAATCTTTTTCATACTGCAACTACCGTGGTTTGCGTTTGTTGTAATTGCCGCGTTGCTGGCTGTCATCGTCATGTTCATCGCTCTGGTCAGGAGCTCGGATCAGGTTTCCGCACTAGCCTTCCTGCCGTACTTTGCATGGGTCGCATTTGCCACTGTCTTGAACCTTTCTATTGCAATACTGAACTGAGAAAAAACGATATGCGTGGAAACTTCGCTGGGCTTGTTTCAGGTCTTGTTATCATCGGATCTATAATGGCACAGGCTGATGAAAATCTTGCAGAAGACTTCTCCAAGTCTCCGGAGACGAGTTGGGACTACGTTGCCGACACCGTCATGGGAGGGGTTTCTTCAGGGCAGGTGCAGTTTCGTTCGGATCGTGATGTTGCGTTCGCCCGGTTGACCGGAACCGTCAGCACAAAAAACAACGGCGGCTTTATCCAGTTCCGACGCAAGTTGTCTGATCGACCAGATGCGGGTGTATCAGGCGTCAGGCTGTTGGTACGGGGGAATGGCGAGCAATACTTCGTCCACCTCAGGACACGTGGCACGGTGCTTCCATGGCAATACTATCAGGCCGCGTTCGCAACTTCTGACAACTGGGCCGAAGTCTGGTTACCACTCTCAGGCTTCAAGGCTTCAGGTGCCATGTTGCGCGCTATTCCCGTTGCTGACGAAATCACCTCAGTTGGAGTTGTAGCCTACGGGAGAGATCACGAGGCCCGCGTAGATGTCAGCGAGATTGGTTTCTATTGAAGGTTTCCCAAGAGAGGGCTGCAATCTTCAAATAGGTCTGTTTGGAACCGCGCGGGATCTAAATTTACAAACCATCTTCCCGATGGAATACATTCCGTTGATGCCCGAGCATCAATTTGGACAGGTCTGATCAAGCTGCTCAACAACAGCAACCGACATTGCCAATCCAATTGTCTTTGCTCATCGTTTCCAAGCGACTAAATTGGGTCCATGGAAGAAGTCACTCGACTGACCGAATGGATGATTACAGAAGGTCGTCGCTCCGGTGATCCTGTAAAGGTGGTGTCACAGTTTTGTTCCTCCTTGATCGAAGCCGGAGTGCCGCTATGGCGGGCAAACATTGGCCAGCGCTTTGCCAACCCATTGCTTATTGCCTGGGGGGTAGTTTGGACGCCTGAAGGCACCGACAGCTACGACGTCACGCATGAGACGATGTTGACAGATGGTTATGTCGGGAGTTCATTCGAGTATATTCTTGCGAACAGAAAGCCACTTCACAAAAGTCTTCGGCGACTGGACTTGGAAACAGAGCATTCATCCTATCTTGAATTTGCAGAGCAGGGCGGCACCGACTACTACGCTACTTTGCTCTATTACGGCGATGGATCGCTGCATGGATGTACGTTCGTTACTCAGGCAAAGGATGGATTCTCGCCCGAACATCTTAGACTGATTGAAGCGGCCTTACCGGCCCTTTCTTCCGCCTTGGAACCTGTCACGATGCGAAAATCGTCTAAAGGTCTGCTTCGAACTTATTTAGGAGATGGACCTTCCGAGGCCGTCTGGAGCGGCAATATAAAGCGCGGAGAGCGAACAACTTTGGATGCCGTGGTGATGTTCTCTGATCTGCGAGGCTTTACAGCACTTTCCGAGACCTCTCCGGAAGAAGATATCTTCGACACGCTTAGCGACTATTTTGATCTGGTGGTTAAAGCCGTAGAGGACAACGGTGGAGACGTCCTCAAGTTCATGGGCGATGGCATCCTGTCGATCTTTACTATTGAAGCTCAAAAAGACCATGCCGACCGCTGCAGAATGGCGGCTCTTGCAGCGCAGAGTGTGCTGAGTGGTTTGAACGCTCTCAACACCAGACGAGACGGGCTTCAAAAACCGCCTTTGGATGTTGGTATTGGAATTAACGTTGGGCAGGTCAGCTATGGTAATATCGGCAGCCCCGGCAGGCTTGATTTCACAGTTCTGGGCGGGGCGGTGAACGTTGCAAGCCGAATTGAAGGTTTAACAAAATCAACTGGTCGGAGAGTGTTGGCGACGTCAGCCGTTGCAAGTGCTGCTCCGAACATGTTCGTTAGCTGTGGGGATCACGAAATACGTGGCCTTGCGCAGCCCATTGAGTTGTTCTTTCTCACTGAAGATGCACAATAATCAGCTATAGTTATTCAAAACAATCTACCTTCGGCATCTTACGAGATTAGACGATCGCTAGAAATGAAACACAAAGCGCAAAAATTCACTAAGGCGCGGCAAGCTGAACCTAACTGTTCAAGTAACCGGATAACGGGACTTGCCCGATAACGTTCAGCTTCCCTGGAATGATAAACATGTCCATTGACTTTGGTAGCAGGCATTATCCCGCCAGCAGTTTATAAAATGAATATCTAGTCTGTATTAAGAATTAGATATTGGGAAATATCTGCGACTGATGACCTATGTCTTTTCTGCCGCCATCTTCGCAGGCGTCGGTGACGGCCAAGCGATCAGGTAGTTTGCAGAAACCTAAAGCTGGGACCCAATTGGTAAAATACTTAATAACCCGGCAACTATGTGATCCCAGGCCGATCCTGTCGGCTCGAATTGGTACTCAAGAATGGTGCCATCATTGGCTCTTGTCGTCCATTTAAGCTGGCCAGCTTGCTCGAGCGTCACGTTATATGTGTATGCGGGTAGTGCGTCGTCCAAGGCCCCCATCGTCTGCGCAGTCAATGCTGGCGAGTCAATCAGAATTCCCATCTCGGTGTTGATGTTGACAGATCGCGGATCCCAGTTGAATGAACCCACGAACAAGTACTGGTCATCAATTGCAAATGCCTTGGAGTGCAGGCCTGACCTGGATTGAGCCCAGTTAATACCGCGGCGTTGGACTTGATAAGCGTCGGGTCGCAGCTCGTAGAGTTCTACTCCACCGCGTAGCAGTGCTCGGCGTTTCTTGGCGTAGTGTGCGTAAACGGGTGCGACGTCGTTAGATGCAAGAGAGTTGGTTACAACCTTTACGTCGACCCCGCGGTTCTCGAGTTCGGTCAGCCATTTCACACCGTTGTTGCGCGGCACGAAGTAGGCGGACACGATGTTCACTTCACTGCTGGCATTCTCAAAGTACGGAAGCAATTGAGATGCAAGAACGGGACCTGAGTTCTCGAGGCCCGCGGCCTTTGAAGGCGGATCAGCATAAAGTTTCGCTGGCAGCCAATCCAGTAACAGGGCGCCATCCGCGAAGTTCTCTTTTGCCGACTTTCTGAGCGCTGCGCCGTACTGCGTTTGCTTCGCTTCCTCGACGAGCTCATTCAACCTGCTGCGTGCATCGCTCAGGTCAAATTCTTCGGGTTCTCCGACAACCACGCGAGCCGGAACTGCGAATTCGCTGTTCCAGTAAGCGTCAAAGCTACGTGACACTTCGCGTACAACTGGGCCTGCGGCCAGCACATCCAGATCAGCATAGTTCATTTCTTCCCGCGCCAAAAAATACTCGGCACCGATGTTTCTCCCACCTACAATCGTGAACACGTTGTCTGCTGTCATGGACTTGTTGTGCATTCTGCGATTGATGCGTTTGAAATCAGTCAGACCCGCGATCAAAAGGCTCTGATCTCGCCAGAACGGGTTGAACAGCCTTATTTCAATGTTTTTGTGATTGTCCAACGCAGCGGTCATCGCGTCGTAGCCGGACGTATCCATATCATCCAACAACAGCCTAACACGAACACCCCGATCCGCCGCTTGCAAGAGACTGGCAGCGAACAGGTGACCGGTTGGGTCGTCGTGCAGAAGATAGTATTGCGCGTCTATCGTTCGCTCGGCCGCAGTGGCCAACAACAGCCGTGATACGAGCGCTTCTTCTCCATCACTGATCAGCTTGATGCCTGACCGACCGTCTTTAGGATCCCCAAGGCGATTGGCCGCCTGACCCAGAGCAGTGCTGGAATTTGCCGGTAGCGCAGCAGATACAGTCTTTTCATACGTGCGGGTTTTCGGAGCGCAAGCGACAAGAAACAGCGCGCAATAAACACTAATCACGAACTTCCACAGCGCCATTGGCTTTCTCCAACCCTATGCCCTAGGTGACTACGCCCGAGCACGCGATTGCAAGTTTGTTCTATGAAGCCTGAGGTTGTTTCGTTCGCTAGTGTTGATTTCGTAACTCTCACAAGCGCCATGTTGTTGGTTTGCGATTTCGACACACCCCTAGTTCCAACGGACTATGGCAGAACCCAGATGCGTCGAACCACACCGCTCGTAACCAGTTTCCGTGTTATAAGTCTTTGATCAGGTAAAATGATGCTCTCTGATTTTGGAAGTTTAGGTGCTCTTAGCATTGACGTGTTACGATTCCGCCCCACAGTTTTGACGCAGATTTTCGGAGCATCCAGAGTGTTTGTGAGGACCACCGCCTTAGTGATTTTTGCTGTGTCGACCCCGGCCACGGCATTGCAGCTTCGCGAAACAGGGCGTTATGAACTTAATCAGCCCGCAAGTCTTGACTACGATCCGACCTTTTGTGGGTTGTGGATTGCGAACGAGGGGCCCGAGGCAATTCTCGTTACATTGCAAGGTGATGAATTGCGCCGTATATCCAGCGATCTCTTTCGGATCAAAGCAATTGCTGTTGAAGGGGATCACTTGTTGCTGGGCGATGGTCTCGGCAGTCTTCAACGTGTCACCAAGGACGGATCACGCCTGGGAGCACCCTTCGAATTGGAAGGTGGTTTCGCGGATACGGAAGGAATTGCGATCAACGCCAAGGGACAGATCGTGACCGTAGAGGATGACCCCGAACGGTTGTCGTGGTTCACCTCAGAGGGTGCTTTGACGGCGAGGTTGGATACCATGAAGCTCTCTCCTCCCTTGAGTGAGGCGCAGGGCATCGCGATTGATCCGCGTACCGGCCACATGTTGATTGTTGATGACTGGGAAGGGTCAAACAGCCTGTATGAGTTCACGGCAGATGGCCAACTTCTCGCCAAGCAAAGTTTGTTAGAATTCGGAACCGATCCAGAAGGCATCGCCATTAGGCCGGGGTCCAATCAACTGTTCGTTGCATTCGACGGTGGCGCGAAGATTGTGACATTTGACTACACGCCCACTTTGCCTGAAGGATCGCCGCCGCTCCCGCCGGGCGCTGATTGCATGATGTTCTGAAAATTTGGTTGCTTGATTCGGCTGGCGCAGGTTTCGGCTAGTCGCGCTCGCTGTCCAAAGTTTCGCGTATGAGCGTCAGATTAGGCAATGATTCATGGAACGGTTCAGGCCCGAGTTCGGACAAAACTGGAGCCAGGGATTCCGACATCCGCTCCATACAAGCTTTCAAAAACTCAGCGCCTTGCGGTGTAGGCCGAGCAATTTTCGAACGCTTGTCATTGGGGTTGGCTTCAAGAGTAATCAGGTCATGATTTTCAAGACTGGAGAGCATGTGCGTCATCGAAGTTTTAGGCACTTGAAACGCGTTCGAAAGTTGCTGTGGAGTTTCACCCTCGGGACGCCGTACCAGATGGCCCAAAATTCCGAATTGAGTCGCCGTCATTCTACCAGGCAAGAACGCTTCCAGCTTGGTCGAGATCAACTGATTGATGATCCCGACCTCGGTGAAGAATCGGTAAACTTCGTTGGTCTCATCTTCAGGCTTCATTCAGAATTCGTGTCTCCAGCGGCCAGCGGGGTGTGGCAATTGGTTCAGGTCCATACCCCAAACGCAGCAACATTTGCACCGTGTGGTCCGGTGACGCAAGAAGCTCATGCGCCAGAGCGTATTCATCGGCCATCTCAGGATATTCCTGAAGGGCCTGGCTGACAGGATGAACGCCTAGGCCCATTTCGGTTGTCTTCAGGTAGAAACGCATCAACTGACGTCCAGCATCAAGTTGATCGCTTCGCGTATTTGTGGCTGTCGCGAGGACTGCGTATTGCGGTGTCGCGTCTAGCATAGCGAAGTAGTCTTGCATGTGCGCCTGAGTGCCTGGGTGATCAACGTTCATCAGGGTCTCGTTGTCCAATAGGCCAGTAAGTCGCAGCGTTTCCAGCATGGGATCACGCAGTTCAATCCCGTCTGGGTTTGCGTTGATTTCTGCTTTGCCGATCCGCATCAGGTCGACGGATTCTCTAAGGGTCTGTGGAGTTCGCATTTCGATTTCAAAAGCGCGTTTTGTGAGGTCTCGAATACGGGCCACTAGATCCTCATCGGAAATCAGAGTGGCATAGTTTTCAAGGACCGATATTTCCGCCTCAGAGAGCCGCTGTTCAGTGTACGGTTCTTTATTTGAATGTCGGTTGAGGATTTGATCTGAGAGTGGATCGGATGCCCCGCCAGATACAAACATCGCTTCTGCGATAGGTCCGTCATTCCCACCTGGCAGTAACTCGACCTCTGTATCAAACCCCTGTGCACCTGCTGCTAGAACCATCGTCTCAACAAATGCACCGAGGCCAATATAGAGCTGGCGGTGGTAAGGATCGGTTTCAGGAAGCTCACGTTCAGGATCACGGTGGATGCGCACTTTGTCTTGCCCAACCAACTCGATCAGCCAAGGTTGCAAATTGTGCGGATTGGGGGCGAGAATTGCGTAGGACAAAGCAGCCTTGCGTGGGTCATCATACGGTTTTGGCGTCCACGGAGCTAAAGCTTCATGGGGCGTACGTGTCGTGAGAAACCCAGCCGCGCCCGTTGCCGCCAGTATTGTGCCTCCGCCTAGAATCTTGAGAAAACGTCTTCGGTTTGGCATCTTGACTCTCCAATAGTACGATATCGAACTAAATTAATACGAAATCGTACTATTTCAACCCCAATCGATGCAGTGATTGTTTGAGCGACTAGAAAAAAGAATATCAGAGCAGCCGGAGGCAACTGCGGGTTGCCGTTATCGACAAGTATTCGGAGCGCCTTTAGTACCGAAAATAAGCAGATATTTTAGATGATTAATGGCTGGATACGAGAAGATCAGAGGCTGTTGAGCCGATGCTTTTCGAGTATCTCGCAAAGCATAGCCTTGGCTTGCAGCCTGTGTTCTCGATGACGTTCACGGGCGACATCCGGTCGACCTTCACTAATCGCATGGAAAACAACCCGGTGGTCTTCATTGGATTTGACGGGCAGGGGTCTGATGAACAAGGTCGTTGCGCGCGCGCGGCGCACCTGGTCGCTCATCATGGCGACAATCGCTTCGACCCGTTTGTTGCCGCCCAACCGAACGAGCTCTTGATGAAACAACTCATCGGCCTCGGCCCAGGCTTCAAGATCTTGGGATTCGATGGCTCGGTCCATCTTCGCAATTGACCCAGCAAGTACCGAAAGTTCATCTTCTGAATAACCCGCTTCGGCAGCGCGTTGTGCAGCGAGGCTCTCGAGCTCCGTCAGGATGTCGTAGATTTCACGCATATCGTCTGATGAAACCGGCAGTATCCGCACGCCTTTGCGGGGCCGCATTTCCAGCAACCCCTTGCTTTCCAACATGAGCGCAGCTTCCCGTATCGGGGTGCGGGACATACCAAGGGTTTCGGCGAGTTCCGACTCTAGGTGGTCCGTTCCGGCTGCAAGTTCGCCGGACAGGATCATCTGCCGCAAATCCCTAACGGCGCGTTGCGTATTGGAAAGAGTTTTTGCGTCTTGACCCTTCACGGCGTCTCCAGGTTGATCTTTCGTCCCTCCGCAGCCGAGAGATAGATGCTCTCTTCGATGCGGATCACGTCCAAATAGTCTCGAGCCGTGTTTTCCAGCGGCGTGCCCTTTACAAGGCCTGAAACGACGTGACTTTGCAAGGCGTGGACGCAATCGCCGCCAAATCCATTATGATCGCTTGGAGGTAGAATTTGCTGCTGCGTCTGCTTTCCAAAAGCGCGGAGTTCAACTGAACCATCGCCGTTAAGAACCAATGATCCTGTTGTTCCTTCAATGAGAGCTTCACCCATAGTTTGACGCAGGTTTTTGGCGCTGTGGTCAAGACACCTGTTCCCATCGAACAGAGCTTTCAAACCATTGGGATGATCAAACAGGATATAGCCGGCGTCCTCACCCGCGATAATGGGGTTCACTTGGCGCAAGTCCGCATAAACTGCGCTGGGCGCATCGAACAAGAATCGGAATGTGTCGACCCAGTGAACCGCTGTTTCATGAACCAGGAAACGCGGCATGTCCTGAAAATACGGCTGCCGGTCAAGGTAGGCTCGTGGTCCCTGTCCGTCGCCGGGCCGAAGCCGGAAAGTAGCTTGCAAAGGTGTACCAATTCGACCCTCGGTCATCGCCTCTTTGATCGCGCGATACCAAGGTTGAAAGCGAAAGTTCTCGTGTACAACAATAGTTGCTCCTACCGCTTCGGCCTCTGAAACAATTTTCTCAGCTTCATGCAGCGACATGCAGAAAGGTTTTTGGCAGATCAACCACTTTATTCCAGAGCGCAACGCCATTCGGATGGCATCGGCCTGCGCTACAGGCGGAAGGATGATGTCCACAAGATCTGGTTGTTCCGCCTCCAGCATTTTTGATAGATCATCGTAAGCGGCCAGTCCTGTATCTTTCGCCTTTTTGATGTCACGGTTGCAGGATGCAATCGGAATCGCTCCGGGCATTCGAGACCAGCTTTCGTAGTGGAACTTGCTGAAATACCCCGCACCTACGCACGCGACCGTGATGGCTTGTTGAGTATTCATGCCAGCAATGCTTCCAATACCGATGAGGCTGCGTCCTGTGTTCCGGCTGTGCCACCTAGGTCACGCGTCAGGTTTTGACCGCTCTCAGTCACCTTTTCCACGGCTTCCTGTAAACGTTCGCCATCTTTGGACAATTCTGGATGATTATGGGTCAACCCTAACCATTCAAGCATCATTGCTGCAGACAGGATCATTGCGAAAGGATTGGCAATGTCTTGTCCCGCAATGTCCGGAGCAGAGCCGTGACAGGGTTGGAACACGGCGTGGTTCAACCCGATATCTGCTGAAGGAGCCAATCCAAGACCGCCCATAAGGCCGGCGCCAAGGTCAGAAAGGATGTCGCCGAACATGTTCTCAGTGACCAAAACATCGAATTCCCAAGGTTTTTGAACCATCCATAGAGCGGTGGCATCAACATAAGCATGGTCTGCCTGCAATTCGGGATGGTTTGCAGCTTCTGCATCAAACATCGATCTGAAGAACGCAAAGGCGCGGAATACATTGGCTTTGTCGACACATGTAACTCGACCCCGACCGCGCCCGGTTCTTTTGCGGTTCTGGGCGAGTTCAAACGCAAACCGGAACAGTTTTTCGGACACCTCACGAGTGATCAGCAGAGTTTCACGTGCTTCGTGTTCAGTAACTTCTCCAGCGCCTTGGGTGAAGAACAGTCCTTCTGTGCTTTCGCGTATCAAGACAAAGTCGATCTCTTTTCCGGGAGGCAGCGCCAAGGGGGTCATTTGTCCGCTGCTTACCTTTACTGGTCTTACACCAGCGAAAAGTCCAAGTTGCTTTCGCAGATCGATCTGCGGTGAAATCTCGGTTCCGTCAGGGTAGCGAACATCCGGCAAACCCATTGCAGATAGCAGAATCGCATCAGCCTTGCGTGCAGTTTCAAGTGAACCAGTCGGAAACGATTCTCCAGTTTTGGCGTAGTGGGCTGCGCCCGCCGGAGCGTCTGTAAACACCAGTTCGTAGGAAGGACCGCCGCGCGAGAGCTGACGCAGAATTTCAAGCGTAGGGGCCATAATTTCCGGGCCGATTCCGTCCCCGTGGAACACTGCCACATCATAACTTTTCTTCATCTTAGCCCGCTTCCTTCCCGTTTCGCATTCATAGCGCGATAGCAGCTTTCACTACAGTCCGTTGACAACGCATTCTTTAATGTATACGCAAATAAATGCAATAATAAACGCAAAGATGTTTGGGAGGACTTGGAAATGAAACTGAAGCTAGGGCAGTTGGCGGCCGCAGCCGTGATTGCAACCGGGATTTCAGGGGCTGCTACCGCGCAGGATTACCCTTACCGTGATATCACCACAGCTGTGGTCTGGGGGGCCGGTGGCGGCACGGACACGATCAACCGAATGATCATGGCCGAAATGGAAAAACACCTTCCAGTCTCGATCAATGTGATCAACCAAACCGGTGGGGTCGCAGGCTCCAACGGCATGGTCTACGTCATGAACCAACCAGACGATGGCTATACACTGGTTGGTCTGTCTGAATCGAACGTCACCGCTGCTGTGCAGGGTGGTTGGGATAAGAAATTTGACTTTTGGTATCCGTTTATTGTTGGCGGATCACCCGATCTGATCTCGGTTCCGGCGGACAGCCCTTACAATACTCTGGAAGAACTGGTCGACGCTGCCAAAGCCGCTCCTGGCACTATTCCCGCTGCCGCGTCCGGCGCGGGTTCGATCCACCACTTGAATCTTCTCGCCATCGAGAAAGGGTCCGGTGCAGAGTTCAAGTTTGTTCCATACAAAGGCTCAGCGCCCGGGCAGGAAGCGGCGATAGCAGGTGAGGTTGCGTTGGTTGTGACTTCGCTGGCTGAACAAGCTCCTTTGATCGAAGGCGGACAGTTGAAGCCACTTGCGATGTTGACACCGGAAGATGCGCAGATTGCCGGAGCTACAGTGCCATCTGCCTTTGGCATCTATGACGGTCTCGACAAGTATCTGCCACTAAAACAAGCCATCGGATTTGCCGTTCACAGCTCGGCTGGAGATGATGTGAAGGCGGCCCTCGGCGAAGCGTTCGAGCAGGCGATTGCATCCGATACCGTCGCTGAATGGGCTGAGGCAAACAATTATGATGTCGGTGGTCAACACGGCGAAGAAGCTCAAGAATTGTTTGCGAACCTTGAGGCTACTTTTGCCTATACCTTGCAAGATTTGGGCGCTGCCACGGTCGATCCAGCCTCGCTGGGTATCGAGAAGCCCTAATCCGATCAACTTTGGAAGGGCGCGTCTGATCGCGCCCTTTCCTCCAGGAGGCAGGCATGGACAAAATCGACGAAACACTGGTCATGCGGACCCGCGATTTCTGGGCTGCGATTGTTCTAATAACAGTGTCCGTCTTTTTCCTTTGGAAGACGTTGGACATCCCACTTTGGGGTGAAAACCGCGCAGGTGTAAGTGGGTCGGACTGGTACAACTCGGCTGCAATTGTACCGTTGTTCATCTTCTGTGGATTGCTTGTGTTGTCCTTCGTCTTGCTGGCTAATTCGATCCGCTCAGGTGGAGCCCAGAACGCACTCACGGCTTTGGGGATTGGATGGGATAAGTCGGAAGCCTATCGAGCAACAACAATAGGCCTGATCCTTCTTGCATACGTCGTCGGGCTGGTTCCCAGAGTGGACTTCATATTGTGCTCGGGGTTACTGATTACAGCTTTGACTTACGGCTACTACGGCGGTCACGCGCGGCGTGCTTTGGTAGCCTGTATCGCAGTTGTTTCTGCCGGGGTTTTTGCGTTCGCCGTGTTTCCCGCGCAGGCGGAATGGAATGCACACGGTGATGATTGGTTTACACTGGCCCTATGGGTCTCGCTATCACTTGTGGTGTTGATCAAATCGGCTTCCGAACGCGTTTTGCGGTTTGTGCCAGTCGTCGCAATACTGGCCCCGCTGATCCTCGTCTGCGCGATGGCCTTTATTTTCCGACAGAACGTGCCCGCGCGCGGGGGGCTGATCTTCAAGCAAATCGAATACCACTACTACGTGACGCTTCGTCCGTTATGGAAAGACTGACCGGATGGACCTTATCCTTTCGCAACTGGCTGGGTTTGGGACCGCATTCGTTGGTCTGGCAGTGGACCCGCTGACCTATCTGTATTTGATTGCTTCCGTGTTCCTAGGCATCACGTTCGGCGCATTGCCCGGCCTGACCGCAACGCTGGCAGTGACGATCCTGACGGGATTTTTCGGCAACAAGATCCCATTGGACTATTCGCTTATCGCTTTGCTCGGGGCCTATGTCGGCGCGATTTACGGCGGCTCTTACCCGTCTATTCTGCTGAACATACCTGGCACAGCAGCCAGCGCGGCGACTGCCATGGATGGCTACCCTCTGGCCAAAGCAGGTCGAGGGGGCGAAGCACTTGGTCTGACCACAACGGCCAGCTTTATCGGTACGGTTATCGGGACGATCACGCTTTTGATTTTTGTCTGGGCACTGCTTTTGGTTTCGAAGAACATCGCGAGTCCGGAAAAAGCACTCTTGGCTTTGTTTGGCATCCTTCTATCCGGCACACTTATGAGCGAGGATCTGGTGATCAAGGGATGGATCGCCGGTCTGATCGGGCTTGCAATGTCTATGGTAGGGCTCGATCCGCTTCTGTCTGAGCCGCGCTATACTTTCGGCTGGTCTTACTTATTGAGCGGGTTTCAGGTTGTGCCCGTTTTGATGGGGGCTTTTGCGATACCTCAAATCATCGACGGTCTAAGGCATGTTGAAGCCGGGAAAGTTCTGGCACTGAAGGGCCGTATTCTTCCAAACCTTCGCTCTATTCGACGCTACCTGCCGACCATAGGCCGTTCAGGGGTAATTGGGACCGGGGTGGGAGCGCTTCCTGGCGTGGGCGAAGATGTCGCCGGTTGGGTCAGCTACGGTGTCGGCAAGACCGTATCTGCTGAGGGCGACAAGTTCGGAAAAGGTTCATTGGAAGGTCTGCTATGCTCTGAAACAGCAAACAACGCCTGCATTGGGGGCGCGCTAATCCCGCTTTTGGTTTTGGGCATTCCCGGTTCGCCACCCGCCGCGGCTTTGATGGGGGCTTTCAAGATCAACAACGTGATCCTGGGCCCCACGATAGACCCCGAGATCATTCTGCGCGTAGTCGCAATCCTAGTGCTGGCATCCCTGACTATGTTCTTGATGGGCCTGTTCACTGCTCGGGTCTTTATCAAAATACTCGCCATACCGCAGACCATCTTCTTGCCGGTTGTGATGGTTCTGACAACAATCGGGTCCTTCAGCGTCGGTGGTGGCATCAATGATCTCTACCTGATGCTTGGTGTCGGCGCCGTCGCCTATTTTATGAACCTGATGAAGTACCCAATCGCTCCATTGGTCATTGGGGTTATACTGGGAAGCCTGTTTGACGAAACTTTCCGCCGATCGCTGTTCTTGTCGGACGGGGATCTTTCTGTCTTCTTTTCGCGACCCGGTGCGGCCATTCTACTTGTGCTCAACGTTGGTCTGATCCTCAGCCAACTGCCCATGGCAAAGCGCGCTTTCTTACGTTTGAAAGGACTTTCCGTCTGATGTTTGTGGTTACCGTCACCTTCACTCTCAAGCCCGGTACGAGAGAAACCTTTTTGCCGCTAATGGTCGAAAACGCTTCAACCTCTTTGCGTGAAGAACCCGGATGCCAGCAGTTTGACGTTTGCCTCGGCGACGATCCCGAGACAGTTTTTCTCTATGAGGTTTATGATGACAGCGTGGCGTTCTACGCCCACCTAGAAAGCGCGCATTTCCAGTCCTTCGATACGGCTGTGGCTGATATGATCGCCACCAAGACTGTTCAACAGTATTCCGAGGTCATCCGATGAACGATTGGGAAATTCACGCCGTGAAATACGCGGATCGCAATGCCCGCACTCGACGCGACAGCTTCATATTGGATGACAATCACGATGCACCTCACGCGATGGACTATTTCGTTTGGGTGCTCAAGCGTGGCAACAAAGTTATACTGGTCGATACCGGATACGACAGCGACGAGGCAGCCGCCCGTGGACGTCCCATTGTGATGGACCCACGCGAGGCTTTGCGCCCATTGGACATCATGCCCGAAGCGGTGACCGAGGTTATCGTGACCCATCTCCATTATGACCACGCTGGGGGGCTGCATATGTTCCCAAATGCGAAGTTGCACATGCAATCGGCGGAAATGGCCTTCGCTACAGGTCCCTGCATGTGCCACGACCACTTACGCGCGCCTTTCTCGGCGGGCCATATCTGCGAGGTCGTAAAGCGCCTCTATTCAGGCAAGGTCGTGTTCTACGACGGAGAGGCCGAGATAGCAGATGGGGTGACCGTACACTGTATCGGCGGGCATTCGCGGGGGTTGCAATGTGTTCGTGTAAGAACAGCAGCCGGGTGGATGGTTCTGGCCTCGGATGCCTCGCATTACTACGAGAATTTCATGGCGCGAAAAGCTTTTCCCATCGTCGTCGACCTGCAGGACATGATGGATGGTTTCAAGACCCTAGAGAGGTTGGCCTCACATCCTCGACTTATCGTGCCCGGCCATGATCCACTTGTGCGCGAGATTTTTCCCGTCGGAGCAGCACCGCACATCCATAGGCTGGATCCAGGGCCGACGAAGGACATTAAGATATGCTAATCGGCGTCATAGCGGACGATTTCACTGGTGCGAGCGACATTGCGAACACCTTGGCAAAGGGCGTCGAGCCGGAAGGTGGGTTAAGAACCGCGCAGTTTCCAGGTATTCCGGATACCCCGGCCGACAAAGAGATCGAAGCGGGTGTCGTCTCACTCAAGAGCCGCACCGCACCTGTCGAAGAAGCTGTTGCGGACGGCCTGCGAGCCCTGCGATGGCTTAAAGATCAAGGATGCCGCCAGTTCATCTTCAAGTATTGCTCGACCTTTGATTCCACTAGGCAGGGAAATATCGGCCCGGTTGCTGAAGCGTTGGCCAACGAACTGGGCGCGCAAAAGGTGGTTTTCTGTCCAGCCTTTCCGACAACGGGGCGCACCATCTATCACGGCCATCTATTTGTGCTCGGCAAGCTGTTGAACGAGTCCGGGATGGAAAATCACCCTCTTACTCCGATGACGGATGCCGACATCAAGCGTTGGTTGCAGTATCAGATCCAAGAAGCGGTTGGGTTGGTTTCAATTGACGCCGTGACGCAAGGACCAGAGGCGATTGCTACTGCTTTGCGGAACGTCGACGAACGCTTTGTGATCGGTGATGCGATTTCGGACGAGGATTTGCTGGCCTGGGGCGAGGCTCTGAAGGATGCCCAGCTCATTACTGGGGGGTCTGGGATAGCGCTGGGGCTACCCAAGAACTTCGTCAGAAAAGCTTCGTCCAAAAGAGGTGGCAGTGTATTCACAGGTATCGCTGGGCCCGCCGCTATCCTTGCAGGGTCTTGCTCAGGTGCGACCCGTGGTCAGATCGATGTTCATGCGAAATCCCATCCGACCTTCGCCATTGACGTTCCGGGTGTTATGTCCGGGGATGTGACTATGCAAACGCTTCTGGATTTCTTTGAAACGCATCCGGGTCAGGCACCGCTCGCCTATTCATCGGGAAGCCCGGATGATGTGCGCGCGGTACAAGGTCAATTTGGCCAAGAAGCCGTGGCGGAAAAGCTGGACAATCTCTTTGCAGATACCGCGCGCGAGCTTGCTCAGAAGAGCTACAAGCGATTGGTGGTTGCCGGAGGGGAGACGTCGGGAGCTGTCGCCAAGGCTGTCTCTGAGGCACTGGGGTCTCCGGCCATGTCACTAGGGCCAGAGATAGACCCGGGCGTACCAGTCTTGAGCGTTGGAAAAACTGAACCCATTGCGCTGGCTCTAAAGTCTGGAAACTTCGGCGCTCCGGACTTTTTCGCTAGGGCGCTCAAAATGATGGAGGCCGGCAAATGAGTTCTAAAGAACAGGCGCTGCGAAAGCAGATGTCGGACCTGTGTGCATCGCTGTTTGCGCGCGGATTTTCCGTCGGCACTGCGGGCAACGTCTCTGCACGTCTGCACGACGGCATCCTCATGACACCAACCAATTCCACCTTGGGCGATATCGACCCCGAGCGTATCGCCAAGATCGATTTGAATGGCAACCACGCCTCCGGGGATAAGCCGACCAAGGAAGTCTTTCTGCATCAGGCTTTCTATGAGACGAGACCGGAAGCGGGTGCCGTGGTGCATCTACATTCGACCTGGGCCACCGCACTGTCGTGTCTGGAAGACACCGATCCCAATGACTGTATTCCACCGCTTACACCATACATGGTCATGCGCGTAGGCACAGTCAAACTGGTTCCATACGTCAAGCCGGGCGATCCGAAATCTGGTGATTTGATCCGTGAACTGGACGGCAATTATAGTGCTGTTCTGCTGGCCAATCACGGACCCGTCGTATCGGGAAAGGATCTGTTTTCAACGGTCTCTGCAGCAGAAGAGCTGGAAGAAGCAGCCAAATTGCTCATGGCCTTAAGAGGGATGCCAACCCGCATGTTGGATGCAGTACAGGTGGCAGAACTCAAGGAGACTTTCGGAACGGTTTAGGCCGACACCGAAATGGGGAGTTCGCAAACTTTTGGGCAAACCGTGAAAAACTATGCGTAAGTAGCACGCAAAGTTATGAGCAATCTTCCAAGATTTCCTTTACTGAAATCAATGCCGGAAATGCAACATTATGGGAGCACTTACAGCGGTTTGTAGGTGTACCCATAGCTTTGCATTTCGTTTAAAGATTTGCATCTTTGGCCCATAACCCTAAGCACAGCAACCATACATTGATCTTGGAGTTCGAAGGTAATTGCTTGCCTGGTAAATTCTTGGTTGGTCCCCAGACGCAATCGTAGTTCCTGTAGCCCAATTGCAAACGTCTGCTTCGGGCCCTGAGTTCCGCTTCGGCCCCAAAGGAAAATCCTGCTGCCAAAAAGGAAGAACTATGGGTGGCGGATCAAAAGTGAGATGGTGGAGCCTAGGGGAGTCGAACCCCTGACCTCTTGCATGCCATGCAAGCGCTCTCCCAACTGAGCTAAGGCCCCATAAAGGTACCGTCGTAACGGTGGACGGACGTTTATGAGACGCCGTCGATGAGTGCAAGTCCTAAAATCGGAATCGGCAAAAAATTCAGACCGACTTCGCGGACCGGGTCGAGGCGGCGGGGCCGCCTCGGGATCCATCAGTTTTCGTCTTCTGACGACATGTCCTTGATATCGTCGAGTGAAACGTTATCGCCATCGTCATCGTCGTCCAGCAGATCATCGTCCAGTTCGACATCGACGTTGTCGTCATCATCCAGAACGATGTCTTCGTCCGACGACGCTTCGCGCGCCTTGACCGATGCGGCATCTTCAGCATCCGCGGCGATCATCCGGCTTTTTCCGGTGTCCAGCTCCACGACCTCGCCCGTATAGGGGCTGACGATCGGGTCCTTGTTCAGGTCGTAAAACCGTTTGCCGGTTGTCGGGCAGACACGCTTTACGCCCCATTCTTCCTTGGGCATATCAAATCCCCTTGATATCAGGTGAATCTCATCAATGATTCAGGTCACCTGCCACATGCGGCAGGCACTGTCAAAGCCTTTGCGCAAAGGAGGCCCACCTATGGGGCGACACGCATTGCCCGGAACGCCTCCGGTGCCACTGACACTGCGCAGATCGGCGCGCGCACGGCGGATCAGTTTGCGAATTTCCCAATTGGATGGGCGGGTTACGCTGACCTACCCGACAGGGGTGGCTGAAGCCGAAGCGCTGGATTTTGCACAACAGAAAGAGGGTTGGATCCGCGGGCACCTGCAGGATCGACCTAGCCTTGAAGCAGTCGGCGTAGGGCAGTTCATTCCGATCGAGGGTACGGCTCGGCGAATCGTTTCTGCATCGGGTCGGAGGGTCTTGCTGAGTGGCGATGCGATCGGGGTTCCGCCCGGTGCCGAAGCACGGCGACTAGCGCGGTTTCTAAAAGAGCTTGCCCGTGATCGTCTGACCGGTGCGTGCGATGATTACGCGGCGATGCTGGGGCGGTCGTACAGTAGCCTTACTTTGCGCGATACGCGTTCGCGCTGGGGGTCGTGCAGTTCTGCGGGCGGGTTGATGTTCTCGTGGCGGTTGATCCTCGCCCCGACAGAGGTTCTCCATTATGTGGCCGCGCATGAAGTGGCGCATCTTGCCGAAATGAACCACTCACCTGCGTTCTGGGCGCAGGTCGAGCATATTTTTGGCCCTTACAAAGAACCACGCCGCTGGCTGCGAGACAACGGGGCTGAACTGCACAGATATCGCTTCGACTCCGTCGCTTGACCTCAGCGCGATTTGTGATCACATAAACTCATGTTAACCTCACGCCCCGCCGAGTCTCATACGGCAACCCATGATCGCGTTTATCGCGCCCTCAGATCCCGCATCATGCATGGAGAGATTGCCCCGGGGCAGGCGTTGACACTGCGCGGGATTGGCAAGGAATTCGGTGTGTCGATGACTCCGGCGCGCGAGGCGGTGCGGCGTCTGGCGGCAGAAGGTGCTTTGTTCCTGTCCACCTCCGGTCGGGTATCAACGCCGGAACTCACGCGCGATCGGATCGAAGAGCTGGCGGCGCTGCGCGCGCTGCTTGAGGTTGAACTGGCCAGCCGGGCCCTGCCGCGCGCGCATATGGCGCTGATTGACCGGTTGCAAAGCATCAACATGGCAGTGGCCGAGATGGTCACGAAACGCGATGCGGTGGGATATATCCGTGCAAATCTGGAATTTCACCGCACGCTGTATCTACGCGCACAGGCCCCTGCGATGCTTGCCATGGCCGAAACTGTCTGGCTGCAGCTGGGTCCCACGATGCGTGCCCTATACGGTCGGTTGCGGAGGACCGAGCCACCGCACTACCATCGTCTGATCATCGCAGCGCTCAAGGCCGGGGATGAGCCTGGGTTGCGACTAGCAGTGCGTTCGGATGTGACCCAGGGCTTGCGGCTGCTTGTGACCTGAGCGGCTTGTTGCCCATCTTCCAATTCAGTTGATTTCGGATGTCGCTTTGCTGGCTTGAGCGACCGGGCTGCGCTATTCTGAACGCAAATCACAACAAGAGCAGATTTAACCATGATTAATCGAAGAGTGTTTTCCTTAGGGCTTGGTTCAACCCTGTTGACGGCCTGTTCCACAGGCACCGCACCCAACAGTGCCCCGGCTTCGCGGATGCGTGCGGTTCCGAACGCAGGATGGGATGCCTGGGTGGCCAGTTTCAAAAATCGGGCAGCGTCGCAGGGCATTTCACAGACGACCCTTAACCGAGCGTTTCAAGGCGCCGGATATCTACCCGATGTGATCGAACGCGATCGCAATCAGGTCGAATTCAAACGCTCGCTTGAGGATTATCTGGCGATTGCTGCCTCGGATGAACGGATCAACACTGGCAAGCAAATGCTTGTACGGCATGCAGGAACCCTGTCGCAGATCGAAGCCCAATACGGTGTCGACAAGGAGGTCGTCGTGGCTGTTTGGGGCCTGGAAAGCCGTTATGGTGCACGGCGGGGCGATGTGCCGGTGATCTCGGCAACGTCGACTCTGGCCTATGACGGGCGGCGCGGAGCGTTTTTTGAGAAGCAACTGGTGGCGGCGCTGAAGATTATTCAAGAGGGCGATACGACCCCGACTAACATGACCGGCAGCTGGGCCGGAGCGATGGGCCACACACAGTTCATTCCGACGTCCTACCTTGCTTATGCAGTCGATTTCACCGGCGACGGGCGGCGCGATATCTGGTCCGATGACCCAGCAGATTCACTTGCGTCAACGGCTGCTTATCTGGCACGTGCCGGTTGGGTGCGAGGGCAGCCTTGGGGCGGTGAAGTCGGCACGGTTTCGGGCACGCCGGCGGCAGTGCTGCAACCGCAGACGCCCGGCCCACGTATTTCTGTGTTCCGCAATTTTCAGGTGATCAAGCGCTACAACAATTCGGACAGCTACGCGATCGGCGTAGGTCATCTTTCTGATCGCATTGCTGGCGGCGCGCCGTTCCAAGCGTCATTCGGGCCGGATGCGACCGGTTTGACGCTGGAGGATCGTAAAGAACTGCAGCGCCGCCTGACATCCGCGGGCTATGACACACAAGGCGCAGATGGTGTTATCGGCAAGAATACTGAGGCGGCAATTAGCGCCTACCAGCGCGCCAACGGGTTGTCCGTGACTGGCCAGCCTTCGGTGGCTCTGTTGCAGCGGTTGGGTGGCTGACGGGTTAAGCCGCCAGCCCTTTCGAACCGATATCCAGGAACTTCTGACGGCGGTCCTTGATCAGGGCTGCCGCGTCTTTCCCATCAAGCTCTTCCAGCATCGAGGCAATTGCAGACCGCACGGCTTCGACCGCCGCCGGGCGGTTGCGATGTGCACCGCCCTTGGGCTCGGTGATGATGTGGTCACAAACGCCCAGCTTGTGCAGATCCTGAGCGGTAAGGCGCAACGCTTCGGCGGCCTCGCGCATTTTTTCGGCATCTTTCCAAAGAATCGACGCGCAGCCTTCGGGCGAAATCACCGAGTAGACCGAATGCTCCAACATCGCTACGCGGTTCGCAGTCGCAAAGGCGACCGCGCCACCAGAACCACCTTCGCCGATGATTACGGACACCAAAGGAACGCCAATCTTTAGGCACATCTCGGTTGAGCGCGCGATCGCCTCGGACTGGCCACGTTCTTCCGCCCCCTTGCCGGGATAGGCCCCAGCTGTATCGATCAAGGTGATTACCGGCAGGCCAAAGCGGCCCGCCATTTCCATCAGGCGTACGGCCTTGCGATAGCCCTCGGGGCGGGCCATGCCGAAATTGCGTTCAATCCGCGATTTGGTATCGCTGCCTTTTTCGTGGCCAATCACCATGACGGGTTGATCGTTGAACCGCGCCAGACCGCCAATTACCGCCAGATCGTCGGCAAAGTTCCGGTCACCTGCCAGTGGGGTGAATTCGGTAAACAGCGCATCCACGTAATCGTTGCAGTGTGGACGTTCAGGATGACGCGCCACCTGACATTTCCGCCATGGGGTCAGATCGGCATACAGCTCGTCCAGAAGCTTGGCGGCCTTGGCATCCAGCGCGGCGGCCTCTTCCGTCACATCCATTTCTTCATTGGCACGGGCCAGCGCGCGCAGCTCTTCAGCTTTGCCTTCGATCTCGGCCAGCGGTTTTTCGAAATCCAGATACTGGGTCATGACGCCTCTCAACGCGGAAGTTCCCTGCTATATGACCAAAGGTGGTCCGGGATGCAACTCAGCAAGATTTGTGGTCGCGGAATATGCGACCACGGACGGGCAAAGAGAAGGAAGGATACCGATGGCCGCCAGCTACGAAGATCGCGTGTTGCACGTGTTGGCCTACATCCATGATCACCCCGCCGGGGATCTGTCGCTGGATGCTTTGGCCGAGGTCGCAGCCATGTCGCGGTTTCACTGGCATCGCGTGTTTCGCGCCATTACTGGCGAGACCTGCGCGCAGGCCACCCGTCGGATACGCCTGCACCGTGCCGCCTGCTGGCTGGTGCAAACAGACAGACCGGTTACGCGGATCGCGACCGACATTGGCTATCCGAACCAAAAATCCTTTGCGCGGGCCTTTTCCGAGGCCTACGGCAGCAGCCCCACCGCGTTTCGACGTGCGGGGCAAATACTGCCGGCCCATCCAATGTTCAAAACCGGAGGATATCCGATGCATCCCGTAACAACCCGAACCGAACCGTCTCGCCGAGTCATAGCGCTGCCACATAAAGGGGCGTATGCCGAGATTGGCCGCAGCTTTGAGGCCTTTGGTGCCCTGTGCGAATCCCGCAAACTGTGGCCGCAAGTCGGCCCGATGATCGGGCTGTATCTCGACAGTCCGGACGATGTGCCCGAGGATGAATTGCGCAGTTTTGCAGGTGCTGAATTCTGCGGTGATGATACGCCCGAGGGGATGGAAGACCTTGAAATTCCGGGTGGCAAAACAGCGGTGCTGACCTTCAAGGGACCTTATTCCGGCCTTCACGGCGCGTATCAGGCATTATTTGGCAATTGGTTGCCCGAGTCTGGCGAAGAACCTGCGGACCATCCGTGTTATGAGATTTATCTCAACGATCCACGAGAAACGGCCCCCGAGGATCTGTTGACCGAAATTTGCCTGCCGCTCAGGTAACCTAATTCGGCCACAGCACCGGATAGAGCGAGGCCACAAGCAGGGCCGCCATCGTCCAGTTGAATGCCAGCAATCGGTGCGGGTTCGTCAGGATTCGCGCCATTTGCTGTCCAAGAACCGTCCAGGTGCTGACCGAGGGCAGGTTGATGGCTCCGAACACCAGCGCGACCAGCAGAATCGCGTTGATCGTTTGGTCGGGCGCATAGGCGGCTGTCGCGGTCAACGCCATCGCCCAGGCTTTTGGGTTCACCCATTGGAACGCTGCAGCCTGCAGGAACGTCATCGGGGTGCCTGCAGCATCGGCACCTTTGGCGGGCGCTGCGTGGGCGATTTTCCAGGCCAGATACAGCAGATACAGAACCGACAGTACTTTTAACACGGTATGACTGATCGGATACCGGTCAAAGATCTGAACCAGACCCGCCCCCACCAGAAGCACCATAAAGGTAAAGCCCAAACCAATGCCCAGCATATGCGGGATTGTCCGGCGAAAGCCGAAATTCGCACCCGATGCCATCAGCATAAGGTTGTTAGGGCCTGGAGTGATTGACGAGACAAAAGCAAACGCGATCAGGGCCATCAGGATATCGTAGGTCATGGCTGCATTTTCTCGCTGAACCCGGCAAATGAAATTGCGTATTCGTGCGTTCTAAGGCTAATGTCGCAATAAATGGCGAAGATTGATCAGATCAACCAACAAATATTGCACGAACTTTCGCGCGATGGCCGCGTCAGCAACCTCGATCTTGCCGAGCGGGTGGGCCTGTCCCCATCCGCTTGCTTGCGCCGGGTGCAGGAGCTTGAGCGGGCAGGGGTCATTTCCGGCTACCGAGCGGTGCTGAACCCGGCGGCGCTGGGGGTGGGTTTCGTTGCCTATATCGGCGTTGGTTTGGGCGAGCACACAAAAGCGGCGCAGGAAGGGTTCGAAAGGGCCTTGCAACAAGCGCCCGAAGTGGTGGAATGTCACAACATCACCGGCACGATCGAATACCTGTTACGGGTCGAATGTGCCGATCTGCCTTCCTACAAAACCTTCCACACCGAGGTGCTGGGTACACTGCCGCATGTGACCTCGATCACCTCATATGTTGTGATGGGATCGCCTAAGGATATGCGTGCGTGACCATTAAAAAGTGATTTTTAACCATCTTGCGAGGTCAAAGTTCAGCGCCTAGTGTCATCTCAACAGGATCGTCGGCAGGGATTAACCCCGAAGCAGGCGCAAATTCAGGGAGTAGACCATGACATTTTTCCGCACCGGAGCGCTGGTGGCTGCCTTGGCAATGTTTGCCGGCGCTGCGACAGCAGCACCTTTGAAGTTACAGCCAGCTAGCCCTCAGCCCAGCCCAAAAGCCGGTTTGAACGTAAAATACAGTTGGGAAGGTAACCCGCCTCGCAAAATCCAGAACCTCTCGAAGGTCAATCATCTGCTGAAAAAGGCAAAGCCGGGTCAGCCCCTCCGAGGTTTGGACTACAGAGACACGAACGAAGGTGATCCTGTCCTGACCTACAATCAGGCGTTCAATGTTGCCGCGGAAATCAGCGGATATATCCGGTTTGATTCACCCGGAGTTTACGAGCTTGAGACCTGGTCGAACGATGGGATTGACGCCTGGGTCGGTGGTCAGCAGATCGGCTATGTCAACGGCCGTCAGGGCTGCGAAGCCAACCAACGCACCGAGGTCGAGGTGCCGCAGGCGGGTTGGTATCCAATCAAAATCAAGTATTTTCAGAAATACGGTACCTCGTGCCTGATGATGAAATCAGGAAAGAAGGGTGAGCGTTTCACATGGACACCAAACAATGTATTTGGACGCTGATCAGATCGATTGGGGCGCTCAGCTGAGCGCCCTTTTTTCTTAGTTACCCGCCGCGATTAATTCCGCCTGCGCCACAATAACCTCGGCTTGCTTAATCGAAGCGATATCGACCAAACGCCCTTTGTAGACCGTCGCGCCTTCACCGTTGGCTTTTGCCTGTTCCATGGCGGCCAGAATCTCGCGCGCTTCGGACACTGCTTCATCCGACGGTGTGAAGACCTGATTGGCCAATGCGATTTGCTTGGGGTGGATGGCCCATTTGCCGACCATCCCCAGCGTGGCAGACCGTTTGGCCTGCGCGATATAGCCCTCATCGTCTGAGAAATCGCCAAACGGGCCGTCGACAGGCAGCACGCCATGAGTCCTGCAGGCGGCGACAATTGCGGCCTGCGCCCAGTGCCACGGATCGGACCAGTGCTTCTCACCCTCGCGCAGCATATAGTAGTTTTCCTGCGTACCCCCGATGCCGGTTGTTTGCATGCCCATTGAGGCTGCAAAATCTGCGGCACCAAGGCTCATGGCCTGCAGGCGCCGGGATGAGGCTGCGATTTCTTCGACATGCGCCAGTCCGGCGGCAGATTCGATGATCACTTCGAATGAAATTGGCTTGGTTCGGCCCTTGGCGCGCTCGATCGCGGTGACCAGCGCGTCAACTGCATAGACATCCGCCGCGCAGCCTACCTTGGGGATCATGATCTGATCCAGACGGTCGCCTGCCTGTTCCAGCACATCAACCACGTCACGGTACCAATAGGGTGTATCCAGCCCATTGATCCGAACCGACATGTATTTATTGCCCCAATCGACTGTGTTCAGCGCCTCGATTACGTTAGCGCGAGCGGTATCCTTGTCGGAAGGAGCCACCGAATCTTCTAGATCCAGATTAATGACGTCTGCAGCTGATGCAGCCATCTTGGGAAATAGCTTGGTGTTCGAGCCCGGGCCAAACAGTTGGCAGCGATTGGGCCGGGCCGGAGCGGCAGGTTGGATGCGGAAGCTCATTTGGACCTCATGAGAGTAAGGAAATTGCGTTTAGGGTTGGTCATGGGATATTAAATTGCGCAATGCTGCGCAAGCGTGATTGTGCATATGCGGCAATGCGTATGCAGCATGATTGAAGATACTGGCAAAATGGGGTGCTTAAAGTTTGATCAGTTTAAAAACTTCGAACAATCTTGTGCAAGAAAGCCCAAATACGCAAAAACTTCCCGCTGTGGGCGGGCAGGCAAGAAGAATTTGAGAAACCCTCGTCAAAACGGTTCTCTAGCTTAAGCCAGAATCAAAGGAGTGCACCGCAATGATCGAGACACCGTACCTGTTGTTTTTGGGCGATGCGCCCGACTTGTTGGCGGCCAAAGTGGCCATTGGTATCCGCGACTGGCGTCCTGAGAATGCCGTGGGTCAAATAAGGCTGGATGGTTGCAAGACTGATTTGGGTCTTACCGAAATGACACTTGCCGAAGGTAAAGCTGCTGGTGCCAAGACTCTTGTCATTGGTGTTGCCAACCGGGGTGGTGTCATCAGTGAGGCCTGGAAAGAGGTTCTTATCGCAGCGCTGGAGATGGGTTATGATCTGGCGTCGGGCCTGCACAACCTGCTGCGCGACGAAGGCGATCTGGTTGCTGCGGCGCAGACTCACGGCTGCACGTTGCACGACGTCCGTGTGCCGACCGTAGGATATCCTATCGCAAACGGCCGCAAGCGTACCGGTAAGCGGTGCCTGGCCGTTGGAACCGACTGCTCTGCCGGCAAGATGTACACTGCGATGTCCATGGACGCTGAAATGCGCAAACGCGGCATGAAATCCACCTTCCGGGCCACCGGTCAGACCGGAATTCTGGTCACGGGTCAGGGCGTTCCGCTGGATGCGGTTATCGCCGATTTCATGGCGGGATCCGTTGAGTATTTGACACCGGACAACGATCCGGATCACTGGGATCACATCGAAGGGCAGGGCTCTTTGTTCCATGTGTCCTATTCTGGCGTGACCATGGCGCTGATTCATGGCGGTCAGCCCGACGCGCTGATCCTGTGCCACGAGCCGACCCGGACCCATATGCGAGGATTGCCTGAGTATTCGCTGCCGACGCTGGAGCAGTTGCGCGACACAGCGCTGCCGCTGGCGCGTGTTGCTAACCCGGAATGCCAGGTTGCGGGCGTGTCGATCAACACCCAGCATCTGAGCGAAGACGACGCACACGCATACATCGCCAAGGTTGAGACCGAGATGGGTATCCCAGCAACCGATCCTTACCGGTTTGGTGCCGGTAAACTGGTGGATGCGCTGGCCGCACTGTGATCTAAGCAGGTTGCCGATCGCCCCTTGCTGTCGGCAACAGACATCACTTTCGATGAAAGGTTGAACGCGTGCAGATTGACGTTTCCCGCGATGTATTTCGGCTGGCGCAGGTATTCACTATCTCGCGCGGCTCACGGACCGAGGCAAAGGTCCTGACGGTTCGGATCTCGGATGGTGTGCATCATGGTTGGGGCGAATGCGTGCCCTATGCGCGCTATGACGAAACGCTGGATTCAGTCGAGGCCGAGATTGCCGGCCTGCCCGACGTATTCTCTCGCTATTCCCTGATGGATCTGCTGCCTGCCGGCGCGGCTCGGAATGCAGTGGATTGCGCGCTTTGGGACCTTGAGGCGAAACGCTCCGGCAAACGGGCGTGGGAGCTGGCGGAACTTGCCGCACCGGGGCCTGAAGTTACGGCCTATACTCTTTCCCTGGACACTCCCGAGGCAATGCAGGCACGGGCGGCAGAAAATGCGTTCCGACCCTTGTTGAAGATCAAACTTGGTACACCGGACGACATGCCTCGGCTTGAGGCCGTGCGGGCTGGTGCGCCGGACTCCAAAATCATTATCGACGCCAATGAGGGTTGGTCTGCTGAAGTGTACGCCGATCTTGCGCCGCATCTTGTGCGACTGGGCGTTGCTCTGGTTGAACAACCTCTGCCAGCCGGTGAGGATGATGCGCTGATCGGTATGGATCGTCCGGTGCCGGTATGTGCCGACGAATCCTGTCACGATCGGGCCAGCTTGCCTGCGCTAAAAGGCAAATATGATGTGGTGAACATCAAACTCGACAAGACCGGCGGTCTGACCGAGGCGCTGGAGCTGCGCAAGGCCGCGCTGGCCGAGGGCTATGGCATCATGGTCGGATGCATGGTTGGAAGTTCGCTGGCCATGGCACCTGCAACGCTGGTGGCGCAGGGCGCGATGGTGACGGACCTTGACGGACCGCTTTTGTTGGCAGAAGACCGCGACACACCCCTGATTTTTGATGACGCCGGAGTGCATCCGCCCAAAGCGGCACTTTGGGGCTGAGGAGAAGAACATGACCCGCACCGTTTATGTAAATGGCGAATACCTGCCTGAAACCGAGGCAAGCGTCTCGATCTTTGATCGAGGTTTCCTGTTTGCAGACGCCGTCTACGAAGTGACCAGTGTGCTGGATGGTAAGCTGGTCGATTTCGAGGGCCACGCGGTGCGGCTGAAACGCTCGCTGGACGAGTTACAGATGGCTGAACCCTGCAGCAAAGAAGAACTTCTGGAAATCCATCGCAAACTGGTCGAGCTGAACAACATCGAAGAAGGTCTGATCTATCTGCAGGTTTCGCGCGGCAGTGACGGCGACCGGGATTTTGTGTTTCCGTCAGCGGATACCAAGCCTACGCTGGTTCTGTTCACGCAGAATAAGCCAGGTCTGGCCGACAGCCCCGCGTCGAAGAAAGGGGCCAAGGTCATTTCGATCGATGACATCCGTTGGGGCCGCCGCGATATCAAAACCGTGCAGCTGCTGTATCCGTCCATGGGCAAGATGATGGCGAAAGCGGCTGGCTGTGACGATGCCTGGCTGGTTGAAGATGGCTATGTCACCGAAGGCACCAGCAACAACGCCTATTTCGTCAAGAACGGCAAGATCGTCACCCGCCCGCTGTCCAACGACATTCTGCACGGCATCACCCGCAAGGCGGTTCTGCGCATGGCAGCCGAGGCGCAGATGGAGATTGAGGAACGCCTGTTCACCATCGACGAGGCGAAAGAGGCGGATGAGGCCTTCACCACTTCCGCCAGCGCCTTTGTCATGCCGGTGGTTGAGATTGATGGCGTGGCACTGGGTGATGGCACGCCGGGCCCGATTGCCAAACGCCTTCGCGAGATCTATCTGGACGAAAGCCGAAAGGCCGCAATCTAAACCAAATGCCCGCAAGTATGGCGGGCATTTTTCGTTTTCGGGGCGTCAGCCTTTTTTCGTGACGTTCTCTTCAAACGCGACCTTGAAGGCGGCTTGTTTCTCGGCGTTCGCTTCGGTCTGGTAGTTGGCCTTCCACTCATCCATGCTCATGCCATAGAAAATCTCGCGCGCTTCGTTTTTGTCCATGTCGATGCCCTTGGCATTGGCGGCTTCCTGATACCAGCGCGACAGGCAATTACGGCAGAACCCGGTCAGATTCATCATATCGATGTTCTGTACGTCGGTGCGATCCTGCATCAGATGCTGCTGCAAACGGCGAAACGCTGCGGCCTGAAGTTCGATTTCAGTTTGCTTGTCCATTGTCGGGCTCCGAATGATTGTCTTGCGATCTGGACCTGACCTAGCAATCCGTGGGCCATGTTACAACGAACAGGAGGGGCCCTAAGGCCCCTTGGAACGTCAGGTTTGGATGCTTTATGCCAGCTTGAGGGCCAGCCACGGCACAAGGCAAAAAATGATTGTCAGGATTTTGTAGTTCGCAAGATACCTGAAATAGGCCCTCTTTACGTCGGCCCGCTCCATTTGGAACATTCTGCCATGTACGCCTGCGATCCAGTCCTGCATGATGATGATCATCAGCGTGCTTAACAACAAAACCGCAATGTTAAGGGCGGTCATCCAGCCGAAGACAGTTGTCAGGAATTCCTGAGTCATGGTCGTCTCCTTTCCCTTAATATATGGGTGTCAGTATATTGGCTCACAATATTTCGAGGATCGGAAGCGGCATGAAGTGACCTTAAGTCATAGTCCGCTATCGTTCAGTGCATCTTGCAGAATAACGGCCAATCGTTCGGCCCAGCTGCGTTGCCCGTAATGATCCGCAATCAGATCATTACGCAGCTCGATCAGTGCATTAGGACGGCCGAAACTGCTGCAATGCTTGTCGATCGCATCGCCGGGTAGCACACCTGTATAGGGTTCATTTACCCCAACGCACAGATCATCCTCGGCGTTCAACCGGTTGATCAGCGGGCGCGAGAACCGCTCATCCGGTGTGTGCAAGACGCCGATGTGCCACGGCCGAGGATCGCGGCCACGGAGCTGGCGCGTAAAGGAATGCATCGAGATGATGACCGCATGCGGCAGGGCCGCAAGCTGTGCCAGCGCATCGTGATAGGGCCGGTAACACATATTTAGACGACGCTCACGCTCGGTCGCATCTGCGTGTCGGTTACCGGGGATGATCGAACCGTCATAGAGCTTCATCAGCAGCGTCGGATCGTCCTCGCCCCGGTTGGGGTCAATTACGAGGCGCGAGAAGTTGGCTGCGATTACGGGGGCGTTCAGGACCTCACCCAGATGCTTTGAGACCTCGTAGGCGCCCACGTCATAAGCGATATGGCGTTCCATATCTTCGCGCGGCAGGCCCAGGTCTCCGCCGTTGATATCGGGCGGCACCATGTTGGTGGCGTGGTCGCAAGTAATCAGCCAACGCGACGGGCGATCCGCGCCGTGAACAAAAAACGGAGAGTATGTCATGAGCCTGTCATCTTGTTTGCCGCAGGTGTAGGACAGTTGCGTTGGAAAGGGAATTGCGCAATAAGCAGCCTGAGCAATGTTTGCGGTAACATTTACGCGTTTGAGGAGAGCCTGATCAATGCGACGCCTGAGAAATGTGAAAATCGTGGCGACGCTGGGACCGGCGTCCAATGACTATGACACCATCCGAGCGCTGCATGAGGCCGGGGCCGATGTATTCCGGCTGAACATGAGCCATGGCAGCCACGATGAGATTCGCGAGAGGCACCGTATAATCCGGCAGATCGAAAAGGATCTGGAAAGCCCGATCGCGATTCTGGCCGATCTGCAGGGGCCAAAGCTGCGCGTTGGCGTGTTTGCAAATGATGCGGAAGAACTGGAGGAGGGCGCCGCATTCCGTCTGGATCTTGATCCGGCAGCCGGGGATATCACCCGGGTCTGCCTGCCACATCCCGAAATTTTTGCCGCATTGGAGCCAGGTGCGCGCCTGCTGGTCAATGACGGAAAGATTCGTCTGATCGTACAGGATTGCGGTCAGGATTTTGCACATTGCACGGTCGAAGTCGGCGGCACGATCTCGAACCGCAAGGGTGTGAACGTGCCTGACGTGGTGCTGCCATTGGCAGCGCTGTCGGCCAAGGATCGCGACGATCTGGAATTTGTCTGCCAACTGGGTGTGGACTGGTTGGCGCTGAGCTTCGTTCAGCGTGCCAAGGATGTGTTCGAGGCGCGCGCACTGGCGGATGGCCGAGCATCGATCTTGTCCAAGATCGAAAAACCTGCTGCGGTCGAAGCTTTTGACGATATCCTTGACGCCTCAGACGGGATCATGGTTGCGCGGGGTGATCTGGGCGTCGAACTGCCTGTTTCGGCAGTCCCCCCGATCCAAAAACGTCTGGTGCGTAAATGCCGTACAGCCGCGAAGCCTGTGATTGTCGCAACCCAGATGCTGGAAAGCATGATCGAAAGCCCAATGCCCACACGGGCCGAGGTTTCGGACGTGGCCACCGCGATCTACGAGGGTACCGATGCAATCATGCTGAGTGCTGAATCGGCTGCTGGTTCTTATCCCATCGAGGCGGTTCAGACGATGAACAAGGTTGCCATCGAAGTTGAAGCTGACCCAACCTACACTCAGATTATTGCCGCGTCGCGTACCGCCAAGGGTACGACCATCGCTGATGGTATCGTGGCTGCGGCACGCGAGATTGCCGAAAAGACTGACATCAAAGCCATCTGCTGCTTCACTCAAAGCGGGACCACCGCCTTGCTCACCGCCCGTGAGCGTCCCGGTGTGCCTATCATCGCGATGACCCCCGCCACCGGCACCGCCCGCAGGCTTTGCCTGAGCTGGGGTTGTCATTGCGTCTTAACCCCTGAACAAGAGCGGTTCAAAGGTGCGGTCGTCAGCGCCGCTCGCGCCGCCCGTTCGGGTGGTTTCGCCGCTGAGACTGATCAGATTGTGGTCACCGCCGGCGTCCCTTTCAATGTTCCTGGCACCACCAACATCTTACGTATAGCCCCTTGTGATGAACGGCTGATCTACAACACTGATCCGGGCTAAGCCCGGATCACCACTACTAATTTCAGTTTGATACAAAGCGCATGCCTAATATTTAGGCATATAATAATATTTATTTACAGTGCCTTAGAAGTTTGAGGGTTGTATCCAGAAATAATCTCTCTGTTTTTGCGTGTTTTTTCGGGATACTTGCCCTTAGGGCGGTCTACTCAAGCAAGTTCCAGGTTCCGGCTGCCCTGCCGGGGGCGAGGGCCCCGGCCAAAGCAACAATAACGGAGGAACGGCATGACAACGAAAATTGTCATAGGACTGGACGGGACAGAAACCGGAGAACGCGCGATCGCCTTTGCCAAAGACTTGGCCGGGCGTATCGGTTCATGCGAGCTTCTGGCGGTTTACGTCATCGAATGGTCTCCTTTCACATTCCAGACACCAGAAGAGAACGCCCTGCGCCACAAACGGCGCGAAGAAGAGGTTGCGTTAGCTACGTCACGGATCATCGAGCCAGCGGTCGAGGCGTTGAAGGCTGCAGGATTCGAGGCGCGCGGCATCGTCCGTCACGGAGATGTGGCGGAAACGCTGAATGCAATCACGGTTGAAAACGGTGGCTCCCAGATCGTTGTGGGTCGGGCCTCGGCAGATGGGTTTAAAAAACGCCTGTTTGGCAGTTCGACCCAGAACCTTGTCATGCACGCCGATGTTCCGGTTACGGTCGTGAACTGAGGGGAGAGATTATGATGAATATTCAGAACAAACTGAGTCTGGCAGCACTTGCCGCTCTGGTTGCGAGCCCCACTGCCGCACAGGAGGCGGTCGGGTTGGACGATAAAATCAACCAGGCCTTTGCTGATTTCACCGGGCCTTTCGTCAGCTTTATTTTTGCCCCGTTTCCGGGCACCGGGTTCCCTTGGATCGTGGGTTGGCTGGTGATCGCCGCGACCGTCTTCACGCTTTATTTTGCCTTTGTACAATTGCGTTTCTTCGGTCATGCGATCAGCCTTGTGAAAGGTGACTATTCTGATCCCAATGATGCGGGTGAAGTTAGCCACTTTCAGGCGCTGGCAACGGCGCTGTCCGGTACAGTTGGCCTCGGTAATATTGCCGGTGTTGCGGTCGCCGTCGGTATCGGCGGGCCAGGTGCAACTTTCTGGATGATTGTCGCAGGCCTGTTGGGCATGGCGTCGAAATTCACCGAATGTACGCTGGGTGTGAAGTACCGCAACGAATATGATGACGGCACCGTTTCTGGTGGTCCAATGTATTATATGTCGAAAGGGTTCAACGAACTGGGCCTGCCGGGCGGTAAAATTCTGGCCGTTCTGTTCTCGATCTTCTGCATCCTTGGCGCGCTTGGTGGGGGCAATATGTTCCAGGCCAATCAGGCGCATCAGCAGATCGCAGGCATCGTCGGAGATTACCCGGGCTGGATCACTGGCCTGGTCTTTGCAGGCATCGTCTTTGCAGTGATCGTGGGCGGCCTGAAATCCATCGCGCGCGTGACTGAGAAAGTCGTTCCTTTCATGGGCGTGATGTATGTGGCCGCGGCGCTGGTGATCATCCTGATGAACGCGGATCAGATCGGTTGGGCCTTTGGCCAGATCTTCGCAGGAGCCTTCACCGGTCTTGGTGTTGCTGGCGGTATGGTCGGCGCATTGATCCAGGGCTTCCGGCGTGCGGCGTTCTCGAACGAAGCGGGCGTTGGTTCTGCGGCGATTGCCCACTCGGCGGTTCGCACCAAAGAACCGATCACCGAGGGCTTTGTGTCTCTGCTGGAGCCGTTCATTGATACGGTTGTGATCTGTACCATGACCGCGTTGGTGATCATCATCACGCAGCAGCTGATCGTCGATCCGGAGACCGGAAACTATATGCTGAACGAAGCCGGTAATGCCATCGCAACGGTTGACGGAAACTCGGGCGTCAGCCTGACTTCAGCCGCCTTTGGCAGCGCGTTCAGTTGGTTCCCTTACGTTTTGGCAATCGCAGTAGTTCTGTTCGCCTTCTCGACCATGATCAGCTGGTCCTACTACGGCCTCAAGGCCTGGACCTACCTGTTCGGTGAGGGTCACACCAAGGAACTGGTGTTCAAGGTCATCTTCTGCATCTTCGTAGTCATCGGTGCAGCGGCTAACCTTGGCCCCGTTATCGACTTCTCGGATGCGGCGATCTTTGCCATGGCGGTTGTGAACGTCTTCGCGCTCTACTTCCTGATGAAAGTGGTACGTCAGGAACTGGCGTCCTACGCCGAACGGCTGAAGAGTGGCGAAATCCGCAAATTCGAACATTAATCCAAACTACCGGGGCGGCGCGCGTCGCCCCGGTGCCTAGCCAGCCTGCAAAAAGCGCAGATTCTGGCCCAAACCCCCTTGCCAGTATGACCGAACTTGCGTAAACGGCGCTTCTGATCGCGTGACCGGCCGAGATGGCATGCCGAGTCGCGTTTGAAACCGAACCCCGAAAGGAGACGGAAATGCCTAAGATGAAGACAAAGTCGAGCGCCAAAAAGCGCTTTAAGGTGACTGCGACCGGTAAGGTCCTTGCTGGCCAGGCCGGCAAACGGCACGGCATGATCAAGCGGACCAAGAAATTCATCCGCGACGCCCGTGGCAACACCACCCTGTCCGCCCCCGACGCCAAGATCGTCAAGGGCTACATGCCCTACGACCGCTAAGAGGAGATTAAGAGATGTCCCGCGTTAAAGGTGGAACCGTAACTCACGCCCGTCACAAGAAGGTCATCAAGGCTGCCAAAGGTTACTATGGCCGCCGCAAGAGCACCTTCAAGGTTGCCCGTCAGGCCGTAGACAAGGCCAACCAGTACGCAACCCGCGACCGCAAGAACCGCAAGCGCAACTTCCGCGCGCTGTGGATCCAGCGTATCAACGCCGCTGTCCGTTCGCATGACGAGGCACTGACATATTCCCGCTTCATTAACGGCCTGAACCTGGCCGGTATCGAAGTGGACCGCAAAGTTCTGGCCGACTTGGCTGTGCACGAACCGGAAGCGTTCGGCGCGATCGTCGCCAAAGCACAGGCCGCGCTGGCTGCCTGAACCTCTTTCGAGAGACAGTGAATGAAAGGCCGTCCCAGTTGGGACGGCCTTTTTTTGAATCCGTAACGGGTGTCGATTTTGCCAGCTTGCTAAATTTAGCTCTCTAGGGCGATGAAGATAATTATCTCACCGCCTCCAACATCCTGGGCTGAATTGTACTGCAGACAACGCACCAAGCTCCGGCATCAGGGTGCAATGGTTGATGCGACCGATCCAATCCGCCTTGAGAATTGGTAGTGTGCAACGCCCGTGAAATGTCGTGAATTCAGTGAGATGATCTTATGAGATCGTTCAGACCATGGCAGGCATCGCAGGTGATGCCCGGTATGGGTGGCGGAGACGAAGGGATTCGAACCCTCGAGACGGTTTCCCGCCTACTCCCTTAGCAGGGGAGCGCCTTCGACCACTCGGCCACGTCTCCGCTGGCCGGTATATCCTTGCCTGTCATCCAGATACAAGGCGATTTTCTATGTCTGGAAATTTTTTCTGAATACCGATGATCAAACCCACAAGAAGGAGCGCTGGGGCTACCGGAAGCAGGGGTGCGAAACCCCCGAAATGCTGAAAAACATGCAAAACCTTGCCAACTCCACCTGTTCTGGCGCATATTTGTCTAGTTTTAAGGCTCTAATAACTATTCAGATTTAGCTTTCTGAGGCGACAGATATCGGGCGTGGGGTGTTTGGCACCCTGGTAGGTACCTTTTGGGGGAAGGGGACTTGGGTTTGGCCTGGTTGAAATTGTTTTGTGTTTTCTTGGTTCTAGCGACGCTGCCTGCGTCGGCCATCGCATCAATCGGAAAAGTGCTCAGTGCTAAACCGGGCGCGGATATTATCCGGGCCGGTAAAAAGATACGCTTGCGTGAAGGGATGGATGTTGTTTCAGGCGATACTATTTCGACCGACAGATCAGGCGTGGTTCAATTGGTGTTTGTAGATGAAACCAAGATCGCGGTTGGTCCGAACGCGCGAATGATCCTGGATGTCTCGATGCTGCGAGGCAATCGGAAGGCAAAAAACTTCACCGTGCAGGCGCTGGGCGGCAGTTTCCGTTTCATTTCGGGCAAAAGCAGAAAGCGCGCTTATTCGATCAAAACGCCCGATGCCACCATGGCCGTGCGGGGAACGACATTTGACATGTGGATTACATCCGGCAGCCAAAGCGCGATGCTGGTTATCGAGGGCACCGTTCAGATGTGCGGCCGACGCGGGTCATGCCGGTCGGCAAGCCGACAGTGCAGTCTCTTTGCGACCGGTTCGGGCGGTCAGGTGGGGCGCCCGGTAGATCAGGAGCAGTATGACAAAGCGCTAAAAGGTGGTTTCCCCTTCATACGCTCGCAAACGCAACTGCTGCCACCGTTTCGGGTGAGTGCCGAAGGGTGCTCGGGCAGACAGGCTCAGGCCCTAAAGATTGAATCTGAAAGGCCAGAGCGGCGTGAAGCGCGGCGGCAAACGGAACAAGGTCGTTCTGAGGTGTCGGCGGCCCGCGAAAGCGGGCGATCCGAAGCGCCAGACCGGGCCTCAGCCAGCGCCGAAGGGCGTTCCGGGACATCAGCGCGCGCAGGTGTAAGCGCCTCGGGTGAAACGAGAACATCCGTAAACGCATCCAGTGGAGATAGCGGTGGATCGGGTGTCAGGGCAACGGCGACGGCAGGTAACGCTTCAGCGATAGCTGGTTGGTAGCATCAGGTTACATATATTTTCATGTTCCCCTGCGCCTGGAAGGTGAACGTGGTGGGTAAGATAAGTGACAAAATTGGGCATCGATTAGTATTCAGGCTTGTAGGCTTGGGGCTGATCTTGATGGGCTGCTTCATTAGGGTCGCGGATCCGTATCCCGTTCAAATGTCCAGATTGATTTACTTCGATATCCTGCAGCGGATTTCACCACGGGCCTACAACCCGGATCTGCCGGTCCGCGTAGTAGATATTGATGAAAGGTCTCTGGCAGAATGGGGCCAATGGCCATGGCCTCGTACCCTGTTGGGTCAGATGGTCGAACGATTGGGCGAATACGGTGCCGCTGCGATTGCCTTTGATATGCTGTTTGCCGAGCCCGACCGATACTCTCCGATGCGACTGTTGCAAGACCCGACCTTGTCCGGACTATTGCAGGTGGATCAGGCCGCGATCGATCTGGACAATGACGTCAGATTTGGGGACGAAGTTGCGAAATGGCCAGTGGTTCTGGGTGTGGCAGCCCGGCAAACCGATAGCGGTTCGGCCATTGTACCGAAGGCGGGGTTAGTCGAAATCGGAGAGAACCCCGCAGCTGGCCTTGTCAGCGTTGCCCACTGGACCTCTCTGGCGCCGCCATTGGGGGAAGAAGCGGCCGGGATCGGGGGTGTTAATGTTTCGCCCCAAGGAAGTTTGGGTGTGGTGCGACGGGTCCCTGTGCTTTGGTCCGGGCCTAACGGTGTATTACCTGCGCTTGGGGTTGAAGCCCTGCGGGTGGCCATGGGCGAATCCGTTTATTTTGCCGAAGGATCGCAGGACGAGATCGGCATCATGCTTGAGGTTGGTCTGGGTGATTTTGTGCTGCCGACCACCGAGAATGGCGAGATTTGGGTGCGTTACAGGCGGGACAATCCTGGCCTCTATCTGTCGGCCGATGATGTCATGCGTAGCGGTAGTGATCCAACGCTTCAGTCAGAGATAGAAGGACGGATCATTCTGGTCGGCACCTCTGCGGCGGGCCTGTTCGATATGCGCGAAACGGCACTGGGTGAATCTGTTCCCGGTGTTTCGATTCACGCCCAGATTATCGAACAGATCATCCTTGGCGATGTGCTGAGCAGATCGGATGTTACCTCTGCACTTGAGCTGCTGGCGTTCGTGATCCTGGGTGTCGTTGTCACAGTGGTCATGTCCAACTATGGGGCGGTCGCTTCTTTTGCTGCAGGCGGTGTTGCCGCATCGGCCGTAATTGCCATCAGTTGGTTGGCGTTCCAGAACCAGTCGGTTCTGTTTGATGCGACCTTCCCTTTGGCCGGAGGTATGGCCAATTTCGGGCTTCTGGCCGGGTACCTCTTTGTTTCGACCGAGCGGGAGAAGCGGGTGATCCGCCAGACTTTCTCGCATTATGTCGCACCGGAAATCCTCGATGAGATGGAGGCCAATGGGCATCAACTGCAATTGGGAGGTGAATCTCAGGAGATCACGGTGATGTTTTCGGACATTCGGGGCTTCACGCCATTGTCCGAGTCTGTATCAGCCACCGATCTGGTGGCCCTGCTGAATGCGCTGTTCTCAGAGATCGGGGATCAGATTCTGGTCGAGCGTGGAACGATCGACAAGTTCATCGGCGATGCGGTTATGGCTTTTTGGAATGCACCGCTGCCCGTGGATGACCACCCGTGCCGCGCTGCCTTGGCCGCGCTGAAGATGCGCGGCGCGCTAGATAAGTTCAACACTTTGCCCATCATGCGCGGGCGTCCTCCCATCGCACTGGCGACAGGCTGCGCAACCGGAGCCGCCTGCGTCGGCAATATCGGCTCGCGGCGCCGGTTCAATTACACAGTAATCGGAGATGTGGTGAATGTGGCAGCGCGGATCGAACAAAACTGCCGACATGTGGATTATGATATTCTAGTCTCAGACTCTATTCGCCGTGTCACCAATTCTGATCTTGCGCTGCTAGAGGCGGGCTTCGTGGATTTGAAAGGTAAAAGCGAGCCAGAGCCTGTTTATGTACTGGTCGGAGATCGGGAAGTTGCAGGCAGTGCATCGTTTCAAAAGCTGCAGACCGCACACATAGGTCTACTAGAGGCGATACGCGCACGGGAGTCACAGACCGTAGTCGCTGGATTGTGCAAGGAATGTGCCAAGCATGCGATGGCGGTTGAGCCAGGTTTGGCATCATTCTATCGCGCGCTACCGGGGCGCATGGCGGATTTCCGATCAGAGGTGCTTCATGCGCGACCGGTGTTTAGTCATCATCATGGTCTGCGCGAAGGTGCAGAGTAAGTACTTCGCCATATGCTTTGGAAAAGAGAACGGGGCGCTGTTGAAAATCAACTGCGCCCCGCCGGAAGTATCAATCTCGCCCCCTCGAATACCATCTAAAACAACACGGGCTAAAACTTTCGATATATTCGAGATCGACCTTCTATCCCTATATTTAACGAATTCGGCGGGGTAGACAGTGAAGAAGTTCACATTACCCTGAAATTGTTTAAATTTTTTCTTAGCGCCAGTCGAAAAACCCTGGTCCGGCCTGTTTCAGCAGAGAGGCGGCCATTGTCTGACCCAGTTTTGCTCCATCTTCGAGCGCCCCGGTGGCTTCTTCGCTGATCGCCTCGGAACCGTCCGGGCGCAGAACTTCTCCTCGCAAAGCAAGTTGGCCATCCTGAACTTGCGCCAAACCGGCGATCGGTGTTTCGCATGAGCCATCCAGCCCGGCCAGCAGGCTGCGTTCAGCCGCAAGGCGTTGGCTTGTTTCGACATGATGAATCGCCGCCAGCATCTCGGCGGTGCGGTTATCGTCGCTGCGCCGTTCAATGCCGATGGTGCCCTGCGCAATGGCAGGTAGCATGTCATCAGGTGATATGGCAGTCGCGGGGACGTCTTTCATATCCAAGCGGCGCAATCCGGCCATGGCCAAAAAGGTACAATCGGCCACGCCATCGGCCAGCTTCTTCAGGCGAGTCTGAACATTGCCGCGAAACTCGACCACATTCAGATCGGGCCGCCGGTTCAGCAACTGTGCCCGACGGCGCAGCGAAGACGTCCCGACAACCGCGCCTTCGGGCAAGTCGTGAATCGAACTCAGCGTCGGAGAGATAAAGGCATCGCGCACGTCTTCACGCGGCAGAAAAGTATCCAGCACCAGCCCATCAGGCTGTTCGACCGGCATGTCCTTGGTCGAATGCACGGCGACATCAATCTCGCCCTTCAGCATCGCCTCTTCGATTTCCTTGGTGAACAGACCCTTGTTGCCAATCTCTTTCAGCGGTCGGTCCGCATCGATCATCGCGCGGTTGTCGCCGGTGGTCTTGATCACCACGATCTCGAACGCATCTTCTGGAAGGTCGAAAGCGGCACCAAGCCTCTGACGGGTTTCATAAGCCTGCGCCAGCGCCAGCGGAGATCCACGGGTGCCGATTTTCAGAGGCGATGCGGGGGTAGGCAATGTAAGACTCATGTGCACAGCTTTAGTCGCGTCACATTGCCCTGACAATGGGGGCAGAGCTTGACAAATTGCCACTGAGGGCCGACGCGTTGCACCAAACCGGAACACTGGGGGCACGAATGGCCGAGACAAAGAAATTGCTACGGGCGCTGGCGGGGGAAGTGCAGGATGTGCCGCCGATCTGGATGATGCGACAGGCTGGGAGGTATTTGCCTGAATATCGTGCAACGCGCGCACAGGCCGGAGATTTCCTGTCTCTTTGCTATAACCCAAAGCTTGCCGCCGAAGTCACCCTTCAGCCTATTCGCCGCTACGGCTTTGATGCCGCGATCCTGTTTGCTGATATCCTGCTTGTGCCGCAGGCGCTGGGTGCGGATTTGTGGTTTGTCACCGGCGAAGGTCCTCGCCTTTCGACAATTACACGGCAGTCGGAGTTTGATGCGCTGAAGCCCGTTGATGCAATTCATGAGACGCTTTCTCCGGTGTATGAAACCGTGCGCATCCTTTCTCGCGAGCTTCCTTCTGAGACTACTTTGATTGGCTTTGCTGGCGCGCCCTGGACAGTGGCGACCTACATGATCGCCGGACGGGGCACCCCGGATCAGGGGCCAGCCCATGCACTGCGCGAAGAAAACACTGCGCTGTTCGAGGCGCTGTTGGATCGGATCACGGCCGCGACAATTGAATACTTGTCAGCTCAGATCGAAGCTGGGGCCGAGGTTGTCAAAATATTTGATAGTTGGGCAGGATCATTGAAGGGCGAAGCGTTTCAGAAATACGCCGTAGAACCCTGTCGCGAGATTACTGCCGCCATAAAGGCCCGCCATCCGGGCATTCCCGTGATAGGTTTCCCACGCGAAGCGGATCAGGGTTACATCGGTTTCGCCAAGGCCACCGGTGTGGATTGTGTCGCGCTGGACAATTCTGTGTCGCCCGAATGGGCTGCTGCGAATGTGCAAGTCGATGGGTGTGTGCAGGGCAATCTGGCTTCATCGAATATGGTGACAGGCGGGCAAGCGCTTGTCGATGAGACGCGGCGGATTGTCGAAGCCTTCTCAAAAGGACCGCATATCTTCAATTTGGGTCATGGTATTACGCCAGATGCGGACCCTGAGAACGTTCAATTGATGATCGATACGGTGCGCGGGCGGTAAGCCTGGCGAGGGGGCCAGCCCCCTCTTGGCCTGCGGCCAATTCACCCCCGAGGTATTTTTAGCCAGATGAAGCGGGAGGAAGTTCGTTCAAAATCTCATTTGTATGCTCTCCGCGTTTGGGGCTGGGCCGCGGTTGCCAGTTGTAGGTTGAGAATCTAGGAGCGGCTGCGGCTTGACGTGTTTCGTCGTGGTCGACCCATGTTTGGCGAGCCGAATTCATGGGGTGATCTCGTGCTTCTTGTGGACTTAGGACCGGCGCAACGCAGGCGTCTGTCCCCTGGAATAGCGCCGCCCATTCGTCGCGCGGTTTTCTGGCAAAGATTTCGCTCAACCGTTCCGTCAGGTTGGGCCAAGCGGTCTGGTCGTATTGCTGAGCGAACTCCGCATCATCGCTGAGCCCGAGGATGTCCAGAAAGTGAGCATAGAATTTTGGCTCTAGACACTGAACTGAGATGAAGCCGCCATCTGCGCAGGCGTAGGTTCGGCTCCAATGCGGTCCGTCAAGCAGGCTTTGACCCCGGGTGTCGGACAGGTTGCCGGTTTGGCGCAGGCTCATCAGCAAATTCATCATGTGTGCCGAGCCATCGTAGATGGCGGCGTCCACCACCGTGCCTTTGCCTGTACTTCGGGCATTCAAAAGCCCGGCGAGCAGACCTGCAACCAGATACATCGCACCACCGCCGATATCCCCGACTAGTGTTGCGGGCGTCAAAGGCGGTTGGCCGGGCGGCGACGCGTAGGATAAAGCCCCTGAAAGGGCAATATAGTTGAGATCATGGCCCGCTGTCTCAGAAAGTGGGCTATGCTGCCCCCAGCCTGTCATTCGGCCATAGACCAGCTTTGGGTTCAGGTGATGACAGTCTTCCGGCCCCAGCCCCAGCTTTTCCATCACGCCGGGGCGAAAACCCTCGATCAGCGCATCAGCCGTTGCGATCAGCCGTTTTGCAACGCTAAGGTTCTGCGGGTCTTTGAGGTCCAGCGCAATTGATCGTTTGCCGCGATCCAGCAGCGAACGTTCAGGCATACCCGGAGTGACGGCGGACCCTTTGCGATGGATGGTAATGATATCGGCGCCCATATCCGCCAGCAGCATGGCCGCGAAGGGGGCTGGGCCCAGCCCTTCGATTTCGATGATGCGTATGCCGTGCAGCATGTCTTCCTCCTGCGGCGCAGGGTTTCTGTTGGGCGGAACGAATGCAAGCGAAGAATCCCGATCCAGTGCCTTGGTTTGAGCAAACTGGTTGCCTGCATCGATGTTTCAGGGCTAGGTCTTTGTGGTCTGCCGTAGGATTAAAAAGAGGTTGAGAGATGCAGTTAAGCGATACCCGTGAAATTCAGGCGCCGCCTGCCGCCGTTTACGCTGCGTTGCTGGACCCTGAAGTATTAAAAGCCTGCATCAGCGGCGCGCAGGAGATTACCGGTGATCCAACCGAGGGGTATAATGCGACCGTGGTGCAAAAGGTTGGCCCTGTGAAGGCGACTTTCAAAGGCACAGTGACCATGTCCGACATGATTGAGCCCGAACGCCTGACCATCGCAGGTGAGGGCAAGGGGGGCGCTGCAGGCTTTGCCAAGGGAAGCGCAGATGTAACCTTCGCGCCCAGCGAGGCTGGTGGCACCCTTCTGACCTACGAGGTCGAGGCTAAGGTTGGTGGCAAACTGGCTCAGCTGGGCAGCCGCCTGATTGATGGGTTTGCCAAGAAGATGGCCGATCAGTTTTTCGCCAATCTTCAAGAATATTTCGAAGGTCCGCCACCGCAAGAAGACGCTGCCGAAGAAGAGACCAAGTCAGGCTGGCTAGGTCGCCTGACGGGACGAGACTGAACCCTGCGCACACGCGCATGGCACTGTGCGGAATTGGACTGTTCCACGATGGTCCGTCGCGATAGGTTGCGGGGTCAGAACGAGGGTACGCATGACGACCATATTGTCGATCCGGGATTTGCGGAAGTCTTATGCCGATGGGTTTGAGGCGCTGAAAGGTGTGTCTCTGGACATTGAAGAAGGTGAGATTCTAGCGCTGTTGGGCCCCAATGGGGCGGGTAAAACAACGCTGATCTCGACTGTGTGCGGTATTACCACGCCGACTTCGGGCTCGGTCACCGTAGGTGGCCATGACATCCAGACCGAGTATCGCGCAGCCCGCAAGATGATTGGGCTGGTGCCGCAGGAAATCGCGCTGGAACCGTTCGAGAAGGTCTGGAACACTGTCCGCTTTTCGCGCGGGCTGTTCGGTCATAGCGGAGACAACGCCAGGATCGAGGAAATCCTGCGCAAGCTGTCCCTATGGGACAAACGCCGTAACGCAATCAAAGAACTATCCGGAGGCATGAAGCGACGTGTGCTGATCGCGAAAGCCTTGGCGCATGAGCCAAGGGTGCTGTTTCTGGATGAACCCACCGCCGGCGTAGATGTCGAGCTACGTAAGGACATGTGGGAGATCGTGGCCGAATTGAAGCAGGCTGGTGTCACCATCATCCTGACCACTCACTACATCGAGGAAGCCGAGGCAATCGCCGACCGTGTGGGTGTCATCGACAAGGGTGAGCTTTTGCTCGTGCAGGACAAAGACACATTGATGGCGCAGATGGGCAAAAAGCAGATTGAGGTCATGTTGACCGAGCCCATTTTATCGGTTCCCGACGTTCTGTCCGATCATCAACTGACGCTCAACGGTGCAGGCGATGCGCTGATCTATACTTACGACACCAATGCCGAGCGCACGGGCATCACCACTCTTCTCAATGATGTTGCACAGGCCGGTCTAGTGCTGCGTGATGTGCAGACGCGGCAATCGAGCCTTGAAGAGATTTTCGTCAACCTCGTGTCCGGAGAACCCGCATGAACTGGTCCGCTATTACTGCCATCTACCGGTTTGAAATGGCCCGATTCTTTCGCACACTGGCGCAGAGTTTTTTGTCTCCGGTCCTGTCGACCTCGCTTTATTTCGTGGTGTTTGGCACTGCCATCGGCAGTCGCATTCAAGAGATCGAAGGCGTGTCCTACGGGGCCTTCATTGTGCCGGGTCTGATCATGTTGTCCGTAGTGATGCTGTCAATCTCGAACGCGTCCTTTGGCATCTACTTCCCCAAATTCTTGGGTACGATTTATGAGTTACTTTCAGCTCCCATCAATTTCATCGAGATTGTGATTGGCTATGTGGGCGCGGCCGCAACTAAGGCACTGTTTGTAGGTCTTGTCATTCTGGCCACTGCGACGTTCTTTGTGGACATTCGCATTGAACACCCGTTTGCCATGGCGGCTTTCCTGATCTTGTCTTGCCTCAGTTTCTCGCTGCTGGGGTTTATCGTGGGCATTTGGGCCGGAAATTTTGAGCAAATGTCGCTTGTCCCCCAGCTTGTTGTGACGCCCCTGATTTTTCTGGGTGGGACGTTTTACTCGATCTCGATGCTACCTCCGCTTTGGCAGACGATCACTCTGTTCAACCCTGTGGTTTATCTGATTTCCGGGTTCCGCTGGTCATTCTATGGTATCGCAGATGTCCCGATATTTTGGAGCCTTCTGGCCATACTAGCCTTCACCGGAATATGCCTCGCGATCATTGGCTGGATCTTCAAAACCGGTTGGCGCATCCGCAGCTAGGGCGTTGCATTTTTGCCCATCAGGTGTGTGAAATTGGTTCACGTCGCGTTTATGGCGCTTCGGGTCTCTTGTTTACGGCTCCGGCGCGCTCTACATCGGCTTCCATGAAACTCAGCCTGCCCTTCATGAAAAAGCCGCCACTTGTGGCCGTTGTTCGCCTGTCCGGTGCCATTGGAATGGCCGGGCGAGGGTCGATGAACGCGACCGCTCTGGCACCGGTGTTGGAGAAAGCCTTTCGCAAGGGCAAGCCCGCTGCGGTCGCGCTGGAGATCAATTCGCCGGGCGGCTCCCCCGTTCAAAGCTCATTGATCGGTGCGCGTATCCAACGGCTGGCGGAAGAGCTTAAGATCCCTGTCTACGCTTTCGTCGAAGACGTGGCGGCTTCGGGTGGATATTGGTTGGCGGTTTCAGCGGATGAGATTTGGGCCGATGACAGTTCGGTTCTGGGGTCGATCGGCGTGATATCATCGGGATTTGGCGCGCATGTTTTTCTGGCACGTCAGGGCTTTGAACGACGCGTACATACTGCCGGTCAGTCGAAATCAATGCTCGACCCGTTTGCTCCGGAAAAGAAAGAAGACATTGCACGGCTTAAAGTGCTGCTGGGCGATATCCACGAGAATTTCATAACCCATGTGAAATCTCGCCGGGACGGCAAGCTGGACAGCAGCGCTGATCTGTTCAATGGCGAGGTCTGGCTGGCCCGTCGCGCGCAACAGCTGGGCCTGATCGATGGTATTGCCCATCTAAAGCCCAAGATGCAGGAGAAGTTTGGCGACAAAGTCAGGTTCCGCCGCTATGGCCTGCGCAAACCGATCTGGTCGCGCTTCGGCGCGACGCTGGCGCAGGATGCCATAGCCGGGTTTGAGGAGCGCGCTGCCTACGCGCGTTTCGGGTTGTAGAGTGATCATCAAAGCAGTCACCTTGTTCCTGATCGCCATGGGCGTTCTGGCGATGTTCGGCAAGCTACGCTTTCCTGGACAGAAACGATTGAGTTCTGCGAAATGTCCGCGTTGTGGGCGGTTTAGGATCGGCAAAGGCCCGTGTCCTTGCGAAGAAGGAGGCCGTGGATGACGGCATGGCTGTTCTCCGGCCTCGGGCTGCTGATCCTGTTGTTGGCAGGTGACGCGCTGGTGCGTGGGGCCGTGAACCTCAGCCTGCGGTTGGGGGTTCCCGCCCTGATCGTCAGCCTGACAATCGTTGCATTTGGAACTTCGGCCCCTGAGCTGCTGATAGCAATCAGCGCCATCAAGGAAAACGCGCCGGGCATTGCGTTGGGTAACGTGGTGGGCTCGAATACAGCGAATATCTTGCTGGTTCTGGGATTGCCCGCGCTTCTGGCGACCTTGCACACAAGCGAGTGCGACAGCCGCAAGAACTACATCTTCATGCTTCTGGCGTCGGTGTTATTTATCGGGTTGGCTTTTTGCGGGGTCTTTAATCTGCTCAGCGGGGCAATTTTGCTGGCTGCGTTGGCTCTGATCCTCGGCAACGCGTTTCGCGAAGCACATGCGCACCGTAAAGCCTGTGGTGAAGCTTGTGCCGATGAGGACGAGCTTGAGGGTCTTGAGGAAGCAGATCCTGACATGCCCTATTGGAAGGTGGCGATCTACCTGATCCTCGGCTTGATCGGCCTGCCAATGGGTGCGCATCTCCTGGTCGAAAATGCGACCGTCATTGCCCGGAACTATGGTGTGAGCGAAACAGTGATCGGCCTTACGCTGATCGCGGTGGGTACGTCCCTGCCGGAACTGTCGACAACCGTCATGGCTGCCCTGAGGCGACAAGCGGATGTGGCACTGGGTAACGTCATCGGATCGAACATGTTCAATCTGCTGGCCATTGTCGGCATTACGACCTTGTTTGGGCGTATTCCCGTCGATCCTGAATTCCTGCGTTTCGATCTGTGGGTGATGCTCGGCGCGTCGCTGTTGTTGGTTCCTTTTGTGTTCTTCAAGAAAGATATCACACGCGTCTGGGGCCTGATCTTGACAGCGCTGTATGTGATCTATGTTGCAAGCCTGTTAGCCTGACCTGACGAGGAGAATGAGCCCATGACCCGAGCATTGGTGACCGGTGCCGGTAAACGCCTTGGTCGTGCCATGGCGCTGTATTTGGCGCAGCGCGGAATGGATGTCGCTGTGCACTATTCCAGTTCGGATCAGGCCGCGCGTGAAACGGTTGATGAGGTTCAGGCGCTGGGCCGAAGGTCAGTTGCGCTGCAGGCCGATCTGCTTGATGAGGGGCAAGTCAGCTCATTGCTGCCGCGTGCAGCTGAGGCGCTGGGTGGTCCGATCACCTGTCTGGTCAACAATGCATCGATATTTGAGTATGACAATATACACACAGCTACCCGCCAAAGCTGGGATCGGCATCTCGACAGCAATCTGCGCGCACCATTCGTACTGACCCAAGCCATGGCCGAGCAGGGGTTGCAGTCGGAGCTTGATGATCAGGGAGAGCCTCTGGCGATTGGGCTGATCGTGAACATGGTGGATATGCGGGTGCGTAAACTGACGCCTGAGTTCATGTCATACACGATTGCCAAGATGGGGTTGTGGGCCTTGACCCGGACTGCAGCGCAGGCTCTGACACCCGCAATCCGTGTGAACGCGATCGGCCCCGGTCCAACGCTGCAGGGTCATCGCCAAAGTGATGCTCATTTTAGCGCTCAGCGGCAGAACACGATTCTGGAGCGCGGCGCGAACCCGTCGGATATTACTGCTGCGCTGGGATACTTTCTGGACGCACATGCGGTTACGGGGCAGCTTCTTTGCGTCGATGGTGGGCAACATTTGGGTTGGCAAACACCCGATGTTCTTGGTGTAGAATAAGTAAATCTGCTGCAAGTTTTGCACTGCTCTCGTTCCTGTTATCTGAACGTTACAAAAATGTCTTAATTTTCATACACTTGTCTCAGATCAACAAATTTATCTTTTAAAAACAACACCATAATTTCCTGCCTATTTTTTGTGCAGATCAACGAATAGGCAAGGATTCAAGGGAAAATCACGATGCCCCTAAAGTTATCTGCACAGTTATCCACAGAAGTCGTGGATTTGTTTTCTCTTGATCTGAAGCGCACAAGATTGCAGCCATGGTCAGAGAATCATATCTCAGACTCATGACCGCCAGTACCGATTCCGAATCGTCGACCCAAGCCACCGGCTATGCCTGCATTCAGCGTTATGTGAAAACGCTGGACAGCTCGCCGGGTGTGTATCGGATGTTGGATGGGGACAGCCGAGTTCTTTACGTAGGTAAAGCGCGAAACCTGAAGGCGCGGGTATCGAACTACACGCGCCCGGGGCACTCGGGTCGGATCGAGAAAATGATCGCCGCAACTGCCTCGATGATGTTTCTGACCACTCGGACCGAGACCGAGGCGCTGCTGCTGGAACAGAACCTGATCAAGCAGCTCAAGCCCAAATACAACGTATTGTTGCGGGATGACAAAAGCTTCCCGAATATTCTGGTCGCCAAGGATCATGCCTTTCCGCAGATCAAAAAGCACCGAGGGGCGAAGAAAGAAAAGGGGGCTTATTTCGGCCCCTTCGCCAGTGCAGGCGCGGTGAACAGGACGCTGAACCAGCTGCAAAAGGCGTTCCTGCTGCGGAACTGTTCGGATTCCATGTTCGATAGCCGGACCCGGCCGTGTTTGCTCTATCAGATCAAGCGATGTTCTGGACCGTGCGTCGAACTGATCTCGGAAGCCGACTATCGTGAAAGCGTTAAGGATGCCGAAAGGTTCCTGTCAGGCCGATCTACCAAAGTGCAGGAAGATCTCGCCGCGCAGATGATGGCTGCCTCCGAGGCGATGGAGTTCGAACGGGCCGCCGGTTTGCGCGACCGTATCCGGGCGCTGACGCAGGTGCAGACGTCTCAGGGCATCAACCCGCGCGGCGTGGCCGAGGCCGACGTCATTGGCCTCTACATGGACAGCGGTCAAGCCTGCGTTCAGGTGTTTTTCATCCGGGCCAACCAGAACTGGGGTAACCGCGATTTCTATCCGCGCGTCGGCCCGGATGTGTCACAGGCTGAGGCGATGGAAGCGTTTCTGGGCCAATTCTACGACAATAAGGAACCACCCCGGCAGTTGATCCTGTCTGATGCGATCGAGAATGCCGATCTGATGCAGGAGGCATTGTCGGAAAAAGCTGGACGCAAGGTGGAAATCCTGGTGCCCCAACGCGGTGAAAAGCAGGAACTGATCGCTGGTGCCTTGCGCAACGCACGTGAATCGCTGGCCCGGCGGATGTCGGAAAGTGCCACGCAGGCCAAATTGCTACGCGGTGTGGCCGAGGCCTTTGATCTGGACGCGCCGCCGAACCGGATCGAGGTTTACGACAACTCTCACATTCAAGGCACCAATGCCGTGGGTGGCATGATCGTCGCGGGCCCAGAGGGGTTCATGAAAAACGCCTATCGCAAGTTCAACATCCGCGGCGATGATCTAACCCCCGGCGATGACTTCGGCATGATGAAAGAGGTCCTGACCCGCCGTTTCACACGCCTGCAAAAGGATGATCCGGATCGGGACAAGGGGCATTGGCCCGATCTGCTGCTGATCGACGGTGGTGCAGGGCAGGTGAGCGCCGTGAATGAGATCATGGCCCAGCACGGGGTCGAGGATATCCCGATGGTCGGTGTCGCCAAGGGTGTCGATCGCGATCACGGCAAGGAAGAATTCCACCGCATCGGGCAGCGCCCTTTTGCGCTGAAACGCAACGATCCCATATTGTACTTTATCCAGCGCTTGCGGGATGAGGCACATCGCTTTGCCATCGGCACCCATCGCGCGAAACGCGCCAAGGCGGTTGGTGCAACGCCACTGGACGAAATCCCCGGCGTCGGGGCCGCGCGCAAACGCGCCCTGCTGACTCATTTCGGCAGCGCCAAAGCGGTGAGCCGAGCCAATTTGGCGGATCTTAAAGCCGTCGAGGGGATTTCAGCCGGGTTGGCGCAGAAGGTCTATGACTTCTTCCATGACAAGGGCTAGGCTTTTCGCCCCCGCCAAAGGATATAGAGGCCCGACGCCACGATGAGGGCGCAGCCAATCCACATGGTCTGATCCAATCGCTCGCCAAACATCACCACGCCCAAGCCGATACCGAACAACAGCCGCGAATAGCGAAACGGCGTCACAGATGAGACCTCGCCGGTGCGCATCGCCTTCATCAGCGCGGCATAGGCCATGACTCCCATCACAATCGCCCCGCCCATGTGCAGGCTGACATTAGGCGTCAGAGTTTGCAGCGATGTTCCTTCCCAGAATCGATAAGCCAAACCCGCGACAATGATGCAGAGGAAGCCATAGAACCCCAGAACCTCAGTGCCCAGTGTTGCGGGCGCGGCGCGGCTGGCCAGATCGCGCCCCGCAAAGCCGAGCATCCCCAGCACGGCAAGGATTGACAGGGCCGAGAAGCTGTCTCCGGTCGGTTGGATGATGATCACAACGCCAACAAGACCGATCAAAATGGCGCTCCATCGCCGCCAGCCGACGGATTCACCAAAGAACAACGCGGCCCCTGCGACGACAACCAGTGGTGTGGCCTGAAGGATCACCGTAGCCGAGGACAGTGGCGTCAAAGCGATCGCCAATACATAGAAAAGCCGTCCAAGGATCTCGAAGACCACACGTACCTTCATCGGGCGCGACAACACGTCGGGCTGGAACAGACGCGTGCTACGTACTGTGGCAACCGCTGCGTAGATTACTGCACCGCCCGCACCGAAGAGAACAAGCACTTGCCAGATCGGGATCGACGCCGAAGCCGCCTTAAGCAGCGCATCCTCCAGCGCGAAAAGTGCCATTGCGGCGACCATCCAGGCGCTGCCGATCAGATTTGACCGGGGATCGGTTTGAATATGCGGTGTCATGTCAGCTCTGGGGTGTTGTCTGGTTGGCCAGCCGACAATCTGACGCCAAAGCAATCAAGTGCCAAGATGAAACCTGTAATGTGACCACCACTGCGACGCTTTGACTTTTAAGACAGCAAACGCTTGTGCTGGGTCAGTTTTTTAAGACCCTGTCTTTTCTGTCTTGAACCGGCGATGTAGGGTCCTAGCCATGAAATGGAACCTGCCGAATATTCTGACTGTACTGCGCCTTGTGGCGGCCCCCGGTCTCGCCGTGATGTTTCTGTATTTCACCCGTCCCTATGCGGATTGGTTTGCTTTGATTCTGTTCCTGTCAGCGGCGATCACCGATTGGTTCGACGGGTATCTGGCGCGCGCCTGGAAACAGGAAACGAAGATTGGCGCCATGCTGGATCCCATTGCCGACAAGGCAATGGTGGTAATCGCGCTGATGATATTGGTGGGCTATTCGACTGAACACTGGACACCATGGCTGGTCCTGCCCGCGACAGTGATCCTGTTTCGCGAAGTCTTTGTCTCAGGCTTGCGAGAGTATCTGGGCGATGTGGCCGGAACCCTGAAGGTCACCAAGCTGGCCAAGTGGAAAACGACGGCACAGATGGTAGCGATCGCGATCCTGTTCTCGCAGGGGATATTCGAGCACCATTTTGTGATGGCCACGTTTGGCATGGATGCGACAACCATTGATCAGGTTCTGGCAGGGCAGGTCGAGGACCTGAACAACATCCGCTGGCATCTTGAGGCCATGTTCTGGTCAGGTCGTATCGGGCTATGGCTGCTCTGGATTGCCGCGACGCTGACATTGATCACGGGCTATGACTACCTACGTAAAGCCATGCCCCACCTGAAGGAGAGCTAACCGATGAACGTGCTGTATTTCGCCTGGGTGCGCGAACGCATCGGACTGCCGAAAGAGAAGATTGAAACTGAAGCCGCAACAGTCAGCGATTTGGTCGCGGAACTGAGCGCGCGTGAGGATCGCTATGCTGCTGCCTTTGCCGATCTGTCGGCCTTGCGCGTGGCGCTGGACCAAGAGCTTTCGGATTTTGACGCCCCGCTGACCGGTGTGCGCGAGGTTGCGTTCTTTCCGCCCATGACGGGTGGCTAGAATGCGGATCGTCGTGCAGGAGGCCCCGTTCGATCTGGGGGCCGAAGCCAACGCTTTTGCCGCCGGGGACGATACCAACGGGGCCATCGTGACCTTCACAGGCGTTGTGCGCGATCTGGCTTCGGGCGATCTGGATGTGATGGAGATCGAGCACTATCCTGGCATGACCGAACGCGCCCTAACCAAGATCGCGGAAGAGGCGCAAGCCCGTTGGTCACTGGGCAACGTTCTGGTGATCCACCGCCACGGAAGGCTTGCTCCGGGTGACCGTATCATGATGGTGGCCACCGCCGCACCGCACCGCAAAGATGCGTTTGAGGCGGCGGAATATCTGATGGATTACCTCAAGTCTCGCGCGCCATTCTGGAAGAAGGAAATCACCACTTCCGGAGCAGAATGGGTGGCTGCTAAGGACGAGGATGAAGACGCGCTGACCCGCTGGTAGGGTGCCTAGTCTGCGTTGTTGATCCGCCCGCGCATCTCTTCGGCTTCCTGCCGCGCCGCGCGCAGCCCTTCCATTGCGGCATTCAACTCGGCTTCGGTTTGCGTCAGCTGGTTGGTTAGCTCTGCCTCACGCTGCTGCAAATATGTGATGGCCTGATCGCGTGTTTCTTCGGCCTCGTGCAGTTCCTGACTCATGCGGTCAAGATCGGCCACGTCGCTTTGGCGAACACGGGACAGCCGATGGGCCAGCCAGTTGGCGAACCAACCCATGCAGAAAGCTGCGAACAGGATAATGGCTGTGGCGATGATGAATTCTGTTCTGTTCAACTTACTGGTCCTCTGAGCCTGCATCCGGTGCGTCGGTTTCAGGTGTCTCGATTTCGGCCTCAGATTCGGCCTCGGCTTCCATCGCCTCAAGCCCGGTCAGGGTGTTGGCCACGGGTTCAGGACGGATCAGGCGAAACTCGATTCGGCGGTTCTCTTCGCGGCCTTCTTCGGTTTCGTTATCGGCGATGGGCTGCGTCTCGCCATACCCGACCGCAGAAAAGCTTGAAGTCGGCACGCGCCGTCCGCGCAATTCGTTCAGGATCGACTGCGCGCGCGACTGGCTGAGCTGCTGGTTCATCTCTTCACGGCCCTGACTGTCGGTATGGCCCTGAATCTCCAACCGGATGGGGCCACATTCACGCAGGATGTCCGCGATCTGGTTCAGGGCATCGCGCGAGTCTGCTGCGACGGTGGCTGATCCCGGTTCGAAAGCAATCTTGCTGGTGGCCTGAACCTCGGCCAGCTGCTCTTCGCAGACCTCAGGGTCGGGCGGCGCGTCGGCGGGTGCGGGCGGCTCCTGATAGGTGATTGACAGGGTGTAATCCTGCGCCTCGCCCAGCTTGTCCGACAGCATGCCGGCGATCCGGGCCTTGGCGTCGGGATCATGGCTGATGCCCGACAGCGCTACATTGTCCGGCGTAACGGTCAGGGCGCCATTGTGCAGTTGCGACAGTGCCTCCAGCCCGGCCAAGACGCGTATGGGCCAATCCGCGGGCAGGTCCGGTGCAATCCGGGTGGCTGTGTGCACCTGCAATGATCCAAAGGCGGCACGTGCAAAGCTGTCGGTCATTTCACGCAGCGTTTCGTCACTCAGACGGCCACGCAGTTGAACCAAACCCTCAGGGCTACGTGTTGCGACGAATTCAATAGGCCCAGTCGGGTCATCCGGTTCGGGTTCGGGAAGAACTGCATGCAAGGCGAAAACCTCGGGCAGCGCATTTTCGAGCTCTCCCACGATGCGGTCGAACTCCAAAGGGTTAGTCCCTTGTGTGGCAACTAGAGTGATATCTGCATCCGACAGAGTAACTGAACCCTGACCAAGTTCGGATAGCGCACGAATGCTGAGCTGCGCTGCATTCGCCCAACGCGGAGACGGTACGCCTAGCCCAATGGTGCAGGAATAGGGGCCGGTTAATCCGGCCTCTTGTGCTGCAGCGACGATGATGTCGCGCGCAACTTCATCCTGGGCCGAGCACGCATCAAACTGCCCGCCATCCTCATCTATCAGATAGCGCAGCGTGAATGGTGTGATTACCGGGCGAGGTGCCGAAATCGAAAGGCCGATTCGCAGACCTGGTGGCGCGGCGCGGCTTAGGTCTTGTTCCAGCTGGTCTTTCTCTTGCTGGCTATCGGCAATCGCCGTGATACGCACCAACCCTGGGCTGGCAGATATCTTGGCCCGTGGCAAATCCGAGAGCGCTTCGATCGCATAGTCGATTGCCTGATCCCATCCGTCTGGCTTGGGATAGTCGGCACTTTCCATCAGGTCCGAGACTGACGCGTCCCGATCAAGGCGTTGCAGCCTGTCTACCAGATCGTCGCGATCCAGAGCCGCAGGTACTAGCCCGATAATCGAAATTCCGCTGTCATTGCGCAGGATCTCGGTAGAAAAGCGGGGCGGTGTCAGATCGGCGGTGGGAGCAACCTCCATCTCGTCAATGACGCGCGAGGTGTCGACCTCGGTGCCCGCAGCGATCAGGGCGTTGAATCGGGTCGCCTCAGTCGGGGCCGTGCCGGTCAGAACGACACGCAGGCCGTCGGATTCGACTTCGGCCCAATCATGCCCCTGCAAGTTCAAGGCCTTTCGCACGGCCAGTTCCGAGGCGTCTTCGATCTTGCTGACCGCAAATCCAGCGACCACCAGCGATAGCACGGCGGACACCGCGAAAATCGACGCAACAGCTAGGGCGTAAGGCAGACGCATGGGCGAAATCGAGACTCCTCGGGCGGTTGGTTCCGGGACTCATACAGAGCGCAGCACAGAGGTGCAATCAGAGGAAAAGGGCGACGCAGAGGAAGATCAGCGGAATCAAGCCGGTGTCGCGATTGGCCCGGAAAAGCTGTAGCAATTTTGCGTTGTCCTCCGTGTCCAGTCCCCGCAATTGCCAGGCCAGATGCCACCCCATCGCCCAGGGCCCTCCAAGGGCGACCGCCAAAGCAAGAACCGATGACCCGGGCAAAGCCGCGTCGATAATTGCAAAGGCCATTAGACTGACGGTTCCAATCAGAAAATACTTGAGCCAACGGGCCGTATCGGTGCCAAACAGCCGTGCGGTGGACTTGATGCCAATCAGCTCGTCATCCTCGGCATCCTGATGGGCGTAGATCGTGTCGTAGAACAAAGTCCAGGCGATTCCTGACAGATAAAGCATGATCGCAGGCCAGCCCACGGTGCCGGTATGTGCAGCCCAGGCCAGCAATGCGCCCCAGTTGAAGGCCAGCCCCAGAAAAATCTGCGGCCACCACGTAAAACGTTTTGCATAGGGATAGATGGTAACAGGCAGCAAAGACAGAACCCCCATCGCAATCGCGGCTCGGTTGAAGGTCAGAAGGATGGCCAGGGCCAACAGACATTGCAGCACCATCCAGAATGCAGCCTGACGGACACTCACCTGGCCTGAGGGAATCGGGCGCGACCTTGTACGCTCGACCTTCCCGTCAAACTCACGATCAGTAATGTCATTCCACGTACAGCCCGCGCCGCGCATCAAAAACGCACCAATGGCACAACCAACTGCGATCCAAAGATCCTCCCATCGTGGTGCGCCGTCGCTCAGGATGGCCAAGGCCAGACCCCACCAGCAGGGAATCAGCAGCAGCCATGTGCCGATGGGTCGGTCTGCGCGGCTGAGCCGTAGGTAAGGGCGGGCAAAGGCGGGGGCGTGGGTATCGACCCAATTGCCGGTTACGGCATCGGCGACCTGACCGTCTGGTGTTGGGGCATTGCCTTGCATATGTAGGGTCTCATGAATGCGAAGATCAGACTGTATGTAGAGCACCCTTTGGGTCCGGGGCAATCGGTTCCTTTGACGCGTGAGCAGGCGCATTATCTGTTCGGTGTCATGCGCCTGTCGGTTGGGGGGCAGGTCGCGCTATTCAATGGCAGCGATGGCGAGTGGCAGGCAGAGGTAGCAGAAGCAAGTAAACGAGGCGGAATTCTGTCGTGCGTGGAGCAATCGAAACCTCTGCAATTACCGCCCGATCTGTGGCTGCTCTTTGCACCGATCAAGAAGGCGCGGACCGATTTCATCGTTGAAAAAGCAGCTGAAATGGGGGCCGCGCGGATCATACCGGTGCAGACCGAATTCACCAACTCCGAGCGCATTCGACAGGATCGCTTGCAGGCCCACGCAATTGAGGCGGCCGAACAATGTGGCGGCACTTTTGTGCCTGAGGTCGCTGACCTCCAGCGATTGGATCGTATCCTGGGCGCGTGGCCCGATGATCGCCAATTGATGTTCTGTGACGAGGCAGAAGCCGGCTCAGCCCTGCGCTTGGCAGAGAATGAGAAAGGCAAGCCGTGGGCGATCCTGATCGGCCCCGAGGGCGGGTTTTCCGAGCCCGAACGCAAACGGTTGGCAGAGCTGCCATTTACCCATGTGGTCAGCCTCGGCCCACGTATCCTGCGCGCCGATACAGCAGCCGTTGCGGCGATGACAATGTGGCAGCAATCGTTGGGAGATTGGACGTGACGTGGCAATTGGCGCAGGAAACGGACCTGTCCAGGATCGACTCGTTTTTGTCCCAACATATCCAAACATCGATGTTCCCTTTGGCCAATCTACGGGATTTTGGCCTGTGCGGTACGCATCCCCGGTCGTTGAATGCATGGACGCTTGGCAGCCCGTTGCGTGCGGTCTTTGCCATAACAAATGAAGGCATGATCCTGCTGCAATGTCCCGACTGTTCGGATACCGAACTTGCCGCAGCGATTGACCTTATTCGAGGCCGGGCCCTGTTCGGCATCGCGGCTGAGGCAACGCAGGCTCGTCGGATAATCCGGTTGGCAGGTTGGGAAGGGCGACCCGCGACCCTGAACAGCGATGAGCCGGGGTTTTCCCTGGCGCTGGATCGACTTCAAATACCGGATTTCAGTGGGGCAGATCTCATGCCGCTTACTGATGTAGACCGTTCGGTCCTTGAAGACTGGCGAGAAAGCTACCTCATCGAAGCCATGGATTTTGATCCTTTGCGCGCACAGACGCAGGCTGGGAAGGACATCAAGACCTATATCGAGCGGGATTCGCATCGAGTTTTGCTGCAGAATGGCCTACCGGTCAGCATGACCGGCTTCAACGCTCGCTTGCCTGAAGTGGTGCAGATCGGCGGTGTCTACACACCACCCGATTTACGAGGGCGGGGCTATGCGCGTTTGGCTGTTGCCCTGCATCTGGTTGAGGCGCGCGACGCGGGAGTTTCCAGGGCTGTCCTCTTTGCGGCTTCCGATGCGGCAGCGCGTGCCTATATATCCATTGGGTTCCAGCCTGCAGGTCAATACTCGCTGATCCTGTTCAAAAACCCGGAGGACGTGGCATGAGTTTCTTTCGACCCGAAGCCAAACTGGCCCTGTGGCGCTGGCGCGAAGTGCTGGTTGCAGGGTTTGTTCTGATCCTCGGCCTCAGCTGGATCAGCGGCCCCGGCGGATTGCTGGCGTGGTTGGGGTGGTTGCTGATCGTGGTTTCGATTGCTCTGGCCGTGATCGGGGTGCAACGGGTGCGTTTCCGCAATGGTGCAGGCGGTCCCGGGGTTGTGACCATCGACGAAGGTCAGATCACGTATCTGGGCCCGCTCGACGGCGGCATGGTCGCTGCGCGTGAGATTGAGCGGTTGGCGTTGGACCCGACCTCGCGCCCCGCGCTTTGGGTTCTGGACCAACCGGGGCAGCCGACCCTTCACATTCCGGTGAACGCTGAAGGGGCCGAGGCGCTGTTTGATGTCTTCTCAGCGCTTCCGGGGCTGAAAACCGAGCAAATGCTGTCGGAACTCAACGGTCGAGCGACGCATCCGGTGGTGATCTGGGAACGCACGCCGTCACGCCCGGCCCACCTTAGGCTGCATTGACACTCGCGCGGTTTGCGCTCAGGACTGAGCCGAAGACAGACACATCAGGATCGGAGCACGGGTCACATGTCCATCCCCCAGTCCGGCGGCGGACCGATCGAACGCCACGAGCAATTGGCCGAATATCTGGAATCGGGCTGCAAGCCCAAGGATGATTGGCGCATCGGAACCGAGCACGAAAAGTTCGGCTATTGCAAAGACACGCTGAAGCCGCTGCCGTTTGAGGGCAAACGGTCCATCGTGGCCGTGCTGGAAGGACTGCGTGACCGTCACGGTTGGGCAGAAGTGCGCGAGGCCGGGCATCTGATTGGGCTTGAGAAGGATGGTGCGAATGTCAGCTTGGAGCCGGGCGGCGCGTTGGAGCTGTCGGGTGCTCCGCTGGAGACGATCCACGAGACCTGCGATGAAGTGAACATCCACCTGCGCGAGGTGAAAGACATTGCTGATGAGATCGGCGTAGGCTTTATCGGTCTGGGCGCGGCTCCGATTTGGACCCATGATGAGATGCCGTTGATGCCCAAAGGCCGTTACCGGCTGATGAACGACTATATGGAAGAAGTCGGCACCATGGGTCGCGCCATGATGCGTCGTACCTGTACCGTTCAAGTCAATATCGACTTCGGGTCCGAGGCCGACATGGTGCAGAAGCTGCGCGTCGCGCTGGCCCTTCAGCCGGTCGCGACGGCGCTGTTTGCGAACTCTCCGTTTTTCGAGGGCAAGGTGAACGGCCAGAAAAGCTGGCGCAGTTATATCTGGCGGCATCTGGACGATGCACGGACGGGCATGCTGCCCTTTGTGTTCGAAGAAGGCTTCGGGTTCGAACGCTATGTACAATATGCGCTCGATGTACCGATGTATTTCGTCTATCGCGACGGCCAGTATATCAACGCGCTGGGCATGTCGTTCCGCGACTTCCTGCAGGGCAAACTGCCTGCACTGCCCGGTGAGACGCCGACTCTGTCCGATTGGGCCGATCACCTGACCACGGCATTTCCCGAAGCGCGGATCAAGAAATTCATGGAGATGCGCGGCGCCGATGGTGGCCCATGGCGCAGGCTCTGTGCGCTGCCTGCCTTCTGGGTTGGTCTGACCTATGATCAAACCGCACTGGATGCCGCTTGGGATCTGGTCAAAGGCTGGGATGCCGAGACGCGCGAAGCGCTGCGGGTTGAGGCTGCCAAGGATGGTCTGCAAGCACAGGTTGGCAACATCAACATGCATGATCTGGCGCGCGAAGTGGTCTCGATTGCCGAGGCCGGTCTGGCGTCCCGCGCACGTCCCGGTGCGGGAGGTCTGGTGCAGGACGAGACGCATTTCCTGAACGCGCTCAAGGACAGCATCGATACGGGTAAGGTTCCCGCAGATGAGTTGCTGGAACACTACAATGGCGACTGGAATGGCGACCTGACCCGGATTTTCCCCGAATACAGCTATTGATCCCCACCGTCCCGCTTGCATTCGCGGGGCGGGGCCGATAGCAGGTTGGCGACCAAATTCAGAGGGCGTCATGGACGATCTTAAGGCAAAATATCTGGGCCAAATCGCCGAAGCTGGCGATGAAAACGCGCTTGAGGCGATCCGCGTCGCTGCCGTGGGCAAAAAAGGCGAGGTCGCGCTGAAGATGCGCGAGCTGGGCAAGATGACCCCCGAAGAGCGTCAGGTCGCAGGCCCCGCGCTTAATGCCTTGAAGGATGAGATCAACTCGGCCCTGTCGGCCAAGAAAGCAGCGCTTGCTGATGCGGCGCTGGATGAGCGTCTGCGCACTGAATGGTTGGACGTCACCCTGCCGACCCGCGCCCGCCGTCAGGGTTCGATCCACCCGGTCAGCCAGGCGACTGAGGAACTAACCGCGATCTTTGCCGAACTGGGTTTCTCGGTGGCCGAAGGGCCGCGGATCGAGACCGACTGGCACAACTTTGACGCTCTGAACATCCCCGGCCACCACCCTGCGCGGGCCGAGATGGACACGTTCTACATGCACCGTGCCGAGGGCGACAATCGCCCGCCGCATGTGCTGCGCACCCATACTTCCCCAGTGCAGATCCGCTCGATGGAACTGCAGGGCGCGCCGATCCGCGTGATCTGCCCGGGCGGTGTCTACCGCGCCGACTATGACCAGACCCACACGCCGATGTTCCATCAGGTCGAGGGGCTGGCCATCGACAAAGACATCTCGATGGCGAACCTGAAATGGGTTCTGGAAGAGTTCGTGAAAGCGTTCTTCGAGGTCGACGACGTCGAGCTGCGCTTCCGCGCCTCGCACTTCCCCTTCACTGAGCCGTCGGCCGAGGTCGATATCCGCTGTTCCTGGGACAACGGCCAGCTGAAGATCGGCGAGGGCGACGACTGGATGGAGATCCTCGGTTCCGGCATGGTCCACCCCAAAGTGATCGCCGCTGGTGGTATTGATCCCGAAGTCTATCAGGGCTTTGCCTTCGGCATTGGCATCGACCGTCTGGCGATGCTGAAATACGGCATTCCGGATTTGCGAGCGTTCTTTGATTCTGACCTGCGTTGGCTGCGCCACTACGGGTTCGCGGCGCTGGATATGCCGAACCTGCATGGTGGTTTGAGTAGGTGACGGAAAAAACCACTGCGCTAGAAAACTTGGCAAGCGATTTTCATTGGGTGCCTGGTTTTGTTGCGTGGATTGGTGATTTGATAACCGATCTTGGTCCTCTGATTGCATTGGCAGGGGCTATTTATATTTACTATCGAAAGTCTGAAGACGAGAGAAAAGCGCTTCGCCGTGATGAGCGCCGAAAGGTTTATGCTGAGTACTTGCACCAATGCGGGTTGGTATGGAACGAAGTTACTTCAGGACCTGTAGATTCCAAAATATCAATGCGGAATTCAGACCTTAAGCGTTACTTTGAGGAGCTACGATTGTTGGCACCTATTGAAGTATATGAACGAGCTTTTGAACTTAGAGTCATTTATGTGAAATATGGAGCACATGTATTGTCTTTAACCCCACTAGAGTGGCGGAATAAGACTGCGGCTCAAAACAGCGTTGATACAGATTTTATAGCCAAACTCAACGCCGCCATTGATGAACTTATCACCGCCATGAGGGCAGATTTAGAGTGACCAGTCATATGTTGAAAACGCTGGCTTGGGCTGAAAATTTGTCTCCATAAGCGCTCCGTTTGAATGTTTCGCGGAATTGGCTGGCATAAAGTGCCCAACACAAACCTCTGATCGCCACCCCGCGGTCTGGCGATGGCGCGGCTTTGTGATCTGATCCGTTGTAGGGTGGGGTTTCACCCCACCGTGAAGAGGTTGGTGGGGTGAAACCCCACCCTACACCAATATGTTATGTGACAGCGCGGCAGACGTCGCTAGGCTCCGGCTTATGATCAATCGACTGCTTTTACTTCTGCTGACCGCGACTCCGGCCTTTGCGATGGGGCCGTGGAAATCTGACTGCCACGGCGATACCGCCTGTCAGATCGGCGACCGCTCGTACCATGTGCTGGAACCTGATGGCTGGGATGGCGAAACGCCTCTGCCGGTGCTGCTGCATTTCCACGGCTGGGCGCGGCAGGGCGATGTGGTGGTGAACCATGAGCGCATCGCCGGGGCAACCAAGCTGCGCGATGTGCTGTTGGTGGCTCCGAATGGGCTGGGCAAAAGTTGGAACTTCTGGACTGCTGATACCGCAGACGTGCCGTTCGCAGATCGCGTGCTTGAGGACGTCGCCAAACGCTATCCCATTGATCTTGAAAGCATATATGTCTCGGGTTATTCTTATGGCGGCGCAATGGCATGGCGCTATGTCTGCCAGTCGGGAAACGACATCGCTGCTCTGCTGGCGGTTGCGGGCTCGATCCGCCAGACCGAGGATTGCCCGGAAGCCCCAAGCGAGGTGCGTCATGTGCATGGGCTGGACGATACGGTGATGGATTTTCCCTTTGGGCCGGACGGCGATACGACCTATCCGGTGGCGCTGTGGAAGGCCAAGTTCAACTGCAACGGCGCGACCCCGCGTGGGGATTGGAGCGTGAAGCCCTTCCTGACGCTCAGCCGATTGGAGTGGACCGATTGCGCGCAAGGGCAGGTGACACTGGACACCCATCCCGGCGGGCACTTTATTCCCCACGGCTGGATCGGCTGGCAGCTGGACGAGCTTTTGGGTCGCACCCCCACCTATCCGTGAGCCGCAGCGCTTGCACCTCGGCGCAATCTTTGCCATTGCCTGTGCCGACTGAATGTTTGCCGAAAAAGGCCCGCTGCAATGAAATTCACTCTGTCCTGGCTGAAAGACCACCTCGATACGGATGCGTCGGTTGATGAGATCGCCGAAGCGCTAACCGATCTCGGGCTTGAGGTCGAAGAGATCGTCAACCCGGCGGACCGTCTGGCGGGCTTTACGCTGGGCCATGTGAAACATGCCGAGAAGCACCCGGACGCCGATAAGCTGCGCGTTTGCACGGTTGAAACCGACGAGGGCGATCTGCAGATCATTTGCGGCGCGCCCAATGCGCGCGAAGGCATCACCGTGGTGGTTTGTAAACCGGGTATGTATATTCCCGGCCTGGATATCACCATCAGCGTCGGCAAGATCCGTGGCGTCGAGAGCTTTGGCATGATGGCATCCGAGCGCGAGCTTGAGCTGTCGGATGAACACGACGGGATTATCGAGCTGCCCTCGGGTGAGGTCGGCGACAAGTTTGTCGATTGGTTGGCTGAGAACGATCCGTCAAAGGTTGATCCGATGATCGAGATCGCGATCACGCCGAACCGCCCGGATGCGCTGGGTGTTGCGGGTATTGCGCGTGATTTGGCCGCGCGGGGGTTGGGCACGCTGAAAGTGCGCGATTACACTCCGGTGCCGGGTGATTTCGAAAGCCCGATCAAAGTGTCGATCGACGAGGATACGCTGGACGGCGCGCCGCATTTCACCGGGCGTCTGATCCGTGGCGTAAAGAACGGCCCGAGCCCTCAGTGGCTGCAGGATCAACTGAAAGCGATTGGTCTGCGTCCGATCTCGGCTCTGGTGGATATCACCAATTATATGACCTTCGACCACAACCGTCCGCTGCACGTGTTCGACGCGGACAAGGTGCAGGGCAATTTGCGGGTGCATCGCGCCAAGGGTGGTGAAAAGCTGGTCGCGCTTGATGAAAAAGAATACTCCCTTCAGCCTGGCATGATGGTGATTTCGGACGACAAAGGCCCGGAATCTATCGCGGGTATCATGGGCGGTGAGGAAACCGGTTGTACCGAGGAGACTGTGAACGTCTTCCTTGAAAGCGCGTTCTGGGATCATGTACAGATCGCCCTCACAGGTCGGGCGCTGAAGATAAACTCGGACGCGCGGTATCGATTCGAGCGCGGCGTCGACCCGGAATACACGCGCGAAGGGTTGGAGCATGCGACGCAGATGATCTTGGATATCTGCGGCGGTGAAGCCTCGAATGTGGTCGAGGCGGGCAAAGCGCCGAACCACGCGCGGGCCTACAAACTGGACGCGGCGCGCGTGCAGTCCTTGGTCGGGATGGAGATTCCGGAAAGCGAGCAGCGGCAGACACTGACCCGTTTGGGCTTTCGTCTGGATGGCGAGATGGCGCATGTGCCCAGCTGGCGACCCGATATCATGGGGGAGGCCGATCTGGTGGAAGAGGTTGCGCGGATCGCTTCTCTGACCAAGTTGCAGGGTATTCCGCTGCCGCGTACGACAGCAGGTATCCCCAAACCGGTCATGACACCCACGCAGCGCCGCCAGTCGATGGCGCGCCGGACCTGTGCAGCGCTGGGGTACAATGAATGTGTGTCTTATACCTTCATCGATCAGGCCTCGGCAGCCTTGTTCGGGGGCGGTGACGCAGCAACCATGTTGGAAAACCCGATCTCGTCCGAGATGAGCCATATGCGCCCTGATCTGCTGCCTGGTCTGCTGCAAGCGGCGGCGCGCAATCAGGCACGGGGTTATGCCGATCTGGCCTTGTTCGAGGTCGGGCCGGTGTTCCATGATGGTGAGCCGGGGGATCAGCAGACGCAGATCACCGGCCTGTTGGTTGGGCGCAACGGCCCCAAGGATGTGCACGGTGCGTCCCGCCCGGTGGACTTGTTCGACGCGAAGGCCGACGCTGAGGCGGTGCTGGCCGCTATTGGCGCGCCTGCCAAGGTACAGGTTTTGCGCGACGGCGATGCCTGGTGGCACCCGGGCCGACATGGAAAAATCTGTCTGGGTCCGAAAAAGGTACTGGGCGTCTTTGGCGAATTGCATCCGCGCGTGTTGCAGGCGTTGGACATCAAGGGTCCGGCAATGGCGTTCACCATCTGGCCGGATCAGGTGCCGATGCCACGTAAATCCGGTGCGACCCGTTCTGCCTTGGAATTGCGCGACCTGCAGGCGGTCGAGCGCGATTTCGCCTTTGTTGTAAATGCGGATATCGAAGCTCTGACGTTGGTCAATGCGGCTGCGGGTGCTGATAAGGCTCTGATCGAGGACGTGCGCGTCTTTGACGAATTCATTGGCGGTAGCGTCGGCGAGGGCAAGAAGTCTCTGGCCATTACCGTAAGGCTCCAGCCGTCGGACGCGACCCTGAAGGAAAAGGATATCGAGGCGGTCAGCACCAAGATTGTCGAAAAAGTGGTGAAAGCCACTGGCGGCGTCTTGCGGGGATGAGTTGGTTTTCGCCTCCGGCGGGAGTATTTTTGAAATGATAAAGGGGCCATTGCGCCCCTTTTTCACGGGAGGAGAGAAAAATGCTGAAGGTCTATTTGTCCGGTGAGATTCACACGGATTGGCGCGAGCAGATCATTGCGGGCGCCGATGGGTTGGATGTTGAGTTCAGTAGCCCGGTCACCGATCACGGTGCTTCGGACGATTGCGGTGTCACGATCTTGGGGGCCGAGCCGAACAAGTACTGGCACGATCACAAGGGTGCCATGGTCAACGCGATCCGGACCCGCAAGGGCATATCAGACGCGGATGTTGTGGTTGTACGCTTTGGGGACAAATACAAGCAGTGGAACGCGGCATTTGACGCGGGCTATGCGGCAGCACTGGGCAAGTCGATCATTGTTCTGCACGGGGCTGATCATCAGCACGCGCTGAAAGAAGTAGATGCAGCAGCCCTCGCCGTCGCTGAAGAACCCGCGCAAGTTGTTGAGATCTTGCGCTACGTTCTAACAGGCGCGCTGCCTGGGTAACCCGATGGCCCGTGGCGGCGGATTTGGATCCCGCCGCACAGGCCTTGTGTATCAATCCCGTGAGGGGATGTTCAGTCCTCTTTGCACTGCGGGTCGATCCAGGAACCTGTCCAGATAGCGCGTAACGTTGCCATAGCTTTCCCAGCCTATGACATCCTTGACGCCGTAATAATCTAAACCGCGCAGCCAGGGCGCGATTGCGATATCGGCGATCGAGAATTCTCCGGCGATCCAGTCTTGGCCGTCCAGTTGCCGGTCGAGAACGTTCAGCAGGCGTTTGGCCTCGGACACGTAGCGTTCGCGCGGGCGGGGGTCTTCGATTTCAGCCCCTGCGAATTTGTGGAAATACCCAAGCTGGCCAAACATTGGTCCGATACCGCCCATCTGAAACATAACCCATTGGGTGACCCGGTGCTTGTCGCCTTTGTTCTGACCCAGCAGCTTACCGCTCTTTTCAGCGAGGTACAGAAGGATTGCACCGCTTTCGAACAAAGCCAACGGAGCATCGTCGGGCCCGTTGGGATCAATGATCGCCGGGATCTTGTTGTTCGGGTTCAGCGAAAGAAACTCCGGGCTTTTGACATCTGCATCGGCCAGGGTGACACGATGTGCCTCATAAGGCAGGCCGGTTTCTTCCAGCATGATCGACGCCTTTACCCCGTTGGGTGTGGGGAAGGAATAAAGCTGAATCCGCTCGGGGAACTGTGGGGACCATTTATTCATGATCGGGAATTGGATTGTGTCCAGCATGATGGGCTCCTTTTATCGCGCGTGTCTCGGTCAATCTGGTAATTTGTGGCGCTTTTGTAAGGTCCAATTCTGTGCGTGATCGGTCAGTCGATGTTTGCTGGGGAACAGCAGGGGGGAAAACTCGGAAATCCCGCACCTAGACCTGCGCGCAAAATTAGCCCAGACTTTTCAGCGATCCCGCGCCAAAAGGCGCGGGTTTGCTGTTGGCGCAAAGGAGAAGCGTGTGGAAGATGTCGTAACACAGGTGGGCGCATTTGGTCCGCTGATCATGAGCGCGATCAAAGCGTTGATCGTTCTGGTATTGGGTTGGATCGTTGCCGGAGCCATTAGCGGTCTGGTGCGGCGGCGGATCAACGCCACGCCACATATCGACCCGACTTTGGGGAATTTCGTTGCGAGCCTCGTGAAATGGGTGCTGCTGGCGATTGTCTTTGTCGCCGTTCTGGGCATTTTTGGAATCGAGGCGACCAGCATCGTGGCCATTCTGGGTGCCGCATCCCTGGCCATCGGTTTGGCGCTGCAGGGAACACTCAGCGATCTGGCCGCGGGCGTGATGCTGGTGGTGTTCCGGCCCTATAAGCTGGGCCAATATGTCGATATTGGTGGCACAGCGGGTACTGTGAAAGACCTGAACCTGTTCACGACCGAGCTGGTGACGCCGGACAACGTGCAGATCATCGTGCCAAACGGTCAGGCTTGGGGTTCGGTGATCACCAACTATTCCGCCCATGACACCCGCCGGGTCGATCTGGTGTTTGGCATCGATTACGGCGACAGCGCGGATGAGGCGATGAACATTATCCTGGATGTGGCCAAAGCTGACGATCGTATCATGGCTGATCCTGAGCCTTGGGTGCGCGTGACAAATCTTGGGGATAGTTCGGTTGATCTGACCGCGCGCCTGTGGTGCGCAGCGGCTGACTATTGGGATGTGAAGTTCGAACTTACCAAAGCGATCAAAGAAGCGTTTGACGCCAAAGGCGTATCCATCCCGTATCCGCATTCTGTGGAGATTCACAAAGAGGCGTAAGCCTCCCGCCCGTCGATCGGGCATTGAAATGCCCTCCTCTGGTTGGGCCGGGCACCGCGCTAAGGCGCGGTGCTTTTTTGTGCGACCCTTGGTCCAGAAAAAACAGCGCCGCGCTATTGGCGCGGCGCTGGGCCCAAGTCTGTAAAGCGTCCTTTGGAAAAGGACGCTTTCAGAGGCGGGAGCGCTCTTAGTTCAACAGAGTTGTTGGATCGACAGAGGCGATGTTGAGGGCGGTGCCCACCGCTTCGTAAGTCAGCTTGCCGGCGTGGACGTTCAAACCTGCCAGCAGGTGTACGTCGTCCTTACAGGCCTGCTTCCAGCCCTTGCTTGCCAGCGACAACATAAACGGCATGGTTGCGTTGCCCAGTGCGATGGTCGAAGTCCGGGCAACCGCACCGGGCATGTTGGCGACGCAGTAGTGCATGATGCCGTCAACTTCGTAAACCGGATCGGCGTGGGTGGTGGCTTTCGAGGTTTCAAAACAGCCGCCCTGATCGATCGCAACGTCTACCAGAGCCGCGCCGGGCTTCATGGTCGACAGCTGTTCGCGCGAGATCAGTTTGGGAGCAGCTGCGCCCGGGATCAGGACCGCACCGATGACCAGGTCGGCATCCTGGATCAGCTCGGCTGTCGCACCAGCGGTTGAATACTGGTTCTTGAAGGTTCCGCCGAACACATCGTCCAGATAGCGGAGACGCGGCAGCGAACGGTCCAGTACGGTCACATCCGCACCCATGCCTGCGGCAATCTTCGCTGCATGGGTGCCTACGACGCCTCCGCCGATGACGATCACTTTGGCAGGGCCTACACCCGGTACACCACCCATCAGAACGCCGCGGCCACCGTTGGCCTTTTGCAGAGTCCAGGACCCGACTTGCGGAGCCAAGCGACCGGCAACCTCGGACATCGGCGCCAGCAGCGGCAGGCCGCCATTGGAGTCAGTCACGGTCTCATAGGCAATCGCGGTGCAGCCGGATTCCAGCAGATCGTGGGTCTGGTCTGGATCGGGTGCCAGGTGCAGATAGGTGAACAGCAACTGACCTTCGCGCAGCATTTTACGCTCGACCGCCTGAGGTTCCTTGACCTTGACGATCATATCAGCCGTGGCGAACACTTCTTCTGCAGTGTCGACGATGCGGGCACCTGCCGCTACATAAGCGTCGTTATCAAAGCCCGAGCCCATCCCGGCACCGGTTTCGATAATGACTTCGTGACCGCGGGCCACAGCTTCGCCAGCAGCGTTCGGGGTCATCCCGACGCGGAATTCCTGAGGTTTGATTTCCTTGGGGCAGCCGATTTTCATGTGAGACTCCATTCATAAACTGCCTAAATTATGGGCATAAATTGGCGCAATTTTTGTGAAACCCCACTTGCTAAACACACAATATGCGGGAAAATATTCAGCGTATAGACAACTTGACGCAATGGATGTGCGCAAATGACGATTGACGCAACAGATAGGAAGATTCTGGCTGCCCTGCAGCGTAAAGGGCGGATGTCAAATTCGGAATTGTCCGAACAGGCGAATCTATCCCCTTCGGCCTGCCACCGGCGCGTGCAGCGACTTGAGGCTGAGGGTTATATCAAGGACTACGTCGCCCTGTTGGATGCACGGAAGTTGAACGTTCCAACCACTGTGTTTGTCGAGATCACGTTGCAGGGTCAGGCGGAAGAAGTGCTGGAGGCGTTTGAAAAAGCCGTAGCACGGATTCCGGATGTGCTGGAATGCCATTTGATGGCGGGCACGGCGGACTACATTCTGAAGGTCGTCGCAGAAAATACCGAGGATTTTGCTCGCATCCATCGGCAATACCTGTCTCGCTTGCCTGGGGTGGCGCAGATGCAAAGCTCATTTGCTTTGCGCACGGTGTTCAAAACCACGGCTTTGCCTGTCTGAAACCAACTATTGGGGGTTAGCCTTGCGTCAATTCTGCCGCTTGTATCTGTCGTGCGGTCGGGCCAAAATCCATGTTTCCGACCTTATGTACGACCTCGGCACTTTGCGCTGACACTCCGTGGTTACACTGGCCGTGTACGGTCCGAACCCGATGAACGATAAGGAGCAGACCTTGGCTTACGAAAACAACAGCACGCCGAAAGATTGGCTGGAAGCTGAACTGGAAGACACGCTGGACGAAGATTTCGAGATCGAATTCAGCGAACCCATGCTTTCGATGGAAGTGCGCAAGATTTACAAGGACCAGCATCCTGACATGCTGGATCGCAAGGTCTATTTTCGCAACCTTTTGCGGCTGCAGGCTGAACTTATCAAAGTTCAGGATTGGGTGGTCCATACAGGGGCCAAGGTCTGTATTCTATTTGAAGGGCGCGACAGCGCCGGGAAAGGGGGCGTGATCAAGCGGATCACGCAGCGTTTGAACCCTCGTGTAGCGCGTGTGGTCGCCTTGCCTGCACCCAGCCGACGCGAACAAAGCCAGTGGTATTTTCAGCGCTACGTGCCCCATTTGCCTGCGGCCGGTGAGATCGTGTTCTTCGATCGGTCCTGGTACAACCGCGCTGGTGTTGAACGCGTGATGGGATTTGCCAACGAGGATCAGGTCGAACAGTTCTTTCAGGACGTTCCCGAATTCGAACGGATGCTGGTGCGGTCGGGGATTATCCTGCTGAAATACTGGTTCTCGATTACAGACGAAGAACAGCAATTGCGATTCCTGATGCGTATTCACGATCCGATGAAGCAGTGGAAACTGTCACCGATGGATCTGGAATCCCGCATCCGGTGGGAGGCATACACCAAGGCCAAAGAGGATATGTTCTTTCGCACCAACATATCTGAGGCGCCTTGGTATATCGTTGAAGGCAACGACAAGAAACGCGAACGGCTCAATTGTATCGAGCACCTGCTGACCAAGATCCCCTATGAGGATGTGCCGCAGGAAAAGGTCAATCTGCCGGATCGGCGCTATAACCCCGAATACGAACGGCGCATTTTGCCGGATGAGCTACACGTGCCTAAGATATATTGATTTGGCAGGAAAGTGGTGCGGGAAAAGGATCCCCGCACCTGAACGGTTTGATTAACCCCAATCAAATCCGCAGTTCGTTTCGAAAACATACACGCCGCACATGTCGTCATTCATGTCTTCGACTGTGGCTTCAACGGTTTCGATCATGTCGTCAGCGAAGTCGGTGTCGAACACCAGATCGAAATCATCCATCTCCGGGGTCGTGTCAGCCTGCTGCACCGGAGACCATTCGAACTGGTCAAATTGGGCTTGCAGCGCATTAACAAACGCTTCGATCCCGGCAAGGAAGGCCTGAACGTCAAAGCAGTCCGCGCCCGGTGCACCATTGTCAACGACAACTTCAGGTGTTTCTGGCTCGGGTTCTTCGACCTCGGTGACGTCGGTCTCCGGAGTTTCGGGTTCCTCGACCTCGACGACTTCAGTATCCGGCACATCGGGTTCCGGCTCTTCAGTTTCGGTCACGTCTGTTTCCGGAGTCTCCTCAACCGGGTCCTCGGTCTCGGTAACGTCAGTTTCTGGCGTTTCGTCTGACGGTTGCTCGGTTTCCGTCACATCAGTGTCGGGTGTTTCGTCCGATGGTTCTTCGGTTTCGGTGACGTCTTCCTCCGGGGTCTCCTCTGCCGGTTCTTCGGCATCGGGAACTTCCGCTACCGGTGTTTCGTCAACTGGTTCCTCAGTCTCGGTCACATCGGTTTCCGGCACTTCTGGTTCGGTCGGGGTGGTAACCTCTTCCTCTTCTGGCTCAACAACTTCTTCAACCGGAGGCGTCACCGGCGGGGTGGTGCCGCCGTTATCAAGATCGACATCGCCCTGAGTCGCCGCAAAGTTCTGCGTCACCATGACAGCGTCGTACCCCTGCATGTCGCCTTCTTCGATCCCGATGCCGATATATTTGAAATCGGGGTTCAGAATGTTGGCGCGGTGACCGGGGCTATTCATCAGGTTCTGGTGCAACTGGGCGACATCATCGCTGATACCGGGTGCGCCACGCTCGGATTGCCAGGCGATGTTTTCTCCGGTGCGCCAGCTCCCGGACAGGTCGAACCCTGCGGCTTGCATCCGTTGGGTCGCGGATGAACCACCCTGACCGGTGTGGCTGAACCGGTCGGTGTCCAGCATCCAGCTGCTGTGGTCCTCGGAAGATTCGTTCAGGTTGCGTTCAAGTTCCAGGGGATCAAGACCGCGGGATGTGCGCTCTTGGTTGATCAGCGCGAGCATTTCGCGCTCGACCGTACTTGCTGTCGACATCAGTGCCTCCGTTTTTGGTTATGTCTGAGTGGACGGCCTCACTTACAGACGATCAAAGAACGCTGAATAGGGCGGGTACGGCGATGGGCGTTTTTCGGCGGCAGAATGCAACCGAACGGCGATTCGCTGCGCTGTAAAATGCCGACTGCGGCGATTGCATCAAAATCGGCAGGTTGCCGCGAGGGTAAAGCCGGGAATTGGCGGGATCATCCGCCCTAAAAACGACAAACCCCCGGGCAGGGCCTCGGGGGTCGTCAAATAGTGTCATCCAAAGCTGGACGAGTCGCAGGAAGCTCTTAGAGCAAACCTTCGCGCTGTGCTTTCTTACGTGCCAGTTTACGGGCACGGCGGATCGCTTCAGCTTTCTCGCGCGCTTTTTTCTCGGACGGTTTCTCGAAATGTTGCTTCAGCTTCATTTCACGGAACACGCCTTCGCGCTGCAGCTTTTTCTTCAGGGCACGAAGCGCCTGATCGACGTTATTGTCGCGAACACTAACCTGCATGTGGTTGTCACCACCTTTCTAGATAGAGTTGCAAGGAAATTGCAGGAAGTGGCCGTATAGCAAAGCACGCCTAACTTGTCTAGTACTGGACCCGCAGCCTCGGAGACCCGACATGACAGCAACCTATGAAGACACCAAAGAGCAGCTTCTTGATGCGATTCTGAACCATGTGCCGTTCGACGGCTGGTCGGAAACCAGCTTTCGTGCGGCCATCAGCGATTGCGATCTGGAGCCTGCGCTGGCCCGAGCGATCTGTCCGCGTGGTGCCGTCGATCTGGCACTGGCCTTTCATGCGCGCGGGGATGCCGCGATGTTGGAGCGGTTGAAATCCGAAGACCTGAGCGGGCTGAAATTCCGTGAAAAGATCGCCGCCGCCGTCCGTTTCCGCCTGCAGGCGGTCGAAGACAAAGAAGCAGTGCGCCGAGGTATGACTTTGTTCGCGTTGCCGATCCATGCCGCGGATGGGGCCAAGGCGGTCTGGGGCACCTGTGACCAGATCTGGATAGCGCTTGGCGATACTTCCGACGACGTGAACTGGTACACCAAACGTGCCACTCTGTCGGGCGTCTATTCTTCGACACTGTTGTATTGGCTGGGTGATGACAGCCCGGATTATCAGGCGACATGGGAATTCCTGGATCGGCGGATCGAGGGCGTAATGCAGTTTGAAAAGTTCAAGGCGCAGGTGAATGGCAACCCGCTGCTGAAACCGTTTCTGGCCGTCCCCAACTGGCTTGCGGGTCAGGTGAAGGCTCCGACGAAGTTGCCCGACAACCTGCCCGGTTCGCTGTCATCGGGAAAATAGTCGCAGCGTTTCCACTTGCCGCTGGGCCTCTGCGTTTTCGCCTGCTAGGCATTGGGCAAAGGAGATATGCCCATGACCCAGACAATGCGCGCTGTCGAGATCACTGAAGCTGGTGGCCCGGACGTTCTGCAACTGACGGAACGCCCGATGCCGGAACCAGCAGAGGGTCAGGTGGTTCTGAAAGTCGCGTACGCCGGGGTAAACCGTCCTGATGCGCTGCAGCGGGCAGGGGCGTATGATCCACCTCGCGGTGCAAGCGATTTGCCGGGGCTGGAAGCCTCAGGAGAGGTCGTCGCCATCGGCTCGGGTGTCGAAGGTCTGGTCGTTGGCGATCGGGTTTGCGCCCTGTTGCCCGGCGGCGGTTATGCTGAATATGTCGCAACGCCCGCCGCTCATTGCCTGCCTGTGCCTGCGGGTATGGGTTTGAAAGAAGCTGCCTGCCTGCCCGAAACCTTCTTTACTGTTTGGTCCAATGTCTTCACCCGTGGCGGCTTGAAACCAGGGGAGCGGTTTCTGGTCCATGGCGGTTCCAGCGGGATCGGCACGACGGCCATTCAGCTGGCCAATGCGTTTGGCGCCCGCGTCTTTGCAACCGCCGGGTCGGCTGAGAAATGTGAGGCTTGTATCAAGCTAGGTGCCGAAAAGGCGATCAACTATCGCGACGAAGATTTCGTGGCTGCGATGCGCGCCGAGGGCGGGGCGAACCTGATCCTGGACATGGTCGGTGGTGATTATATCCCGCGCAACATCAAGGCTTTGGCGGAAGACGGGCGGCTGGTTCAGATCGCTTTCCTGCAAGGTCCGGTAGTCGAACTGAATTTTGCGCTGATGATGGTGAAACGCCTCACCCTGACTGGCAGCACCTTGCGCCCACAAAGCGATTTGGCCAAGGCGCGCATCGCGCAAGACTTGCGTGAAGCCGTGTGGCCATTGCTTGAGGCCGGGAAGGTCGCACCGGTGATGGATTCAGAATTCGATCTTTCTGATGCCGCCGTTGCACATGCGCGGATGGAAGCATCGGGCCACATTGGCAAGATCGTTCTGAAGGTCTCTGGTTAAGCTGCTGCCATGTAGTCAGGCGACCGCCCGGCGATACAGGTGCCATGTGGCGTGGCCTAGAACGGGCATGACGACGATCAGCCCCAGCAACATCGGGATCGCGCCCAGTACCAACATCGCGGCCACAATGGCCCCCCAGGTCAAGATCACACCCGGGTTCTGACGCAAGACCCGGACCGAGGTTACGACGGCCACGGGAACGCCCACTTTGCGATCCAGCAACAGCGGAAAGCTGACCACGCTTAGCGCCAATGCGACCAGTGCAAACAGGAAACCGGTGGCGGTGCCGATGATGATCATGCTCCAGCCTGCTCCGGTGGTGAACACTTCTGTCACGAATGCCATGGCCGAGGCCGGAGGTTCTGGCCCTAGGGTTTGCGCATAGATGCCTTGCGCGACCATCAGCCAGATCATCAATAGCATGACCAGATAGAAGCCCAGTGCCAGTATGGCTCCGAAGGAAGGCGAACGGAATACGCCGAACGCGTCCAGCCAATGAACGTCTCCGCCCTGTTCCCTCTTGCGACTGATCTCATAAAGCCCGACGGCGGCGACCGGCCCGATCAGGGCAAAGCCCATGACAAGCGGGGCCAGCAGGGGCACCATGTCTTTGTTGAGCCCAATACCGAACATCAGCAGACCTGCGATTGGATAGATCAGAACGACAAAGATCGCATCGGCCCGGGTTTCGAGAAAATCGTTATATCCAGCTTTCAGGCATTCGCGCAGATCCTGCAGGGTCAGCGTATGCACCGTCGGCAGAGCCTGAACATCCGCGCTGCCGATCTCGGTCACGGATTCAGTGACATGATCGCTGGTTGCCCGCAGATTTCGGGCGACCCAGGTGATTGGGTTACCGATTGTCTTGTCCATGTTCATCCCCTTTTCTGGCGTGGGTGCGCCGCGGGATGCATCCGGCGTGGCAATTCGCGTGACCGGATCAGCCGGCAACGTCTGCCCAATTACAACGTCTCGTTGCATTATAGCACATATTGCGAAATTTTGCCCGATCACCCTTGCAGAGCCGGAAGGATTGCTCTGCCGCACAGGCGTGTTAGCTTTGTTTCCACAGGCAAGGGAGGCATTCATGCAGCAGACAGCACGCACAGTCGTCATACACGAATCCGGCGGCCCCGAGGTTCTTCGGATTGAGGATCGCCCGCTTGGCGATCCCGGCCCGGGTGAGGTGCGCATTCGCCATCATGCCTGCGGATTGAATTTCATCGATGTGTACCAGCGTACCGGCCTTTATCCGCTGGAGTTGCCTCATGCGTTGGGAATGGAAGCGGCCGGAGTCGTTGAGGCGGTAGGCGAAGGCGTTACGCATCTTACCCCCGGCCAACGCGCGGCCTATGCCGCAGGCCCATCGGGAGCATATTCCGAAGCGCGCGTGATGCCTGCAGCACAGGTTTGTCCGCTGCCCGAGAGTATCTCGTTCCGCACCGCCGCGGCCATGATGCTAAAGGGCATGACGGTTGAATACCTGTTTCACCGCACAACGCCGCTGCGGCGCGGAGATACCGTGTTGTTCCACGCGGCTGCCGGAGGTGTGGGACTGATCGCCTGCCAATGGGCGAAATCCGAAGGCATCAAACTGATCGGGACAGCGGGAACGGATGAGAAATGCAGCCTGGCGCAATTCAATGGCGCGTCACATTGCATCAACTACCGGACCGAGAATTTTGTCGAGCGTGTGGCCGAGATCACCGGAGGCAAAGGGGTTGATGTGGTGATGGACTCCATCGGTGCGGACACGTTTGAGGGATCGCTAGATTGCCTGAAACCCTTGGGCATGATGATCTCATTCGGAAACGCTTCGGGGCCAGTGCCGCCTGTCGATCTGGGAATGCTTGCGCAGCGGGGATCTCTGAAGGTGACGCGGCCAACCTTGTTCACGCATATCTCGGATCACGCCACCTGTCAGGCGATGGCGCGACGCTTGTTTGGCAAAGTGGACGGGCGCGAGGTCAAGATCCATGTCGATCAGGAGTTTCCGTTGGATCAAGTTGCTGATGCGCATCGTGCTTTGGAAGCACGACAAACCACCGGCAGCACAGTCTTGGTGCCCTAGCGGCACGGGCCCGGCGCAAATAGCCGGGCCCTACTTTCTCATCAAAACCGATATGCGACGCGCAGTTGAACTGTAGTTGCGTCAACATCGACGCCCGATGAGTTGAAGTCGTCGAACTCATGATACAGAATCTCGCCTCCAACGCTGATATTGGGGGCTACGATCTGCTCATAGCCTGCGCCGATGAACCAGCCATCGTCACTGCCCAGATTATCGGTATCCGCATCGGCATAACCGGCGGTGCCATAAAGCAGGCCCTGCGGGTTCACCTTGTAGCCCGCGCGCGCTTTGAGCCGCCAGACATTCTCGACCGTGGCGGCGCCGGAAAGGTCTACGTCGCTCCAGTCATAGTCGAAGCCACCTCCGACGACCCAATCGCCCAGATCGTAATCATATCCAAGGATGATACCGCCGATCGCACCATCGCCGTCGACGCCTGATACGTTTGTGTCGATGTCCGCATAACCAAACTGTGCACCGCCGTAGAATCCAGTCCAGTTGCCTGAGGATTGCGCCATGGCGGATCCCGCAGCCAATACGGCGACCGAGGTGATCAGTGCCAATCTTCCTGTCATCGTCTCATTCCTTTCGCTCGAAACCTGCTGCCAATCAAATCTAATGGCAGCGTTATGATTGAATCTACGTTCCGGCCCTTAGGCCGGATCAGTGATGTTTTGACTGTCCCGAACAACTTTATTCTGGCCGGTGCCCCGGCGTGGGCCCACTCAGGTTGGGCTCTTTTCTCACATGCTAGATAGGGTGAAACATGATGCCTTCAAACGAAGATCGGCGGCAGATACGATCTGCCGCCGATGCACAAAGGTCTTGTCAGCGAATTATTGCTGTAGTTCAGCCGGGTCTTTGTCGGCGATGTCTTCCCAGTTCGCGCTGGCTTTCTCAACAAAGCCCGGAATGTCGCCTTCCCAACGCTCCTGAATGTCTTGTGACAGGTTCAGATACAGCTTGTTGTCGACGATTTTCCAGTAGTTCGGGTCACCATCGAACTTGAAGCCCATTGCGGTGCCAAATGCGCAATAGCCGCCGTAAGCAGGCAGATAGGCCTCTGGGTTCGCCTCAAAAGCGGCTTTGTTCTCTTCCGATGCAAAACGGTACAGGGCGTCGTTGTGCAGCGTGGTGATTTTGTAATCACCCTTGGTTGCTTCGCCAACGGTGAAATAGGCAACCGGGTCATAGCCCTGCATTGCCAATCCGGTCGAGCTTGCGTTGATTTCGACGCCAGCCGCCATTGCTGAGCTTGCGATCGCAACAGACAGCGCGACTCCGCTGATGATGGATTTGAACGTGTTCATGACTTCACCTTTCGTGAATAGGCTCGCTGAAGAGCACTGTAATTTTGCCCGGGCGAACCGGATTTGATTGTCGCGACGCCTGTAATTGGCCGTCACAAAATCCCAGTTGGGGAATGGCCCGATCACGTTCAAAGCAATCAATTGTGATTGTGCAATCACAAAGACCGGTTGTTCATTCCTGCACGTCAGGCACCAGCGCCAGGACAAAATCGACCACCTTTTCCGCAGGCATTTCGCAGGGGCGAAGCAATGCGCCGCTTTTCTGTGTGAGATAAAGGTTCAGGCTGATGTAATCCGGCCCGCCCAATTGATGAGCCACCAGTTTGTGAGATTTCCCGCAGACCATGATCTGATGCGATACCAAATATCGATGCGGCCCAACGGAACCGGTGAACGTGCCGACCGGCAGATCATGGAACGCTTTCAGAAACGCGCTGGGCGCTGTCACGATTTCCCGATTTTCGGTTCTGTCCCCGCCTTGATCCGCGCTAGGTTGGCGCTGTGCCGCCAGTAGAGCAGCAAGGTCAGAGCAATTCCAAGAACGAAGGTACTGCCATCTGTCAGCACCATGATCCAGGTGGTGGATAGGGCGGCGGCGGCCAGCGCACCAACGGATGAAATACGCCAGATCAGCGCCGCGACCAGCCATGTCAAGCAGCAGGCGACACCCACGCGCCAGTCAAGTGCCAGCCAAAGGCCCAGAAAAGTCGCAACGCCTTTGCCGCCTTTGAAGCCCAGCCAGACCGGAAAGCAATGCCCGAGGAACGCGGCCAACGCGGCGATCTGCGCGGCATCTTCACCAGCCAAAGCGCGTGCCAGCAGAACAGCAACGGCACCCTTGGCTGCATCAAACAGCAATGTCAGCGCTGCCGCTGCCTTATTGCCGGTTCGCAGGACGTTGGTTGCGCCGATATTGCCCGACCCGATTTGCCTCAGATTTCCCAGACCCATCACGCGCGCGACGATCATGCCAAAGGGTATGGAGCCTAGCAGGTATCCCAACGCGGCCCACAGTATGAGCTGAATCATTGTGCTGTCGATCAGGGGCATCAGGCTCTCCGGTACACTTCTTGTCCAGCGACAAAGGTTGCGGTGACCTTACCCTGCATCCGCTGACCGTCAAACGGTGTGTTCTGCGATTTCGATTTCAGCGTAAATCGGTCCAGAACAAAGGGAACATCCGGGTCGAACTGCACCAGATCGGCAGGCGCGCCTAGGGCCAGGCGACCGCTCTCCAACCCCAGCCGTTTGGCCGGATTGAGGGCCATGGCGCGGAACAGGGTCGGCAAGTCCAGCTGTTCGGAATGATATAGCCGAAGCGCAGCAGGCAGCAGTGTTTCCAGCGCCACCGCGCCCGAGGCCGCCTCTTCAAACGGCAGTCGCTTGCTTTCCTCATCCTGCGGCGTGTGCATGGAGCTGATCGTATCGATCAGACCGGTTCGCACCGCTTCGATCACGGCTTGCCGGTCATTTTCGGATCGCAGTGGAGGCTTAATCTTGAAGAAGGTGCGATAATCGGACACGTCCAATTCGTTCAACGTCAGATGGTGGATCGAGGTGCCTGCTGTGATGTCCAGCCCGTTGCGCTTGGCGCGCTCCAGTGCAGGCAGGGCGCGGGCCGTGGTGATCTGATCGGCGTGATAGGCGGCCCCGGTCATTTCAAGCAGGGCGATGTCGCGGTCCAACCCCATACGCTCGGCCATAGGCGATACGGCAGGCAAGCCTCGCAGTGCGGCGAATTTGCCGCTGGTAGCCGCGGCACCGCTGCTCAGGCCCGGCTCCTGCGGGTGGGCAATCACAAGAGCGCTGCAGGATTTGGCGTAGGTCAGCGCGCGTGAGAAGACCTTGGTATTGGTCACGACATGATCGCAATCGGTAAACGCCACGGCCCCTGCGTCTTGCAGGAACCCGATCTCGGTCATCTCACGCCCTTCGCGTTCTTTGGTCAGGGCGGCCATTGGCAAAACGTTGACCGGAGCGTCCGCTTGCGCGCGGCGGGTGGCGAACTCCAGCGTCTCGGGTGTGTCGACGGCAGGCAGCGTGTCTGGACGGGTGACGATGGTCGTCACTCCCCCGGCGGCAGCGGCCAAACCCGCAGATTTATAACTCTCCTTGTGTCGCTCACCGGGCTCGCAAACCTTAACGCCAATGTCGACGATACCGGGCGCAAGGCATTGCCCACCGCAATCGACCACCTGCGTGTCAGCGTCTGGGGCCGTGCCTTCACCAAGCGCTGCGATCCGACCATCGGCAATCTGCAGCCAGCCGATGCTATCTGTGCCAGCTTCTGGGTCGATCAGGCGAGCGTTAGTAAAAATCAGATTGCTCATGCCATGGCCCTTTCGATTGCAGCTTTGGTGGCGGCGGGGTCCGCCTGATATTTGATCAGGTGCTTGTCGCCGCCTTTTGTGACGATCTGGACAAAGCTGCCAATGGTATTGACCGCCTGAATTTGGTTCAGCGCCACCTTACGCGGACCAGGACCAGTGAGAGTGGTGCCCGTCATTTCCCACTTGGCGACCAGTTCTTCCGAAGCCAAATACCAAGCGCGGATGGTGATGGCGGCCAACCCTGCGGGTGCGCCGGTCCAGACGTAAGGATTGCCGATCAACCATAGCACGACCATTGCGGCCGCCATTGCAAAGGCGGCGAGCCATGCGTTGGTGCGGACATAAGCGCCCTTGTCTGAGGAGAAGGTCACAGGATCAGCCACAAGGCACCTCCGACGGCGATCAGAATCAGCAAGGCAATGACGGCTGAACCGATGCGGCTTGGTTTATTATCCACTGGCGGGCTTTGCGGGGCCGAGAACGGTTTTGCGCTTTCGGTCTCAATCGTGCCGCCGGACCAGTTGGTAGCCTCTTCGGTGAACAGGCCAATCAGATGCAGGCGGGGATCGAGGGAAAGGGTTGCAGATCGACCACCCAGCGCCGCACTGCGCAGGACCATCACCCAGCCTTCAATGGCGTCCAACTTCGCGCGATCCAACTGGTCTTCCGAGACACCACAGCCTTCGCTGAGATAGCCATAAAGCCCGAGATCTTCGAGGTCGGATACCGGAAAAATGTCGATCTGTTCTGGATCCAGCCCCTCGACACCCAACACCTGATCAACAGCCCCCGGTTCGCGCAGGAATTTCGCCTCTTCTGGGCGCATGTCCAGCGAGAACAGGCGGATCACGCCGCGCTCATGGGGGGCGATGGCCAGATCGTTCATGCGGCTTCTCGTACGTTGCGCGCTAGCAGGTCCATGGCGGCCATGCGGACGGCGACGCCCATCTCGACCTGCTCTTGAATAACGGATCGGTTGATGTCGTCCGCCAGCGTCCCGTCAATCTCGACCCCGCGGTTCATTGGACCGGGGTGCATCACGATGGCGTCTGGCTTGGCCAGCGCCAGCTTTTCAGCGTTCAGACCGTAGCGGTGATAATACTCGCGTTCCGAGGGGATAAAGCCGCCGTCCATCCGTTCCTTCTGAAGACGCAGCATCATCACAACGTCGACGTCTTTCAGACCCTCATTTATATCATCATAGATCTCGGCCCCGAATTCCGCGAATTGCGACGGCACCAGCGTCGGCGGGCCGATCAGACGGATGCGGTTTTCCATCTTGCCCAGCAAGATCAGGTTCGAACGCGCCACGCGCGAATGCGCCACGTCTCCGCAAATCGCGATGTTCAGCCGGTGTAGGCGGCCTTTGGCACGGCGGATGGTCAGCGCGTCCAGCAGGGCTTGCGTCGGGTGTTCGTGCCGCCCGTCGCCTGCGTTCAGCACAGCGCAGTTTACCTTCTGCGCCAGCAGGTCCACCGCGCCGGAATGAGGATGCCGTACCACCAGCAGATCGGGATGCATTGCGTTCAGCGTCATAGCCGTATCAATCAGCGTCTCGCCCTTTTTGATCGAACTGGCCTGCATCGCCATGTTCATCACATCCGCGCCCAATCGCTTGCCCGCAATTTCGAAACTCGCCTGCGTACGGGTCGAGTTTTCAAAGAACATGTTGATTTGAGTCAGGCCCGACAGCACATCGGAATGCTTAGCCGATTGCCGGTTCAGATCGACATAGGTTTCGGCCAGATCAAGGATAGCGGTGATATCGGATTGCGACAGATGCTCGATGCCAAGAAGGTGACGATGGGCGAAACGCATGGGCGGGCTCCTGTCTGACAATCGGACCGCTTATAAGAAGCCATGCAGGCCAAGGCAACCTAAGGTTCCGACCCTTCGGTTAGTTTCTCACATCCGCCTTCGGGCAGGCATTGTTCGCCGGGTTTGCACCACTTGCCGTAGCCGCAATCGATAGCCTTGATCGGAACGCAGCCCTGATGAGCCGAGCATTTAAAGCCGGGTCGGCATTGCGAACCGGTTTCTTCACACAGAAACCAGCCGGGGCGCGAACATCCGCCGCCCGGCAAGCAGGATGAACCGGCTCCGCAACTCCTGCCATCGGCGCAGGTTGTGGGTGGAGCGGGGACCAAATCCGGTCTGCTGCGCTCGCATTCACCGCGTCCGTTGCAGAAGCTACCACCGGGGCAATCCAAGCGCGAGGTGCACTTATTCGCCCCAGCAGGGGCGCAACGGGTTCCTCCTGCCACGCAGCGCTCGAACGGGCCGCAGGTGCGCCCACCTCCACAATAGGTGTGTCCCGGCGGGATACAGCGGCCATCAAAGCTGCAGCGCTGGCCTGCGGGGCAACAACCGCGCCCGCATTGCAACTGTCCGGCGCGGCATTGTGTATCCCGATCAAACAGCTGCGCACTCGCCGAACCGCCAGAGGTTGCCAGCAATAGAGCAATCAGAAGGAATCGCAGAAATGACAGCATGACCCTGCCATGGTCGGTGCGACCCTGTGCCATGGCAAGGTCTATTCGCTTTCCCTCGGTCAAAAGCTGGTTAGATTGAGGGTTATGGAATCGGGCTTGGACCATCATACCGCGCGGGCGCTGCTGGAATGGCAGATCGAGCTGGGCGCAACCGAGGCGATCGGCGACGCGCCGGTGGATCGCTATGCGTTGCCGGACAAAGCGGCCAAGGCTAAGAAACCAGCTGCGGTTGAACCTGCGAAAAAACCAGAGCCGGTCGATGCCGCAGCTGTTGCAAAACAGGCGGCGAAAACCGCTGCATCGCTCGTCGATTTGCGTGCGGCGATGGAGGCGTTTGATCTTTGCGACCTCAAACGCGGCGCGCGGCAGTTGGTGTTTTCCGATGGCACCCCCGGCGCACGGGTAATGATCATCGGCGAAGCGCCCGGCCGTGATGAGGATCGCGAAGGTAAGCCCTTTGTCGGGCGCGCTGGGCAATTGCTGGACCGGATGCTGGCCGCGATTGATCTGGATCGGCGCGAGAATGTCTACATTACCAACGTGTTGCCGTGGCGGCCCCCGCAGAATCGCGATCCCAAGCCGGAAGAGATTGGCATGATGAAGCCGTTTCTGGAGCGGCATGTGGCGTTGGCCAAGCCCGAGGTGCTGGTGGTGATGGGCAATATTAGCTGTCAGGCCTTGCTGGGCAAACGCGGTATCACGCGGCTGCGCGGGAAATGGGATCAGGCGCTGAACCTGCCGGTCATCCCGATGTTCCACCCGGCCTACCTGCTGCGTCAACCGCTGATGAAGCGACAGGCCTGGGCCGATTTGCTGGATTTGCAAGCAAGGCTGAGGGGCGCGGGATGAGAGTTCTGGCGTTTTCCGATCTTCATATGGCGCGCAACCGGGCCGCTGATCTGGTGGTCGCCAGCGCCGAGGCTGATCTTGTCATCGGAGCGGGGGATTTTTGCAATGCGCGGCGGGGCCTGAATGAAGCGATGCAGATGCTGTCGGGCATTGCAGCGCCGCTGATCCTGGTGCCGGGCAACGCTGAGAGCGCCGAGGAACTGACAGCCGCTGCGCCCGAAGGCGCGCATGTTCTGCACGGGACGGGCATGACATTGGATGGTCTGCGCCTGTTCGGGCTGGGCTACGGCGTGCCGGTGACGCCTTTTGGAGACTGGTCCTGCGATCTTACTGAAGCTGAAGCATCGGAACTGCTGGACCGGTGCGAGGCTGCGGATGTTCTGATCGCGCACTCTCCGCCAAAAGGATATGGGGATGTGACATCTCAAGATGTGTCGGTCGGCTCGACCGCAGTTCGGGACGCGGTTGAACGAATCCAACCCGATTTTGTCTTTTGCGGTCATATCCACGACAGCTGGGGATATCGCGGCATGCTGGGGCGGTCTCAGATTGCCAATCTGGGTCCGAAACCACATTGGTTCAAGGTAACAACGTGATCGAGACAGTGACATTGATGGCCTTCATCCCAGCCGCACTGGTGCTGAATTTTACACCCGGCGCTGACATGATGTTCTGTTTCGGGCAAGGGTTACGGTCCGGGTCACGCCCAGCGATGATGGCCAGCCTCGGTGTTTCGACGGGTCTGATGGTGCAAGTTTTGCTGGCGGGGCTTGGACTTGGGGCGTTGGTATCAGCCTTGCCTTGGCTGTTTGACGTTATCCGGTGGATGGGCGTTGCTTATCTGTTGGCCCTTGCATGGGGCGCAATCCGGAAAGGGGCAGTGTCGGACGATGCAGCAATCAAGCCTGCTCATTTCGCGTTTCGCGAGGGGTTGCTGGTGAACCTGACCAATCCCAAGGTCATTCTGTTTGTTTTGGCCTTTATCCCTCAGTTCGTGGACCCAGCAAACGGCCCGGTTCTGCTGCAATTCCTAACCTTTGGTGCAATTATCACCTTGGGCAGCATTCTGGTGAATGGGGTGGTCGGTATCTTTGCGGGCGGAGCAGGGCGCATTTTGATCTCAAACCCACGCGCTTCACGTATCATTGGATGGGTCACGGGCGGGATATTCGCGGCTCTTGCCATCCGGCTTGCCATTATGGAAAGGGCTTGACGACATATGTCGCGCATTGATGAAAGCATGGAATTCATCCCCGTCCGCATTGCGGTTCTGACTGTGTCGGATACTCGCTCGCTGGACGACGACCGCTCGGGCCAGACGCTTGTCGACCGGATCGAAACGGCTGGACATTCAGTGGCGGACCGCAAGATCATTCAGGACGAACGCGCCCAGATTGCCGAGCAATTGCGCAGTTGGATCGCGGATCCTGAAATCGACGTCGTGATCTCGACCGGCGGCACAGGTCTGACGGGTCGCGATGTTACAGTCGAGGCGCACCGGGACGTTTATGAAAAAGAGATCGAAGCGTTTGGCACCGTTTTCACCATCGTGTCTATGGAAAAGATAGGTACTTCTGCCGTGCAGTCCCGCGCCACAGGCGGAGTTGCAGGCGGAACCTATCTGTTTGCGTTGCCGGGCAGCCCGGGTGCCTGCAAAGACGCTTGGGATGCGATTCTGGAGAAGCAGTTCGATTATCGCCACCGGCCCTGTAATTTCGTTGAAATAATGCCCAGGTTGGACGAACACCTGCGACGGAAGTAGACTGGTTCTGCGTTTAATGGATCATAACCGCTTTGTGGCTTGGCATTTTTTGCGACCCGGCTACCTTTGCGGAAGGCAGCATGTGCGACCAAAGGTGAGTGACCGATGCGATTTCTGCGGCAAAGCCTTGTTGGGGTCTTCCTGGCGTTTCTGACGCTGGGCCTGCTGATCGTTGCCGCACAGATGATCTCGGGCGCGGTTCAGGATGTGCTGACGCGGGACAATCAGGCACCTGAGGCGCGGGAACGCATATTCGCCGTTACCGTACGAACCGCCGAGCCGGAAACCGTCACTCCTTATCTGGAAGCGTTTGGCCAGATTCAAAGCCGCCGCCGGTTAGAGCTGCGCGCGGCCTTGGGTGGGCGCGTTGTATCACTGGCCGAAGACTTTGAAGATGGCGGTACAGTAACGGCGGGAGAATTGCTGGTCGAACTGGACCCAGCCGATATGCAATCGGCTCTGGACCGTGCCAAATCCGATCTTCTGGATGCCCAGTTTGAAGAGCGGGACGCCGAACGCTCGCTGCTGTTGGCGCAGGATGAGTTGAAATCAGCCGAGGCACAGGCCGAACTTCGCGACCGGGCGCTGCAGCGCCAGCAGGACCTGCAGACGCGAGGTGTCGGGGCTGCTGCAAGCGTCGAAGAAGCGGAACTGGCCGCAACATCGGCTCATCAGGCAGTTCTCGCGCGCAGGATCGCTTTGGCGCAGGCCGAATCTCGTGTGGATCAGGCAACAACCTTGTTTGCGCGGGCTCGTATCGCGTTGGAAGGGGCCGAGCGTGACCTGGAGGATATGACGATCCATGCCGGGTTTGATGGGACGCTGACCGAGGTCACTTTGGTTGAAGGCCGCTTGGTCGCGGCCAACGAAAAGCTGGCCGAACTCGTCGACCCCAATGCGCTTGAGGTCGCGTTTCGGGTTTCCACCGCGCAATTCGTGCGTTTGCTGGACGCGCAGGGTGATCTGATCTCAGCCCCGGTGACTGTATCGCTTGAGGTCACGGGGACCGATCTCACTGCCACCGGCCGGATCAGTCGCGATAGTGGCGCGGCGGGTGAAGGGCAAACCGGGCGTCTGATCTATGCGCGTCTCGACGACGCGCCGGGATTCAAGCCGGGGGATTTTGTCACCGTTTCGATTGAAGAACAGCCGCTCGATAATGTGGTCCGTCTGCCATCCTCGGTTCTGGACGCCACGGGCAATGTGCTTGTTCTCGGCCCCGATGACCGGCTGGAACCGTTGGCTGTGCAATTGATCCGTCGTCAGGGCGATGAGGTGCTTTTGCGTGGTGAAGGCCTGGAAGGCCGCGAGGTTGTGATTGGCCGGACGCCTCTGCTGGGTTCGGGTGTACGTGTGCGGCCCCTACGGATTGAGGCGAATGCCGAAGCTGATCCGGGCATGGTCGAGCTTTCGGACGAAAAGCGCGCTCAGCTTGTGGCTCAGGTCGAGGCCAGTGATGCCATGTCTCAGGAAGACAAAGCCCAAGTATTGGGCCAGTTGAGCGAGGCCAAAGTGCCCGCCACCCTAATACGCCGTCTTGATGACAATCGGGCCGGGGGCTAAGCGCGATGATCCGCGACATTCCCAACGCGGCGGGCGGTATCCTCAGCTATTTCACCCGGCACCGGACTGCGGCCAATCTGTTGCTGCTGATCATGCTGGTGCTGGGGGCCGCCGCGATCCCCAACATGCGGGCACAGTTCTTTCCTGATGTGATTCTCGAACGCGTCGATGTGAATGTCCAATGGGACGGCGCAGGCCCCGAGGATGTCGACAATGGCATCATCCAATTGCTGGAACCTGCGCTTTTGGCGGTTGAGGGCGTTGCCAGCACGGAATCGACCTCACGCGAGGGAACGGCGCAGGTCCGGCTGGAGTTTGAGCCGAACTGGGACATGTCTCGCGCGGTTGAGGAGGTCCGGACCGCCGTCGATAGCGTCACCAACCTGCCCGAAGACGCCGAGGAACCAACCATCAGGCGCGGCGCTTGGCGGGATCGTGTCACGGATGTGGTCATCACGGGGCCCATCGAAGCTGAACAACTGGCCAAATTCACCGATGAATTGATAAGCCGCCTGTTTGCAGTTGGTGTCACGCGCACCACGATCCGGGGACTGGCCGCGCCACGTGTGGTGGTCGAGGTGCCCACCGCACAGTTGATCGCCAATGATATCTCGCTTTCGGACATTGCCGAGGCCATCGCGGCAGAAGTCACCGCGAACCCTGCGGGCGATGTCACAGGTGCCAATGCGCGTATTCGGACAGGCGTTGAGAAACGCACCCCGGAAGAGATCGAAGGTATCGCCCTGCGCAACTTTGCCGATGGCTCAAAGCTGGTTGTGGGCGATGTGGCTGAAATTCGGGTCGAAGGGGTCACGCGCAACCGCAGCTATTTCGTTGGTGACAATCCGGCGATGTCGATCCGCGTCGACCGGTCCAATTTGGGCGATGCCATCGGAATTCAGCGCGATGTCGAGGATGTCGTGGCCGAGATGCAGGCCAGCCTGCCCGAAGGTATCACGATTGAGCTGATTCGCACCCGCGCACAAGCGATCACCGACCGACTGGATATTCTGGTCGACAATGGGCTGGTTGGGCTTGGGCTGGTGGTTTGTCTACTCTTCCTGTTTCTGAACGCCCGCATCGCTTTCTGGGTGGCTGCCGGTATTCCGGTGGCAATGTCCGCGGCGATTGCGCTGATGTATCTGGGCGGGTTGTCGCTGAACATGGTGTCTCTGTTCGGTCTGATCATTACCTTGGGCATCGTGGTTGATGACGCCATCGTCGTGGGAGAGCACGCCGATTTTCGTGCCCGCCGGTTGGGCGAAGCGCCAATCGTAGCTGCAGAACGCGCCGCTCGCCGTATGGCGATGCCGGTGTTTGCTGCAACAGTGACCACGGTCATCGCCTTCTTTGGTCTCACCGCCATCGGTGGCCGCTTCGGAGAGCTGATCCGAGACATCCCGTTCACCGTTATCGCTGTCCTGATTGCCTCACTGATCGAATGCTTCCTGATCCTGCCGAACCATATGGCCCATGCCATCGCGCATTCGGCTAAGGAGCATTGGTATGACTGGCCCAACCGGGTTGTGAACAAGGGCTTCCGCTGGGTGCGCGACCACCTGTTCCGCCCGTTGGTCGCTTGGGTGGTCTGGGCACGGTATGTGGTTGTTGCACTGATGGTATTGATTCTGGCCAGTCAGATCGCTCTGTTCATTCGGGGTGATGTGAATTGGCGGTTCTTCAACGCACCGGAACGCGGCTCGGTCACGGGCAATTTCATCATGGTCGAAGGCGCGACGCGCGCTGAGACGCTGGAAATGATGCGCATGGTCCAGAAAGCCACGGAAGAACTGGGTCAGGTTTACGAAGAACGCCATGGCCGCAATCCAATCGAATACGTTCTAGCCGAGGTTGGCGGTTCGGCCGGATGGGGGCTGCGCGCGGCGGATGGCAAGGATGACGATTTGCTGGGCGGCATCTCGATCGAGCTGATCGATGCCGACTTGCGCCCCTATTCCAGCTTTGAATTTGTGGGCGAGCTGCAGGATTTCGTGCCGCGCCACCCGAAGGTCGAGCTGCTTAGCTTCCGTGGTTGGCGTTCAGGGCCCGGTGGCGATGCGATTGACGTGCAGTTCTACGGTGCGGATGTGAACACGTTGAAATCTGCATCCGAGGACCTCCAGGCGGAACTCGCGAAATACCCTGAAGTTTCAGCGCTCGAGGATAACCTCGCCTATGACAAGGAAGAGTTCATTCTGGACCTCACCGCGCAGGGTCAGGCGCTGGGTTTCCGCATCGAAACACTGGGCCGCGTGTTGCGAAACCGGCTGAATGGGATTGAGGCCGCGACCTTCCCGGATGGTCCGCGTAGCACCGAGATTCGGATCGAACTGCCCGAGGGCGAACTGACTGCTGATTTCCTCGAACGCACATTGATGCGGACTCCGGATGGCGTTTATGTCCCGCTCGCCGATATCGTCTCGGTCGAGCGTAAATCGGGTTTCTCGACCGTCCGGCGCGAAAATGGTCTGCGGGTCATCTCGGTGAATGGTGATATTTCCGAGGACGACCCGGCGCAGGCTGCCGAAATCGCCCGCGCCATGCGCGAAGAGATATTGCCAAACATAGCCGCCGAACGGCAGGTCGAATGGCGCATGGCTGGCCTGAGTGAGCAGGAGGATGAATTCCTATCCGAGGCCCGCACAGGCCTGATCCTGTGTCTGACCGGAATTTATCTGGTATTGGCTTGGGTCTTTGCCAGTTGGACAAGGCCCTTGGTGGTCATGGCGATCATTCCCTTTGGCCTCGTGGGCGCGATCTGGGGGCATTACCTGTGGGGCGTGCCGTTAAGCATGTTCACCGTCGTCGGCCTGTTGGGCATGACCGGGATCATCATCAACGACTCGATTGTTCTGGTGACCACAATCGACGGATACCGGAAAGAGCGCGGGTTGGTGCCGTCAATCGTAGAAGGTACGGCAGATCGTTTGCGGCCTGTGATGCTGACCACGCTGACCACGGTACTGGGGCTGACGCCCTTGATGTACGAAAGTTCGCAGCAGGCGCAGTTTTTGAAACCGACCGTGATCACACTGGTCTATGGGCTGGGCTTTGGCATGGCCCTGATCCTGCTGCTGGTGCCTGCGTTGCTGGCCATCCTGAACGACATCTCACGCCCGATGACATCGATGAGACGGGCCTTGCGCGCGCCGGACAGGGTGGTACGCAATGCCGTGCGCGCAACGGGCGCAGCGTTGGCGATCTGGCTGGGTGCCTCGATGATCTGGCCCGTAGTGACAGGTGCGCCGTTGGCGCTGCTCTCGGGTCTCTACCCAGCCGCCGAAGGTCCAAGTGTGCTGCAAATGGGCTTTGGCGTTTTCGTGGCGGGTGCGACCGTGATCCTGCTGGTGGGTGTCGTGCTGTCCAGCGTGCTTTATGCACGCTTGTCGGATCGGGTTGAGGCTTGATCCATCTCTAAAGCACGCCGCAAAAGATCGGGAACGCGGTCGCTCATTAGCAGGTCGCCGCTGGTGATCTGGTCCACCGGAAACCACTGAGCGTCCTGCGCGTCGTCTGCAGCGACAGGCGTGCCGGTTACATAGCGACACGCAACTCCGACCAGCAGGTAGTGCGCCCGGGTCTGCCCGCTATCATCGCGCAGCAAAAGGTCGAGATTGTCGAGATAGACCAAAGGCTCAGCAATCACACCGGTCTCTTCCCGCAGCTCGCGGGTGGCGGCGTCCAGAACCGTTTCACCCCATTCCACATGGCCGCCTGGAAAGCCCCACAACCCCTGATCGGGTTGCTTGCTGCGTTGCACCAAAAGTACCTGGCCATCGTGCAGCACGACAGCCAAGGCACCGATCTTTGGGGTCTGGCTCATCCGGTCAGCCTGCGCTGCATCCTTGGATATCAACAGCGTGGTTTGCCCCCAGAACCGTGATGCGCACTTCGGACCGATCCAGCGCAAATGGCCCGCCGGAGGCACCGATAATCTCAGAGCTTGCGATCAGGGTGTTGCCCTGACGGCGTGTATCGGGCTGCGATGCCCAGAGTGCCGGGTTTCCTGGTTCAATGACGGCGAATTCGGACCCGCCCGCTGAAGGCATGGTGATACGCGCCTCGATCCGCATTCCGTCTGCAGTGGGAGTCAATTGGCACGTCGCATCCGCCACGCCTGCTTCGCGTTCGGAAAACGGGCGCTGGGCGAGGGCTGCGGCGATGGCCGGATTGCGTGCAGCGTCGGCATCCATTGTGTGATCGAATTCCAACCGACCCGGCACGCAGACATCCTTACACACGCCCAAGTCCATCTCGCCGCGCAAACGCACGGGTTTGGCAGGGTTTTTAGGCGTAATTTCAACGGGCAGTACAAGTTGATCCTCATACCCGACCGAGCGCAGCCCGTTCTGATCAAACACATGCGGCGCGGGCCATGTGAAGGCTATGTCTGCAATATTGCGAGAGCCTTTCCAATCAAACTGCGGCGGAATGCCCGCATCGCCGGGTGCGCGCCAATAGGTCTTCCACCCGTCCTTGAGCTTTAGACGCAAGGCCCCCTGATAGGTACCTTCGGCGGTTTTGCCGCCGTCCAACACCTCAAGCTGAACCAGATTATCAACCCCCTGCGCAATGGCGGGGGCACCAAAACAAAGGCTAACGGCCAACACGGCTGCAGCAGGTTTGCAAAGCGCTTTCATATGCAGAACATGCGCATTCCGGTCGGGATTGCCAAGTCACGTTCCGGTCACTTCTGTGAAATGCACCGAAATCCCGGCTGATCCCTTGCCATTCCCCGGTTCACAGGGTCATTCTAGGGATATCCTATGGCGCAAGAGATATCTGCTGATGGACCTTACGGGAAAACTGTTGATTGCGATGCCCGGAATGGGCGACCCGCGATTCGAGCATTCGGTCGTCTATATCTGCAGCCATGGTGATGACGGCGCGATGGGATTGATCGTGAATAAGCCTTCGGACTTGCGGATCAAGACCTTGCTGGAACAGCTCAACATCCCGTGTCGGATACCTGTAATTGGCGAACGGCTGGTGCAGTTTGGCGGCCCGGTCGAGATGTCGCGTGGCTTTGTCCTGCATAGCGCAGATTACGAGGCGAATCTGCATTCAATGCAGATTTCCGAAGATTTCAGCATGACCGCAACGCTGGATGTGCTCGAGGATCTGGCCTCGGGCAAGGGGCCGCTGAATTCGATGCTGACTTTAGGTTATTCCGGCTGGGGGCCGGGTCAGTTGGAAGATGAGATCGCGATGAATGGTTGGTTAACGACTGATGCGTCGTCGAAACTGGTCTTTGATGTCCCTGATGACGAGAAATGGGAGGCGGCTTTGGCTACGCTTGGTGTTGATCCGCTGACCCTATCAGCCAGTGCAGGCCGCGCCTAATCGCGTGGGGCCGCTGCGCGGCGTAGACGGTCGTTGATGGCCGCACCTAATCCGTGTTGGGGAATTGGTGATACGGCGATTGGCTGACCGGTATCGTTAAGTTTGTGAAGGGCGGCAAACAGGTTGGCGGCGGCCTCGGGCAGGTTGCCGGTGCTGGAGAGGTTCAGATCACAATCAACGGGGCCAAAACCCAGCAACACCTCGTCCCCCTGCCGTGACCGGGCGTTCAGCCGCACCGGCGCGTCCGGCGCGTAGTGGGATTGCAACTGCCCCGGCGCGGTAAGCAGATCGCCGGGTTGGTGGTGATGCAGTTCTGCCTTTAGAACCTCTTCGATTTGTTCCAATGCGACACCACCTGGACGCAACAAGGCAGGGGTGCCGGCCAGACCCACAATAGTGGACTCAAGCCCGACACCGCACGGCCCATCGTCCAGAACTGCGGCTATGCGTCCCTCCAGCCCCGCTCGGACATGGGCCGCCGTCGTTGGGCTGATCTGACCAGAGGGGTTGGCCGATGGCGCTGCCACAGGACCGTCAAAAGCGGTCAGTAAAGCGTGCGCTGTGGGATGCGCAGGCACGCGAACGGCCAGAGTATCCAAGCCAGCTGTGACCAGCGACGAAATCCCGTGATCGGGGCGCAGAGGAAGAACCAGAGTTAACGGTCCGGGCCAGAAGGCATCAGCCAACAAATCAGCCTGATCGGTCCATTCGACGAAGCGTTTCGCGGTCTCGGTTGAGGCGACATGGGCGATCAGTGGGTTAAAACTGGGTCGCCCCTTGGCCTCATAGATCGCGGCCACAGCCTCGCCGTTCCGTGCATCGCCACCCAGTCCATAGACGGTCTCGGTCGGGAAAGCGACCAGCAGCCCCTGCCGCAACAGGTCAGCGGCCTTGGCGAGCCCGTCGGCGTTTGCTGGTAAGTCTTGAGTACCGAGAAGGGTCATGGATCGTGACGCCGCGTTTTGGTTGCTTGCAGTTCAGGTAACGGTAGGTAATCGTGCCAGCCCAGATGAATACCGGCGTGGGGCCGGGATTCCAACCCCACGCTGACAACTTGCCAGAACCAGAGGGAAACCATGCCCTATCGCGCCCCGATCTCAGACTATGAATTCCTGTTCCGCAACGTGATCGGCTTTGACCAGATCGCCGCGACCGAAAAGTTCTCGGAAGCCAGCGAGGATGTGGTCAGCGCCATTCTGACCGAAGCCGGAAAGCTGTGCGAAGAGATCATGGCCCCGCTTCAACGCCCTGGTGATCTGGAACCCGCGCGGCTGGAGAACGGCGTGCTGCGGACCTCTCCGGGCTATGCCGAGGGCTGGAGGGCGATTGCCGAAGGCGGCTGGATCGGGATGAGCGGCGATCCCGAATATGGCGGTATGGGTCTGCCCATGACCATGACCACTGCCGTGAATGAGATGATGAGTGCTGCTTGCCTGTCGCTGCAACTGGCCCCGCTGATGACCCAAGGTCAGATCGAGGCGCTGGAGCATCACGCAAGCGATGCGTTGAAGGCGCTCTATCTGCCCAAGATGATGGCGGGTGAATGGTCAGGCACCATGAACCTGACCGAACCGCAGGCCGGATCGGATGTGGGCGCGCTGACCTCGAAGGCCGAAGACAATGGCGACGGCACCTATTCGGTGTCCGGGCAGAAGATCTATATCTCTTGGGGCGACAACGACTTTGCCGAGAATGTCTGCCATCTTGTTCTGGCCCGCCTGCCAGACGGTGTTCCGGGGACCAAGGGGATTTCGCTGTTTCTGGTGCCGAAATACATCCCCGACGAGAACGGCAACCCCGGCGTGGCCAATGACCTCAAGGTGGTCTCGCTGGAACACAAAATGGGCCTGCACGGCTCGCCAACCTGCGTGATGCAATATGACGGGGCCAAAGGCTGGCTGGTCGGCAAGGAACATGGCGGGATGGCCGCGATGTTCACCATGATGAACAACGCGCGTTTGGGCGTGGGTGGCGAAGGTGTGGGTGTCGCCGAAGGGGCCTACCAGCATGCGCTGGCCTATGCGTTGGAGCGTAAACAGGGCAAGACGCCCTCGGGCGCGATCATCGACCATGCGGATGTGCGGCGGATGCTGATGTCGATGCGCGCAGATGTGTTTGCGGCGCGGGCGATCATGCTGGCCAATGCAGCTGCAATCGACATGGCGCAGGCCACGGGTGAGGCCGATTGGGCGGCACGTGCGGCGCTGCTGACGCCGATCTGCAAGGCTTTTGGCACCGAGACCGGCATGCGCGTTTCCGAGACCGGCGTTCAAGTGCATGGTGGCATGGGCTTCATCGAAGAAACTGGTGCTGCACAATATTATCGCGATGTCCGTGTGACCGCGATCTACGAGGGCACCAATGGTATTCAGGCCATGGACCTCGTAGCGCGCAAGATGATGGATGGGGGTGAGGCGGCCTCGAACCTTCTGGATGAGATCGAGGATCAAGCCGAGAAGGCGCGCGCCACGATGCCTGAACTTGCTGGTCCTGTTTGGGAAGCTTCCGAGTCGCTGCGGGAAGCGACGGAGTGGCTCGTTGCTCAATCGGATATGAACAACCGGTTTGCTGGCGCGGCTTCGTATCTAAAAGCGTTCGCGCGGGTTCTGGGCGGGCATTACCATTTGTCAGCGGCTCTGGCCGATCCCGATGGACCGCGCGCCAAGTTGGCACGCTATTATATCAATGTGCTGCTGCCTGAACATACAGGCTTGCTTGCGCAGGCGCAGAACGGGGCGGATGACCTCTATGCCCTCAGCCCAGAGGAACTGGCGGTTTGATGGATGGCGAGGCTCCGCAAGTGATGCGATATCCGTGGGAGGAACCACCCGCTCCTGGCGAATGGGTCGAAGTTGCAGAAGGAGTTCTGTGGATCAGGCTGCCTTTGCCGATGGCGCTGGATCATGTGAATGTCTATGCATTGGATGATGGCGACGGCTGGACCATCGTCGACACAGGGCTTTCTTCAAAGAAAACACGGGGAATCTGGCAGGCCCTGATGGAAGGGCCATTGGCTGGCAAACCCGTCCGTCGCGTTGTCGTGACTCATCACCATCCTGACCATGTCGGCAATGCGGGCTGGTTCCAGTCCGAGCATGGTGCAGAACTGGTCACCAGTCGTACCGCATGGTTGTTCGCGCGTATGCTGACGCTGGATGTGCAAGAGAATTGGCCGAAGGAAACGTTGGATTATTACCGCAGCGCGGGGATGGATCCGGACGTGCTGGCCGGTCGGATGGCCGAGCGTCCGTTCAACTTTGCAGACGCCGTGTACCCTATGCCGCTGGGATTTACCCGTGTCAAACAGGGCGACGTGATCCGCATGGGTGGCCGCGACTGGGATGTTCACATGGGCAACGGCCATGCGCCTGAGCATTGCACCTTCTGGAGCCGCGAGGACAATCTGGTGCTGACCGGCGATCAGATCCTCAGTTCGATCAGTTCCAACTTGGGCGTCTATGCCACCGAGCCGATGGCAGATCCGGTGGCCGACTGGTTGGAGGCGTGTGAACGCCTGCAACCGCTGGCCCGGCCCGATCATTTGGTTTTGGGCGGGCACAAACTGCCGTTCACCGGGTTGCCGATCCGCATGCGGCAGTTGATCGATAACCACCACGGCGCGCTGGAGCGTCTGCTGAACGATCTCGATCAACCCAAAACTGCCGCCGAGTGCTTTGCCCCGCTGTTCAAGCGCCAGATCAGGGGCGGGGAATACGGCCTCGCGCTGGTCGAGGCGGTTGCACATATGAACCATCTCTACCACATTGGAACTGTCGCCCGGACGCGGCGCGCGGACGGAGCTTGGGAATATCAGCGCAAAGGGTAGAGCAATGGACAAGATCGAAACCTCAGCCGAGGCAGCGGAATCTGCGGCGTTGCCGCGGTGCTATGAGGTGCACGCCAACCCTGAAGCGGCATCGGGGAACAAGGATTTGCCCAAGCCATTGCAAAAGCCGGTCGAAAGCAAAAGCCCTGCTCAATGGGCCTATGAGCGGCTGATCATGTATATTCAGAATTTCGAGAAGACTCTGGATGGCGATCACGAGGTTGCCATGGGATTTACCGGTGGTGATGCCGGTGTAATGCGGATCGAGGGCATGGGCTATTTCGATCCGGATGTGATTACCTTCTATGGCTCGGACGGAGGCGGCGCCAAAACGCAGCTCGTCCAGCATGTCAGCCAGTTGAATGTGATGCTGCGTGCCTTGCCGAAATCGATCGAGGATAAACCAGCCAACCGCATTGGTTTCCGGCTGGCGGCTGATCTGGAAGAAAGCTGACGCCCACTCTTGCAATTCACACTTACGCAGCCTTGAATGGATAGACCATTCTGGAGGCAACCGCGTGACCAATTTCTCAGCCGTTACAACTGCCTACCGGGGCGCATGGGCGCGGCGGCGCGTGTTTGTGCCTGTTTATGTCGCCGTCCGGTTGCTGCTGGTTGCACTGATCGCTCCGGGCGTTGCCATCGCCGTCAATGTTGCTGTTTCATTGTCTGATCAATCGGCGCTGACGGATCAGGACATTGCGATGTTCCTGCTGTCACCAGCGGGCTTCATCGCCGCGGTTGTAGTTCTCAGCCTGTTCTTACTGGCCGAGGTCTTTGTCTTCTCGGTCATGGCCGGATCATTGCGGATGGGTGAGCGTGACCCTTGGCGCGCGGGCAGTGCTTCCATCCGGTTGATCCTGACGCGTTTACCTGCGCTTTTCGGCTTTGCCGCACGGTTCATTTTGCGTGTGCTGGTACTTGCGCTGCCTTTTGTCGCCGTGGCTGGCCTGATCGCCTGGTGGATGCTGACTGAATACGACATCAACTATTACCTCACCTTCCACCCGCCTTCATTCTGGGTGGCGGTAGTGCTGATCGGATTTGTGGTGCTGTGTCTGGCTTGGGTTCTGATCCGCAGGCTCTCGGCCTGGGCGCTGTCGCTGCATCTTGTATTATTTGAGGGCTGCAAACCCGCCGAGGCCTTCTCCGCCAGCACGGATCGAATGGAAGGCAAACGCGGTCGCCTCAAGATCGAGCTTGGCCTTTGGCTTGCGATGCGTCTCGTGATCGCCGCACTGATTGCCTTTGTGGCCGGACTGTTGTTCGATCTGGTACCGTTGCAGGAAAGCACGAACCTGCGCTTTGCGCTGATCTTCAGTATGATCGTAGCGGGCCTCTGGTCGCTGGCTGGGCTTGTGCTTGCAGCCGTCGCTCTGGGAGCATTGGCGGTTCTGCTGGATGGGTTCTTCGACACACAAGGCCGAGAGGTCCCTCATCCCGAACCAGGCAACCTGCGCGCGCCGCTTTACGCTGTGGTCGGTGGCGCGGCAATCGCCCTGCTGATCGGGCTCTGGTCCGGGCAGGAGTTGCTGGTCCGCATTCAGGCCCCCGATCATGCGGATGTCATTGGTCATAGAGGTGCGGCGGCGATAAGGCCGGAAAATACCATGGCGGCAGTGTTGAAGGCTATCGAAGATGGCGCCGATTGGGTTGAGATCGACGTTCAGGAGACCGCGGATGGTGTGGTCATCATCGCGCATGACAGCGATTTCATGAAACTGGCTGGTGTGCCGCTCAAGGTCTGGGACGCGACCATGGAGGATGTGGCCGAGATCGATATCGGCAGTTGGTTCGGCCCCGAATATGCCTCGGAACGGACGCCCACGCTGCGCGATGTTCTGGAAGCTGCGAAGGGCAAATCCAAGGTCATCATCGAGCTGAAATACTATGGCCATGACGTCGACCTGGAAAACCGAGTCGCCACAATTGTCGAAGAGATGGGGATGCAGGACGACATCGCCACCATGTCGCTGAAATACCCGGCAGTACAGAAGATGAAAGCGCTGCGCCCCGATTGGCGGGCAGGCGTTCTGGCCGCAACCGCCATCGGCAATCTGTCGGGGCTTGAGGGCGATTTTGTGGCCGTAAACGCAGCAACGGTGTCACCGGGTCTGATCCGCTCGGTCCATGAGGCGGGCAAGGACATCTATGTCTGGACGGTGAATGACCCGTTGCAGATGTCGGCGATGGCATCGATGGGGGTCGACGGGCTGATCACCGATCGTCCTGCCATGGCCCGCGAAGTGCTGCGTGTTCGTGCCGAGATGGGACCGGGCGAACGCCTGATGCTTTGGTTGGCGACGACATTCGGATTGTCCATTGATACTGCCGAGATGCGTGATGCGGAACCATAGACTGGCCGCCCTTCTGGTCTGTTGCGCGCTGCCTGCAGCTGCGCAGGACCTGATGCGTAGCGTGGAAATGCCCGCTCACCGGGCGTTGGCCGACACGATAGAAGGCGCTGAACTGACCCCCTTTGAAACGGATGGCTGTTCGGGCGGATTATCTTCCAGCTGGCGTATGGTTGCCGAGGCCTTTCCGAAGTTCAGTCTGCTTTATGAAGAACACCCGCCATGGGAGTACTGCTGCGTTACTCACGATCGCGCCTATTACAACGCAGGCGGCGCATCGCAGGCCGAGGCCAGCTTTGACGCCCGGCTCGCTGCCGATGACGCGCTGCGCGCCTGTGTCAAAACCCACGGCGAAAGCCATGCTGATGAATATGCCGAACGCTATGATATGTCGCCGGATCAAATCCGCTCGGTTCATTCGATCACCTCCGAGGCGATGTTTCTGGCCGTGCGTTTTGGGGGTGGTCCCTGCAGCGGGTTGCCCTGGCGCTGGGGGTTTGGTTATCCAGGCTGCACGATTTTTGGACCAACTGCGCGCGAATGACGTCGTGACAGGCCCTGATTTTTGCATTATCCAACATTTCAAATACGCGAATTGGGATTCTAATAAACATGGCTGATCACAAGCACGGCGAGATGGACATCACCGTTCAAACAAAAACCTTTGACGGTTTCATCAAATTCACCACGTGGTGCGTGGTGGCAATTGTACTCCTTTGCCTGTTCCTGGCGGTCTTTGCGGCCTAAACGGTACACGAGGCGCATCTCTTGTTCAGGATTCTGATTGCCTGCCTGCTGGCAGTGACAGTTGCGGGTTGCGCGGGATCGCAGCGCCCGCAGGCTGATCCCTCGGAAATCGTGGCCCGGTCCTATCGTGATCCGGGGCCATCGACACTGACGCTCTATACGATGATCAGCACGCGCACCGGGTCGGGGGCACACACGTCGCTGATGATCAGCGGGAGCGAGCGGGTCATATTTGATCCTGCCGGATCGTTCCGGGCGGATGTGGTGCCGATCAAGAATGATGTCCTTTATGGCATCACGCCAAATGTCGAACGCGCCTATCGTAGCAGTCATGCGCGCGAGACGCATTATGCCCGTATTCAGACGATCGAAGTGACGCCACAGCAGGCCGAGATCGCGCTGCAATTGGCCAAGCAAATGGGCCCGGTTTCGCAGGCTTTTTGTGCAAATTCGACCTCGCAATTGCTGCAACAGGTCCCGGGGTTCGAGCAAATCAAAACAACATTCTACCCGGTGAAGCTATCCGATCAGTTTGGTCAGATTCCAGGCGTTGTCACCACGGATTATCGTGAGAATGACTCGGCTGATCTGCAGCAGGGGCTGGCGGAAAACAATGCGCGACTCAATCAGCTTGAAGCGGTCTCAACCAACTAGGTAAAGCAGACCGTAAAGCGTGGCGGCCCCTGAAAAGATGGCCGCTATGACGTTTTTCGTTACAATTCCCACCGTCAACGCAACTGCCGCAGCCGCCATGCGCGGCATATCCGGTTGTCCTTCGGTGGCTGTCGGCCAGACTACCAAAGGTGCGATCAGGGCAGGCAGAATCGCCACTGCTGTGTATCTCAGGTGCCGCAGAAGCCAGGGCGGCATCGGGCGGTCGCCAACCAGCCCGATAAAGGTAAAGCGCAGAAGGTAGCTGCCTATCGCCAGACCTACGATGATGATCCACATGGTTGTCGGGTCGATCTGCGTCATGACTTTTTTCGCTCTAACATCAATTCAGCCTGCGCACCTGCCATCATCCCGGCTATTCCTGCGATCAACAGTCCAAGATTGAACGGCACTGCCACGCAGAGCAGGGCGACAACAATCGCCACCAGCGCGGCTACAACATGCGCCATGGTGCGCATCATCGGTCCGATCATGGACAAGAACGTGATCGGCAGCGCAAAATCCAGAGCCCAGCTTTCCGGAATCTGCGCCCCCAGAACAGCACCCAGATAAGTGGCGAGTATCCAAAGCGGCGTGATCGGCGTGACCGAGCCGACAAAGTACGCCATGCGCTGAGGCACGGACATATCCGGTTCTTTCTCGAATCGGACAATCGAACAGGCGTAAGACTGATCAACAATAAGATAGGCTCCAAGGGCCCGTTGCCACAGCGGAGCCGCCCCCAGATAAGGGGTCAGTGAAGCCGAATACATGGCCACCCGCAGGTTCACAGCCAGGGCCGAGATCAGAACGATAACCGTTGGTGTATTGTCCTGCAGCAATTGCAATGCGGTGAACTGAGCAGCGCCGGCAAACACGGTGGCGGAAAAGGCCATCGTCTGGATGATATCCAGCCCTGCTTCTGTGGCAAAAACACCAAACAGAAGGCCAAAGGGCATGGCGACGAAGATAAACGGCGTCCCGTCGCGAAAACCTTTCCAGAAGTATGACTTGGATGTGGCAGAGGCCATGGCTAAATCCTATGGTGACGCGAGCAGCAGTAGCCGTCTTGGGAAGGGGTTGCAATTGGCCACGGAGATCGACCTGTCAGACTACCTCATTGCGCCCGATCCGGGGGCTGCGCGCCTGACGCGCGGTGTCGAGGGTGTGGACCAGAATGGTGAGATAAGTCAGATCTCGGTGGTCGAGGAACGCCCGCTGACCATTTTCCTCAACTCACAGGAAATCGTGACGGCAATGACCATCGGCGACTATCCCGAATACCTTGCGCTCGGGTTTCTGCGTAATCAGGGGATGCTGCTTGCAGATGATGAAATTACTCGGGTCGACTATGACGACGATCTGGAAACCGTGGTCGTGCGTACCGCGCGTGAGACCTCATACGAGGACAAGCTGAAGAAGAAGACCCGCACCAGCGGTTGCGCAGTAGGCACTGTGTTCGGAGACATGATGGAGGGGCTAGAGGACGTGCGCCTGCCACAGGTCTCGGTGCGCACCTCGTGGCTGTATGAGTTGGCGTCGAAGATCAACCGCACCCCGTCTCTGTACCTTGAGGCGGGTGCCATCCATGGCACGGTGCTTTGTCATGAAAGCCACCCGTTGGTTTATATGGAAGACGTGGGCCGCCATAACGCGGTCGACAAGATCGCAGGCTGGATGCTCTCCGAGGGTGCGACTGCGTCTGACAAGATCCTCTATACGACCGGTCGTTTGACTTCGGAAATGGTGATCAAAACGGCAATGATGGGCATCCCTGTTCTCGCTTCGCGATCGGGATTCACCGCCTGGGGTGTCGAGATCGCGCGCGAGGTCGGTTTGACTCTGATCGGCCGGATGCGCGGGCAGCGGTTCGTGTGTTTGTCGGGCGAAGACCGATTGGTGCGCGATGTTGATCCGTCGAGCGTGGCGATTGAGGACAAAAAACATCGCAGGAAAAGTGCCGATGGCTGAACAGTCGCAAAAACCGCTGGGGGTTATTCTGGCAGGCGGCCTCGCAACGCGAATGGGAGGCGGCGATAAAGGGCTGTTGCAGATCGGCGGGCAGAGCCTGCTGGATCGGGTGATAGACAGGCTGCGCCCTCAGGTCGGCGGGCTGGCTTTGAACGCCAACGGCGATGCCGAACGGTTTACCCGCTTGAACTTGCCGGTTGTTTCGGACTCGATCGAGGGCTTTGCAGGACCGCTGGCCGGTGTTTTGGCCGGGCTTGATTGGGCCGCTGAACAGGGCGCTCAATCTATCGTGACGGTTGCGGCGGATACTCCGTTCTTTCCGCATGATCTTGTGGCGCAACTGGTGCACGCATCCGAAGGTCAGAAACACCCACTCGTTCTGGCAACCACCCCGCGCACGGGTGACGAGGCTTTGAAATCCGGCGGCGGCAAGCGGGTCAATCGGCACCCGACCTTTGGGCTCTGGCCGGTGGCATTGCGCGATGATCTGAGGGAGGCGTTGAACGCTGGATTGCGCAAGGTTGTCCTGTGGACTGACCAGCATGATGGGCGAGAGGCGCTGTTTTCGGCCCAGCCGTTTGATCCGTTCTTCAACGTCAACACTCCCGATGATCTGGCCCGCGCTGAAACCTTGTTGGAGCAGGTATGAGGGTCTACGGCGTCACCGGTTGGAAAAACGCGGGCAAAACCGGTCTAGTGGAACGGCTGGTGGCTGAAATCACCGGACGTGGGTATACCGTTTCCACCGTCAAACATGCGCATCATTCCGTCGACGTCGACCAGCCGGGTACCGACAGCCAGCGGCATCGCGCGGCGGGTGCGTCCGAAGTGCTGTTGGCATCCGGCCAGCGGATCGCACTGATGCAGGAGTTGCGCGGTGCGCCCGAGCCGAAGCTGGACACCTTGCTGTCGCGTTTGTCTCCGGTCGATCTGGTGTTGATCGAAGGCTTCAAACGCGAGCGTCACCCCAAGATCGAAGCGTTTCGCGCAGAACCCGGAAATCCGCTGATCGCCACGGATGATGAGACGGTTCGCGCGGTTGCAAGTGATACGCCTTTGGAATTGGATTGCCCGGTGTTTGATCTGGATGATACGGCGGCCATTGCAGATTTCATCCTGGAAGAGGTCGGATTATGAGCACGCCGGATATCTCACCTCCGCCCTTGCGCAATGATTGTTTCGCCTTGCCTGCAGGGGTGAACTGGACACCCGTTGATGAGGCTCTGGCGCTTTTGCGAGACAGATTGTCGGTGGTAGCTGGGGTTGAAAACGTGCCCGTGATGCGGGCGGCGGGCCGAGTTCTGGCGGTGGACGTGTCGGCCAAACGATCAAACCCGCCTCAGCCCAACACCGCTGTCGATGGGTACGGATTTGCCGGTCCGGTGCCGGACGGACCCTGTGTCATGCCTTTGGTAGAGGGCCGGGCGGCTGCGGGTGTACCCTTTGACGGTGAGGTCCCAGAGGGCCATGCGATACGCATTCTTACCGGAGCTGCACTGCCAAAGGGTGTTAATACGGTCATATTGGAAGAGGATGTGACCTTTGATCATGGGCACATTGCATTCCGAGGTCCGTTGAAACAGGGCGCGAACACGCGAAAGGCAGGCGAAGACGTGGTTGAAGGCGCGCTGACCTTGCCAGTTGGGCGGCGTTTAACACCAACGGATCTGGCGCTTTTGTCGGCGGTTGGTCTGGCTGAGGTTTCCGTCCGCAAGGTTTTGCGCGTCGGGGTACTATCGACCGGGGATGAGCTGGTCGAGCCGGGTGACAGCGCCGGACTGGGGCAGATTTATGATGCAAATCGTCCGATGCTGCTGTCACTGGCCGAGCGGATTGGATTCAAAGCGGTTGATCTTGGGCGCGCCGAGGATGATCGCGCGGCGCTGAAACAGCATTTGGATCGCGCGGCTCAGCAAGTGGATGTAATCCTGACCAGTGGCGGGGCCTCCGCCGGCGATGAAGATCACGTCTCGGCATTATTGCGAGAGGCCGGGGCGATGCAGGAATGGCGCATCGCATTAAAACCCGGGCGACCATTGGCGCTGGGCATGTGGGATCAGACGCCGGTGTTTGGCTTGCCGGGCAATCCGGTGGCAGCACTGGTTTGCACGTTGATCTTTGCCTGCCCGGCACTGAACCTGCTGGCCGGTGCAGGCTGGCAAGAGCCGCAAGGCTTCGACGTGCCCGCCGCTTTCGAAAAGCGCAAGAAACCGGGGCGTCGCGAATATCTGCGGGCACGAATCCGTGAAGGACGGGCCGAGGTGTTCCATTCGGAAGGATCTGGCCGGATCAGCGGGCTGAGCTGGGCCGAAGGCTTGGTCGAAATCGAGGACGGTGCCCGCGATATCAAGCCCGGCGATCTGGTGAGGTTCATACCCTACGGGAGTTTTGGGCTTTAATCGAACGTCCCTGCGACACGCCCCACCAGCATGAAGGCACGCGCTGTGCGGGTTTCGCTCAGGGCTGTAAGCTCGGCATCGCTGGCATTAGGTTCGAACTCGACGATCATATGGTCAAAGCGGCGCAGGAAATGGTGTGCGGCATCGCGAAAGATCGGATCCTGTTTCATCCGCGCCGCAGTCAGCGCCAGTGACGAACGGTCCCGAATGCCACCCAAGGCAGCCACCGACCGCCCGCGCGCGCCTTGGGCAAATTGCCGCCAGACTTCGGGTCGCGCCATATCGGGGCGCAGGTCATCCATATAGATGCCTTCCTGGCTGAGAAGGGTCAGAACATCTTGTGAGGCCTGCACAAGTTTCGAGGTCTTGCGATCTTTCAATGCAAGCCGCAGCGCGTTAAATCCCTCGGCATCGCTTTGCGTCTCGGGGAAGTTCAGGGCGCGGATAAAGATGTCGGTGGGCAACGGGGGCGCAATTTCTTCCGCTGAGGTGCCAAGTTCCAACGAAGTCTGATTGGCCATGTCCGGCGCGGGCCTTTGGGTGCGCCCGGGTTCACCGCGATTGGTCGAGAATGTCGCCAGCGCGCTCTCGGTCTTTTTTGCGCTTTCGGCGATTTCATCCAGTTTCTTGCCGACCGTCGGTTCATACGTGCTGGCCGCGCGTTGTTGCTGAACGACATAGCTGTTGCGGATCGCATCGATGGCTGTCTGCAGGCGGGCGCTTTCTTCGCGCATCACCCGGCTGGCGCGCATCGCGAGGGCTGCGACCCAGATCATTGCAACCGGCATGAACACCGCCAGGAAGGTGACGATGAACCCTCCTTGTTGCCCGCCGGGCAGTACCAGAAACACGACCGACACCACCAGCCAGATCAGGCTGAGAACAACTGCTGCAATCTCGATCTCGGTGACCGAACGGTGCGCCGGACGGTCGTAGATACCCAGCGAGGTGGGTTTCTCGGGTTCTTGCTCAGGTTCAGACCCTGACATGACAAACGCTCCGGTCAGGCGTATTCGATACTCAGAACTTCATAAGAGCGCACGCCTCCGGGGGTGCGGACCTCAACACTGTCGCCTTCTTCTTTGCCAATCAGGGCGCGGGCGATGGGGGATTTGATGTTCAGAAGGCCCGCTTCGATATTGGCCTCATACTCACCCACGATCTGCCAGGTCTTTTCTTCGTCGGTATCTTCATCCACCAACGTGACCTTCGCGCCGAACTTGATGGCCCCTGACAGTTTGGCCGGATCAATGACATCTGCCAGCGACAGGATGCCTTCAAGCTCTTTGATGCGGCCTTCGATAAAGCCCTGCTTTTCGCGCGCCGAGTGGTATTCGGCGTTTTCTTTCAGGTCGCCCAGTTCGCGGGCTGAGGCAATCGCCTCGATGATCGCCGGGCGCTCGACGGATTTCAGATTCTTCAGCTCTGCCTCGAGCGCGGCATTGCCCGAAGGCGTCATGGGGATCTTTTCCATTGTCTTGTCGTCCACGCAGAAATTGTTACGCCCCGCCGCACAATAGCGTCGGGGCGAAGGATGGGTTGGCATTTACCTGACCCAAATGAGGCGTGAATTGCAAGAGGGGAGGTGTGCGTTGTCAGTAAACTCGCAACTTAGCGCCGCCGTTCCGGGGGGCGGGTGCGCCTGTGGCGCTGTCCCAACAATTCTCCACTTCGCCAACGGCTGGCTTCGTGCCCAAGCCACAGCATCTCAATCATACTGAACCACTTCGAATTCGATGCCATTGTCATCTTCGAAATAGAACCGCTTGCCTGGCTCATAGTCTGCGTGGTTGTGCGGTTCAAATCCCGCTTTGCGGACCTTTTCCTCGGTGGCGTCGATATCCTCGACCAGCACACCTACATGGTTCAAGCCGCCCACGAAATCATAGCTGTTTTCGCCTGATGGCTTGGGATCGCCGGGGGCGTAGAGTGCCAGATAGGTATGTGGGCTGCCCACATGCACCGTATAGCCACCGGCAATAGCAGGGCCTTCCCAGCGTGTTTTCCAGTCAAAGACTTTCTGCATCCACGCCGCAGATGCCTTTGGGTCGCGGACCGTGAAATTAGTATGTTCCAGCGTCGCCATCATGGGATTCTCCTTCCAATTTGAGGCTTGTCCCGACTCACTGTAATTTCTAAACCTAACTTTAGGTCAAGAGATTTCTTTGGGAGGATGTAATGGTTGTTTCGGAAGGTCTGGCGATTGGAGCATTGGCCCGGCGCACTGGGTTGGCAGTGTCGGCGATCCGATACTACGAGGCGCAAGGTTTGATATCTCCATGGCGTAACGCGGGTGGGCAGCGGCGTTATCAGCGCGCCGATATCCGACGGCTAAGCTTTGTGATGATCGCGCAGCAATTCGGTCTGACTTTGCCCGAGATCCGCGAGGTATTGTCGGGCTTGCCAGGAAACCGCACACCGACGCCTCAGGACTGGAAGAGTATCAGCGAACGGCTGCGCACGCATCTGGATCAGCGAATCGATACGCTGATGCGACTGCGCGACAATCTGGATGGATGTATTGGTTGCGGCTGCCTCAGCCTGCCGAAATGCAAGCTTTACAACCCCGATGACAGGGCCAAATCCCATGGTAGCGGTCCCAGATACCTCATGGGGGACGCACCCGAAGCCTGAAGTGTCGAATAGCGGCGTTGTTACGCCGTGTTTCGATTGACCAAAGTCTTTATGACCATGTAATCAGCCGTGAAACAATATTGCGCCGACCGCATGAAGAAAGCGCCAATTCGGAAAGTTAGCTAAGGAGCCCGCGATGGCCGAGATTGAACGCGAAGCGATGGAATATGACGTGGTGATCGTGGGTGCTGGCCCTGCGGGCCTGTCTGCGGCCATCCGTCTGAAACAGCTGGATGCCGACCTGAACGTCGTGGTTCTAGAGAAGGGTTCGGAAGTGGGTGCGCATATCCTGTCGGGTGCGGTGCTGGACCCTTGTGGTCTGGATGCTCTGATCCCCGATTGGAAGGAAAAGGGTGCCCCGCTGAACGTGCCTGTGCATGAAGACAATTTCTACATGCTGGGCGAGGCTGGCAAGATCCGCATCCCCAATTTCCCGATGCCGCCGCTGATGAACAACCACGGCAACTACATCGTCTCGATGGGCAATGTCTGCCGCTGGATGGCCGAACAGGCCGAAGAGCTGGGCGTCGAAATCTTCCCCGGCATGGCCTGTTCCGAGCTGGTCTACGGTGAGAACGGTGAAGTCAAAGGCGTTGTAGCCGGTGTATTTGGTCTGGAGCCAGACGGATCCTACGGCCCCAACACCGAGCCGGGCATGGAACTGCATGGCAAATATGTCTTCCTGTCGGAAGGCGTGCGCGGCTCACTGTCCAAGGAAGTCATCGCCAAATACGACCTGTCTGCCGGTAAAGAGCCGCAGAAATACGGCGTCGGCATGAAAGAGATCTGGGAGATCGACCCGGCCAAGCACAAAGAAGGCAGCGTCACGCACACCATGGGCTGGCCGCTGGGCAGCAACGCGGGAGGCGGGTCGTTCATCTATCACCTTGAAAACAATCAGGTATATGTCGGCTTTGTGGTTCACCTGAACTACAAAAACCCGCACCTGTACCCCTACATGGAATTCCAGCGCTTCAAGCACCACCCGATGGTGGCTGACCTGCTTAAGGGCGGCAAGCGTGTGGCTTATGGTGCCCGCGCGATCACCGAGGGTGGCTACCAGTCGATGCCGAAACTGGTCGCACCGGGTGTTGCGCTGTTGGGTTGCTCGGCGGGCATGGTCAACGTGCCACGCATCAAGGGCAACCACAACGCGATGCTGTCAGGCAAGGCCGCGGCCGAGGCCGCCTATGATGCCATCAAGGCCGAGCGTTCGGGTGATGAGCTGACCGCTTATGAGGCCGACGTTCGCGATGGTGCAATCGGCTCGGATCTGAAGAAGGTGCGCAACGTCAAACCTCTTTGGTCGAAATACGGCCTGACCGCCAGCCTGGTACTGGGCGGTATGGACATGTGGACCAATACGCTGGGCTTCTCGCTGTTGGGCACGCTGGGCCACGGCAAGAACGACGCGGAATCGACCGAAGATGCCAGCAAGCATCAACCCATCGACTATCCGAAACCCGATGGCACACTGTCCTTTGACCGCCTGACGAACGTATCGTTTGCGGCCACCAATCACGAGGAAAGCCAGCCTTGTCATCTGAAACTGGCCGACCCGGACATCCCGGTTAAGGTCAACCTGCCCAAATTCGACGAGCCAGCACAGCGTTACTGCCCCGCAGGCGTCTATGAGATGGTCGAGGATGAAGACGGGCCGCGATTCGTGATCAACTTCCAGAACTGTGTTCACTGCAAGACCTGTGACATCAAGGATCCCAGCCAGAACATCACCTGGACTACACCGCAGGGCGGCGACGGGCCGAACTACCCCAATATGTAGGCAAGAACACGGGCGTTGGCAGGGTCGTGAAGGCTCTGCCATTGCCTCTCGCCCAGCAAAGCCCTAGCTTGTCGGTCAGTCAACGACAGCAAGGCAGATTATCAGTGGTTTCCCTGGTTCGACGCGCGGCTCTGGCCGTGATCCTCAGTTCTTCAATCGCGTTTCCTGCGGTATCGGATACCGGATCGGGGTCGTATCTGGCCGGGCGTCAGGCGATTTATGAGAGCGACTATCCCGCTGCCGAGCGTTACTATGCGCAGGCGCTTCGCGCTGATCCCCAAAATCCGAAACTGCTGGAAAACGTGGTCGTCGCCCGGCTCGCTTTGGGTGAGATTGAGCGGGCCCTGACCGTCGCCGAAGTTATCGAGGAAAATGAACTGCCCAGCCAGGCCGCTCGGATGGTGATCGCCGCCAATCTGGTGGCAGATGGCAAGCTGGATGAATTTCTGGCCCGCGATCCTGAAACGCAAGGGGTTGGACCGCTGGTTGATGGCCTGATGATTGCTTGGGCTCATATGGGGCAAGGCGCCATGACCAAAGCGATGGAACAATTTGACGTTGTTACCACGCAGGAAGGTCTGAAAGAATTTGCACTTTATCACAAGGCCATGGCGTTGGCGTCGGTCGGAGACTTTGAGGGGGCCGAGGCGATCCTTGCCGCAGATGATGGCCTGGTCGCCCGTTTTTCACGCCGGGCTGCGCTGGCGCGTGCCGAAGTGCTATCGCAGCTGGATCGCAACGACGATGCGCTGGAATTTCTGGATAACGTCTTTGCCGCCGGCAGTGATCCGACCATCGAAGGTTACGTCACTCGGCTGTCTGATGGCGAAACGCTGCCCTTTACCCATGTCCGTTCTGCACAGGATGGCATGGCCGAGGTTTTCTTCACCGTTGGCGCTGCGCTGAGTGCGGAGGCCGCGCAGGATTATGTTCTGCTATATGCCCGCGTCGCGGCCTTTCTGCGGCCTGACCATATTGATGCGCTTTTGCTAAGCGCTGAGTTGTTGGATGGGCTGGAACAATATGATCTGGCGGTTGATGTCTATCGGCAGGTGCCTCCGGACAGCAGCGATTATCATGCCGCCGAGCTGGGGCGCGCCGAGGTCCTCAGTCGCTCTGACAGAAAAGAAGCTGCCGCCGAAGTCCTGCAAAACCTTGCCGCTCAAAGCCCCGATTTGCCCGGTGTGCATGTAGCTTTGGCCGACCTGCGGCGCCAGCAAGAGGATTACGCGGCAGCGGTCACCTCTTACGACAAGGCGATTGGCCTGACGGAAGAGGGTGCAGGCGGAAACTGGTTCCTGCATTATGCCCGCGGGATATCGCATGAACGTCTGAAGAACTGGGACGAGGCCGAGGCCGATTTCCGCCGCGCGCTTGAGTTGAACCCGGACCAACCACAGGTGCTGAACTATCTCGGGTATTCGCTGGTCGAGCGGCGCGAGAAATTGGACGAAGCGTTGAATATGATCGAACGCGCAGTCGCAGCGCGCCCTGACAGCGGCTATATCGTTGACAGCTTGGGCTGGGTGTTGTTCCGCCTGGGCCGGTACGACGAAGCAGTCGACCACATGGAGCGCGCCGTTGAACTGATGCCGGTCGATCCGGTGGTAAATGACCATCTGGGCGATGTTTACTGGGCCGTAGGTCGCGGGCGTGAAGCCGAGTTCCAGTGGAAACGAGCACTATCTTTCATTGATCCTGAAGATACCGACGGTGAAGCCGATCCTGAACGCATCCGCCGCAAGATTGAAGTCGGATTGGATGCGGTTCTGGCCGAGGAAGGTGCCGAACCCCTGAAGGTCGCCAATGAAGGCTGAGGCATTTGCCCCCGCCAAGATCAACCTGACCCTGCATGTGACCGGCCAACGCGCGGATGGCTATCATCTGCTTGATTCGTTGGTGGCCTTTGCCGATGTTGGGGATCAGTTGAGCCTCAGTTCCGACCCCGAGCTGTCTCTGTCGGTCACGGGTGAGTCTTCGGATGGCGTACCGACCGATGATCGCAATCTGGTCTGGCAGGCCGCCGAGGTCGCAGGCTGGACCGGTCGCATTCATCTGAACAAACAACTGCCGCACGGTGGCGGTGTCGGGGGCGGCTCATCGGATGCTGCGGCGGTTTTGCGCACCGTGACGAAGGGGGGAGAGTGGCCCGATAGCGTGTCGCTGTCGCTCGGCGCGGATGTCCCGGTATGCATACATGCTGCTGCAGCGCGTATGCGCGGGATTGGTGAACAGATTGAGCCGATGGCGTTGCCGCCCCTCCCGGCGCTTTTGGTCAATCCGGGTATTGAAGTTCCCACCGGCCCGGTGTTTTCCGCTTTGCACAGCAGAGACAACGCACCGATGCCTGCTGAGATCCCTGCATTCAAAACACCGGAAGACTGCGCCACGTGGTTGCAGGTTCAGCGGAATGATTTAGAGGCACCTGCAATATCTGTAGCGCCGGGCATTGCGGAGGTCATAGCGGCGTTGGAAGGCACCCGAGACGCGTTGATGGTTCGTATGTCGGGTTCAGGCTCAACCTGTTTCGCACTTTTTCCAACGCTCAAAGCAGCCCATTTTGCCGCCTATGAGATCGGCGCGGCCCAACCCGGTTGGTGGTGCCGCGCAACGACGCTCAGTTAAGGCGCGATACGACGTAATCGGCCAGATCGCCTAACAGGGTGCGGATTTCGTGATCCGGAAGAGGCGCCAGCGCAGCCTTGGCCTTGGCCGCCCAACCAAACGCATCCGCGCGGGTTGCATCCAGCGTGCTGTATTTGGCCATCAGCGACAAAGCGTGATCCAGATCACCCTCTTCCTGCCGCCCGCGACCGATCGTCCGTTCCCAAAACGCGTGTTCCTCGGCAGTTGCCTGAGCCACGGCTTTGATCACTGGCAGGGTCAATTTGCGTTCACGGAAGTCGTCGCCGACGTTTTTGCCTGTGGCCGCACTATCGCCCTGATAATCCAAAAGATCATCTGCGATCTGGAACGCGATTCCAAGCGCATCGCCATAGTCATACAGCGCCTTGACCTGAGCCTCAGTCGCGCCTGCGATCACACCACCCACTTCGGTTGCAGCAGAAAACAGTGCCGCTGTCTTGCCGCGCACAACCTGCAGGTAGACACTTTCATCCGTGCCCAGATCGGTGGCCGCTGTCATCTGCAGCACCTCGCCTTCGGCGATTGTGGCCGACGCATTTGCAAGGATATCCAGAACCCGCAACGAACCGGTTTCGACCATCAACTGAAAGCTGCGGGAAAACAGGTAATCGCCAACCAGAACACTGGATTTATTGTCCCATAGCAGGTTTGCCGTCGGTCGCCCGCGCCGCTGCCCGCTTTCATCTACGACATCGTCATGCAGCAGGGTTGCGGTATGAATGAACTCAACCGTTGCAGCCAGCTTGACGTGATGGTCGCCTGAATAGCCGAACAGCTGCGCCGCCGCCAGGGTCAGCATCGGGCGCAGACGCTTGCCGCCCGCCTCGACCAGGTGCGCGGTCACTTCGGGAATGCGCGGGGCGTGTTCCGACGCCATACGCGTCCGAATCAGCGTATTTACTGCTGCCATTTCGCCCGCAAGCATCTCTGCCAGACGCTCATGCGGTTTCGAGATCGTGCTGACGTTCATCACTCTCCTGATACAAGGCTCGACATCCCTGTCACCTTGCCCTTACATCCATCCCCATGAAAGAACTATTGCGCAGCACCGATCCGACAATCCTAGCCTTTGCAACGGCTCTCCTTGAGGGCGAGGATATAGACTGCTTTCAGATGGACGTAAATATGAGCATCCTAGAAGGTGGCATCGGAATCTTTCCCCGTCGCCTGATGGTGCGGGCAGATGATCTGACCCGCGCCGAACGGGTCATGCGCGATAACGAGATCCCGCTAGGGCGATGAGCAGCTTTTCCGACAGTGATCTGACCTGCAATGATTTTCTGGGCGGGCGTGTGCGTCTGTGGCAGCCGCGCTCAGGATATCGTGCAGGGGTCGATCCGGTCTTACTGGCGGCATCGGTGCCGGCACAAGCTGGCCAGTCGGTGCTGGAATTGGGCTGCGGGGCAGGGGCTGCTATTCAGTGCCTAATGGCGCGAGTGCCGCACCTGAAGGCAACTGGGGTTGAACTGCAGGCTGGCTATGCAGATCTGGCCCGCCGCAATTCGGAACAAAACGCAGCGATCACCGTGGTTGAGGCGGATTTGAACGCACTACCGAATGATCTGCGACAAGAACAGTTCGATCATGTGATCGCCAATCCGCCCTACTACCGGGCAGGCGCGCACAGCCCTGCCACCGACGCGGGTCGGCAGATCGCACTAGGTGAAGACACGCCGCTTAAGGACTGGATCAGTGTCGCCGCTCGACGTCTGGCGCCGCGCGGTTATCTTCACATGATCCAGAGGGCAGACCGGCTGCCCGATATGCTTGCGGGGTGCGCGGGCCGCTTGGGCTCGATTCAGGTGCTACCTCTGGCCCCTCGTGCGGATCGCGCGTCCGAGCTGGTGATTTTGCGTGCCAGAAAGGGCGGGCGCGCCGCATTTCGGCTACACGCACCGCTGATTCTGCACCTCGGTGACCGGCACTTAGAAGACGGTGAAAGCTATACCCCCAAGGTCTCGGCGGTGTTGCGCGATGGGGCGGATTTGACCGGGCACTTTGCCTGATCGGCAATGACCAGCCGAATTTGTCGGATTTATTATAGATTTCGTGCGTCTGCAGCGTGACAGGCTGGAAATGATGTGATCAACTTCCTACGTGACACTTACAAACCAGAGAAGGAGGACCGCCATGAGCGTGAGCGCACATCTGACGGAGTTGAAGAAAAAACACGAAATTCTCGGTCTTGAAGTGGAAGAAGCGCAACGCTCACCTGGTATTGACGATCTCCATATCGCACAGCTTAAAAAACAGAAGCTGAAGCTAAAAGAAGAGATCGAGCGCCTGTCGACCTAAGGTTCTAGGCCTTCAGGCTGGCGCGGGCCGCGATGGCAGCGCCACCGGTGACAAACAAGGCCGCGATCGCCAAGCCCCAGGACGGGGCGGCGATCCCGGCCAGAACCAGTACAAGCGTCGATAACAAAGGTGCCGCGTATGAGGCGGTGCCCAGGATTTGGATGTCTCCGCGCTTGACCCCGATATCCCAGACATAGAATGCCAGCCCCACAGGCCCGAGGCCGAGCGCAAGGGTCGAGGCCCAGCCGAATGCGCCTTGCGGCCAGATCGTTTCTTCCACCGCGAAATGCAGGCCCCATGAGGCGATGGCCGTCAGGACGCAGAACACCGCGACCGAGCTTGTGGGCACATCGCCCAGCCGACGCGACAGTACTGAATAGCTGGACCATGTCAGCGCGCAGAGCAAAGCCAGCCCGTAACCGGGCAAGTGTTGAATCTGGAAGCCAGCGCTGCCTCCACCGGTGATGATGACGGCGGCTCCGGCAAAGCCAAGGCAGGCTCCGATAAGGTGGCCCGGTTTCAGATGCTCTCCGGGCAGCAGGCCTGACAGAAGAACGATCAGCAAAGGCCAGAGATAAGCGATAAGCCCAGCCTCGGCTGCAGGGGCCATGCGAAGGGCTGAAAAGTACAGCGCGTGGTAGCCAAAAAGGCCAATTGATCCAAGCAGGTATGTCGTCCACGCGACCCGGCGCAGTTGACCCAGCCCGCCGCTGGCGAATGTCCAAATCAGACCCAGCGTACCGCCGATGGTAAAACAGATCGCGTTCAACAACAAAGGCGGCGTCGGGGCCGAACCCACAGTGAACAGCGCCAGCAGAGACCATAGCAAAACGGCGACAAAACCAATCGCGGTCGCGCCCATTCTGCTCATTCACCAGCTACCTTCTCAACAGGGATGATTTCAAACTCATCCGATATATGCGCGGTCTTTTCAATCTCGGAAATGAACCAGTCGCGGAACGCTGCGATCTGCGGTCGCTTCTCTGCCCCTTGCAGGCAGAGGAAACGAAATCGCCCGGCGGTCTCCAGTGCCACTTTGAACGGCGCGACCAGTCGCCCTTCGGTCAGGTCTTTCAGGATCATGGCGCGCCGCCCCAGAACCACGCCCACCCCGGCCACGGCAGCGTCGATGGCGTGATCGGCGTTCGAAAAATGCGCCCCATGGGTCGGAGTGAAATCCAATCCAACCGCACGGAACCACGCGGGCCAGTCGCAACGCGGCTTGAGGAAACTGATCGAATCGTCATGGATCAGGGGGGCGTCGCGCAACGACGCAGGCGTGGGGAATTGTTCGGCCAGCTCCGGGGTCATAACCGGTGTCAGCCACTCCTTGCGGACGGGAACCGAATAGAGCCCCTCATCCGGCCCGTAGCCAAAGCGGATCGCCACGTCCACGTCATCCCGTTCAAGGTCCATGTTGCGCAGAGTGGCCGAGAATTTCAGGTCAATCCCCGGATTTGCACGGGCAAACTCATAAAGGCGCGGTGCCAGCCATTTCGCTGTCAGGGCAGGGCCTGCTGTAACCGTGAGGCTGGTTTCATCCTGCAGCCTCCGCGTCGCCTGCCACGCGGCTTGCAGGGCGGCAAAGCCATCTGCGGTTCCGGGTGCCAATGTGCGCCCGGCTTCGGTCAGTTCGACAGCGCGATTGAGCCGGCGAAACACGGGGTGGCCCAGATGCTCTTCTAACGACTTGATTTGAAAGGACAGAGCCGCAGGTGTCACATTCAGTTCCTCCGCCGCCTTGGCAAACGACATATGTCGTGCGGCGGCATCGAAGGCGCGCAAAGCAGTCAGCGGAGGCAGGCGGTCGGTCATGACGGTTAAGTTTTTCTGAACTGAAGGATAGAAAACTCTCGTTTGTGCAATTTAAAATCAAAGGCCATGTTGATGGCAAGACAAATCCAACTTGATTGAGAAGGGTTCAGCATGATCGAGATGACAACAAACCCAGCCATTCAGAACGCCATTCACCGCGCGCATGAAGAGCGCGGCAAGGCGGTTGTAGGATTCTGGTCCTGGCTATTCGGTTCCCGCTGATCGCAGCGCGCGTGATCTTACGGGATAAAAGAAGGGCCGGTCCTTGATGGACCGGCCCGTTTTCATTCTCAGATCGTCGGTTTAGACGAAGAACTGTGCACCGTTTGCGGAAATGGTCGAGCCGTTGATGAACTGCGAATCGTCCGACGCCAGGAAGGCCACGCAACGCGCGATTTCTTCCGGTTCACCCAGACGACCAGCCGGGATTTGACCGATGATCGATTCGCGCACTTTTTCCGGCACGGCCATGACCATTTCGGTCGCGATGTAGCCGGGGCAGATCGCGTTGGCCGTGATACCGGCCCGCGCACCTTCCTGCGCCAGAGATTTCACGATGCCCAGATCGCCCGCTTTGGTTGCGGCATAGTTGACCTGCGCAAACTGGCCTTTCTGACCGTTGATCGAGCTGATCACGATGATACGACCAAATTTACGCTCGCGCATACCCGGCCATACCGGGTGCACGGTGTTGAAAACACCAGTCAGATTGGTGTCGATGACCTGATGCCACTGTTCAGGTGTCATCTTGTGGAACGGTGCGTCGCGGGTGATACCGGCGTTGGCGACCACGATGTCGATCGGGCCAACCTCGGCCTCGACTTTTTCGATGCCCGCTTTGGATTCGTCGTAATCCGCAACATTCCATTTATAAGTTTTGATACCGGTTTCGTCGGTGAACTTTGCGGCGGCTTCGTCATTGCCTGCATAAGTGGCGGCAACATTGTATCCTTCGGCCTTCAGCGCCTTGGAAATTGCTGCGCCGATGCCGCGGGAACCGCCGGTTACGAGTGCTGTACGTGCCATTTAGGACTCCTCCAAATTTAGTCGTCTTGGTAATTCTGTTACTCTGAGAGTTAAGGATGCGCAATATCGTTTCGTGATCGATCTTGTCTTTCTGTCCGGCGATATTGTCGCATCTAAGGGGTATGATCCGATTGTAACAAAAAAGGGCGCCCAGTGGACGCCCTTTTGTATTTAGTTTTCAGCGCACTTAGTCACGCTCCACACACAGGGCGACACCCATGCCGCCGCCGATGCAGAGGGTCGCGAGACCTTTCTTGGCATCCCGGCGCTTCATTTCGAACAGCAGGGTGTTCAGAACCCGGCAGCCGGACGCGCCGATTGGGTGTCCGATGGCAATTGCACCACCATTGACGTTTACGATCGACGGATCCCAACCCATGTCTTTGTTTACAGCGCAGGCTTGCGCTGCGAAGGCTTCGTTTGCTTCGACCAGATCCAGATCATCGACCGACCATCCAGCTTTCTCCAGCGCCTTGCGCGAAGCGTAGATCGGGCCAACGCCCATGATCGACGGGTCAAGTCCGGCGGTCGCGTAGGATGCAATTCGGGCCAAGGGCTCAATCCCACGCTTTTCGGCATTCTCAGCCGACATCAGCAGGGTGGCAGCGGCACCGTCATTCAGGCCCGAAGCGTTTGCGGCCGTGACAGAACCGTCCTTGGCGAAGGCGGGGCGCAGTTTGCCCATGGCTTCGATTGTCGCGCCGTGGCGGATGTATTCGTCCTTGTCCATCACGATGTCGCCCTTGCGGGTCTTGATGGTGAAGGGCACGATTTCATCGGCGAACTTGCCAGCGTTCTGGGCCGCTTCGGCTTTGTTTTGCGAGGCGACCGCAAATTCATCCTGCATATCGCGGCTGATCTGCCATTTCTCGGCGACGTTCTCAGCCGTTTGACCCATGTGATAGCCGTTGAAGGCATCCCACAGACCATCGCGGATCATCGTGTCGATGTATTTCATGTCACCCATTTTATGACCGGCGCGCAGGGCGGCGGCATGGGGCGACAGGGTCATGTTTTCTTGTCCACCAGCCGCAACGATGTCGGCATCGCCCAATTGGATATGCTGTGCACCCAGAGCAACAGCACGCAGACCCGAACCGCAGACCTGGTTGATGCCCCAAGCCGCGCTTTCCTGCGGCAGGCCCGCATTTATATGCGCCTGGCGCGCTGGGTTCTGACCTTGGGCGGCAGTCAGGACCTGGCCCATGATGGTTTCGCTTACTTCGCCCTTGTCGATCCCGGCACGTTCGACAACTGCTTCAAGGACGGCAGCGCCCAGATCATGTGCGGGGGTGTTCGCAAACGAACCGCTAAAGCTACCGACGCCCGTACGTGCGGCGGATGCGATTACTACGTTGGTCATAAAGTCAATCCTTTACCGTCATGGTCCTGTGGGAAATCTGACGGCGCGGTTTGAGGAGAAGTCTTCTCCGGGTGCAAGAGCGCCTCGTGATCCCCCGCTCAAGCATCTTCTGCAATAACGCAATGCTGCATCTGCAGCAACGGACAGCTTGTCTCAGAGTGAGCCTTGGCGGTGTTCCGCGCGACCAGCTGCTATCAACTGCCCGTTTTTGCAGCTTTTTCCGAGCTCCAGGGCGGAGTGACTGAAGGCGCCCCATATAGGAAGCCCTGCAGACAATCGACACCGTTTGCGATCAGGAAATGAGCATCTTCGTCACTTTCGACCGATTCGGCGGTAACAAGAATTTCGAATTCCCGCGCAACTGCAATCAGTGCGCGCACCAACGATTGATTGTCGGGATTGCTGCTGATGCCCCTGATGAACTGCCCATCGATCTTGGCGGCATCGAACAGAAATTCACGAAAGTGGCGAAAGCCAAAGTTACTGGCCCCAAAATCATCCAGCGCAAAGGCGATACCGCGGGCTTGTTGGCGATCCATGAAATCTACCACCAGTTCGGGCACCTGCATCGCCGAAGATTCTGAGATTTCCAGAATCAACCTTTCGCCCAAGCTTGCGTCTTTTTTCAGAAACCTATCCAGCACACTCGACCAGTTGGAATAACCGATGGACCGCGCGGACATGTTGATCGACAGGCGGATGCTAGGGTTGCGGATCAGAGTGCGCAGCCCCATTTCAAGCGCGACGCAATCAAGGTCCCGGCCAATTGGCGTGTTTTCAACCTGTGGCATGAACTCGCGCGCGGGGATGACGCGGCCGGTTTCATCCAATACACGGATGAACCCTTCGTAGAACGCGATGCCCTGAGGAGGATGTGCTTGAACGACAGGCTGGAACGCCAGCCTGCATTGTCTATGCTTCACGGCTTCGGTCGCCATCTGTACCACCGATCGATCCCGTGAAGTGACGGCGGCGCTCAAAGGGTCGTCCGATCCCTCGGGCAGGTCTGCGCGTTTCCTGTTTCCCATGACGTACCGTTCCCCTGATCCCGATGATTTTGGCCGGGGCCAGTTTCAGGGAAGACAGGTAAAACCGGGGTTAACACTCAAAATTTTATCGCAGGTGGCGGGGTGGAAGATCAGTGTGTTGATTGCCAAGCATGACGCAGCGAAGCAGCCGCACCGATAAGCGCTCCTAAAAGTCCCAGCGCGGCCATGACAAATCCCAGCCCCAATAGCGCGGGCATTGCTCCGTTGAGTGCGGCGGTCATTGTGATGACGAGGCCCAGCAAACCTGTGATCGTAGAAATTCTCATCAGCTTTGACATGCGGACCTCCGGAAATGCTCTCTTAAAACATCTCAGGGGATATGGAGCGCTTGTGCCAAATTTCAAGCAAAGAAAAGGTCTTTTTGAGACCTAGGCCCGCTTGGCTGTGGAAGCAGGTGATTTGGTGCCGAACTGCTCGAATCCCGGTGTGCCATGATCTTGCGGATGGCGGACAAGGTGCTTGGCCTTGATCTGTTGGGAATTGTCGCGGCTGCCATCGTGGCTATAGCCCGGAGGGGCAAAACAATAAGCCAGACGTTGGCGCAACGTCAGGCCCGGTTGGGTGGCGTCCCGCCAGATTCCAACCCATTCATGAAACGCCACGCGCAGCGGATTGAACGTGCCGATATTGTGGACAAGCCCATAGTCGACCTTGTCATCTTCTTGCTCGGGGACAAATGTGCCGAACATCTTGTCCCAGATGATAAAGACACCCGCATAGTTGCAATCAAGATATCGCGCATTTCGCCCATGATGGGCGCGGTGGTGACTGGGCGTATTCATGACGGCTTCGAACCAGCGCGGCATTTTGCCGATCGCTTCGGTATGGATCCAGAATTGGTAGATCAGGTTCAGACCTCCGACGAATAGCACCATCGCCGGGTGAAAGCCTAGTAAGATTAGCGGCGCACGTACCACCATCATGAAGGTGAATGTATAGGTCCAGGTCTGCCGCAGCGCCGTTGTCAGGTTGTAATGCTGTGAGCTGTGGTGGTTCACATGACTGGCCCAGACCCAGCGAATGCGGTGCCCAAAGCGGTGCACCCAGTAATACCGCAGATCGTCCAGTACAAAGCACAAGATGATGACCGGGATCGAGGTCCCTAGGTTGAGCGGTGTGATCTGCCACAGCCACATGAAAAACGCATATGCGATGAAGCCCAGCAAAAAGCCCGAGGCGATATTGCCTGCCCCCATGATTAGCGAGGTCAAGGCATCGCGGGTTTCGTACCTACCGCCCCGGCCTTTGATCGCGATCCAAAGGAATTCGGCCAGAATGGCCGCGATGAAGAAGGGCACGGCCCATTGCACCGCGTCGGGAAAACTCACGTGATCGGTCATGCGGGATCCATCAGATTTTGCCAGTGCTGGCGTTCGGTCTCATCAAGGTGGACGATGACCCGAGGAGTGCTGAAATCGTGGAACAGGACTTCAAAGCCTTCGGGATGATCCAGCCAATCGAAATCCCGTAGATGGCGGGCCACGGTATCGGCACCAAAGGACCACAGCAGACCGGCTCCGGTTTCGGTTCGGATAAGGGCGGCGTGACCATCATGGGCAACGGTTACGTCAATGATGGAATCATCTGGAAAGTGACGCAGCCACTGTTCGTGCGCTGTCTCGGGCGTCAGCACTTGCAAGCGTGACTTGCCCGTCAGATGCAGCAGCAAGGCGACCCCGGCAATGCCGCCGACGACGAGGATCAATAGTATTTCCAGCGGCATTCCATCCTCCTGCAGATAACCTGCAAGCGGGCGATTTGTCTGTCAAAGGTGGCGTGGCGTCAGCCGCTTTCCAGGCTTTCCAGAAACTCATGCTGGACGATGCGTGCGACAAACGGCATTAACCCGTCAGGGCCAGAGGCCCGATCTTTGAGATGGATGCAGATATCGGGCCTGCGCGCGGCGATGATGCCAACCATTTCTCCGCGTATCTTGTCATCAAGACCCGCGCCCATGATCGCACAGGCGATGCGCGGTTCCGCGTCCAGCTGCCGCCGCACCTCATCCTGATCATGCGCGCCCAGCCACTGAATCGGCAGGTGATCCAGTTGTTGTGCCACGTTGCCGATTACATTCGGCAACCGCCCAATCAACAGAACTACCGGTTTCATCGGAGTCTCCCTTTCTTCCGGTCGCAAACGAAAACCGGCCCGTTGGGGCCGGTCTCATTCTAACACAGATTTTCTGCAAGAGCGCGCGGGACCTCAGCTATTGCCTTCGACAAGCGCTGAAATTATCGCCTTGGCACTGTCCGAGTTCCATTCTGCATCACCGATCAGGCGTGCGATCTCATTGCCATCGGGGTCGATGATCACAGTGATCGGAAGGCCAATCACTCCCATTTCGCGTGCAACCGCCTGTTTCGGATCCTGATGACGCGGCAAGTTGTCGATGCCGTTTTCGTCAAAGAACTTCTTGATCCCGGCAGGTGTGTTGCGACCGGTCGCCAGGGTCAGAACCTCGAATTTGTCACCGCCAAACTCCTGTTGCAGTTCAGCGATCTGAGGCATTTCTTTGCGGCACGGCGCACACCATGTGGCCCAGAAGTTCAGCAGCACATACTTGCCTTTGTAGTCGGCCAGCGATCCGGTGCCGCCATCATCTTCTAGTTCAAAATCGACCACTTTGACCGGCTTGGGCTCACTATGCAGGATCAGCCGCTTCAGGCTGCCCTCACGCAATGGGCCAAGCGTTGCCGCATCTGTTGCCAAAGCGGCGTTTGCACCCAGCGCTAGGGCCATATAAAGGGGGATCAGACGTAACAGGCGCATATCAACTCCGGGTTTTCTTTCATGACCGATCAATCTTCGAACCAGATGTGGGGCGGCCGCTTTGCCGCTGGTCCAGACGCGATCATGGAGGCGATAAATGCCTCGATCGGGTTCGATCAGCGGATGGCAGCCCAGGACATCGCAGGCTCGCGCGCCCATGCCGCCATGTTGGCTGCCACAGGCGTTATTACTGATAGTGATGCGCACGCCATTCGGGAAGGCCTGCTCACCGTTTTGTCAGAAATTCAGAACGGAGAATTTCAGTTCTCGACTGCGCTGGAAGACATTCACATGAATGTTGAGGCGCGACTGAAAGAGGTGATCGGAGAACCCGCAGGCCGTCTGCACACGGGCCGGTCGCGAAACGACCAGGTGGCGACCGATTTCAAACTCTGGGTTCGCGACCAGCTAGATGCCGCAGAATCCGGTCTTCTGGCTCTGATCCGCGCGCTTTTGGCGCAGGCCGAGGCCGGGGCAGACTGGGTCATGCCCGGTTTCACCCACCTGCAAACCGCGCAGCCAGTAACCTGGGGTCACCACATGATGGCCTATGTCGAGATGTTTGGCCGCGATCTGTCCCGCGTGCGCGACGCCCGTGCCCGGATGAACGAATCCCCCTTGGGCGCAGCCGCGTTGGCCGGGACCTCTTTCCCAATCGACCGCCAGATGACAGCTGAGGCGCTGGGCTTCGACCGCCCCGCAGCCAACTCATTGGACGCTGTCAGCGACCGCGACTTCGCGTTGGAGTTCCTGTCGACCGCATCGATTTGCGCCATGCACTTGTCGCGCTTTGCCGAGGAACTGGTAATCTGGTCCTCGGCCCAATTCCGGTTTGTATCACTGTCTGATCGCTTCTCGACTGGTTCATCAATCATGCCGCAAAAGAAGAACCCCGATGCAGCTGAGCTCATCCGCGCCAAGGTTGGCCGCATATTTGGTGCGAATACTGGCCTGATGATGGTGATGAAGGGGCTGCCGCTGACCTATTCCAAGGACATGCAGGAAGACAAAGAACAGGTATTTGATGCGGCAGATAACTGGATGCTGGCACTTGCCGCGATGGAAGGCATGATCAAGGACATGACCGCCAATCGCGAAAGCCTGGCTGCCGCTGCAGGGTCTGGCTTTTCAACTGCGACCGACCTGGCCGACTGGTTGGTCCGCGTGCTGGGCCTGCCCTTCCGCGACGCGCACCATGTCACTGGATCGCTGGTGGCCATGGCTGAAAGCAAGGGCTGCGACCTACCGGATCTGACGCTGGAGGACATGCAATCGGTCCACGCGGACATCACCGACGACGTCTATTCTGTTCTTACCGTCGAAAATTCGGTAAACTCTCGCCAATCCTATGGCGGCACCGCACCGGATCAGGTGCGGGCCCAGATCAAGCGATGGAAGGCGCTGGTGTAATGCAGATACGACGGGTGGTGCTATTGATTGCGGTCGCAGCGGCCTTGGCCGGGTGTGGTGCAGATGGCGAACCCATACAGCCCACCATGAGCGCAAGCGTCGGCGTAGGCAGCAGCGGCACCTATGGCGGTGTTGGCGTTGGTCTCAGACGCGGTGGGCTGGGCGTTTATCTGGGGCTCTGAACTCCAAAAATCGCAATTTACTGATCGCACACCCATCTGCATCTGACACGTCCTGAATGACAAAGAGAAAATGCATGAGACCTGCCGGCCTGATCCTCTGCCTCGCCGTACTTGCAGCTTGCGACCCGTCAGGCGCACCCCGAACGGAACCAACCGCCGCACCTAGCGGGTCCGGGGTCTCGGTTTCAGGATATGCGAGGGTTGGCGCGTCAAAGACATTCTGAACCGCGACGGTGACCACAACCCTACCGGAATCATTTGATCCACATACCTCTTTTGGTCTAAGCGCGCGGTATGGATCATTTTCTCTACCGCGACGGCGCGCTTTTCGCCGAGGATGTGCCAATCTCCGAAATCGCTGCCGCGGTCGGAACCCCGTTCTATGTCTATTCGACGGCGACGCTGCAGCGGCATTTCAAGCTGTTCGATGACGCGCTTGAGGGCACTGATCACCTAGTCTGCTATGCGATGAAAGCGGCCAGCAATCAAGCCATCCTGAAGACGCTGGCGCAGGCAGGTGCGGGAATGGATGTGGTTTCGGGCGGGGAATATCTGCGCGCCAAAGCCGCGGGCGTGCCCGGAGACAAGATTGTCTTTTCGGGCGTCGGCAAGACAGCGGATGAGATTCGTACCGCTCTGACCGGTGGCATTCGTCAGTTCAACGTCGAATCCGAGCCCGAAATGCAGGTGATCAATGCGGTTGCACTGGTATTGGGCAAGGTTGCGCCGATCACTGTTCGGGTGAATCCGGACGTGGATGCAAAAACCCACGCCAAGATCGCCACCGGCAAGTCCGAGAACAAGTTCGGTATCCCAATCTCGCGTGCGACCGAGGTTTATGCACTGGCCGCAAGCCTTCCGGGACTGGAGGTGATTGGGATCGATGTCCATATCGGCTCACAACTGACCGAGTTGGAGCCGTTTGAGCTGGCTTATAACAAGGTTGCTGAGCTGACAGTGCGCCTACGCGCAGAGGGGCATAACATCCGCCGCCTCGATCTGGGCGGTGGTTTGGGTATTCCCTATGCCCGTTCCAACGACGCGCCTCCGCTGCCGGTCGAATATGGTGCGATGGTTAAGAAAACACTGGGCCATCTGGGCTGCGAGATCGAGATTGAGCCCGGTCGGCTGATCGCTGGCAATGCGGGTCTGATGGTGTCCAAGGTCATCTATGTTAAATCCGGCGAAGACCGCGATTTCCTGATCCTCGATGGCGCGATGAACGACCTGATCCGCCCCGCGATGTATGAGGCGTATCATGATATAGTGGCGGTCGAAGAACCCGCCGCAGGGGTCGAACAACGCCCTTATGACATCGTTGGCCCGGTGTGCGAATCTGGTGATACATTTGCCAAACGGCGCAACATGCCCCCTCTGAAATCGGGCGATCTTATCGCATTCCGCAGTGCAGGTGCCTATGGTGCAGTCATGTCTAGCGAATACAATACGCGGCCCCTGATCCCTGAGGTTCTGGTGAACGGGGATCAATTTGCCGTAATTCGTGAACGCCCAAGCTTTGACGAAATCATAAACCGCGATACCATACCTGAGTGGCTTTGACGCGATAGGCGCGTCGGGCCGATCAGGAGGCCCGCCTTGCGCGACAACCAGACCTTGCCAATTCCAAGACTGTCCCTGTGGCTGACGCACGGGGGTATGCTGGCTGAGCAGGTGATGCGCGCCTTCTGGCCGTTCTTTTCTATTCTTATGGCGCTGCTGGCCGCCCTGATGCTGGGTCTGCACGATCTTGTGCGCATTGAAGCCGTTTGGATTTCTGCAGCGATCGGATTGATTGCTTTAATTGCGACAGCGGTTTTGGGAATCAGACGGTTCCACCTGCCAACCCGGGCCGAGGCGCTGGTTCGGCTGGATGAAACCCTGCCCGGACGCCCGATACAAGCACTGATGGACGATCAGGCAATCGGTGCGATGGATGCGGATTCGGTGGCACTGTGGCATGCGCACCAGACGCGCATGGCAGATCGTGCATCAAAGGCCGATCCGGTGAAACCCGACTTGCGGCTGGCGTCTCGCGATCCCTATGCGCTTCGCTATGCTGCCTTATTGGCACTCGTCGTTGCGGCTCTGTTCGGCTCGTTCTGGCGGATAGGCTCGGTCGCTGACATGACGCCGGGGACCGCTCAGGCGGGGCAGGGCCCGACTTGGGAGGGTTGGATTGAACCGCCGCGCTACACCGGGCTGCCAACGCTCTACCTTGCCGATCAGACCGATCCGACGTTGACAGTGCCTAAAGGCAGCCGCATCACACTTCGGTTCTACGGCGAGATCGGCGCGCACAGCCTGACAGAATCTTCGACACCTCTGGGCACCGAAGCCGCGACAGAACCGGAACAGGAATTTGTTGCCGAACGCTCGGGTCAGATGCGGATCGATGGCCCAGCCGGTCGCGATTGGGCGCTTGAGATCCTTCCGGACACTGCGCCCAGGATCGCGACGGCAGGAGTGGCGCAATCAGAGGCTGGCGGACAGATGAAGCTGCCCTTCGCTGCTGCGGATGACTATGGAATCGTCTCCGGCACCGCCCGGATCGAATTGGACCTGCCTGCGGTCAACCGTCAATTCGGTCTTGCGACCGAGCCAGAACCGCGCGAGATCATTACGGTCGAGTTGCCAATGCCGATTACAGGCGATCGGACCGATTTCACCGAAGACTTGATCGAGGATTTCTCGCAGCACCCTTGGGCACATTTGCCGGTGAAAATAACCCTCATGGCCATCGATGCGGCGGATCAAGAAACGGTGGCGGAACCTTATCTGACAGAACTGCCCGCCCGTAGGTTCTTTGACCCACTGGCTGCTGCGGTGATCGAACAGCGGCGCGATCTGCTCTGGTCGCGCGAAAACGCGCTGCGTGTATCGCAATTGCTGCGTGCGGTTTCGCACCTACCCGAGGACCTGTTCCGCTCAGATACAGCGTATCTGCGTCTGCGTGTGATCCTGCGGCGGCTGGAGACCTTCGACAAATACGGCGCACTGAACGTCAAACAGCAGGAAGAAATTGCGCAAGCGCTGTGGGATCTGGCGGTTCTGATCGAGGATGGCACGCTGGCCGACGCACTGGAACGGATGCGCCGTGCGCAGGAGCGTCTGACCGAAGCGATGCAGAACGGTGCCAGCGACGAAGAGATTGCCGAACTGATGCAGGAGCTGCGCGAAGCGACACAGGATTACATGCGGCAACTCCAGCGTCTGGCGCAGGAAAACGGTGAGACGCAGCAAGGACAGCAGGGCCAGAACGGCGAAACCTTGCAGATGACGCAGGATGACCTGCAGCGAATGATGGACCGCATTCAGGAGCTCATGGAACAAGGCCGCATGGCCGAGGCGCAGCAGGCATTAGAAGAGTTCCAGCAAATGATGGAAAACATGCGCGTCACACAAGGGCAGGGCCAAGGTGGCCAGTCCGAAGGACAGCAGGCCATGGAAGGGCTGGCAGAAACCCTGCGCGAACAACAGGGCCTCAGCGATCAGGCATTCCGCGACCTGCAGGAACAGTTCAACCCCGGTGCGCAAGCGGGCGAAAGTCAGGGCAATGAGGGTCGCAACGGTGGTCTGGGACGCGGCCAGAGCCATGAAGGCCAAGGCGGTCGGGGCCAGGGTCAGGATGAGGCTGGTGAAGGCCAGCAAAGTCAGGGGTCACTGGCGGATCGGCAGCAGGCGCTGCGGGATGAGTTGAGTCGGCAACAACAAGGTCTGCCCGGCGGTGGTACACCCGAAGGCGACGCTGCGCGCGAAGCATTGGGCCGTGCGGGCCGGGCCATGGACGACGCCGAAGACGCCTTGCGCAGCGATGATCTGGCCGAGGCGATTGACCGTCAATCCGAGGCGATGGAAGCCTTGCGCGAAGGCATGCGTTCACTGGGCGAAGCCCTGGCGCAGAACCAGCAGAACCAGCCGGGTCAAGGGACCGAGGCCGGCGACATGCAGGCCAATAACCGCGATCCATTGGGTCGTACGCCAGGTTCCGCGGGATCAATCTCGACCGACGACAACCTGCTGCAAGGCGAAGATGTATATCGCCGTGCGCGCGAGTTGCTGGATGAAATCCGCCGTAGGACCGGTGAACAGGATCGGCCTCAGATCGAGTTGGAATACCTCAAGCGATTGCTCGAAAGGTTCTAGTTCTGCCCTGCGCCCCCGGTCTGTGTCTCAAGCCAAAGGCGCGCTTGATCGACCAGTGAGACATATGATTTCAGCATCGGATCAGCCTGAGGAACCGCCTCGCTGATCTGATTGGCGTTTCCATATATCAGAAACAGAATGACACCGATGATAATGATCAAGGCAAAGCCACGCAGAAACCCACCGGATTTGCGGGCCGGAGCATCGGTTTCAGCTTCGTCCGATGTCAAGTCGCTGCGCAGACCCGAGTTGATCGCCTCAACATCCGGCAGCTCATCTTTCTGACCTGCGTCAGCGGCGGTTTCAGTGGCCGAGGGCCGTTTCGGTTTGACCTTGGGCTCTTCAGGCGGATCCAATGCCAGATCAGGTTGGCTTTCCAGATTGCTGCCTTCACGCTCGCGCAGCTCTGCCTCGCGTGCAGCCTCTTCCTTGAGGATGCTAGATACCGCCGGGTCTACGTTTCCAACACTCAATTCCTCGGGCGCATCGGGTTCTGGTGTGTCTTCTGCCTTAATCTTTTCTGGCTCGGCCTTGGCCGCATCGGGTTCTGGCGCATCCTCTGACTTAACATCTTCCGGTTCGGCAAAGGCTGCCTGGATTGCAGTTGCAGATTTCGCTTCCGGCTCTGCTTTGCTGGCGACTGGATACTTTTCCTGAAACCAGGTCTCTTCGCAAGCCGAGCATTGAACTTCGCGCCCGTCCTCGGGGATCACTTCGTCCGGGACTTCGTACTGGGCGCTGCAATTCGGACACGTTAAACGCATTCTGCCTCCTGGCCTTCAAGGCTGGCCTGATAATAGTTTTTTCAGGGATGATATTCCGTTAAGACCCAACAGCAAAGCGTGTTTTCGGTTTCGCGGGCCAAGTGTCGCCAATTGGCCCCGCCCAAGGCATTGAATCCACCGCTGCGCTCGGGCAAGAGGTGAGCAGAATAAAGGGGGCAGGCGTGATCGAGCTGGAGAATATCAGCTATACCTACGGCGGTGGTGAGTTGCTAAGCGATGTTTCGCTGCAATTACAGCCCGGATCGTTCCACTTTCTGACCGGGCCTTCGGGTGCGGGCAAGACCACATTGCTGAAACTCTGTTATGGCGCGTTGTTGCCAACCTCGGGCAGGTTGATGGCCTTTGGTGTGGATATCGCCCGCATGGACCGCGATCAGATGGCGCTGCTGCGCCGCCGAATTGGCGTGGTGCATCAGGATTGCCGATTTTTGGATCACATGACGCTGGCCGAGAATGTCGCGTTGCCGCTGATGGTCTCGGGGCGCTCTGAAAATGGGCAGCAGGACGATCTGACCGAACTGCTTGGCTGGGTCGGGCTTGGCAGCAGGCTTGAGGCGCACCCGCCTGAACTATCGGGGGGCGAACGCCAGCGTGCCGCATTGGCCCGCGCAGTCATCCTATCGCCCGATGTGGTGCTTGCGGATGAACCCACCGGCAATGTGGACTGGGAGATGTCGCAACGACTTCTGCGCCTGTTGGTCGAATTGAACAGGATGGGAAAAACCGTGCTGATCGCCACCCATGACCTAAGCCTGATCCGCGCCGCCAAAAGCCAGGTTCAGGCTCGCGTTCTGCGCATCGCGCAGCGCCGGGTGCAGCTTGCGGGGGCGGATCTATGAGCAAGGGCACGATCCGCAATTTGCTGCGCCGTGACAGCCGCGCCGACCGGGTGGTGCCACCCACGGGCTTTACCGCGCAATTGACCCTGTTCGTGTCTGGTGCAATGGCCTTTCTGGCGGTTTTTGCGCTGGCTCTTTCGTTAGCCTCGGGCCGTGTGGCGGATCGTTGGGCTTCAGAGTTGGCGGGGGCAGCGACCTTGCGGATCAATGCCCCTGCAGATCAACGTGCGGCGCAAACCGAGGCTGCTTTGAATGTCCTCCAGCAAACGCCGGGTGTGGCTTCGGCTCGCGCGTTGACGAGCGAAGAGCAGGCCACACTGCTGTCACCCTGGTTCGGACCGGACTTGCCTCTGGACACTTTACCAATTCCGCAGCTTATAGAGATTATCGAAGGTGAGCCGGGTCTTGATGCGGCTGGCCTGCGGCTGCGGCTAGGGGCTGAGGTGCCGGGCGCAGTGCTGGATGATCACACTCGCTGGCGCGAACCATTGGTTGATGCGGCCAATTCACTGCGGCGTCTGGGCTGGATTTCGATCCTGCTGATCGGTGGCGCCACTGCCGCCATGATCACGCTTGCCGCCAACGCCTCGCTTGCCGCCAACGCGCAGATAATCGAGGTTCTGCGTCAGGTCGGCGCGCGGGACCGGTTCATCGCCGGAGCGTTCGTGCGCCGCTTTACGTTCCGGGCGCTGTTTGGAGCAGCAGTTGGCACTTTGCTGGGTATGACGGGTGTATTGTTGCTCCCCGAAGCCTCGGATGCGGGTGGTTTTCTCACTGGCCTTGGGTTTCAGGGTATCGGTTGGATCCTGCCCGTGCTGATCCCGGTATTGGGCGCGGCCGTTGCGTTTCTGGCCACATGGTCCGCCGCGCAGCGCAAGTTGAAGGAGCTTTCGTGATGTTCATGGCTATTCAATGGGTCCGGTCGCTGATCTTTATGATCACCATCTATGCCTGGATGCTGGTACTGGGGCTTGTCTTTGCCCCCTATGCGCTGTTCGCCAAGCGTGGCGCATTGCGAGCATGCAAAACCTATGCGCGCACAACCAAGTGGTTGGCCCGCTGGATGGTTGGTATTCGCTGCGAAGTGCGCGGAGAAGTCCCACATGGCGAGGTTGTGATCGGCGCCAAGCACCAGTCGTTTCTGGACATCATCATAATCTTCGACGCCATCCCACACGGCAAATTCATCATGAAGCGAGAGCTTCTGTGGACGCCGGTCATCGGAATGTATGCGCGCCGTCTGGGATGTATCCCGGTCAATCGCGGCAAACGCGGGGCGGCGGTTGCGAAGATGGTCAAGGATGTCGCCCGCGAGTTCAGCGAACCCGGTCAGTTGGTGATCTACCCGCAAGGTACGCGCGTCGCGCCTGGGGTGCACAAGCCCTACAAGGTTGGAACGGCGGTTCTGTATGAAGGGCTCGGGTTCCCGTGCGTACCCGTTGCCACAAATGCGGGCGTCTTCTGGCCCAGAACCGGTGTCATGCGCAAGCCCGGCACGGCGATTGTCGATTTCCTAAATCCAATCGAACCCGGCGTTGCGCGGAATGACTTTCTGGAACGGCTGGAAAACGTTATTGAGACACGGTCCAACGAACTGATGCGAGAAGTGGGGTTTGACCTGGATGGAATTCGTTAAGGATATCACTGCCCTTGAGGCTCTGTATGGCACGCCCGGCGCAGCCTCCATACGCAAAGTGGCGCGGCGGCTAACTCCGCTCTACCGCAAATGGATTATGGCCTCACGCCTGTGTATCCTCAGCACCGTCGGCTCCGAAGGTGTCGATGGCAGCCCGCGTGGAGATGAAGGGCCAGTTGTGTTGGAACTGGACCAAGGCACCCTGGCACTGCCGGATTGGCGGGGAAACAACCGCTTGGATTCCCTGCGAAATATCGTACTCGATCCACGCGTCTCATTGTTGTTCATGGTGCCCGGTTCGAACAATGTGGTTCGGGTAAATGGGAACGCTCAACTGACTGCTGATGAAGCCCTGCGCGCCCGGTTCGAAAAACACGGAAAACGCCCCGCAACCGTCATCGTAATCGAGATATCCGAGATTTACACACAATGCGCGCGCGCCCTGATCCGGGCCAGAACCTGGAGTGGCCACGATGAAAGCGAGGGCCTGCCGACGGCTGGCGAGATATTGTCGGAAATGACGTCAGGAGAGGAAGGCGGCGCGCAATATGACCAGGAATGGGGTGCCCGCGCCGCTAAAACCATGTGGTAGGCAAGGATGGCTCTGATTCAGCCGATCACCTCACCGATCAGCATCTGCGGTTTGACATTGGTGAAGTTTGGCAGATCGGCCAGGACAGGGCCTGCCTTTGACATAGCGTCGTTCATGGCGTCCTGATCTTCAAACATGATCGTTGCGATCGCGTAATGACCTGCTGGCGCTTCAGAGCCTCCCGCAATGCCTTTGGTTACGACCGTACGTTCGATATGTGACCCCATGTGCTCGCCGACAAGCGGAAGATGTGTGTCGACATAATAGTCGAAATCGAAATGTGTTTCTGTACCTATGGGATAGATCACCTGTAAACTGACGCTCATCTGACTTCCTTTCCAAAAGCAATGGAGTCAGTAAACCGCGTCTGATCACCTGCCGCAAATGGTTTTGAGCGACACGGGGTGCCGCTCAAGGAGACTGGGTAGAGGACCTGCTCAGGATGGGTCAGCTATGAATTGGCCCGTCACCACAGGCGAGCGCCGCCTCGCGCACTGCTTCGGAATAGGTCGGGTGAGCGTGACAGGTCAGGGCCAGATCTTCGGCTGATGCGCCGAATTCCATGGCGACGCAAACCTCGTGGATCAGGTCTCCGGCCGCGGGGCCGATGATATGCGCGCCCAGAATGCGATCGGTTTCTTTGTCTGCCAGAATCTTGACGAACCCGTCGGCTGCGAAATTCGCCTTAGCCCGGCCATTGCCCATGAACATGAACTTGCCGACCTTGTAGGCGCGGCCCTGTTCTTTGAGTGTCGCTTCGGTCTCACCCACATTGGCCACCTCGGGCCAAGTGTAGATGACCCCAGGAATAACACCATAATTCACATGACCATGCTTGCCTGCAACCTGCTCGGCTGCGGCCATGCCCTCGTCTTCAGCCTTGTGGGCCAGCATCGGGCCTTCGGTCACGTCGCCGATGGCGTAGATGCCCGGCACGTTGGTCTGCCAATCACTGCCGACCTTGATCTGGCCGCGCGGGGTTATCTCGACGCCCAAAGCGTCCAGCCCCAGACCCTCCGAATAGGGCTTGCGCCCGGTGGCCACCAGCACGGTATCAGCATCGATGACATGCTCGCTGTCATCCTTGAGCAGCTTGTACGTTACCTTGGCTTTGGTCTTGGTGGCTTCGGTCTTTTGCACCGCAGCGCCCATGACGAATTTCAAACCCTGTTTCTTCAGGATGCGCTGGAAAGTCTTCTGAACCTCGGGGTCCATACCCGGCGTGATTTCCTTGAGGAATTCGATCACCGTCACCTCTGCGCCCAAACGGCTGTAGACCGAGCCCAATTCAAGCCCGATCACACCGGCACCGATCACAATCATTTTCTTGGGAACTTTGCCCAGAGACAACGCGCCGGTCGAAGTCACTACGACCTTTTCGTCAACCTCGACGCCAGGCAGTGCCGATGGCTCAGAGCCCGACGCGATAATGATGTTCTTGGTCTCATGGACCTCATCACCAACCTTGACCTTGCCCGCAGCAGGGATTGAGCCCCAGCCTTTCAGCCAATCGATCTTGTTCTTCTTGAACAGAAACTCGATGCCCTTGGTGTTGCCATCGATCACCTCGTCCTTGTAGGCCTGCATCTGCTTCCAATCGACCGAAGGTGACTTCCCCTTCAGACCCATCTTTGCAAAGTTGTGTTCGGCCTCGTGCAACTGATGGCTGGCATGTAACAATGCTTTCGAGGGGATGCAGCCCACGTTCAGGCAAGTCCCACCCAGCGTCTCGCGCCCCTCGACAACTGCGGTTTTAAGGCCCAGTTGGGCGCAACGGATGGCGCAGACATAGCCGCCGGGTCCGGCGCCGATTACGATGACGTCATAATTTGCCATTACATTCTCCTAAATCGACCGGGTGATCCGGCAGCGTCCCGATCCGGTGTGGCGGGTCGGGTACCTATATTTCAAACGGGTTCCAGCAGCTTGATTGATATATGCGCAATGCCGCCGCGTTCATGGTGCATCGCCAGTTCTTCGGACCCAAAAAAGGCTTTGGCCTTATCCAGATTCATAACCTCGAACATCGCTATCGCATGATCCCGCTGATCTGGATCGCGCCAGACATGCAGGTCGCGGATACCCGCGGCCTTGCGCATCGGTTGATCCTCGCGGAACACCTTCAGCCAGGCATCGAAATCGGCCACATCGGCTTGCCACAGTACATGAGTCGCCATCTTACAGATCCATCAGCAGGCGACGCGGGTCTTCCAGCGCCTCTTTTACGCGGACAAGGAATGTCACAGCACCCTTGCCGTCCACAATACGGTGATCATAGGACAGCGCCAGATACATCATCGGGCGGATTTTGATCTCACCATTGATGACCATGGGACGATCCTGGATCTTGTGCATGCCCAGAATGCCCGATTGCGGCGGGTTCAGGATCGGTGAAGACATCAGCGAGCCGTAGACGCCTCCGTTCGAGATCGTGAAAGTGCCGCCCTGCATTTCCGCCATTGAGAGTTTACCGTCACGGGCGCGCTTGCCCTTTTCGGCGATGGCTTTCTCGATCGCTGCGAAAGACATGGAGTCCGCATCCCGGATGACTGGAACCACCAGCCCTTGCGGCGTACCTGCGGCCACACCCATATGCACGAAGTTCTTGTAGACGATGTCATTGCCGTCGATCTCGGCATTCACTTCGGGCACTTCTTTCAGCGCATGACAGCAGGCCTTGGTGAAAAAGGACATAAAGCCCAGACGTACGCCATGCTTCTTCTCGAACTGGTCCTTGTACTGGTTGCGCAAGGCCATCACCTCAGTCATGTCCACCTCGTTATAGGTGGTCAGGATCGCGGCGGTGTTCTGCGCGTCCTTCAGGCGCTTGGCGATGGTCTGGCGCAGACGGGTCATGCGCACGCGCTCTTCGCGGCTCGCATCCTCGGCAGCCACAGGCGCGCGCGGGGCTTGGGCAGCGGGGGCGGGCACAGCCGCCGCAGGCGCTGGGGCCGTAGCTGCTGCAACTGCCTTTGCCACGTCTTCTTTCATGATACGACCATCGCGTCCGGTGCCAGTGACTTGATCCGCAGACAGACCAGCTTCGGCCATCGCTTTCTCAGCCGATGGAGCGTTGGACACGTCTTTACCTGTGCTGGCTGCAGTCGGAGCGGCGACGGCTGCCACCGGAGCCGCTGCCGCACCTGCGGCTGCGCCCGAGATCACCGCCAATTTGGCAGAAGCATCGACCGTGCTGCCTTCAGGCGCAACGATTTCAGCCAGAACGCCTGCCGCCGGGGCAGGGACCTCGACCGAGACCTTGTCGGTTTCCAGTTCGCACAGCATTTCATCCTGTGCAACGCTGTCGCCGACCTGTTTGAACCATGTCGAGACTGTAGCCTCGGTGACGGATTCACCCAATGTCGGCACCATCACATCTACACTGCCGCCTGATGCTGCGGGTGCCGCTGCCGCCGGGGCCGGGGCCGGGGCCGCCGCTGCCGGAGCAGGCGCAGCTCCTTCGCCCGCCGCAATCGTGGCAAGCAGGGCATCGACGCCCACGGTCTCACCTTCGGCTGCAACGATCTCGCCCATCACGCCAGCAGCGGGTGAGGGCACTTCGACCGTGACCTTGTCGGTCTCAAGTTCACATAGCATCTCATCTACGGCGACTGCATCGCCGGGTTTTTTGAACCAAGTCGCAACGGTGGCTTCGGTGACAGACTCGCCCAGCGTGGGAACACGAACTTCAATCGTCATCGTTTACTTTCCTTCAATGCTCAGCGCTTCGTTCACCAGCGCTTCTTGTTGGGCTTTGTGTTGGCTGGCCAGACCCGTCGCGGGCGAGGCCGAAGTTGCGCGACCGGCATAGACCGGACGAGTGTGTTTTGCGCCAATGCGGGTCAGAACCCATTCGATATTGGGCTCAATAAAGGTCCAGGCCCCCTGGTTCTTGGGTTCTTCCTGACACCAGACCATCTCAGCCCCCTTGAAGCGCTCAAGCTCGTTGATCAGCGAATGCGCAGGGAAAGGATAATACTGTTCGATCCGCATCAGGTAGATATCGTCGATGCCACGCGCGTCGCGTTCCTCAAGCAGATCAAAATAGACCTTGCCCGAGCACATGACGACCCGCTTGATCTTGTCATCTGCCACCAGTTTAGTGTCCGAGTTGCCCTGTTGAGCATCATCCCACAGCACCCTATGGAAGCTCGAGCCTGTGGTGAATTCCTCGGCCTTGCTGACTGCCAGCTTATGGCGCAGCAGCGACTTCGGCGTCACCAGGATAAGCGGCTTGCGGAAGGTCCGGTGCAATTGACGGCGCAGGATGTGGAAATAGTTCGCAGGCGTTGTGCAGTTCGCCACGATCCAGTTGTCCTGACCGCACATTTGCAGAAACCGCTCAAGCCGTGCAGATGAGTGCTCTGGGCCTTGCCCTTCGAACCCATGCGGCAGCAGCGTGACCAGACCAGACATCCGCAGCCACTTCGATTCACCCGAACTGATGAACTGATCGAACATTATCTGTGCCCCATTGGCGAAATCGCCAAACTGTGCCTCCCAGAGAACAAGCGCGTTGGGCTCGGCCAGTGAATAGCCATATTCGAACCCAAGCACCGCGTATTCGGACAGCATCGAGTCAATCACGTCATAATGTGATTGGCCCTTGCGGATATTGTTCAGCGGGTAATACCGTTCCTCGGTTTCCTGATGGACAAATCCGGAATGGCGTTGGCTGAATGTGCCACGCGTCGCGTCCTGTCCGGCCAAACGTACAGGGTAGCCTTCAGTCAGCAGAGAGCCAAACGCCAGAGCCTCGCCCGTTGCCCAGTCAAAGCCGGTTCCGTTTTCGAACATCTGTTTCTTGTGGTCCAGCAACCGGCCCACGGTTTTGTGCATCGCAAAACCTTCGGGGGCGCTGGTCAGAGCAGTGCCGATCTCGGCCAGCGTCTCTGGTGTAATTGCGGTTTCACCGCGCATGTATTCGTCTTTGTGCTTGTCCAGATGCGACCAGCGCCCATCCAGCCAGTCGGCTTTGTTTGGCTTGTAGTCTTTCCCGGCATCGAACTCTTCATTCAGATGTGCCTGAAAGGCCGCCTTCATGTCTTCAATCTCGCCTTCGGGGATAAGCCCGTCCCTGACAAGGCGCTCGGTATACAACGACAACGTGGTCTTATGCGTCTTGATCTTCTTGTACATGATCGGGTTGGTGAACATGGGTTCGTCACCCTCGTTATGACCAAACCGGCGGTAGCAGAAGATATCCAGCACCACGTCCTTGTGGAACTTCTGGCGGAACTCGGTCGCCACCTTGGCGGCATGCACCACCGCCTCGGGGTCGTCGCCATTCACGTGGAAGATGGGAGCTTCAACCATCAGCGCGATATCCGTGGGATAAGGGCTGGAACGGCTGAAATGCGGCGCGGTGGTGAAACCGATCTGGTTGTTCACCACGATATGCATGGTGCCGCCGGTCTTGTGCCCTTTCAGACCCGACAGGCCGAAGCCTTCGGCCACAACACCCTGTCCGGCAAAGGCTGCGTCGCCGTGCAGCAGAATGCCCATCACTTTGGTGCGGTCTTCGTCGTTCAACTGGTCCTGCTTGGCACGTACCTTACCCAGAACCACTGGGTTCACCGCCTCAAGGTGGCTTGGGTTTGCGGTCAGCGAAAGGTGAACGCTATTGCCATCGAACTCTCGGTCGCTTGACGCGCCGAGGTGATATTTCACATCGCCTGATCCATCCACGTCTTCGGGCTTGAAGCTGCCGCCCTGAAACTCGTTGAAAATGGCGCGATAGGGCTTGCCCATCACATTGGCCAGTATGTTCAGACGACCCCGGTGTGGCATGCCGATGACGATATCGCTGAGGCCCAAGGCGCCGCCGCGCTTGATGATCTGCTCCATCGCGGGGATCAGTGCCTCGCCACCATCCAGACCAAACCGCTTGGTGCCCATGTATTTCACATGCAGGAATTTCTCGAAACCCTCGGCCTCGACCATCTTGTTCAGGATCGCCTTGCGGCCTTCCTTGGTGAAGGCGATTTCCTTACCGAACCCCTCGATGCGTTCCTTCAGCCACGCGGCCTCTTCCGGGTTCGAGATATGCATGTATTGCAGCGCGAAGGTGCCGCAATAGGTCCTCTTCACGATCTCGACGATTTGGCGCATGCTGGCCATCTGCAGGCCCAGCACGTTGTCAATAAAGATCGGTCGATCCATGTCAGCATCGGTGAACCCGTAAGTCTTCGGGTCCAGCTCGGGATGCGTACTGGCGGCGCGCATGCCCAGCGGGTCCAGATCAGCTGCCAGATGGCCCCGGATACGATAGGCCCTGATCAGCATCAGCGCCCGCAGGCTGTCCAGCACCGCGCGCTTGATCTGGTCATCACTGACCTCAACACCCTTGGCCGCCGCCTTATCCTTGATTTTGTTGCCCGCTGCTTTGGCGTCGATCTCGGCCCACTCGCCAGTCAACGCACCGGTCAGATCATCCGCAGGCATCGGAGGCCAGTCGGTACGCGCCCACGAAGGCCCCTCGGCCTCGCGCTGCACATCCGGCGCGTCATCGCCCATGGCCTTGAAGAACTCGACCCAGGCTGCGTCGACCGCACCGGGGTTCTTGGTGTACTGGGCATAAAGCTGCTCCAGATATTCGGCGTTATGCCCCTGCATGAAGCTTGAGGCATGAAAGGCGGTATTGGGCGAGTGTTCGGTCATTGGGCTACCTCATATGGGTTGGGACCGTATTGGTTGGTGCCTGGTTCGCTGGGGCGGGTCAGCCACCACAGAACCAGGAGGGGCGACACAAACAGGACAAGAAGTGTCGGAATGACAATAAGAAGAGTTGCGCGGGTGAACAGGATATCCAACGTGCCGCCATGGAACTGGCTGGCAAGGCCGATGCCAAAGATCAGGACGGCAAGCGCACCAAGTATCAGCAGGATCGGCAGCAGAGCATAAAGCCCGCTGCGCCCGGTATCATGCATCCGCCGCCATGCAACGGCCAGATGCGGGAAGAAGACAATCAGGCTGACGATGCTTTGGACCGGGCCTGTTGAGGTGGTCGTGACGGATTTGGATGTTTCGGTTTCAGTCACTGCGACCTGGGTGAAGAACTGCCAGTCGATGATCCCGGCAATGATGCTCCAGATCACGATGAACAGGAAAAAAAACCAGTATTCGGGCCGCGAGGCACGGCCCGAAAAGGTGAAAAACTTGGAGAAACAGGTTTTAATGGCTTCGCCGAAAGTCATGTTTACCGCTCCTCCCAAAGCAGTCAAATTCTGGTCAACCGATGGCTTCCAGCACAGCCTCACCCAGCTGCGCCGGGCTTTCGGCCACGACGATACCAGCCGAGCGCATGGCTTCGATCTTGTCCTCGGCGCCGCCTTTGCCGCCGGCGACGATGGCGCCCGCGTGGCCCATGCGGCGGCCAGGAGGGGCCGTGCGGCCCGCGATGAACCCTGCCGTGGGCTTCTTGCGGCCTTTCTTGGCCTCATCCGCCAGGAACTGTGCAGCTTCTTCCTCGGCCGAGCCACCGATTTCACCGATCATGATGATCGACTCGGTTTCGTCATCCGCCAGGAACCATTCCAGCACGTCGATATGCTCGGTCCCTTTGATCGGGTCGCCGCCGATGCCCACGCAGGTGGACTGGCCCAGACCTACATCGGTGGTCTGCTTGACGGCCTCGTAGGTCAGGGTACCCGAACGAGACACAACACCGACCGAGCCGCGCTTGTGGATGTGGCCGGGCATGATGCCGATCTTGCAGGCGTCGGGCGTGATGACACCGGGGCAGTTCGGGCCGATCAGGCGCGATTTTGAACCTTCCAGCGCGCGCTTCACCTTCATCATGTCCAGAACCGGAATGCCTTCGGTGATACAGACGATCACCTCCATCTCGGCATCAATCGCTTCGAGGATCGAGTCAGCCGCAAAGGGTGGCGGAACATAGATCACCGAGGCGTTGGCTTCGGTCACATGCTTGGCCTCGTGGACTGAGTTGAACACTGGTAGACCCAAGTGCTCCATCCCACCTTTGCCCGGGGTCACGCCGCCGACCATCTTGGTGCCATAGGCGATGGCCTGTTCAGAGTGGAATGTGCCCTGCGAGCCGGTAAAGCCCTGACAGATCACTTTGGTATTTTCGTCGATGAGGACTGCCATCTGGCGTTCTCCTTTATACGGCAGGCTTCTGCCCGCCAAAATCTTGGGAAAGGCGGGCTGAAGCCCACCCTACGGGATGACACTCAGCCTTTAACCGCCTTCACGATCTTCTCGGCACCGTCTTTCAGGTTGTCCGCCGCGATCACGTCTAGGCCCGAGGTGTTGATGATCTCTTTGCCCTTCTCGACATTCGTGCCTTCCAGACGCACGACCAGCGGGACCTGCAGGCCCACCTCTTTCACCGCGGCAACGACGCCCTCGGCAATCACATCACAGCGCATGATGCCGCCGAAGATGTTGACCAGAATGCCTTTGACGTTCGGATCCGAGGTGATGATCTTGAACGCCTCGGTCACTTTCTCTTTGGTCGCGCCACCGCCCACATCCAGGAAGTTGGCAGGCTCGGCACCGTAAAGCTTGATGATGTCCATCGTGGCCATCGCAAGACCGGCACCGTTGACCATGCAGCCGATCTCACCGTCCAGCGCGATGTAATTCAGGTCGTATTTGGACGCTTCCAGTTCCTTGGGGTCTTCCTCGGTCGTGTCGCGCAACTCGGCAATATCCGGGTGGCGGTATACCGCGTTACCATCAAAGCCGACTTTTGCGTCCAGTACTTTCAGGTCGCCCTTGTCCGAGACGATCAGCGGGTTGATCTCCAGCATCTCCATGTCCTTCTCGACGAAGGCATTGTAGAGCTGGTTCATCAGCTTGACGCATTGTTTGACCTGCGCGCCTTCCAGTCCCAACGAGAACGCGATGCGGCGGCCGTGATAGGGCTGATAACCAGTGGCGGGATCAACCGAGAAGGACAGGATTTTCTCAGGCGTCGCAGCGGCCACCTCTTCGATGTCCATGCCGCCTTCGGTCGAGCATACGAATGAGATACGGCTGGTCTGGCGGTCCACCAGCAGGGCCAGGTAAAGTTCACGTTCGATGCCCGAACCGGCTTCGATGTAGATGCGGTTCACCTGCTTGCCTGCGGGGCCGGTCTGATGGGTGACCAGCGTGCGGCCCAGCATCTTTTTGGCTTCTTCGGCGGCTTCTTCCACCGATTTGGTCAGACGGACACCGCCTTTTTCACCGGCGTCGGCCTCTTTAAAGGAACCCTTGCCGCGACCACCTGCGTGGATTTGCGCCTTGACGACCCAAAGCGGCCCGTCCAATTCACCGGCTGCGGTTTTGGCTTCCTCGGCGCGCAGAACTGCGCGACCATCGGAGACCGGAGCGCCATAGCTGCGAAGAAGCGCTTTGGCTTGATATTCGTGAATGTTCATCGAAATTGTCCCGTCTGACTACGATTACACCGTTATAGGGGTGTCTAAGCGCCAAAATTAAAGAGTTTTTTGACGGGTCACGGGAAATTGTCGAAGATTTTCAGTATTTGTGATCACAGGTTTTTGGGGTGTGATCACAAAAATTGCGGGGCGTGGAAATTGATTCGATGATCCGGGATCATGCCCACAAAACACATTCATAGATGAGTTTTGCGACGTTTGCGCGAACATCTTTTAGCCAGCTTGGCACCGTGTAAAAGAAAACCGGCCCATGAAGAGGGCCGGTTCGTTGGTTCTAGGGTTCGTGACTTAGGCCAGCGAGCTGTCGATGCCCTTGCATGCCTCGATCAGACCCTTAACGGCATTGACCGAATTGTCGAAACCGGCCTGTTCTTCTTCGTTCAGCTTGATGTCGACGACGCGCTCGATACCACCTGCACCGATTACGGTAGGCACGCCGACATACATGCCGTCGACACCCAGTTCGCCATTGCAATAGGCAGCACAGGGCAGAACGCGTTTCTGGTCTTTCAGGTAGGCTTCGGCCATTTCGATCGCCGAAGTCGCCGGTGCATAGAAAGCCGAGCCGGTCTTCAGCAGGCCAACGATTTCTGCACCGCCGTCACGGGTGCGCTGAACGATGGCGTCCAGTTTTTCCTGCGTGGTCCAGCCCATCTCAACCAGATCGGGCAACGGGATACCGGCAACGGTCGAGTAGCGCACCGAAGGCACCATTGTGTCGCCATGGCCTCCCAGAACAAAGGCGGTGACGTCGCGCATGGACACATTGAACTCTTCCGACAAGAAGTGTGCGAAACGGCCCGAGTCCAGAACGCCCGCCATGCCGCAGACTTTGTTGTGCGGCAGGCCCGAGAATTCACGCAGCGCCCAAACCATCGCGTCCAGCGGGTTGGTGATGCAGATGACGAACGCATCCGGAGCGTTTGCGGCGATGCCTTCACCGACCGATTTCATGACCTTCAGGTTGATGCCCAGCAAGTCGTCGCGGCTCATGCCCGGCTTGCGCGGCACGCCAGCGGTGACGATGCAGACGTCGGCACCGGCGATATCCTCATAGGACTGGGTGCCCTTCAGTTTGGCGTCGAAGCCTTCCGAGGGGCCGGATTCGGCGATGTCCAGCGCCTTTCCTTCCGGGGTGCCTTCGGCGATGTCGAACAGCACGACGTCACCAAGTTCTTTCATTGCAGCGAGGTGGGCGAGCGTGCCGCCGATCTGACCTGCGCCGATCAGCGCGATCTTGGGTCTGGCCATTTGGAATATCTCCGGTCGGTTTTGAAATCGCGGTTGTGCTAGTCGCAAAAGCGGCGTCACGCAAGCCTTCTGCGGCGCGGCATGCCACCGCATACCGTTTGCACACACCCCGCCGATTGCGCTAAACCGCCTGTGAATCATGCATATTTCCGGGGTGCCTGATGTTCGAGATGAACCTGATGTTTTTTGCAGTGGCGATCCCGGCGGTGATCTTCGCGGGCATCTCGAAAGGTGGGTTCGGCTCGGGAGTGGCGTTTGCATCTTCGTCGATTCTGGCTCTGATACTGACGCCAGGACAGGCGCTAGCGCTAATGCTGCCGATACTGATGGTGATCGATCTGGCGACGTTAAAGCCGTATTGGAAACGCTGGAGCTGGCCAGATTCGCGCCTTCTGATGTTGGGCGCAGTACCAGGTATCGCGCTGGGCGCGTGGCTTTATCGTGCGACGGATGACGATCTGCTACGTCTGTTGATTGGCGGAATATCGGTCGGTTTCGTGATCTGGCACGTTGCCCAGACCAGAGGCTGGGTGCGGGGTTTTGCCAACCGGTTGCCTCCATCGGCGGGCCTGTTTGCCGGGCTTATCGCCGGATTCACCAGCTTTGTCAGCCATGCGGGCGGCCCACCCGCCGCCGTGTACCTGCTGTCACAACGCCTGACGAAAACCGAATTTCAAGCCTCGACCGTGCTGGTCTTCTGGGTAATCAACGCCGTCAAATTCGTGCCCTTCGCCTATCTGGGCCTCTTCACTTGGCACACAGCCTTGGCAGACCTGTTGCTGACCCCGTTTGCGATCCTCGGGGCCTGGCTGGGCGTCCGGGCGCATTTCATGCTCTCCGAACGCTTGTTTTTCAACATTGCCTACGTCTTGCTGACCCTGACGGGAAGCAAACTTATTTGGGATGCGCTGGTTTAGGCGTTGGGCGGCAGCGTTTCGGCCAGTGTTTCATAAGACTGGCCCGAAGCGATCAGGCAGCTCACACCTTCCGGCAAGGTCACAACAATGGTCCAGCTGCCGGTTTGGTCCGAGGCAAAAACCTCCATCACCGCTCCCTGACGCGCAATACCGATGCCTCGTCGGGTTTCGCCATAGGACTTTGCCAATCGCTTGATCACGTCCTCGCGTGGCGCACAATTCTGTGCGCTGACTTGTTGCGCTGCCAGTACCATGATGCCCAAGCCAATCGTCATTTTCAGCATAATCGTTTTCATTGGTCACCCCTTTCAAGCTCTTGCTCAAAGCAGCGTGCCGTAGGCAAAAGGACATCGCGTTAAGGCAACGCACGTTGCGCAGCGCAGGAAATGCTGCGCTGCGGCGATTTTGTTCTTGAACTTTCCGTCAAAAAATGCCCCATTCCGCGCAACATTATTTCAATGGGAGAGTCCCGTGGACCCGCGCCAACGCCCCTATCGCTCGGTACTATACATCCCCGGCTCGCGTGAACGCGCGCTTGATAAGGCCCGCACCTTGCCGGTGGACGCCATCATCTTTGACCTTGAAGACGCGGTTGCGGCTGATGAGAAAGAGAACGCGCGCGAGACCCTCAAGGCGGCTTTGGCCGCCGGAGGCTATGGTGCTCGGGTCAAGATTGTGCGGATCAACGGGCTTGATACCGAATGGGGGCGCGCGGATGCCGAAGCCGTGCGCGAGATGGATGCAGATGCCGTTCTGTTGCCAAAGGTGAGTTCTGCGGCGGATGTGGATGCGCTGACCTCAATCACCGGAGACCTGCCGATCTGGGCGATGATGGAGACGCCGCGCGGGATGCTGAACGCAGCTGAAATTGCCGCACATCCGCTGATGGCAGGCTTTGTCATGGGGACCAACGATCTTGCGAAAGAGCTGCAGACGCGCTTCCGCCCCGACCGTTTGCCGATGATGACCTCGCTTGGCCTGTGCCTGTTGGCGGCCAAGGCAGAGGGGCTGATCATCGTCGATGGCGTCTACAATGCCTTCAAGGACACCGACGGTCTGGCCGCCGAGTGTGCCCAGGGCCGCGACATGGGCTTTGATGGCAAAACCCTGATCCACCCGGCCCAGGTCGACATCGCAAACTCCGCCTTTGCCCCTTCCGAGGATGAGATTGATCTGGCTCGCCGTCAGATTGCCGCTTTCGAGGAAACCGAGTCGCAGGGGCAGGGGGTCGCCGTTGTCGATGGCAAGATTGTTGAAAACCTACACGTTGTAACTGCCCGCGAAACTCTGGCAAAAGCAGAGGCGATAGTAGCTTTGCAAGCGGGGTAAGCCAGTATGGGCTTTGTTCTTCTGATCCTTGGTGTGGCACTTTGGTGGGCCGCACATCTTTTTAAGCGCGCGATGCCGGAACGACGTGCCGCCATGGGCGACGCGGGCAAGGGCGTCGTGGCGCTCGCCTTGGTGGCCTCGGTATTGTTGATGATCTTCGGTTATCGCATGACCGATTTCATATATGTCTGGGCGCCGCCAACCTTTCTGATTCACGTCAACAACCTGCTGGTGTTGATCGCGTTCTATCTGGCCAGCCCTGCGGGAACCAAAGGTCGCCTGTTGAACAAGGTCCGTCACCCCATGCTGGGTGGCTTTAAACTCTGGGCCTTTGCGCACCTGTTGGTGAACGGTGATCTGGCCTCGATCATCCTGTTTGGTGGCTTGCTGGCCTGGGCAATTGTCGAAGTGATCGTGATCAACAAATCCGAACCAGACTGGGCGCCGGGCGAACCCGGCACATACGGCAAAGATGCCATGTTCTTTGTGGGCTCCATCGTTCTGCTGGGCGTTGTGGGCTATATTCACGGGCTGGTTGGTCCGTCTCCGTTTGGTGGATAAGGGGCCTAATCAATGGCGAAACTTTATCGTTTGTTGACCGAGGAAGACACATCAGCCTTCTGCCACAAGGTCTCGGACGCGTTGGCAAAGGGATGGGAGCTTTATGGCGACCCGTCCTATGCCTTTGACGCCGCAAATAACGTGATGCGTTGCGCGCAGGCTGTGACCAAAGAGGTCGCCGCTGATTACACCCCCGACATGAAACTGGGACAGCAATAATGGCAAAAACCAATCCGGGTAACTTTTTCGAGGATTATTCAGTCGGGCAGATCCTGCATCACGCCGTGCCGCGCACGGTGACGGATGGCGAGCGCGCGCTTTATCACGCGCTCTATCCCGCGCGACACGCACTCTATTCCTCGGATGAGTTCGCCCGGAATTGTGGCCTGCCGCAAAGTCCGATTGATGATCTGGCGGCGTTCCATGTGGTATTCGGCAAAACGGTTCCCGATATCTCGCTGAATGCAGTCGCCAATCTGGGCTATGCCGAGGGTCGCTGGCTGAAACCGGTCTATCCCGGCGATACCTTGCGCGCTGAATCTGAGGTGATCGGCCTCAAGCAGAACTCGAATGGCAAAACCGGTGTCGTCTGGGTCCGTACCCGCGGGCTGAACCAGCGCGACGAAGTGGTGATCGAGTATGTTCGCTGGGTCATGGTGCGCAAATCAAACCTCGACGCGCCTGCACCAGAGACGGTGGTGCCCAATCTGAAAAAGGCGCTTGATGTCAGCGATCTGGTGGTACCACCGGGGCTTGATTTCTCGAAATACAATTTTGTACAATCCGGCGAAAACCACCGCTGGGATGCGTACAACACGGAAGAAACGATTGATCACGTCGATGGCGTGACCGTCGAAGAGGCCGAGCATATGCTGGCCACCCGCCTGTGGCAGAACACCGCCAAAGTGCATTTCGACCTCACCTTCCGACCAGAGGGGCGGTTGATCTATGGCGGCCACGTTATCTCGATGGCGCGTGCCTTGTCGTTTAATGGCCTGGCGAATGCGCAGATGATCGTTGGCCTGAACGGCGGTGCCCACGCCAACCCTTGTTTCTCGGGCGATACGATCAAAGCCTGGTCCGAGGTTTTGGACAAGGCCGAGACTGGAACTCCCGGAATCGGTGCCATCCGCTTGCGCTTGGTTGCGACCAAAGGCGGCGAGCCCTTCGTTCTGCGCAATGACGAGGGGAGATATCTTCCTAACGTTCTGCTAGATTTGGATTATTGGGCTCTTATGCCGATGTAGCCAATGCCTTCTGGCGGCTGACATTCAAGTGATCACGGTCCGCGAAATCCATGCTACGCTTGGCGCATGATGATGTTTCGTGCGCTCGCCGCCAGCCTGTATCTGGCATCTCAGGCCTATGCTTGTGATTTGGCTCTGGCCTTGGCCGTAGACGTTTCAGGCTCGGTTGATTCCGAGGAATATCGTATCCAAATGGACGGTCTTGCCGCAGGTCTGCGGGACCCGATCGTATCCGAGGCCCTGGTGCGCGGACAGGCTCGGCTGATGCTTGTGCAATGGACTGGCAGTTCTCGCCAGAGGATCACGATCCCCTGGACCCGGATCGATAGTTTTAACACCTTGGACAGTTTTGCTGATCAGGTCGCAGCTGATCCTCGTGTCTGGCGTAACTTCTCAACTGCGATAGGTGAGGCGCTCGATATGACCGTTGCCAGCTTTGACGACGTGCCCGAATGCGAAAGGCATCTTATTGATCTTTCGGGCGACGGAATTTCGAATGAAGGAATCGAGCCGTCGACCATCCACGCCAAACTGCGGGATCGCGGCATCACCGTGAACGCGATCGCGATTGAAGAAAGTGAACCCGATCTGACAGCCTATTTCTTCGAGAACGTCATCGTTGGCGAGGGGGCCTTTGTCGTCTCTGCAGCAGGCTTCGCGGATTATCCCGAACGTATTCGCAAGAAGCTTTTACGCGAGGTGACACAGCAGACTGCAGGGCTGACGCCGCTCCAATAATAGATTCGTGATCACATTGCTTTTTCATTGAAAACGCTAACATTGGCGGTATCGAATGTGATTTGTGATCACGAGAATATTTTGTGTGATCACAAACGCGGCTTATCAGCGATTTTGCGTTAAATTTACTGGATTTTGCACCTGCAGCGCGTGACAGAGTCGTAAAAAACAGTAAAACGTTCGGTAGCCAACCGAAAAGGAGCCAACATGGCCGATGTAAATCGAGGCAACCGCCCGCTTTCTCCACATTTGACGATCTATCGTCCACAGATGACGTCCATATCTTCGATTATGGTGCGCATCACGGGTCTTGCGTCTTTTGGTTTGGCTTTGTTGGTCGTCTGGTGGTTACTTGCTGCGGCCACATCGGAAAGCGCCTTTGAGCTGATCAATGGATTGATGACCAGTTTCCTGGGTGATCTGATCATGTTCGGCGCCGCTTGGGCCATTTTCTATCACATGCTGGGCCGTTTGCGGCACGTCATCTGGGATCTGGGATATTGCGTGAATGTTGAAGTGTCCGAGAAGATGGGCATTGGCATGTTCGTGCTGGCAACTGTTCTGGCTCTGATCACAGCCGTAGCGCTTTAAGGGGAGGTTCGCGATGCAGTTTCTCACAGACCGTAAACGCGCGCAGGGCATGGGGGCCGGACGTGCAGGTACACATCACCACTGGCAAATGATGCTCAGCTCGGCGGCATTGGTCATCCTTGTTCCGCTGTTTGTATTTACCTTCGGGCACGCCCTAGGTGGAACCTACGAAGAGGCTCTGGCCTATTACAGCCGCCCGTTCCCGGCGATTATCATGGGTCTGACACTGGTTGTTGTCGTCCCGCATTTGTTGCGCGAAGCCCAGGAAGCGATTGAGGACTACGTGCATGGCGTCGCAGAAAAGCTGGCGCTGATGGCAGCGCAGGCTTTTGCATACACACTGATTGCTGCGGGTCTCTTTGCGCTCGCGCGTCTGGCTCTCGGATATGCGCAGTAAGGAACAAGAACAATGACAGCAGCATATGAATACGAAACCCACGAATATGACGTGGTGGTTGTCGGTGCCGGTGGCGCGGGTCTGCGTGCAACATTGGGCATGGCCGAGCAGGGTTTGCGCACCGCTTGCGTGACGAAGGTATTCCCGACCCGGTCACACACAGTGGCCGCCCAAGGCGGCATTGCGGCGTCCTTGTCGAATATGGGGCCAGACCATTGGCAGTGGCACATGTATGACACCGTAAAGGGCTCGGACTGGCTGGGTGACACCGATGCGATGGAATACCTCGCGCGTGAAGCACCCAAAGCTGTATATGAGCTGGAACATTACGGAGTGCCATTCAGCCGGACCGAAGAAGGCAAGATCTATCAGCGCCCATTTGGTGGCCACACCACCGAATTTGGCGAAGGCCCCGCTGTGCAGCGGACCTGTGCCGCCGCCGACCGGACCGGTCATGCGATCCTGCACACGCTGTATGGTCAGTCGCTGAAGAACAACGCTGAGTTCTACATCGAGTATTTCGCCATTGATCTGATAATGTCTGAGGACGGACAGTGTCAGGGTGTCGTGTGCTGGAAGCTGGACGACGGCACGATGCACGTCTTCAACGCCAAGATGGTTGTTCTGGCGACCGGCGGCTATGGCCGCGCCTATTTCAGTGCAACCTCGGCACATACCTGCACCGGCGACGGTGGCGGTATGGTGGCCCGCGCGGGTCTTGCACTGCAGGATATGGAATTTGTTCAGTTCCACCCAACCGGCATCTACGGATCGGGCTGCCTGATCACCGAAGGTGCACGTGGTGAAGGCGGATACCTGACCAACTCGGAAGGCGAGCGGTTCATGGAGCGCTATGCACCTCAGTACAAAGACCTCGCGCCGCGCGACTACGTTAGCCGTTCAATGACCATGGAAATTCGCGAAGGGCGCGGACATGGTGACAACGGCGACCACATCCACCTGAACCTCAGCCATTTGCCAGCCGAAGCTTTGGCGGAACGCCTACCGGGCATTTCAGAATCTGCGCGCGTTTTTGCAGGGGTTGATGTTACCAAAGAACCGATTCCGGTTCTGCCGACCGTGCACTATAACATGGGCGGTATCCCGACGAACTATTGGGGTGAAGTTCTGAACCCGACAGCCGACAACCCGACCGCCGTGGTCCCTGGCCTGATGGCTGTGGGCGAGGCCGGGTGTGCCTCGGTTCACGGGGCAAACCGTCTTGGTTCAAACTCGCTGATCGACCTCGTGGTGTTTGGCCGCGCTGCGGCGATCCGAGCGGGCAAAGTTGTGGATGCCGACGCGTCGAACCCGGTTCTGAACCAGGCCTCTGTCGATAAGGCGTTTGACAGGTTCGATGCGGCGCGCAACGCCAGCGGTGCAATTCCAACCGCAGATCTGCGGCTTGAGATGCAGCGCACCATGCAAGAGGACGCGGCGGTTTTCCGCACCTCGAAGACCATGGCTGAGGGCGTCGAGAAGATGACCGCGATCGCTGCCAAGATGGATGATCTGAAGGTTTCTGACAGATCGTTGGTCTGGAACAGCGATCTGATGGAGACGCTCGAGCTTACCAACCTGATGCCAAGCGCGCTCGCCACCATCGTTGGTGCCGAAGCGCGTAAGGAATCCCGCGGTGCACACGCCCATGAAGATTTCACCGAGCGTGACGATGAGAACTGGCGCGTCCACACGGTCAGCCGTGTCGATGGCAACAAAGTAGAGCTTAGCTACCGTCCGGTTATCGTTGATCCGCTGACGACCGAAGACGAGGGAGGCATCAGCATGAAAAGAATCGCGCCCAAGGCGCGGACGTTCTAAGGAGAGGAACCCATGGTACAACTGACCCTCCCCAAGAATTCCCGGATTACCACCGGTAAAACCTGGCCCAAGCCCGACGGCGCGACCAATGTGCGCAAATTCCAGATCTATCGCTGGAACCCGGATGATGGCCAGAACCCGCGCGTCGATACTTATTTCGTCGATATGGATACTTGCGGCCCGATGGTTCTGGACGCTCTGATCAAGATCAAGAATGAGATCGATCCGACTCTGACCTTCCGCCGTTCGTGCCGCGAAGGCATCTGCGGGTCCTGCGCGATGAACATCGACGGGATTAACACGCTGGCCTGTATCTATGGGATGGATGAGATCAAGGGCGACGTGAAGATCTACCCGCTGCCCCATATGCCGGTGGTCAAGGACCTGATCCCTGATCTGACTCATTTCTACGCCCAACACGCCTCGATCATGCCGTGGTTGGAGACTAAGACCAATCGTCCGGCAAAAGAGTGGAAGCAATCCATCGAAGACCGCAAGAAATTGGATGGTCTCTATGAATGTGTGATGTGTGCCAGTTGCTCGACCTCGTGCCCCAGCTACTGGTGGAACGGCGACCGCTATCTCGGCCCTGCCGCGCTGTTGCATGCTTACCGCTGGATCATCGACAGTCGGGATGAGGCCACCGGTGAGCGTTTGGACGAGCTGGAAGATCCTTTTAAGCTGTATCGCTGCCACACCATCATGAACTGCGCCAAGACCTGTCCCAAGGGTCTGAATCCGGCCAAAGCGATTGCAGAAATCAAGAAGATGATGGTGGACCGCGCGGTCTGATCACGCACCAAAACAAAGCACTTGCCGGGTTGCGGCAAGTGCATGCCGCCTCTGCAAAACTATGCGATGCGCTTGTACGAGCGCGGATCTAAAGTTGGCGCAGGGAGGAGTGATGAGTTCGAAAAGAGGTCACTCCGATGAACATGCAAAACCAAAAACACGACGCGGCCAAAGCGTTGGAATTTCTGGAGCAAGCCTGGGCCTATTATACGCCCGAGCCCAAAGTTCCGGCCAAAGACGAAACACCAGAATTGTTTGAATATGCGAACGCGGCTTAACCGTGTCGCGCGGGCTTGAAAATTACGACACAATAGGCAATGCAGAGCTATGCCCGTTCTATTGCTTCTGCTCGCCGCTGGCGTATTTGCCTATTTTTTCTGGCGGTCCCGCACGTCGTCTCTGACGCGCGACTGCAGGTGGCGGCAACATCGAAGCGAGGGCCAGTGGCGCTGTGCTTACTGTGGCGCGGTGTCAAAATCTGATGTTGAGCCCACGCAGTGTCTGAAAGGACAGTAGCTGCTGTTGGGGGTTTCCCACCGGGCCGAACTGCGCCACTCTCGGTCCATGTCAGAATCTCGGAATACTCCCCACCCACCCATGGATGCAGATGCGCGCCGCGCGATTGCGCCCGTTATTTGCTACCCGAATGAAGGGCTACCAAAACCCGATCTAGGGCTCTATCAAACTGGGCGTGATACAGCGCACAAAACGGGTGAGGTGTTGGTGCCACCGCGAGATGCGCGATGCTTTGAGGTGCCTGCAGGGCATTTCTTTCGGATCACTTCTGTTGAAGGATCGCAAGTTGGCGATCTAAACCTGTGGAACCTCAACGACCTTTCCGAGCGGTTCTATTCCGGCAAGACGCGCGCGTTGCATGGCACACATATCACCGTGGGTGAGCGCATGTGGTCGAGCTTTCCACATATGCGACCGATGGCGACAATCATTGCAGATACGCTGGGGTGGTACGGAATCGATGATTTCGGCGGGTCGGTGCACGATGTGATCGGGACCCGATGTGATCCCTATACCGGTAATCTGCTAGCTGGATCCCAGTACCATCACTGTTGCCATTCGAATCTGACACGCGCGCTGGCGGATCATTTGGGCGTCTCTTTGGCCGAAGCCGAGCCTGCGGTACATGATGTATTGAACGTGTTCATGTGCACCGGTTTCACGCGTGATACCGGGCAGTATTTCATGAAAGCCTCACCTGTCCGTCCGGGAGACTATCTTGAGTTTTTCGCCGAGATTGACCTGCTGGGAAATCTAAGCGCGTGCCCGGGCGGTGATTGCTCGTCCGAGCATTCATCGGATACCGCAGCCTGTTATCCCCTGCTGGTAGAAACCTTTGCCCCGGCTGAAGGTGCGCTTGAGGGATGGCGCAGCCCCGCGCGCAACGGATATGACCGCACGCACGGGCGCTAGATATCGCGCAATTCAGCTGTCCGGGAACGCCGCCTGCAGCGCGATTTCGACCATGTCGCCAAAACTGCTTTCTCGGTCCGAGGAGGGCAGGGCTTCGCCGGTCAGCAGGTGGTCCGAGACTGTCAGTACCGCCAATGCGCGGCATTTGTGACGCGCGGCAAGGATGTAAAGCTCTGCCGCTTCCATCTCGACACCCAAAATACCGTGCCGAACCATTTGTTCGTTCAGGTCCGGGCGTTCGTCATAAAAGACATCGGATGAATAGATGCCGCCAACATGGGTTGGCGTACCTTTGGCTTGTGCAGCCAATGCTGCAGACTGCAAAAGACCCCAATCCGCGCAAGGGGCGAAGTTCATTTCTCTCATGATCCCGCGCGAAGGGGTGCTGAGTGTGGTCGACGTCATCGCCAGAATAACATCACGCACATTCACACTGTCTTGCATCCCGCCACATGACCCGATCCGGATCAGAGTTTTGGCGCCGTAGTCACGGATCAATTCGTTCACGTAGATCGACAGAGACGGCATCCCCATGCCACTACCCTGAATGGTAACACGATTTCCTTTCCAGGTGCCGGTGAACCCCAGCATGCCACGCACTTCGTTTACCAGCTTTACGTCTTCAAGAAACGTTTCGGCCGCCCATTTTGCACGATACGGGTCGCCGGGCAAAAGAACGGTTTCGGCAATCTCGCCTTTTTGGGCTCCAATATGGATAGTCATTTTGCCACTTTCCCCCGATCAGATTTCCAGATCAGTAATATCGGTACCGGCTTTTATGGCGTCATGAACCCACTGCGGTTTGCGGCCCCGCCCGGTCCAGGTTTGCGACGGATTGTTCGGATTTTGATATTTCGCTTTAGATGATTTTACCGACTTAGTGCTGTCTCCAGACAATTCAGACAACGAAAACCCATATTCCGCCGCCGCCTTTTCGGCGGCTTTCAACGCTTCTTTTCGCTCACGCACTTCGGCGGTTTTTAGCGCCTTTTCGACCCGATTGCGCAATTCGAGCAGTTCTTTGCGCGACATTTTTTCAAGATCGATTGCCATAATCTTCTCCATTTCGGCTATTCCCCTACTTATTGTAGGGGAAATTGAATAAACCCGAACCTATCTATTCCCATTTTACCGGAAATAGAAATGGAGATTTCTGTAATATGCTTTTCTATTCAGCCGCAATTTCCGTTGGGTCAACCAATGTGACGATATCGCCCATGATTGCATTCAATTCGAAATTTTTAGGCGTATAGATTTTCGATACACCCATGGAACGCAATTGATCCGCGTCCTCATCGGGGATGATCCCACCTACAATGACGGGAATATCGCTTAGCCCTGCTGCTTTCAGCCGCGTCATCACGTCCTTCACCAAAGGCAGGTGGCTGCCAGAGAGGATCGATAGACCAATCACATGCGCTTTGTCTTCTTGTGCCGCAGTTACGATTTCTTCGGGCGTAAGACGAATACCTTCGTAACTGATATCCATGCCACAGTCGCGTGCGCGGAAGGCGATCTGTTCGGCTCCGTTCGAGTGTCCGTCCAGACCAGGTTTGCCAACAAGGAACTTCAGCCTTCGCCCCAGACGGTCGCTTACCGCATCTACGGCTGCGCGCAAGTCTTCCAGACCTTCGGTTTTGTTCGAAACAGATCCCGAGACGCCGGTTGGTCCACGATATGTACCGTAGGCCTTGCGCATTTCCTCGGCCCATTCGCCAGTTGTGACACCGGCCTTGGCCGCAGCGATTGAAGGTGCCATCACGTTGGCACCGGATTGCGCTGCTTCGCGCAATGCTTGCAGCGCCGCGGCCACTGCTGCGTCATCCCGATCCGCACGCCAGTCGTTCAAGCGCCCGATTTGTTCCTGTTCAACCGCCGGGTCGACGACCATGATGCCGCCATCCTCGGTCTGCAAAGGTGAGGCTTCGCCCTCGGTCCATTTGTTTACGCCAACGACGACAGTTTCATTGCGTTCAATACGGTTCAAGCGCTCGGCATTGGACTCGACCAGGCGCGATTTCATGTACTCAATCGAGGCTACCGCGCCGCCCATCGATTCGAGATTAGCCAATTCGGCCCGTGCGCCATTTTTAAGTTCTTCGACTTTGGCGTCGACAACCGGATTGCCGTCGAACAAATCGCCATATTCCAGCAGATCGGTTTCATAGGCGAGGATTTGTTGCATCCGCATCGACCATTGCTGATCCCAAGGACGAGGCAGGCCGAGCGCTTCGTTCCATGCAGGCAACTGCACCGCACGTGCGCGGGCACGTTTGGATAGCGTCACCGCAAGCATTTCAATCAGTATGCGATAAACGTTGTTTTCCGGCTGCTGTTCGGTCAGCCCCAGCGAGTTTACCTGAACGCCATAACGGAATCGGCGGAACTTGGGGTCTTCAATGCCATAGCGCTGCTGCAGAATTTCGTCCCAAAGATCCACAAAGGCGCGCATTTTGCACATTTCGGTGACAAACCGGATGCCCGCATTCACAAAAAACGAAATCCGCCCGCAGAGTGCCGGGAAGTCTTCAGCCGGAACGCGCGGGCGAAGTTCGTCCAGCACTGCAATGGCAGTCGCCAGAGCATAGGCCAGCTCTTGCTCGGGCGTCGCGCCTGCCTCTTGCAGGTGGTACGAACACACATTCATCGGGTTCCATTTGGGCACGTTATCGTAGCAATATTCGGCCACGTCCGCGATCATCTTCAGCGATGGCTTGGGTGGGCACACATAAGTGCCGCGGCTCAGGTATTCCTTGATCAGGTCGTTCTGGACGGTCCCCTGCAATTTCGAGACATCCGCGCCCTGTTCCTCGGCAACTGCGATATATAGCGCCAAAAGCCAAGGAGCAGTCGCATTGATCGTCATCGAGGTATTCATCTGTTCCAGCGGAATTTGATCGAACAGAACCCGCATGTCCCCCAGATGGCAGATGGGGACCCCAACTTTTCCAACTTCGCCGCGCGCCAAAGTGTGATCGCTGTCATACCCTGTTTGGGTTGGCAGATCGAAGGCCACGGACAGGCCGGTCTGACCTTTGGCTAAGTTCGCACGATAAAGCGCATTTGACGCTTTGGCCGTTGAGTGACCGGCATATGTACGGATGAGCCAGGGGCGATCTTTCTGCAACTGCGTCATGGGTCGGGCCTCGCGGATCGGTGGGTAACAAAATTACGTTCTATGGTGGTAAATAGTAATTTTCAGTACATGTCAATTCGCTGCGTTGCGGCATCGACGGTTTCTGCAGATTGTGGGTGGTCGCGTTTGATGGCACTGTGCCCGAATGATGCAGACTGTGGAAATCCCGCTTTGGCTGTTTGTGCTGATCGTGCTGTTTGCCGCGGTCACATTTGCCTCGCATTTTTTGTTTCCGTCGGTGCGCTGGTTTTTCCGCCGCCGCCTTGAGCGCGCCGTCGCACGGTTGAACAAGCGACTGCAGCGTCCGATCCAACCGTTCAAGTTGGCGGGGCGGCATGACATGATTCAACGGCTTATCTATGACCCGCAAGTAAGCCGGGCGGTGCAGCAGCATGCCAAAGAAGAAGGTGTGCCTGACGCTGTTGCCTCAGAATTGGCACGGCGTTATGCGCGCGAGATTGCGCCCTCATTCTCGACAGTGGCGTATTTCAGCATCGCGATCCGTTTTGCCCGCATGCTGAGCAACGCCTTTTACAAGGTGCAGTTGGGTTACGAGGACAAAGCCGCGCTGGACAGTATCGATCCCGATGCGACGGTCGTTTATGTCATGAACCACCGCAGCAATATGGATTACGTGCTGGTCACCTATCTGGCGGCAGACCATTCGACCTTATCCTATGCTGTGGGCGAGTGGGCCCGTGTCTGGCCTCTAAGTCGATTGATTCGCGCGATGGGGGCCTATTTCATTCGCCGCAAGTCGGGTAGCGACCTATATCGACAGGTCCTTGCAAGCTATGTAAGACACGCGACCGAAGCGGGCGTGACGCAGGCCATGTTCCCTGAGGGCGGGCTGAGTCTGACTGGCAAACTGGGGCGCCCCAAGCTGGGATTGTTGAAGTATATCCTTGACGGAGTCGAACCGCAGGGGCGGGATGTGGTGTTTGTTCCGGTTGCTTTGAACTATGATCGGGTGCTTGAAGATACCGTATTAACAGCGGCAGCGAAGGATAGTGAACGCCGCTTCCGCGCGCGGATCGGGGTTATCACCCGCTGGTCGCTCAAGCAGATTTGGCGCAGGCTAGTCGGGCGCTACAAGAGATTCGGGATTGCCTCAGTGCGGTATGCGACACCGATATCTCTGAAGGAATTTCGAGTCGCGCACGAACGGGACCTAACGACCGATCTGGCCCGCGAGTTGATGCGCAGGATCGGCGCCGCAATTCCCTTTGTTCCAGTGCCTGCAGCGTGTCGGCTGGTTCAGGAAGAAGGTGAGATGTCAGAGCAGGAGTTGAAGGCGCGTTTGCTGACGTTGGGCGGCGACGCGGTTGCCCAGGATGATGGAGAGGCTGTTGACGATGCCATCAATCAGTTGGTCGAGCGACGGATCCTGCGTCGTGAGGCTGGAGTGTTGCGCCCATCAGGCGAGCGATCAGAGCTGCTTGCTTATTACGCGGCAGCATCAGAACCCGTTGTTCGGGCTGAGAATGATGCAAGTGCAGAAAGTATTTCTGCAACTGCTGGGTCATAAAATTACAAAATAGATACCAAAAACGGTTGCAATATTACTCATGGGCTAATATTTCGTCTTTGGAAAGCCGCGATTCTGCGGCGCGGCAACAGTTGGAAAAAGGAGGCCAGCATGGCTTTGGATGTCGACAGCGGTATCGCGTCGTATGAGGCGCCGGAAAAGGACCTCTACGAGATGGGTGAAATCCCCCCGATGGGGTACGTTCCCAAGCAAATGTATGCCTGGGCCATCCGGAAAGAGCGCCACGGTGAGCCAGACACAGCGATGCAGTTAGAAGTCGTTGATGTCCCGAAGCTGGACAGCCACGAAGTGCTGGTTCTCGTTATGGCGGCGGGTGTGAACTACAACGGCGTCTGGGCATCGCTTGGCAAGCCGATCAGCCCGTTTGATGGCCACGGCCAACCCTTTCACATCGCAGGTTCAGATGCGTCGGGCATCGTCTGGGCGGTTGGTGACAAAGTGAAGCGCTGGAAAGTCGGCGATGAAGTCGTGATTCACTGCAACCAGGACGATGGCGATGACGAACACTGCAATGGTGGTGATCCGATGTATTCGCCCAGCCAGCGCATCTGGGGATATGAGACACCTGATGGCTCGTTCGCGCAGTTTACAAATGTTCAGGCACAGCAGCTGATGCCGCGTCCTAAGCACCTGACCTGGGAAGAAAGCGCCTGCTACACGCTGACCTTGGCAACAGCCTATCGGATGCTTTTTGGGCACGAACCGCACGATCTAAAGCCGGGCCAGAACGTTCTGGTTTGGGGCGCATCGGGCGGTCTGGGCTCTTACGCGATACAGTTGATCAACACTGCGGGTGCCAATGCGATCGGCGTGATATCGGATGAAAGCAAGCGTGAGTTTGTGATGGACCTTGGCGCCAAAGGCGTCATCAACCGCAAGGATTTCAACTGCTGGGGCCAGCTGCCCACGGTGAATACTCCGGAATATGCTGAATGGTTCAAAGAAGCCCGCAAGTTTGGCAAGGCCATCTGGGATATTACCGGCAAAGGTGTGAACGTCGACATGGTGTTCGAGCACCCCGGCGAAAGCACATTCCCGGTGTCTACTTTTGTCGTAAAAAAGGGAGGTATGGTTGTGATCTGCGCCGGGACCACTGGCTACAATCTAACCTTCGACGTGCGTTACATGTGGATGCACCAGAAACGCTTGCAGGGCTCGCATTTTGCGCACCTCAAACAGGCATCGGCTGCAAACCAGCTTATGGTCGAGCGTCGCTTGGATCCGTGCATGTCCGAAGTGTTCACATGGCAGGATCTGCCCGAGGCGCACATGAAGATGATGCGCAACGAACACAAGCCGGGCAACATGTCGGTGCTGGTTCAGGCTCCGCATACAGGCATGCGCACCCTTGAAGAAGTATTGGCTGCCCGCGACTAACGGTCTCAGGCGAACAGCAGCTGCAACACCCGCAGGGCGCACACACGCCTTGCGGGTGTTCATCGTTTCTATCGATGATTATGCATTTTCAATGCTTTAAGAAATCGCACCCCGCTATTTCTGGGGAGTAGAAAGCAGCGAGTAGGCCGAATTAGTCTGCACATGTTATGGTTGTGTTAACCCTTCGTTAACTATTTCGGGGACACCCTGATGGCGCAAAATGAGTGGATTTTGGACGTTCTGTCGGACCTCAACGCCTTTGCTGTGGCGAATGGGTTGAGCGCGCTGGCCGAGCAGCTTGACGACACAAGACTGATCGCCGCGGCCGAGATTGCGTCCTCAAAGGATGAGGCTTGCGCGCCCGCGAATGGGAAGAAAATTCGATTTGAGCCAGATCCTAGGGGATTTGGAAAGCACCAGCACGCTTGACGAGCTGACCAGCGTAGCAGTCCAGTTGCGGGACAAGCTGCAAATTGACCACATGACATATCATTGGGTTGATGGGGCCGGGGATCAATACGGGTTCACGACTTATTCGGATGCCTGGGATGTACGGTATCGAGACAGGAATTATCATCGTATTGATCCGGTTATTCTGGGTTGTTTTCAGCGATTTCACGCTGTGGACTGGAAACAGCTGAATTGGTCGGGCAAAGCAGTAAAGGCCTTCCTGCAGGACGCGCAGGAACATGGCGTCGGCAATCAGGGCTATTCGATCCCGCTGCGGGGGCCAGGCGGGCAATTCGCGCTGTTTACGGTCAACAACAGCTGCGATGACATCGCATGGCAGGCATTTGTCGAAACGTATGGCCGCGATCTCATATTGGTGGCGCATTTCCTCAATCGAAAAGCGCTGGAATTTGCAAAAGAACGGCAGCCGGACAACATGCGGGGGCTCTCGCCCCGCGAAATCGATGCAATGACATTGCTGGCGCTGGGGTATAGCCGAGCGCAGGTGGCGCACTCGCTTTCCATTTCTGAGCATACGCTCAGGGCCTATATCGAAAGCGCACGATCAAAACTCGGTGCGCAAAATACGACTCATGCAATCGCCACTGCACTCAGTAGAGGATTAATAGTCGTTTAACGACCGTACGGTGGTCTCACCTTAAATTAACCACGTGTTCGTACCCCCTTTGTTCCAACTATGGACGACAAGGGGAACACGTCATGTTGCGTTATTTGTATGCCGATGAGCTGCATAACTTTCCGGAATTGGCCAGGGGGATGTTCAGGGATCGCGCGGATCAGTTCAAAACCCGCCTTGGCTGGGATGTTAAGGTTAATGAAAAGGGGGAAGAGCGGGATCAGTACGATGACCTGAACCCGCTCTATGTGATTTGGGAAGAGGCAGATGGCAGCCATGGCGGGTCCATGCGGATCCTACCGACGACCGGTCCGGTCATGGTGAACGACATATTCGGACATCTCACCGGGGGCAGTCCGATCCGAAGCCCACTAATCTGGGAGGTCACTCGCTTTTGCCTCTCGCGCAACGCCAGCGCTCATACTGCTGGGGCCATCATGCTGAGCGGCGGTGAGGTGATGGAAGGGTTTGGCCTGACCCACATAGCGGGCGTTTTTGATGCCCGCATGATCCGGATCTACCGTATGATCGGATCGTCTCCGGTGGTTTTGGGCACCGAAGGGAAAGGGCGCGATCAGATCTCGGTCGGCCTGTGGCCTTATTCAGCGGATGATTGCAACCGTGTAGCAGCCCGCGCAGGCATCCCGCGAGAGTTGTCGCGCCTGTGGTTCAAGACAGCATTTGGCCATGGCGCACAGCACCGGTTCGCTTTGTCGGCATAAGCATACGGAAAAACCAATCGGCATCTGGCAGCGCGCGGCGCGTCCCTGTAGGGTCGCGCCATGTCCTTGCCCCAAGTCACATTTTCCGAAGATCAGGCTGCCGCTTTTGACAACATTGCCGAGATGTTGCGAGGTGCCGGAGTAGACCTTGAAGACGACGCTCTGCTGAAACTGCCCGGCAGCGGAAAGTCTGGTGTTATGGCCGTTATTGGCAAGGCTGGATCGGGCAAAACCCTGTTGCTGGCAGAGCTTTACAAAGCTTTGGCCGAGACGGGGGTCAACCTGATCTCGGGCGATTTCGAAAGCCGCAAATCCCGCGACAAGCGCAGCCTTGCGATCCTCGCGCCGACGAACAAGGCCGCCAGCGTATTGCGGCTGCGTGGGGTGCCCGCGACGACGATCCATCGCATCCTTTATACGCCTGTTTACGACCCTGAATACGAGCGGATCGCCGAATGGCTCGCGGGCAATGACGAACGGCCCGAGATCGAAGGGCTGACAGACGAAGCGCTGGACCGCGCAGCCGCGTTCTATGCCAACAACAAATCCATCCCTGGTGCGCTGGCCGCTGCTGGGTTGCGCGGTTCGGATTTCATCACCGGCTGGAAACGTCGGGAAGAGCCGCTGGATATCGGTTTTGTGGATGAAGCCTCGATGCTAGACGACCGGCAATTCGAGGATCTAAAGGAAATCTTTCCAACCTTGTTGCTATTTGGTGACCCGGCGCAGTTGGCGCCGGTCAACCAATCGGGCTCGATGGTGTTTGACGGGTTGCCAGAGCCGCGCAAGCAAATCCTGCATCGCGTACATCGGCAAACTGCGGATAACCCAATCCTGGACCTCGCCCATGCTCTGTCCGATCCGGCCATGGAGTTTGAGGATTTCGAACGTCTGATCGAGGACACTGCCCGAAAGGATGACCGCGTTGTCTGGGGACAGCGGGTAGAAGTTGATCTGATGGCGCGCAGCCCGGTTCTTGTCTGGCGCAATGCGACCCGAATCCGGCTGATTCAGGCGTTCCGCACCGTACATGGCGCGCCGGAAACTGAACTACTGGAAGGGGAACCGTTGATTTGTGACGGCATTGAGCTGCCGTTGAAGCACCGCAAAAAGCGGCTGGACCTTGAGGCGCGCGGGCTGATCAAAGGCGCACAGGTCATCTATCTTGGCCCTGGTCGCAAGCCGGGTTTTTCGCGGTTGCATGTGATGGGGGCCGAAGACCCTCAGGTCTCGGCGGCGTCGATCGTGCAGATTGAAAAGCCCGATGAGGAGGAGCCGTTCATTCCCTATGCTGCCCGTATGGGGGCAACGTTCCTGCATGGTGCCGCTGTGACGATCCATAAGGCGCAAGGGTCGCAATGGGACACGGTTCAGGTCTTTGCGCCAGACATCTACGCAGCCGCCCGCATGGGCCGTACTGAGGCCGGGCAACCTTTGTGGAAGCGCTTAGCTTATGTCGCCATAACCCGCGCACAGGAGAGGCTAATTTGGGTAGTGCGGAACCGCTTGTCGAAACCGACCCACCCGTTGCGTGTGGATGACCTGCGTGCGGTTGCGGCACCATCCCTGACATTGGAGGCGGAAGAGACATGAAGACGATCATAGTGACCGGTGCAAGCTCGGGCATAGGCCGCGCCACCGCCGAGCTGTTTCTGTCAGAAGGATGGACTGTCGGGCTTCTGGCCCGCAGCGCTGACAAACTTCATGCTATGGCACAGCATAACGGCTCGGCGATCCCGCTGGTTGCCGATGTGACTGACCCGGATGCCGTTGCAAACGCCTTTACTGCATTCACCCGACAGACCGGGCGACTGGACGTGCTGTTCAACAATGCCGGGATTTTTGCCCCTGGTGGCACCATCGACGAGATCGCGCTTGAGGATTGGTACAGCTCGGTCAATGTGAACCTGAACGGCATGTTCCTGTGTGCACGGGCTGCATTTGCTGCGATGCGGGCTCAGGCGCCGCAGGGGGGGCGTATCATAAACAACGGTTCAATCGCTGCTCATGTGCCGCGCCCGAACTCGGTGCATTATTCTGCGACGAAACACGCGATTACCGGTCTGACGCGCAGCCTGTCTCTGGACGGGCGGGGTTTTGGAATTGCCTGCGGCCAGATTGACATTGGAAATGCGCGCACCCCGATGGTGCAAGGGCTGGTCGATGAGGCACTTGCCGAAGGCCGCGACCCTGATCCCACCATGGATGTCGGGGATGCCGCCCGCTCGGTACTGCATATGGCCGAACTGCCGCCTGAGGCGAATGTGCAATTCATGACCGTTATGGCCACGACCATGCCCTATATCGGTCGCGGGTGACGATCAGTTCTCGCGCAGTAGGCGGAAGGCTGTCGAAGCGCCCCAACCGGCGGCAATCGCGATGGCCAGTGACATAAGCCCGTACCAAATGGGTTGTTCGCGCGACATCGCGTACAAGAACCGCTCAAGCCCGACTTTGCGTACTCCGATCGAGGTTTCAAAGGTCGAGACCACCTTTCCGTCTCGTGTCAGGAAGATACGGGCGCTGTAGTCGCCTTCGGTTAGGTCAGACGGCATGTCGATTGATGTGCGGAACAACGTCTGTTCGTCCACAGCCACTGTGTTTTCCCGGATCGAGTACAGCCCTTCATCTTCGCGGATGCGGATGACCGCCTCGGAAAAATCCTGTGCGCCCTGAATGCTCATGTCCGCACCGACCGACCGGATGGCACGCTCGATCGAAACCTTATAGCGTAGGTCTTCGGTCTGGGTCAGAACCTCGGAAAACGGGGCGCTGGTGGCAACGGCGTAGAAGCTTGGAGCCAGATCAACAACAAGGCTATCGGTGTTCACCCAGATACCGAACCGTTTCTCTTTGCGGCGTACGGTGACAGGTTCGGATGGGCCGACCACCGATACGATGACCTCAAGCGGTGGACCGTCCGGGATTGGGGCTTCGCGCTTTACCGCGCCGAAAACCAGTATTTCGGACCCGTCAAAATTGGCGGTAATCGAGACGCGATCCTGACTTAGGCCCAGAACAACCTGTTCTTCGGCTGCGTAGGCTGGCAGACAGATCAGACAAAGAAGAGCAATCAGACGCAGCATCTTAGTGCCCTCCCGCATCGCCAAGCGAATACAACTCGGCGGGTTGAAGCAGAAGATCAAGCGCCAGCTTGCCGCAGACGACAAGTACCAGAGCCGCCAACAAAACGCGCAGTTGTTCAGCCGGCATTCGGGCACCGATGACTGTTCCGATTTGGGCACCAACTACCCCACCGACGAGCAGAAGAACCGCCAACACGACATCAACGGTATAGTTGGTAGTGGCGTGCAGCATAGTGGTAAAGGCGGTTACAAAGATGATCTGAAACAGCGAAGTTCCGACAACAACCTTGGTCGGCATACCCAATAGATAGATCATCGCGGGCACCATGATAAACCCGCCGCCGACACCCATGATAGCAGACAGGACACCGACAAACAGGCCTACGACAAGCGGTGGAATGACCGAGATGTACAGGCCCGACGTCCGAAACCGCATCTTGAACGGCATGGCGTGCACCCAACCGCGCTGGCGTCGTTTCGGAGGCGGCGTGCCGCCTTTCCGCGTTTTTCTAATCGCGTTCAGGCTTTCGACAAACATCAGACTGCCGATGATGCCTAGAAATACGACATAGCAAAGTTTGACCAGCAGATCGACCTGTCCGAGGCTCTTGAGATAGTTGAAGACAACAACACCCAACGCAGCGCCTGTCAGCCCTCCGACCAAAAGGACTGTGCCCATTTTAAGGTCCACGGTTCGGCGCCTGAAATGCGCCAGCACCCCAGAAAATGATGAAGCAACAATCTGGTTTGCCTCGGTTGCGACCGCAACCGCAGGCGGAATGCCGATGAAGAACAGCAGTGGAGTCATCAAAAACCCACCGCCAACGCCAAACATTCCAGACAGAATGCCCACCATTCCACCCAGTCCAAACAGTAGAAACGCGTTTACGGATACTTCGGCAATCGGGAGGTAAATCTGCATGGCTTCTTCTAGACAGGAGAGGCCGTACCACGCGGTGTGGCAAAGCCATTGGTAACATAAATCTCAACAGACGAAGCGCGCGTGCCAGGTGGGGCCATCTAGTTGTTTCCGTGGCTCAACCTGAAAATAGTCGATAGCATGGCTGCGGAACTGATGCGGGACACGTCCATACCCCCTTAGAGCGGTTGCGGCATACAAAATCAACTCTGTATGCCGCTTTGCAGCAAACAGGACTGAGGGGCAGTCCTGAACTGGCTCTATCAGCGTTCCTTTACATATGGTTCGCCGCCTGCGCGTGGCGGTATGGCCTTGCCGACGAACCCGGCAAGAATCACCACGGTCAGGATATAGGGCAGGGCGTCCATGACCTGCACCGGGATCACGACCCCGCCCAAATCGATGTTCTGGAACCGCAAGGCAATGGCCTGCAACAGCCCGAACAACAGGCATGCCCACATCGCGTGCCACGGACGCCATTTTGCAAAGATCAGAGCAGCCAGTGCGATAAATCCGCGCCCAGCGGTCATCTCTTTCACAAAGCCTGCTTGCAGCGCGGTGGCCAGGTAGGCACCTGCGATGCCGCAAAGTACGCCGCAAATCGCAACCGCTGCGTAGCGGAGACCTACAACCGAAACTCCAGCAGTATCCACCGCCGCAGGATTCTCTCCGACCGCGCGCAGACGCAGCCCGAACCGGGTGCGGAACAGAATCCACCAAGTCAGTGGCACCATAAGGAAAGCCACGTACACCAGAATGGAATGGCCAGACAGAAGCTCGGAATAGGCCATATGCAGGGGATTGGTTTCAGACATCAGCTCGGAAACTGGACGGCCTGTCAGTTCGGCGTCAGTCGGACCGATCGCATAAGGGAATTCTGCAGATTCAAACCGCCCTTCACCGAACAATGATGGCGTACGACCACCCTGCTTGAACCAGCTTTGGGCGACAAGAACGGTCATACCTGAGGCGAGAAAGTTGATCGCAACCCCCGAGATCAGCTGATTGCCCCGGAACGTGATCGACGCAAACCCGTGTAGCGCCGAAAGGACCAGAGATGCCGCGATCCCGGCCAGCAATCCCAGCCACACCGAACCGGTTACGGCGGCGACGGCAGCCGAGAAGAATGCTGACATCAGCATCTTGCCTTCAAGGCCGATGTCGAAGATGCCCGCGCGCTCGGAGTATAGTCCGGCCAGACAGGCAAGCAGCAGAGGCGTAGCCAGTCGGATGGTCGAATCCAGAACCTGGATGAGTGTCAGGAAGAAATCCATCAGGCCGACCCCTTCCGAATCGCCATGAACAGCTTTTCAAGCGGCATGCGCACCATGTTGTCCAGTGCTCCGGTAAACAGAATGACCAGCGCTTGGATGACCACGATCAGTTCGCGCGGAATCGATGTCCAAAGCGCCAGTTCGGCCCCGCCCTGATACAGAAACCCAAACAGAATAGCGGCTAGAAATACCCCGAATGGATGCGACCGACCCATCAGTGCCACGGCAATTCCAATGAAACCCGCGCCTTCGGTTGCGTTCAGCACCAACCGCTCGGCTTCGCCCATCACGTTGTTGACTGCCATCAGGCCCGCCAGAGCGCCCGAGATCAGCATGGCAATAATCGTGATGCGTACAGGCGAGATACCGGCGTAGACGGCACCGGTTTCCGAATGGCCGTAGGCGCGGATTTCATAGCCCAACCGAGTTCGCCAGATCAGCGCCCAGACAACAAAACACGCAAGGATTGCGACGAAGAACGAGATGTTGGCAGGCGCACCTCGGAAAACGATGTTTTCGGCGCTCGAGAACATCGACTGGAAAGTCGGGAGATGCACTGCCTCGGGGAAACGAGCCGTTGCTGGATCTTGCGACCCTTGCGGGCGCATGACGTTGACCAGCATGTAATTCAGGAAAGCGGCAGCGATGAAATTGAACATGATCGTGGTGATCACGATATGGCTGCCCCGCTTCGCCTGCAGATAGGCCGGGATCGCGGCCCAGGCTGCACCGAAGATCATCGAAGCAGCACAGGCGGCCAGCAAAGCTATTGTCCAATGCGGCCAAGGAACCGATAGGCAGACGATGGCAACGCCCAGTCCGCCCAGCATGGCCTGACCCTCGCCGCCGATGTTGAACAAGCGCGCGTGAAAGGCAACTGCAACCGCGAGTCCGGTGAAGATGAAGTTCGTTGCATAATAAAGTGTATAGCCCCAGCCGTAGGTTGACCCTAGGGCCCCAGTGACCATCAGATTTACCGCCTCAAGCGGATCTTCTCCGATGGCCAGGATGACGATTGCCGAAAGGATTGTGGCTAGAAGCAGACTGATTAGCGGGATCAGTACCACATCGGCCCATTTGGGCATTTTTTCCATGGTTCAGGCGGCCTCTCCTGCAACACCGGCCATCAGCAGGCCTAGTTCTTTTTCATCCGTCTCGGCGGGCAGACGCTCGCCCATGATATGTCCGTCAAACATGACCGCGATCCGGTCCGAGAGTGAGAAGATCTCTTCCAGCTCGACCGAGACCAGCAAGATTGCTTTGCCCTGATCCCTCAAGGCGACGATCTGTTTATGAATGAACTCGATGGCACCGATATCCACGCCGCGTGTGGGCTGGCCCACCAGCAGCAGATCGGGATTGCGCTCGATTTCTCGTGCAACGACGATTTTCTGTTGATTGCCGCCCGAGAAGCTTTTTGCCGTCAGCCAGCCATTGGGCGGGCGCACATCGAACTTCTCGATCTTGGCTTCGGTGTCGGCACGCAGGGCAGCGTTGTCCATGAACAGCCCGCGTTTGTAAGCAGGGTCGCGGTGGTAGCCGAACGCCACGTTCTCCCACGCGTGAAAATCCATGATCAGACCTTCGCGCTGCCGATCCTCGGGGACATGAGCGATATGTCGGGCGCGCCGCGCTTGCCCGTCCGATCCGGGGCCGTGCAACGCCAGAGGTTCGCCGTTCAGTTTGATCGAGCCTACCCCGGGTCGCATACCGCCCAAAACTTCAAGCAGTTCGGACTGCCCGTTGCCAGCAACGCCCGCGATGCCAACGATCTCACCCGCGCGAACGGTTAGGTCGATGCCTTTGACACGCTCGACACCGGCCGAATCGGTGACACTGAGGTTTTCGATTTCCAGAACCGGTTTGCCCGGCTGTGCAGGCACCTTATCAACCTGTAGCAAGACCTTGCGGCCAACCATCAATTCGGCCAGTGCCTGCGGATTGGTATCAGCTGTTTTGACGGTGGCGGTCATCTCACCACGGCGCATAACCGAAACCGTATCGGTGTTCTCCATGATTTCGCGCAGCTTGTGCGTGATCACGATGATTGTTTTACCCTCGGACCGCAGCCGGTCGAGAATGCGAAACAGCTGGTCCGCCTCGGCAGGGGTAAGAACGCCCGTGGGTTCGTCCAGAATCAGAATTTCGGCCTTGCGGTAGAGCGCCTTGAGAATCTCAACCCGCTGCTGCATGCCCACACCGATCTCATCGATGCGTTTGTCAGGGTCGACGAACAGTTCGTATTCTTCCTCTAGATCTTTCAGCTCTTTCCGGGCTTTCGCCAGCGACGGAGCCAACAGCCCACCGTCTTCCGCACCCAGAACGATGTTTTCCAGAACGGTGAAATTCTCGACCAGTTTGAAATGCTGAAACACCATCCCGATGCCCGAGGCGATCGCCGCCTGGCTGTCAGGGATGTCGGTCTTGGTGCCGTTGATCCAGATTTCGCCTTTGTCGGCTTTGTAAAATCCGTAGAGGATGCTCATCAGCGTGGATTTGCCCGCTCCGTTTTCACCGATGATCCCGTGGATCGCTCCGCGGGCGACGCTGATGGAAATATCTTTATTAGCCTGAACCGGCCCAAAGGCTTTGGAAATCCCTTTGAGTTCAATGGCGGGGACGGTCATATCTTGTCCTTGGGTTGCCGAAAGGGCCGCATGCGGCAGAGTGGTGCAGGGCGGAGGCCATGGCCCCCGCCCCCAGTTACATCAGAACTGCAGTGCAGGGCAGCTGTCGTTCTCGTAGTAGCTGACAACGCTTACGTTGCCATCGATGATGTCGCGACGGGCACTTTCAATGGCCGAGCTCATTTCTTCGCTCACCAGTTCCGCGTTGTTTTCATCCATCGCAACGCCAACGCCATCTTGTGCAAGACCCATGGTGTAAACACCGGTCTGGACGTCTTCGCCAGCTTTCATGGCGTCATATACAGCAACGTCCACACGCTTGAGCATCGAGGTCAGGACCTTGCCCGGGTGCAGGTGGTTCTGGTTGCTATCGACACCGATTGACAGGATGCCTTCGTCGGCTGCGGTTTGCAGAACGCCAACACCGGTACCGCCCGCAGCGGCGTAAATCACGTCAGCACCCTGGCTGATCTGTGCTTTGGTCAACTCCGAGCCCTTCACCGGGTCGTTCCATGCTGCAGGGGTGGTGCCTGTCATATTGGCAACAACGTTGATGTCCGGGTTTACGGACTTCGCGCCTTGTGCATAACCACAACCAAAGTGACGGATCAGAGGGATATCCATACCACCGATAAAGCCCACTGTGCCGGATTGGGACGCCATCGCCGCCATCATGCCGACCAGGTATGATCCTTCATGTTCGGCAAATCCGATCTGGCGAATGTTCGGGGCTTCCAGCCAGGTCACGTCGACCGCAACGAATTTGGTATCCGGATAGTCACCTGCCACTGCAGCCAATGGATCGGCCATGGCGAAGCCCATTGTGATAATCGGGTTTGCGCCTGCTTCGGCAAAGCGGCGAAGCGCCTGTTCGCGTTGCGCTTCCGACTGAAGCTCGATCTCGCGATAGCTTTTGCCGGTCTGTTCCGCCCAACGCTGAGCGCCATTATGCGCGGCTTCGTTGAACGATTTGTCGAACTTGCCACCCAGATCAAAGATAAGGGCCGGTTCTGCCATAGCAGCACCTGCTGTTAGTGCAACCGCAGCGGCTGCGCCCATCAAGGATTTCATAAATGTCATTTGTTACTCCCGTTGGCTGTTATCGGTCCGGGGCTTAATCCCCCGGTACCCACTCAGAGCGAGCATACCTGTTGTGATGGCGGGAATTGAAGCTGTTTGCAACAGCTTCGGTCAACACATTTTTGACCATATGGTCTAAAAAAGCGAATATTTTTCGCTCAGGGGGCGTTCCATGACGATCGCATCGGCGTTCGGGCCACTTTTGCGATGATAATAGGCTGCGCGATTGCCGCATGGCGTGTATCCGCAGGTTTGGTACAGAGATATCGCCGAATGGTTATCTGAGGCAACGTCCAGAAATGCACGGATTGCACCGAGTTCTCGTGCCTTGGCGTGCCAGTCTGCCATGATGCGCCGCGCCAGCCCGCGTCTTTGGTAGTCTGGACGTGTCGCGATCGTGAGCAGCTCGGCCTCTTCGCCGATCACTTGAATGAGAGCGAAAGACCGTTTGTCACCAACTACATGGGTAAAGCGATTGGCGATCAGATTGCTGAATTCTTCAGCGCTCCACGGGCGTGACTGTGTGAAGGCTGCGGCGTGGGTTTCTGCCATGTCCTGTGGTGTCATTCGTCCAAAAGCACCGGTGGTACATCGCTGGAGGGAGCCGCATCTGCAGGGCGGACATAAAGCGGAGCAGGTGGCGCTTGAACTGTCGTCCAACGACCAGCAGCCACCTGGGCGATCGCACGGGCCTGCTGTTCTGGGTCCTCGCAGAAATACAAGGGACCAATATCGTCAGCGGCATGACGTGAGGTCAGGTAAGGCGCGCGCCCCTTAGGCTGCACATAAACCTGATCGCGCGGTGCAGCTATCGCCGGGAGATGCCCGTCGGGCGCAATTTCCGCAACTGCATCAAACCCCGACACCCCAACCGCCGGCACGCCGAGCCCAAGCGCCAATCCGCGCGCTGCGGATACCGAGATTCGGATGCCGGTGAAATTCCCGGGGCCGATTCCGACGGCGATCGCATCAAGGTGCCGCCATGTGCAATTGTTCCGGGTCAGGATTTCTTCAAGCAAGGGCATCAACCGTTCCGCCTGCCCACGAGCCATCGCTTCGGCGTGCGATGCGATAATCTTGCCCTCTCGCAGCAAAGCGGCCGCGCAATGCGCGGCCGATGTATCGAATGCCAAAATCGTCGGTTCAGACGGCAACAGGGCGAACCTCGGTCACTTCGGGGATGTAGTGACGCAACAGGTTCTCGATCCCCATTTTCAGCGTTAGGGTCGAGGACGGACAGCCCGCGCAGGCTCCCTGCATGTGCAGATAAACAACGCCGCGGTCGAAGCCGTGGAAGGTGATGTCACCGCCGTCCTGAGCCACAGCAGGACGCACGCGGCTATCCAGCAGATCTTTGATCTGGTTGACAATCTCTGCATCTTCGCCGGTGTGTTCAGCGTGGCCCGAGGCGGTCTCTGCGCCTGCGCCCATAACCGGTTGGCCGGACTGGTAATGCTCCATCACAGCGCCGAGAATTGCGGGCTTGATGTGATCCCACTGCACGTCATCAGATTTGGTTACCGTGACAAAATCGTTGCCGAAGAACACGCCTGTTACGCCGTTTACACCGAATATGCGTTTGGCGAGCGGAGATTTTTCTGCAGCGTCGGCGCTTGGAAAATCAGCGGTGCCTGCTTCCAGAACCGTCTGGCCGGGTAGGAATTTTAGTGTGGCCGGGTTGGGTGTGGATTCGGTTTGAATGAACATGGCGCGGCTCCGTCTAAGATGCACCTGATATGCGCGTCCGTGCGGGGGAAGTCAAGATTTGGAACCGTTCTAAATTGCGGCGGCGTAAGAAATCGCATCATCCAGACGATCATCACCCCAGAACAGCTCGTCCCCAATAACGAAACTCGGCGCACCAAAGATGTGTTTAGCCTTGGCCTGAGTAACTTGCTCGAACAAGGCAGCCTTGATCGCGGGGTCGCTTATCCGATCCATCAGATCAGTCGAAACGCCAGATTTGGTAAGGCACTCAACCAGAACCGCCGGATTCGATATATCACGACCGGAACCAAACTGCGCAGAATAGACAGTGCGTACAAAGGCTGCCCGTTGATCAGCTGGTTCGATCGCCAGCGCTAGCCTTGCTGCTTTCAAGCTGTTTTGCGGAAATGGCTCAGGCCGCCGAAAAGGTAAATCGCGCGCGGCGCAAAGCCGTTCCATGTCTCGCCACATGTACCGACCTTTTGCTGGGTAGAGGTTGAACGGCGAGTTGTTCCATCCCTGTTCAGCAAAGATCGGCCCCAGAAGGAATGGGTGCCATTCTACGGCAACTCCATATTCCGAAGCCGCCTGCTGAATACGCATCGCGCTGAGATAAGAATAGGTCGATGCGAAGTCGAACCAGAACTGCAGCTTCGCGGACATAAATTTACCTCAGGTGATGGCTTCCAGCTTCTCTTTGCTCAGATCACCGGGCACGATGGTAATCGGAATGGGCAAGCTTCCAGAGTTACGGGTCAGTTGTGTCACCAACGGTCCGGGTCCTTTTTTGTCAGTACCTGCACCCAGAACCAATACACCGATCTCGGGATCGGATTGGACATGTTCAATGATTTCGGCCACCGGATCGCCTTCGCGGATTGCCAATTCGGGCTCGACACCCTGTTTGTCGCGCATCCATTTGGCGAACACCTCGAAATGCGCGTGAATACGTTCACGCGCTTCTTCGCGCATCACCTCGGCAACACCGATCCAGTGGTTGAATTCGTCCGGTGGAATTACCGAAAGAACCGTAACCCCGCCGCCAGTATGTGCCGCACGCATTGCGGCAAAGCGCATGGCGTTCAGACATTCGCGGCTGTCGTCCAGAACGACTAGGAACTTGCGCATGTTTGTCCTCGTTTGTTTTCGGGATCATGCCCCACAGGGTAAGCAGTGGCAATTGAAACAGAAAAGGAGCAGATCAGCAATTGCTTGCAGCCCAATCCCAGTACATCTCGCGTGTGCGACGGGCGATTGGGCCCACCTGATACTGTGTGTCATCCAGCGCGGTGATTGGCGTCACTTTGCTCATGTTACCGCTCATGAACACTTCGTCCGCGTCGTGAAAGTCATCGAAACTCAGCACGGTTTCATGCACGGTTACCCCGTCGGCGCGCAGGTTTTTGATATGCCGCGCGCGTGTAATCCCGGCCAAGAATGTCCCATTGGGGATTGGAGTAAAAACCTCACCATCGCGCGCCATGAAGATATTTGCGGTCGCAGTCTCGGCCACATGCCCCATCGCGTCGGCCACAAGGGCGTTTGAAAAGCCCTTGCTGCGTGCCTCCTGCAACATCCGGGCATTGTTCGGATACAGGCACCCTGCCTTTGCGTTGACCACAGCGGATTCCAGAACAGGGCGGCGGAACCGAGTGGTTGTCAGCGTCGCCGAGGCGGTTTTGGGTGCCATTGGGATTTCTTCAAGACAGATGGCAAAGCCAGTGCTGTTTTCCTGAGGGACGATGGCGGTGTGATCCCCGTCGATGCCCCAATACATGGGGCGAATGTAAACGGCGGTGTCAGGTGCGTAACTTTGCAACCCTTCGTGAACCAGATCGACCATCTGTTCGGTTGTTACAGAAGGTGTCAGCATCAGCGCCTCGGCTGAACGGTTCACGCGGGCACAATGGGCATCCAGATCCGGGGTCATACCATCAAAGTACCGGGCTCCGTCAAACACCGATGAGCCCAGCCATGCGCCATGGTCAGCAGCGCGCATGATCGGTGCGTCCCCGTCTTGCCATTGGCCGTTGAAATAGGTGCGGATGTTTTTGCCGACTGCCATTGCGCCCTCCCTCAAGCTTCGGGGAAACCTAGGTTGGGGCTGACGCAAGGTCCAGCAGATTATCCATGGTGCTGAGGCAGCGCGTCGCGTTTGACCATGGTGCGCAAAGCGAAGTTTGATCGTAGGTTTCGAATGCCCGAAATTTTCATAAGCCGGTTTTCCAGAAATGCATCAAACGCATTGAGGTCTTTGGCAACCACGCGCAGCAGAATGTCGCGTGATCCGGTCATAAGGTAGCATTCCATCACCTCGTCGCAGCGACGAATCGCCTTTTCGAAGGAATCGATGGCGTTGCGATCCTGTTTCTCTAACTCGACTGACACAAAGATTGTAACGCCGAATCCAAGCCGCTCGGGGTCGACCTGTGCGGCGTAGCCGGTGATAATCCCGTCCCGTTGCAGCCGATCCAAACGCCGTGCGCAGGGTGTCGGGGACAGCCCGACATGCTCCGCCAAATCGATGACAGTCATACGGCCATCGTTTTGAAGGGCGCGGATTATCTTGGAATCGATATCATCCATGGCGAAAAACTCCACAAAAGTTTTCAATTTTAGATGTTAGCACCAAAAATTTCCCTGATATAGTGACAAAAGGGTGAAAATCACTCGATGATAGGTGGCAAACTCTCGGAAGCACTCCGGAGGAGAAGAATGGACATCACCATCGTAGACGCGCCAGAGCACGAGCGCGTGGTCGAATTCAAAGATAACTCACTTGGTCTATTGGGCTACATCGCGATCCACTCAACGCAACGTGGCCCCGCTGCGGGCGGTGCGCGTATGCGCCCTTTCGGCCACCCAGCCGAGGCCCTGGACGATGCTTTGCGACTGGCAAGGGGCATGACGTTCAAGAACGCCGCGGCTGATCTGCCGCTCGGGGGAGGCAAGGCTGTCATTATCGGGGATCCTCATGAGGATAAATCACCTGAACTTTTGCAGGCCTTTGGGCGCGTGATTCAAGGTTTGAACGGTTTGTACTGGACGGCAGAAGATATGGGTATGACGCCTGCAGATATGGCGCATATCGGGTCTGAAACCGAATTTGTGGCTGGACTGGCGGAAGGTGAGTTCGCCAGCGGTGATCCGTCTCCGATAACGGCGCGCGGGATATTCAATGCTATCCGGGTGACAGCGCAGCACCGGTTCAGGCTTTCTGGCCTGAAAGGCCTGACGGTATCGGTTCAGGGTCTTGGCCATGTAGGCGAGCATTTGTGCCAGTTGTTGCACGATTCTGGTGCGCAGTTAATCGTAACTGACATCGACACCCGGCAAGCGGCCCGCGTGGCCGAACGGTTTGCGGCACGGGTCGTTGCACCCGATGCGATCTACGGCGTTGAAGCGGATATCTTTGCGCCTTGTGCGATCGGCGGCATCCTGAACGAAACGAGTATTCCATTACTGAAAGTCGGCGCTGTGGCCGGAGGGGCAAATAATCAGTTGTCCAGCGATCGGGACGCGCAGTTGCTCCACGAGCGTGGCATTCTTTACGCCCCTGACTTCGTCGCCAATGGCGGTGGTATCGTGAATGTGGCGACGGAAATCCTGCGTGTCGCAGAGCGTGAAGCTTGGGTCGCCGGTAGGTTGCAGGCGCTGGAGCAGACGATGGATCGCATCCTGACACGGGCCAAAGCCGAAGCGGTCAGCCCGCACGAAGTTGCGGAATCCATCGTGCACGAGATGCTGAGCCTGCAGGCGGCATAAGAGCCGACGGAACGAAAAACGCCGCCCGAGAAAGGGCGGCGTTCTTTTTTGGATTGCGATCGCGTGGTCAGGACTTGCCCGCGCCGACCATCCCTACAATCTCGTAGGTCTGCTGCAGAATCGGGGCCGCGATTGCGCGTGCCCGTTCAGCACCTCGGGCGAGAATCTGATCAATCTCGGCCTCTTCGCCCATCAGGCGCGCCATTTCGGTTGAAATGGGTGAGAGTTTCGAGACCGCAAGTTCTGCCAACATTGGCTTGAACTCACCGAATTGCTTCCCGCCAACCTCAGCCAGCACTTGTGCGGCCGTCTGGTCGCTAAGCGCGGCATAGATATTCACCAGATTGCGCGCCTCAGGACGGTCTTCAAGGCCATCGACCTCCGATGGCAAAGCGTCCGGGTCGGTCTTGGCTTTACGGATCTTCTTGGCGATGGCGTCGGCATCATCGGTCATGTTGATCCGCGTCATATCAGACGGGTCTGACGACGACATCTTCCGGGACCCGTCACGCAGGTTCATCACACGGGGCGCAGGCCCACCGATGACCGGTTCGGTTACCGGAAAGAAATCGACGCCATAGTCATGGTTGAACTTGATTGCGATGTCGCGCGTCAGTTCCAGATGTTGCTTCTGGTCTTCACCAACAGGCACATGGGTCGCGTGATAGACCAGAATGTCTGCCGCCATCAGGGCAGGATAGGCGAACAGACCCAGCGAAGCATTCTGCGCATTCTTACCGGCCTTGTCCTTGAATTGCGTCATCCGCTGCATCCAGCCGATCCGGGCGATACAGTTGAAAATCCAGGCCAACTGAGTGTGTTCCGGCACTTGGCTCTGGTTGAACAAGATAGATTTCTCAGGGTCGAGGCCAGCGGCAATGAACCCCGCGCAAACTTCGCGAGTCTTTTCACGCAGACGATCCGGATCTTGCCAGACAGTAATCGCGTGGAGGTCGACCATGCAGTAGACGGTCTCGTATTCCGGCCCCTGCATATCCACGAAACGTTTAAGTGCACCCAGGTAATTACCCAAGTGCAGGTTTCCTGAAGGCTGGATGCCGGAAAACACGCGCGGCGTGAATTGGGTCTCGGTCATCGAAGGAAACTCCTGTCTGGAAAAATCAGCCCCCGTCGCTTACCCATGAGGCCAAGGGACGTCAACAGCCGCGAAAGGCCAGCCCAATGAGCAGTGAGCATTATACACCGCCCGTGAACCCTCTGCCGCCGGTCGTGGTGGCGCTGGTTCTGTTCATCATCGGGATTGAACTGATCTTCTTGCTTGGCAGCAGGGGCTTGGTCGGAGGGCCGACTGCTGTTGGTTGGCGCTTGGATGCGTTGCAGCAATATACGTTTTCGCCCGATATATTCGATTGGATGGTCCAGAACGGGCGCTGGCCGTTCGAACATGTGATCCGCTTTGTCACATATCCCTTTGTTCAGGCCAATTTCACACAAGCTGTGTTTGTCTGCGTGTTTGTTCTGGCGATGGGGAAGATGGTGGCTGAGGTCTTTGGCAGCGTCGCCATGCTGATCATATTCGTCTTGTCCGGTGTCGGCGGAGCGTTGGCCTATGCGGTGCTGTTGAACCCGCCATATCCACTGGTTGGTGGGTTTCCTCCGGTCTACGGGCTAATCGGTGCGTTCACGTGGTTGCTATGGCGCAAGCTTTCTCTGGTGGGTGAAAACCAATCGCGCGCATTCAGCCTGATCGCGGTTCTTATGGGCATTCAGTTGCTGTTCGGTCTGATCTTCGGTGGGACCTCGGATTGGGTCGCCGATCTGGGCGGTTTTGCCACCGGGTTTGGTTTGTCTTTCTTTCTGGCTCCGGGTGGATGGGCGCGTATCCTTAGCAAAACCCGGCGGGATTGATGCGCCTTAGCTACGGCGCAGCGCTGTGCGGAACTCCGAAATCCGGAAGGCGCCAAAGATGTGCCCCAACAGGAAGTAGGCCACCGCCGCAGTTACAATGAGCACGAGCAGCGCAAGGTAACGCCAGCCTGGTACTTCGAACATCCAGCCGAAGAGGTTAATGGCCGCAAACAACACCACCCCCATGCCAGCCGATGCCGCCACGACCCGCCAGATCCGCTGTTTGAACCGGTCATCAAATCGGGCTTCGTCGCCCATTCTGCGCGCGCCGATTGCAAGCAGCGCAACCATGGCCCAGCCAGCAGTCGACGCTGCGATTGCGGGCGCAATCCACCCGACAATGGGATAAAGCCCAAAGGCAAGTCCGGCATTCACCACCATCGCAACCACTGCGTATCGAAACGGTGATTTGGTATCTTCGCGGGCGAAGAACAAAGGTTGCAGTAGCTTCTGCAGCATGAATGCGGGCAGCCCGATACCATAGATGGCCACGGCCAAGGCGGTCGCCGCTGTATCTTCGGCGCTGAACTGACCACGTTGGAACAGGACCGAGACCAACGGGCCGGGGATGATCATAAAGGCAACCGTTGAAGGCAAGGTCAGCAGCAGAGTAAACTCTCCGGCTCTTGAAAAGGCGTTGCGTGCTCCATCTTTGTCGTCCGCGCGCAGGCGGCGTGACAGGTCGGGTAACAGCACGATGCCGACGGCGATGCCAACCACTCCGAGCGGCAGTTGATACAAACGATCTGCGGCAAACAGCCAACTGACTGCCTTTTCGGTTTTTGATGCCACAAGCTGTCCGACCACAAGATTGACTTGCGTTACGCCCATGGCCAACGCCGCAGGAACCGCGATCCGCACCATGCGGCGCATTTCCGGGCTGAGCTTTGGCCAACCGGGCCGAATGCGAATTCCCGCGCGTTCGGTCGCAATCCAGACAAGCGCTAATTGCGCGATGCCTGCGACTGGGATGACCGCGATGAGCCAGCGTATGATTTCTCCACCAGATATCGCGCCAAAGATTAACGCGGAGCAGGCGAATATGTTCAGCAGCACAGGAGCGGCGGCTGCAGCGGCGAAGCGCCCGGTAGCGTTCAATACTCCGGAAAACAGCGCAGCGAGGGACATAAACAGGATGTAGGGGAACACGACGTAACCATAATCCACCGCCAGATCGAAGCGTTCATCACCATAGAATCCTTCGGCGGTTATCCAAACCAACGCGGGCATGAAGACCATCGCCAGACCGACTAGCGCCAGCACCGCCACTGCCAACAGGTTAAACGCATCCTGTGCGAAACCTTCGGCGTCTTCACCGCCTTCAAGGCGTTTTGAAAACATTGGAACAAAGGCTGCGTTGAATGCGCCCTCGGCAAAGAAGCGGCGGAACATATTGGGTAGTCGGAAGGCTGCGACGAAAGCGTCCATCACCGGTCCGGGCCCGATATAAGCGGTCAGCAGGATTTCCCGCAAAAAGCCCAGAATGCGGCTTGCCAAGGTCCAGAACCCAACGGTGAAAAAGCCCGAAATCAGGCGGATCGGCTTCATGATGCAGCCCGCTCGGCACCTTCGGTGATGGCCGCACGCAGCTTGGCTTCCAACCCGCGTTGCTTGGCCTCAGAGTGGTATTTCAGGCCGAACATATCCTTGACATAGAACGTGTCGACCACCTGTTCGCCATAGGTGGCGATCACTGCGTTCGCGATATAGACATTGGCGGCTGCCATCGTGCGCGTCAAATCATATAACAGTCCGGGCCGGTCGCGGGTGTCGACTTCGATGATCGTGTAAATCTCTGAACCTTCGTTGTCGAAGGTGATATGGGTCGGGACGTTGAAGGCGCGTTCGCGCTTCTTGATCTTGTCGCGGGATTTCAATGCGTCCCGTGCGACAACCTCACCCCTGAGTGTCTTGTGAATCATCTGGGTCAGCCGAGGCAGGCGCGTGGCCTCGAAGGGATGGCCCTCGGCGTCCTGAACCCAGAACGCATCAGTTACATATCCGTCTTTCGTCGTATAGCTGCGGGCATCAACCACGTTGGCTCCTACAAGGGCAAGTGCCCCCGCTATGCGAGAAAAAATACCCGGATGATCACCCATGGCAAAACACGCGCGGGTGGCGTCGCGATCCTCATCCGGATGCAGACGGATTTCTACGGCACCCGGATCGCCGCTGTCCTCCAGCGATTTCAACATTTCCGCGAATTCGACATGTGTCGAAAGGTTCAGTCCCTGCCAATACGGATCATAATGCCGCCCGGTTTCGGTTTTCAGGTCAGATTTGGACCAGTTTTCCAATTCGGCCCGCAACCGCTTTTTCGCCCCATCTCCACGATTGGCTCGGTTAAGCGCCTCCATCCCGGATTCCAGTGCGTGTTTGGTGTCAGCATGCAAAGCGCGCAGCAATGTAGCCTTCCAGTTGTTCCAGGTCGTTGGTCCGACACCGCGGATGTCACAGACTGTCAGCACAGTCAGCAAGTCCAGCCGTTTGACGGTTGCAACAGCTTTCGCGAAATCGCGGATTGTGCGCGGGTCTGAGATGTCGCGTTTTTGCGCCATATCGGACATCAGCAAGTGATAGCGTACAAGCCATTCGACGGTTTCCGAATCCGCCTTGCTCAGCCCTAGTCGTGGCGCCACTTTGCGCGCGATTTGCGCACCCAGAATCGAATGATCTTCGGGGCGTCCTTTGCCGATGTCGTGCAGCAACAGAGCCACGTATAGAACCTTTCGGCTAACACCACCCTCCAGGATGGATGACGCCAAGGGCAGTTCCTCGATTAACTCTCCTCGCTCGATCTGCGCCAAATTGACGATGCACTGGATCGTATGCTCGTCCACCGTATAGCTGTGATACATATTGAACTGCATCATCGCCACGATGTGCTCAAACTCGGGCAAAAAGGCTGACAGAACCCCCAACTCGTTCATGCGTCGCAGGGCACGTTCGGGGTTGCCGTGTTTCAGCATTAGATCAAGAAAGATGCGCCGCGCCTCTTTGTCGTTGCGCATCTCATCGTCGATCAGGTTCAGGTTGGCCGTTACCAACCGCATTGCGTCGGGATGGATCAGCATACCCGTGCGCAAACCCTCTTCGAACAACCGTAACAGGTTGACCTTGTCTGACAGGAACGTGTCAGGGTCCGCGATATCCAGACGGCCATGGACCACGCGGTAACCGGCCTTGACGCGGGGGCGACGGCGGAAAATACGTTCCAGCAAGGCCGCGCCCTTCATGTGCGAGGCTTCCAGTTTGGTCAGGAAAATCCGTGTCAATTCGCCCACACGGGTGGCTTCGCGGAAATAGCGTTGCATGAACACCTCGACGGCGCGCCGACCGGCGCGGTCTTGATATCCCATACGATCGGCCACCTCGACCTGCAGATCGAAGGTCAGTTGTTCCGTCGCGCGGCCCGTCACCAGATGCAAATGAGACCTGACGGCCCAGAGGAATTCTTCGGCTTGCGCGAACTCGTCAAACTCTTCGGGCGTAAAGAGGCCCATAGGGACCAGTTCGGCCACGTCCGTTACGCCATAGATGTATTTTGCGATCCAGTAGAGCGATTGCAGGTCGCGTAAGCCGCCCTTGCCCTCTTTGACATTGGGTTCGACCATATAGCGTTCACCCTGCTTCAGGTGCCGCTCATCGCGCTCTTTCAGCTTGGCTTCGATAAATTCCCGCTCGGTGCCTTTGAAAAGATCGGTCTTCAGGCGCGCTTCAAGTTCTTGCGCAAGGGGCTGATCCCCGACGAGATACCGTTGTTCCAGCATGGCGGTACGGATGGTGAAATCATCGGCCCCCAGACGCAGGCAATCTTTGATCGTGCGTGAAGAGTGACCGACCTTCAGCCGCAGATCCCAGAGAATATAGAGCATGGATTCGATCACGCTCTCGGCCCAGGCGGTGATTTTGTACGGCGTCAGAAAAAGCAGATCTACATCGGATGACGGGGCCATCTCACCCCGGCCATAACCTCCCACTGCCAGCACAGCGATTTTCTCGCCTTGCGTTGGATTTGCCAACGGATGCAGATGCTCGCTGGCGATGCGCATTGCTGTCCCGACCATCTGATCCGTCAGATAGGTATAGGAATGCGTCAGCGGCAGTGCATCAAATGGGCGCTCGGCAAAGGCGTCCGCAATCGCCTTGCGGCCTGTCTTTTGCGCCTCTCGCAGAATGCGCACCGTCTCGGCGCGCAAGGCTGCGTTGTCCGAACTGATTTCAACAGCGGCGGACAGGTTGGCATTGACCTCGGCGTTGTTAAAAATCTCGTCAGCCGTGCAGATCAGATTGACATCGGGCGCAGAGCCCTGCGCCGGTCGATTAGAATCCGGCGCCAGAGAAGCTTTGTGGGGCAGGGTCAATCACAACCACCTGTTTGTTCTGGATCGTGGCAACAGCCAGACCGCGTTCGTTCGTACCGTTCGGCCGCAGGCGGAAAATACCGCCGACACCCTGAAAACCGGCGTTCTGGGTTAATGCTGCACCTGTCAACGCGTTCGATTTGCCCTGGCTGACCAAGGCTCCGATCGCAGCGATTCCGTCATAGGCAAGCCCGCTGATCGGGTGTGGTGCCTCACCGTAGGTGTTGTTGTAACGCTGGCGATACGCCTGTGCCTTTGCCGGATCGGGAAGTGCGAACCAGCCACCTTGTACGCCAGGCAATTCCAGCGTTTGGGCTGGAATGTCCCAACGTGTCAGGCCGATATACTGAGTTGTCGCAGGAGACACACCAGCCTCGGGCAACAACTGGCTGTAAAGCGGCAGCGCGCCTGCGGTTGTCGCGGTCAGGAAAATCGAATCTGCGCCGGTCGAATCGACCGTTGCTTTAATCGCCGAAACAGAATCGATCACGCCCTGCTGTGACCGGTCATATCCAACTGTGCCCGCATTGTTGACGCGGCTGTTGCTGAGCGCGGCAGCGATGGCAGACTGGCCTAGCTGGCCCGCTGAGTCATTGCTGTGCACAATGACAGTACTGTTTTTACCCTGCTGTCCGGCGTAGTTCACCAGCCTGTTGGCCGTGTTCTGGAAAGTGGGGCCAAGCACATAGACATTGCCGCCCGCAATGCTGGTGTTGTTCGAGAAGGACAGCACGTTCACATTGTTGTTTAGCACCGCAAGTCCTGCCGCGTTTGCGGCTTGTGCGTACACTGGCCCAAGAATGATCTTGGCCCCGTCCGCTACAGCTTGCTGTGCAACCGCCGAGGCCGTTCCGGCATTGCCGGCCGTGTCGTAGACGCGCAGATCAATCTTGACGTTCGGCAAATCCGCTATAGCCAGCCGCGCTGCGTTCTCAAGGCTACGGGCAAGGGCCGCATCGCCAGACTGAGGTGATCCGCTTGGGACCAACAGGGCCACCGGAACCGGGTTAGAGGTGTCGATCGAAGGCCCTCCGCTGATGCCGCCGACTTCACAGGCGGCCAGAAAAGCGGCCGTGGCCAGTACAATGGCGGATTTCGCCAGTTTGCGTGCGGGCTTGCAAACGGTAAACATCTAAAAGAAAACTCCCTGATCCGGCGTCTGAGGGCACCTTGGTCTATTGAACCGCGATAATAAACGTCACGCTGTGAGGGTCCAGCTTTGAATTTCCAAAAGATCAGATTGGCCACTGGGCTGTACTTTATTGCCACCCCAATCGGGACGGCACGCGATATTACGCTCAGGGCGCTCGATGTTTTGGCCTCGGCAGACATGATTGCTGCCGAAGATACACGCAGCTTGCGACGTTTGATGGAAATCCATGGCGTGCCGCTCGAAGGGCGCCGCATATTGGCCTACCACGATCACAGCGGTGCGGGCGCGCGGGGCAAAATACTTGAGGCGCTGGAACAAGGGCAATCGGTGGCTTACGCGTCCGAGGCGGGAATGCCGCTGATCGCCGATCCCGGCTATGATTTGGGCCGTCAGGCGGCTGAGGCTGGGCACAACGTGACATGTGCACCGGGACCGTCTGCTGTTTTGACGGCGCTGACATTGGCGGGGCTTCCCACGGATGCATTTTTCTTTGCCGGGTTCTTGCCCAATGCCTCTGGCGCACGGCGTTCACGAATCGAATCCCTGCGCAGCGTCCCCGGAACGCTTGTCTTCTATGAATCGCCGAAGCGCGTGGCTGCCTGCCTCTCTGATCTCGCGGATATTTTGGGTGGAGACCGACAGGCGGCCCTGTGCCGTGAACTCACGAAGAAGTTTGAAGAAACTCGCCGAGGGACGCTCGCTGATCTGGCAACAGAGTACGAGGGCGCATCGGTAAAGGGCGAGGTGGTTCTGCTTGTGGATCGCGCCCATTCGCAATCTGTTAAGGACTCTGACGTAGAAGAGGCATTGATAAAAGCATTGCAAACGCATTCGGTGCGGGATGCGGCAGATTTGGTGTCAGAGATGTTCAGCCTGCCGCGCCGCCCGATCTATCAGATGGCTCTGAAGCTGGGAAAGGGATGATATGGCACAGAGATCCGTTCGGGGTTCTGTATCTTATCACGCTGGACAATCCGCCGAACTTTGCGCGGCCGCCGAATACGCGCGACGGGGTTATTCAATCGCAGGACGCAGGTGGCGCGGTGCTGGCGGTGAAATAGATCTGATCGCGCGCAACGCAGATGGGTTGGTCTTCATTGAAGTTAAGAAAAGCCGTAGTTTTGACCGCGCAGCCGCCCGGATTAGTCGCCGACAGATGGATCGAATTTGCGCATCCGCTGCCCAGTTTCTTGAACAGGAGCCTGCTGGTCAGCTGACGAATACTCGGTTTGATGCGGCACTGGTTGATGACACTGGAACTGTTCAAATCATCGAAAACGCCTTTGGTTTGGACTGACCCCCATTGAACCCGTCAAGCCTCTGCGCCATGTATCGAGCGTGGAATTGAGGGATACACCATGAAGATCGCCTTTCAGATGGACCCAATCGGGGCCGTGGATATCAACGCCGACAGCTCTTTCCGTCTGGCAGAAGAGGCTCAGGTGCGCGGCCACCAGCTGTTTTTTTATGGCCCGGATCAACTGGCTTACCAGGAAGGCAAGATCACGGCGCGCGGCCATGACATGACGGTGCAACGAGTCGCTGGCAACCCGGCAGTGTTGGGCCCTGAGCGTGAAGTGGACCTTGCTGAATTTGATGTCGTCTGGCTGCGCCAAGACCCCCCGTTTGACATGCACTACATCACCTCGACCCATTTGCTTGACCGGCTAAAGGGGCAGGCCCTGGTGGTTAACGATCCGTTTTGGGTGCGAAACTATCCCGAAAAGCTGCTGGTTCTGGATTTCCCTGAACTGACTCCGCCCACCACGATTGCGCGGGATTTGCGAACCATCAAGGCGTTCAAGGAAAAGCATGGCGATATCATCCTCAAGCCGCTTTACGGCAACGGAGGTGCTGGCGTGTTCCGTCTTGATGCGAATGACCGCAACCTGACATCGCTCCATGAGCTGTTCACCGGCTTTTCTCGTGAGCCATTGATTGCGCAGAAATTCCTGCCGGACGTGCGCAATGGCGACAAGCGGGTCATACTTGTCGATGGTGAGCCGGTGGGCGCCATCAACCGCGTTCCGGCTGAGGGCGAGACCCGCTCGAACATGCATGTGGGCGGGCGCCCCGAGAAAATCGGCCTGTCCGAGCGAGATATGGAAATCTGCGCTGCGATTGGACCGTTATTGAGGGAACGTGGTCAGATCTTTGTGGGGATCGATGTAATTGGCGACTACCTGACCGAGATCAACGTGACCTCACCCACTGGTATTCAGGAGCTTGAGCGCTTCAATGGCGTGAACATCGCCGAGAAAATCTGGCAAGCGATTGAGGCGAAACTTTAAGCTCCTGCTTTGGCGCTGATGCGAAAGCTCAGCGCCTCTGCGACATGGGGGCGGCGCACATCCGGCTCACCTTCGAGGTCGGCAATGGTGCGGGCCACGCGTAGGATGCGGTGAAAGGCGCGGGCCGACAGGCCAAAGCGTTCCGCGGCTTTCAGTAATAGTTCTTTGCCCTGGGCATCAGGGGCGGCGATTTCTTCCAGCACATTGCCTTCGACATCTGCGTTTTGACGGATATTTGGCGTGTCGCGAAAGCGATCTGCTTGTATGGCGCGCGCCGCTTCAACCCGCTCTGCGACGGTCGCAGAGCTGTCGCCGGTAGGCGGCAGGTCGAGATCGGTAAATCCGACCGGAGGGACTTCGATGCGCAAATCGAACCGGTCCATCAACGGCCCTGAGATACGCCCCAAGTAATCCTCGCCACAGACCGGTGCGCGTGAACAGGCGCGGGACGGGTCCGTCAGGTATCCGCATTTGCACGGGTTCGCGGCGGCTACCAGCATAAAGCGGCATGGGTATTTCACATGGGCGTTGGCACGGGCGACCATGACTTCGCCGGTTTCAATCGGCTGTCGCAGGGTTTCCAGCACGGTGCGCGGAAATTCGGGAAACTCGTCCATGAACAGGACGCCGTTATGCGCCAGTGAAATCTCACCGGGTTTCGCGCCTTTGCCACCGCCCACGATCGCCGCCATGGAAGCGGTATGGTGCGGCTCGCGAAACGGTCTGGCGCGGCTGATGCCCCCTTCGTCCAGTAAGCCGCAAAGCGACTGGATCATCGATGTCTCTAAAGCTTCGACCGGGCTCAGAGGCGGCAATATACCTGGCAGACGCGCCGCCAGCATGGATTTGCCGGAACCCGGTGTCCCGATCATGATCAGGTGATGCCGCCCGGCTGCGGCGATTTCCAAGGCGCGTTTGGCGCGCTCTTGCCCCTTCACGTCCCGCAGGTCCCGTGCGTTGAGTGATAGTTTCACTTCGCCCGGTGTCGCAGCGGGCAGCGCAGACTGACCGGTAAAGTGCCGCACCACATCCCCCAACGAGCCCGCTCCGATCACCTGAGTGGCGTCAACCCACGCGGCTTCGGCGCTAGAGGCGCTGGGACAAAGCAAGCTGCGATCATCGGCGGCTGCTGTCATGGCAGCGGGCAGCGCGCCGACGACGGGTACCAGAGAACCATCCAAAGACAACTCGCCCAACGCGACAGCGCCCTCGGCAGCATCCGCTGGGATGATTTCCAACGCAGTCAACAAAGCGACGGCGATAGGCAGGTCGAAATGGCTGCCCTCTTTGGGCAGATCGGCAGGCGAAAGGTTAATCGTGATCCGTTTCGACGGCAGCGCGATCGCCATCGAACTTAGCGCACTACGAACACGGTCCCGTGCTTCGGAGACTGCCTTGTCCGGCAATCCCACGATGGAAAAGGCCGGAAGGCCCGGTGAGACGGCGCATTGCACCTCGACCGGGCGGGCATCGACCCCTTGAAAGGCAACGGTGTGGGCGCGGGCGACCATGGCAATCCTGTTCTTGGTTAACAGGACGTTGCTGCCATGGCTGCGGTTTAGGAATCGTTAACGTCAGCAACCATCGCTGTAAATTTCGGCCACGCCTCGGGGTCGGCAACGGTTTTGTCCCGGCAAAACGGGTTACACAGGCCCCAAATCTTTCCATCGAGTTCCAGATAGTCTTGCACAGGCTTGCCGGAGTAGGGGCAGGCTGAATTGACCGAGGGGCCGGTGCTGACCGCGGAGGCTTGTGAAACTCCGCCGACAGGCCAGCTTAGGGCCGGCAGGTCTTGCGGATACGGGAAGGGTTCATACGCGACCGTCATGCCCATGGCGCGCCATTGTCGAACGGCGATATCTGAGAGCAGGTGCATGCTATACGCACGATTGACCTCGGACACAGGCAGGCCATAGCCGATAATGCGTGCCGCGACCGGCGTGTAGAAGACATCAGCCAGAGAGTATGCACCAAACAGCGGGCCCGACGTGGCGCCAGAGACCTTCCGTGCATGGGCCCAGAGGGTTTCGATCCGCTCCAAATCAGCCATCGTTTCAGATGACGGGCGGAACCCTTCCCAGCGATGTTTCAACTGCATAGGGCATTGCCCCCGCAGCGCTGTGAAACCGGCAACCATTTCAGTACATAGCCACCGTGCTGTGGCGCGGGCGGCAGGGTCTGACGGCCAAAGCCCTGCTTTGGGGTGGTGTTCGGCCAATGTCTCTGCCATCGCAAGGCTTTCGCCGACCACGGTTCCATCTGGCAAGCGCAGTGTGGGAACAAAGCGCGCCGGGGCCAGTGGTTCCATATCCGCCGCCATGGTGCCGGAATATAGGCCAATCATATGGGTGCGGTATGGCAGGCCGAATTTCTCAAGCATCAGCCATCCGCGCATGGACCAGCTGGAAAATAACCGGTCACCGATAAAGAGATCATATGTCATGCGGCAACGATGTCGGACAGAGGCCCATCGGTAAATCAGAGATTTGTGCGCACACCTATCACGGTCGGTGATTAATCCGACCTACAGTCCATCCATCGTTATGGCGCGTGATCTCGGTGACGGACAGGTTGTCGATGCGGTGACCAAACGCGTGTTGGGCGTCCACGTCCAGAGCGCGTTGGACCTGAGTCAGGATCACTCCGAAATGGGCGACCAGGACTAGGTCACATCCGGTATGGGCCGCGATCAGGGTGTCGACGACCCTATCGACACGCGCGCGGACCTCATTCCAGCTTTCCCCGTTTGGAGGCCTGGCCTCGCCCGGATTATCCCAGTAGGCAAAGCAAAGCTCGGGGTCTTCCGCCTCGATCTCGGCGAAGGGGCGCATCTCCCAGTTGCCGAAATTAATTTCGCGCAGATCGCGGTGGTGCGGAAGGCGGAGTCGCGTGCCTTGAATGGCGCTGGCCGTATCGCTGGCGCGTGACAAGTCTGATGAGATTACGACGGCATTGGAAGGCAGATGCGCATCAAGCCGTGCAATCGCGGCCTTATCACTCAAGTCGGCAGGAAGGTCGGACCAGCCTACCATAGTTTTAGCATGGGTGGGGCCGTGCCGTACCAAATGCAGGCGCGTCATAGGGGTTGCCCTTTGAGAACCAGCGGCAGCCCGGCCGTAACCTGCACCACCCGATCTGCCTGCGCAGCCAGAGCGATGTTCAGCCGTCCCTGCGCCTCGCGGAATCGACGGGACAAGGCGTTGTCGGGGACGATCCCGTGGCCGACTTCGTTTGATACCACGACGATCTGGGCGGCACAGGTCTTCATCGCCTCAAGCAGCCCGGCCTGTGCTTCCTCTAGGTTATTCTCTGCCAGCAGGTGATTTGTCAGCCACATGGTTGCACAATCGATCAGGCAAATCTGATCATTTGTCAGCTTGGCGAGTTCCGGCGATAGATCAAATGGCGCTTCGATCGTCGTCCACCCGCTGCCGCGTTGTGCAATATGTTGCCTGATTTTTAGGCGCATCTCGTCATCAAACACTTGTGATGTCGCAAGGTAAACGCGACTTTTCCCAGTTGAAACAGCAAGTTGCTCCGCAAAAGCAGATTTTCCGGATGCAGCGCCGCCTAGGATAAAGGTTAAATCGGCATGCACTTTTATTACCTTTCTGGTGATCCACCCGGTTTTGTCCTGCGTATCGACCACAAGTCGGCAAGGCAAGCCCGGCCCATCGCCTGTGATAAAAGGGGAGAATTGCATGGCACTCGACAACGCACATGATTTTTCGATGTCCCGTAAGGCAATGAAGGCCGAGTTGCTGGATGCCGAGACAGAACTGAAACTGGCCTATGCCTGGCGCGATGAACGCGATGAACAGGCGCTGCATCGCCTCATTACGGCTTACATGCGGCTGGCGATATCAATGGCGGCGAAATTCAAACGCTACGGCGCGCCGATGAATGATCTGATTCAGGAGGCGGGACTGGGCTTGATGAAAGCCGCCGACAAGTTCGATCCGGATCGGGGTGTGCGGTTTTCAACGTATGCAGTGTGGTGGATCAAGGCCAGCATTCAGGATTACGTGATGCGCAATTGGTCGATGGTGCGCACTGGTTCGACCTCTTCCCAGAAATCGCTGTTCTTCAACATGCGTCGGGTACAGGCGCGTCTGGAGCGCGAAGCCGCGACTGAGGGGCTGGAGCTGGATCGCCATCAGTTGCATCAGAAGATTGCCGCCGAAATCGGAGTCCCGCTGCGTGATGTCGAGATGATGGAAGGCCGTCTGGCAGGGTCCGATTTCTCGCTGAATGCGGTTCAGTCTGCAGATGAGGACGGGCGCGAGTGGATTGATGCGCTGGAAGATGACAGCGAACAAGCCGCCGAGGTAGTAGAGAACAGCCACGACAACCAGCAACTGCGCGAATGGCTGGTGGCGGCGATGCAAGCTTTGAACGATCGCGAGCGGTTTATCGTTCGCGAAAGAAAACTGCGTGAGCCTGCCCGGACGCTGGAAAGTCTTGGGAAAGAGCTTGGCCTGTCGAAAGAGCGTGTGCGCCAGCTCGAGGCGGCAGCGTTCACAAAGATGCGCAAGAATCTTGAAGCGCAATCGCGCGAGGTGCAACACTTCTTCGCATGAAACCTCTTGCGATTCTTACAGCTTTTGTGTTGCTCGCCACTTTGCCTCAAAAGGTTCGAGCTGCTGAATTTATCCCTCAGGACGTGTTGGCCGACATGCGGGCCGCGGATGTCGTCATTCTGGGCGAGATTCATGACAACCCTCTGCATCATCTGGTCCAAGCCGAAGCAGTTGAGGCAATCACGCCCACGGCGGTTGTCTGGGAGATGGTGACCGAAGAAGGTGCTCAGCGGTTGGCTCAAAAAGCGGCAACCAATCCCGAGGAGCTGTCCCGAATTCTGCGCTGGGCAGAATCCGGTTGGCCGCCTCTCAGAATGTACTACCCCATTTTTCAGGCCGCGGATGTGCCGGTGTATGGCGCGATGGTTCCGCGTGAAGCGGCCCGCGCTGCTATGGAACGCGGGGCGGCCACAGCGTTGGGGGCTGATGCGGCCAGATATGGATTGACTGTACCTCTGTCGGATGAAGATCAAGCCGCACGCGAGGCTGATCAACTGGCGGCACATTGCGACGCATTGCCCGCTGAAGTTCTACCGCAGATGGTAGCCATTCAACGTCTGAGGGACGCTGTGTTGACCCGAGCCATTCTGCGCGCCACCGTCGAAACTGGTGGGCCTGTCGCGGTTATCACTGGCAATGGCCATGCCCGTAAGGATCGCGGAATTCCGACTTTTCTGTCGCGACTGCGCCCCGGTTTGAAGGTCTTTGTACTGGGACAATCCGAAGATGGGGTCGTGAGCGGGGATTTTGATGCTGTTATCGATAGCCCCACAGTCGAGCGAGAAGACCCCTGCAAAGCCTTTGAGGTGCAGAATTAACTGCTGGAACTGCCCGCCAGCGTTGCCTAATGTCAGGGCCGACCGGGAGGGGAAGGGCGAGCCATGCTGTCATCGAAACGTATTCTGCTGATCATCGGCGGTGGGATTGCGGCCTACAAGTCGCTGGACCTGATCCGGCGGTTGCGGGAACGTGGTGCAGCGGTCACGCCGGTTTTGACCCGTGCTGCCGAAGAATTCGTAACTCCGTTATCCGTGTCTGCCCTGGCCGGTGAAAAGGTCTATCGAGATCTCTTTGATCTGACCGATGAAGCTGAGATGGGTCATATTCAGCTTTCCCGTTCGGCTGATCTGATCGTGGTTGCTCCGGCAACGGCCGATCTGATGGGTAAGATGGCAGGCGGGTTAGCTAATGATCTGGCCTCGACCCTTTTGATGGCGACCGATACGCCGGTTCTGTGTGCGCCTGCGATGAATGTCCGCATGTGGGAGCATCCCGCAACCCGGCGTAACCATGCGCAACTGGAAGCAGACGGCGTGCGTTTTGTCGGCCCGAACGAAGGCGATATGGCTTGCGGTGAATACGGTCCGGGCCGCATGTCGGAGCCACTTGAAATTGTCGCGGCGATCGAGGCGCAGTTCGGGGATGGGCCTTTGGCTGGCAAACGTATTCTGGTGACATCGGGTCCGACACATGAACCAATTGATCCGGTACGTTACATTGCCAACCGATCGTCGGGCGCGCAGGGGACAGCTGTCGCACGCGCGCTATCTGCATTGGGGGCCGATGTTACATTTATTACGGGTCCGGCTGACGTGCCTCCTCCAGACGGCGTGAAGGTCGTGCGTGTAGAGACCGCGCTGCAAATGTCGGATGCGGTCGACGCAGCGCTTCCGGTGGATGCGGGGGTATTTGCAGCTGCAGTGGCCGATTGGCGGGTATCCAGTGCCTCGGACCGGAAGCTGAAGAAAAGCCGCGACGGGGTGCCTGCGCTAGAGTTTGCCGAGAATCCCGACATTTTGAAGCGCATCGCGCGAATGGGAAGTGGCAGGCCCGTTTTGGTGGTGGGTTTTGCCGCCGAAACAGACAACGTGATCGAACATGCTACGGCCAAACGTGCCCGCAAGGGCTGTGACTGGATCGTTGCGAATGATGTCAGCCCCGCGACAGGTATCATGGGCGGTTCTGAGAATGCGGTGATCCTGATCTCAGAGCAAGGTGCCGAAGAATGGCCGCGTATGGGCAAGGATGATGTGGCAAAGCGGTTGGCAACCAAGATCGCCGGCGCGCTGACCAGATAACAGCCATAACGACAAGAGGTACAGGTATGGTGGCAATTCGCGTGATCCGAGAGGAGGGGGCTGACCCGTTGGTGCCCTTGCCTTCATACGAAACCGCGGGTGCTGCCGGGGCGGATGTGCGCGCCAATCTGCCGGATGGTACGTCTATTATTCTGGAACCGGGCCGTCGTGCGCTGATACCGACAGGCCTTAGGATCGAAATTCCGCAGGGGTTCGAGGTTCAGGTGCGTCCACGATCGGGCCTTGCCTTGAAACACGGGATCACCTTGCCCAACACTCCGGGTACAATCGACAGCGACTATCGCGGGCCATTGGGCGTGATCGTGATGAACGCGGGTCAGGACCCCTTCGAGATTGCGCATGGCGAACGTATCGCGCAACTGATCGTTGCACCGGTGGTGCAGGCCATGTTCCAGGACGTTGAGGCTCTGACCGAGACTGATCGCGGCGCGGGCGGGTTCGGTTCAACCGGGCGGGGCTGATGCTGCTGGTTCTGATCCTTGCTGCCGGGCTTTGGGGTGTTGGCTATATTGCCGGGGTGTCGCGCAGCGCGCGGCTGGTTTCTGTTGGCGCGCTCTTGACAGGCGTGATTATTGCTCAACTTCTGCTGCCTGAGGGAAACCCGTTGCGTCAGGCGACCGGTGGGTCGGCAGCGATGTGGCTGATCCTCGCTGGAGCGGCTGTGCTGGTGCTGCTTTATGGGCGGGGTTTGAAGGCGTTGCGAAATCGCGCCGCGTCCGGCCAGACGTCGGAGCCCGCCAAGCCATCCGAACAGTTCAGCGAGACCGAGCTTGAACGCTATGCCCGCCACATCGTTCTGCGTGAACTGGGCGGTCCCGGCCAAAAGCGAATGAAACAGGCGCGCGTGCTGGTAATCGGTGCGGGGGGGCTCGGCGCGCCCGCCCTGCAATATTTGGCTGCCGCCGGAGTGGGAACAATCGGCGTGATCGACGATGACGTGGTCGAGAACGCCAACCTACAGCGGCAGGTGATCCACCGCGATGCTGATATCGGTATGCCCAAGGTGTTTTCAGCCCAGCAGTCTATGTTGGCGCAGAATCCCAACGTGGTCGTCTTGCCGTACCACCGTCGCCTGACCGAAGAGATTGCAGCAGATCTGTTTGCTGATTTTGATCTGATCCTCGACGGCACTGACAATTTCGACACCCGCTACCTTGCAAACCGTACGGCGGTTGCACTGGGAAAACCCTTGATATCTGGCGCGCTGTCGCAGTGGGAAGGGCAGCTCAGCGTCTTTGACCCTGCCACCACCGGCCCATGTTATCAGTGCATTTTCCCCGAAGCACCCGCCCCCGGCCTTGCGCCTTCTTGCGCCGAGGCTGGAGTAATCGGCCCACTGCCGGGTGTGGTCGGCTCGATGATGGCGGTTGAGGCGATCAAGGTGATCACCGGCGCCGGGCAGGCATTGCGAGGTGAGATGTTGATCTACGATGCGCTATACGGCGAAAGCCGCAAGATCACCCTGGCGCGTCGCACCGATTGCCCGATCTGCGGGGCATCTCATTAAGGCGGGCTCAAATTCTCGGGTAGCTCTGGATCATTTCGACGGACGGTCTTAGCTATGAGGTCAAAGGAGACCTCAATGACCAACCCGATCCTGTCCGACTGGAACACGCCCTTCGAAATCGCGCCCTTTGCAACGATCACGGATGATGACTTTGCCCCTGCGCTGGATCAGGCGATGCACGCACATGATGCCGAGATTGAGGCGATAGCAGCGAGTCCGGACACGCCCACATTCGCCAATACGATCGAAGCGCTGGAGGCTGCAGGCGAGCAGTTGGATAAGGTTCTGTCGGTCTTTTTCACCGTTGCAGGTGCGGACAGCAACCCCAAGCGTGAAGAACTGCAACGCGAATTTTCGCCCAAGCTGGCGGCACACTACTCGCGCATCTCATCAAACAAAGCACTGTTTAAGCGCGTGGCGGATTTATGGGACCGGCGCGATAATCTAGACCTGACCGATGAACAGGCGCGCGTTTTGATGCTGTCTCATCGCGGGTTCATGCGGGCGGGGGCGGCGTTGACCGGCGCCGACGATGCGAGAATGCAAGAGATCAAGGCCCGTTTGGCGTCTCTGGGCACGTCCTTCACGCAGAACTTGCTGGCGGATGAACGCGACTGGTTCATGGATTTGACCGAAGAAGACCTGCAAGGCTTGCCGGATTTTGTTATCGATGCAGCGCGCGCAGCGGGTCAGGAAAAGGGAGCGGATGGCCCGGTGGTAACCCTTTCTCGGTCGATTATCGTGCCCTTTCTGCAATTCTTGCCCCGCCGGGATTTGCGTGCAAAGGCTTATCGCGCGTGGACTGCACGGGGGGCAAATGGAGGTGAGACCGACAACCGCGAGATTGCGGCGGACATCCTGCGCCTGCGCGAAGAACGCGCCAAGCTGCTGGGGTATGCCAGCTTCGCCGCCTACAAGCTTGAGACCGAGATGGCCCGCACACCAGATCGCGTGCGAGAGCTGCTGCTGGATGTGTGGGAGCCCGCCAAATCCCGCGCCGACGCAGATGCTGAGGTGCTGACGGCAATGATGCAAGAGGATGGCGTAAATGGCCCGCTGGAGGCGTGGGATTGGCGCTACTATGCCGAGAAACGCCGCAAGGCCGAACATGATCTCGATGAAGCGGCGCTGAAGCCGTACCTGCAACTGGACCGGATGATCGAGGCTTCTTTCGCCTGCGCCACACGGCTGTTCGGGCTGGAGTTCGCGCCGCTTGATGTGCCGCTCTATCATCCCGATTGCCGTGCATGGGAGGTGACCCGTGAAGGGCAGCATATTGCGGTGTTCATCGGTGACTACTTTGCGCGCGGATCGAAACGGTCGGGTGCATGGTGCAGCGCAATGCGCGGGCAGGCGAAATACCCGAAAGAACAGGCTCCGGTCGTGATCAACGTCTGTAACTTTGCCAAAGGTGAACCAGCGCTTTTGTCCTATGATGACGCCCGAACGTTGTTTCACGAGTTCGGCCATGCCCTGCACCAGATGCTGTCCAATGTGACCTATGAGAGTATCTCGGGCACCTCGGTGGCGCGTGATTTCGTTGAACTGCCCAGCCAGCTTTACGAACACTGGCTGGAAGTGCCCGAGGTATTGGCTGAGTTCGCTACTCACGCCGAAACCGGCGCACCGATGCCGCAGGAGATGTTGCAGAAGGTGCTACAGGCCGCCAATTTCGATCAGGGGTTCCAGACGGTGGAATATGTCGCCTCGGCCCTGGTCGATCTGGCGTTTCATGAGGGGGCTGCCCCCGCTGATCCGATGGAGAAACAGGCCGAGGTGCTGGCCGAAATCGGCATGCCTCGGGCCATTGGAATGCGCCACGCCACCCCGCATTTCGCCCATGTCTTTGCGGGCGACGGTTATAGCTCGGGCTATTACAGTTATATGTGGTCCGAAGTCATGGATGCCGACGCCTTTGCTGCCTTTGAAGAAGCGGGCGGTGCGTTTGATCCCGAACGCGCCAAGGCACTGGAGGAACACATCCTTTCAACTGGCGGATCCCGCGAGGCGGAAGAGCTGTATCTGGCCTTCCGTGGACGTCTGCCTGGCGTCGAAGCCTTGCTGAAAGGCCGCGGGCTGATCGCGGCCTAGTACCCAAGCTTTCGGTCGACGAGGTGGAGAAAGGGTTCACCCGCTTCACCTCGGCGAATGTTCTCGCAGATCACCTGAGCTGCGGTAACAGGTCTGGTTTCCGAGGCGATATGCGGCGTCACCGTCACATTGGGATGTGCCCAATAGGGATGTTCGGTCGGCAGGGGTTCGGTGCGGAAGACATCCAGCGTGGCGTGCCCGACCTGCCCTGAATTCAGCGCGGCCAGCAGGGCTTCATCATCGATAAGCGGCCCGCGACCCGGATTGATGATCTTGGCCCCTTCCGGCAACAGCGCCAGTGTTTCGGCGTTGAGCGTGTTTTCGGTCGCCGGAGTATCTGGCAGCAGCAAAACCACTATCTCGGCCTGGGACAGTGCATCGCGCAGCCCGTTCTTACCATGCAGACAGGTCACGCCGGGAATAGTCTTGGCGGTACGGCTCCAACCGATGACATGGAAATTCAACGCTGCCAACGCGTGGGCCGATGCTTCACCCAATGCGCCCAAACCCAAGATGCAGACGGTGCGTTGCTGGGCCAGTGGTGGCGCATCAGGTGTCCAGACCCCATCCTGTAGCGTAATGTGTTGGTCCATCCCAAGGTGATAGCGCAGCACATGGCCCACCACCCATTCCGTCATGCCTTGCGTTAACCCCCCGTCAACCATACGCGCCAGCGGAACGGTCAAGGTTTCATTGCCCGAGATTTTCTCAACCCCAGCCCAGAGGCTCAGCACCGCCTTGAGCCGTGTAAAGGGGGTGAAATCCTGTACCCCTCCGTTCGGGGCGTAAACGATGTAGTCGACCTGATCTGCAGGGATGTCCGTGGCCAGATGAAAATCTAGCCCTGCGTCCGACAAGTATTGATGCATCAGAGCTTCATACTCGGGCCACAACTCAGGGCGCGCGGAAAACAGGACATTCACAGGCATGGGAAACCTTTCAGCGGGGACGATGTATATGGGCGCTTTGAACGATGCCAAAGGCGGCCATCAGGACCAGCATGGCCGAGCCGCCATAACTGACCATCGGCAGGGGTACTCCGACCACTGGGGCCAGCCCCATCACCATCGACATATTGACGGCAAAGAACAGGAAGAAATTCAGCGCGATCCCAAGTGTCACCAGAGACGAGAAACGATCCTTGGTCGACAGCGCCGTGACCATGCAGAAGATCAGGATCAGACCGTAAAGGATCAACAGTGTGATGCCGCCGACAAAGCCGAACTCTTCGGCCAAGGTGGTGAAGATGAAATCGGTGTGTTTTTCGGGCAGGAAGTTAAGACGTGATTGCGTTCCCTGCATGAAACCGCGCCCATTCCAGCCCCCCGAACCCAGAGCGATCTTCGATTGCGTGATGTGATATCCCGCTCCCAACGGATCGGTTGAAGGATCCAGAAACGTATCGATGCGTCGGAACTGGTAATCTTTGAGCAACTGCCATTCAGTCCCTCGGCTGTTGAACACCGCAGCAATCAGGCCAACCCCCGCTGCAATCACGGCAGCGAAATAGGCCCAATGCACCCCGGCAAGGAACATCAGACCACCACCAGCAGCCAATAACAGGATCGATGTGCCTAAGTCGGGCTGGCGCAGCACCATGAATGTCGGGATCAGGATCAGAATGACCGGGATAATCACCCAGAGCGGGCGCGAGGTTTTGTGCGCCGGAAGCCAGTCGTAATAAGCGGCCAGCACCATCACCAACGCCACTTTCATTACTTCTGAGGGTTGCAGCCGCATGAAGCCCAGATCAATCCAGCGCTGCGCCCCCATGCCGATCGTTCCAAACAGTTCGACCACGATCAGTAGACCGATCGCGCCCAGATAGGCTACAACCGACATGTTCCGCCAGAACCAGATGGGCACCAGCGCAATGATAAACATGGCTGCCAAGCCCAGACCGAACCGTTCCATTTGCGGTTCCGCCCACGGCATCCAGGATCCACCCGCGACCGAGTAGAGCATCAGGAATCCCGCGCTTGCCACGCTGATCAGCAATAGGGTGAGCGGCCAGTTCATATAAAGGAACTTGCGAAACCCCGACGGCGTGGATTTGACGGCATATTCAAGATAGCTCATGCGCGGTCCTTCTCGTCAGGACGCGCTTTGGGGCGACGGTCACCCTCCAGCCGTTTCTGTTGTTCTTTGATGCGCTCTCGGTCTCCGGCCGGATACGCCTCGAGCGGTGGCGTGCCATCGTAGAGTGCCTGCAGCATGATATCGCGCGCCACTGGCGCCGCGGCTTTGGAGCCGCCGCCGCCGTGTTCCACCACCACAGCCACAGCGTATTTCGGATTGTCATAGGGGGCGAAGCTGACGAACAGGGCATGGTCTCGACGCTCCCATGGCAGGTCTTCGTTTCGGATCACACCTGCGGCGCGTTCTGCCTTGGTAATATTGCGCACCTGACTGGTGCCGGTTTTGCCTGCCATGCGGAACTCATCGGCGATGATGCGACTGCGATACGCGGTGCCACGCCTGTTATTCGAGACTGTGAACATGGCTTTGCGCACTTGCTCAAGGTTGTTACGGTTCACCTGCAGCGGCTCACCCGCGCCCGAGGGCTGCTCAACCCCATTGATTGATCGAACAAGGCGTGGTTGCACGGCGCGACCTGTCGCCAAACGCGCCGTCATCACGGCCAATTGAAGCGGTGAGGCAAGCATGAACCCCTGACCGATCGAAGCGTTTGCAGTGTCACCCACCAGCCAGTCCTGTCCGTGAACCCGCTGCTTCCATTCCTGATTGGGGGCAAGCCCGGCAGCAACGGCAGACATCGGAATGTCATGTTTGATACCCAGTCCGAAGGTGCGTGCCATCTCGGAAATCCTGTCGATCCCGACACGTATTGCCACGTCGTAATAGTAGACGTCGCAACTGCGCTTCAGCGAAGTTTCAAGGTCGACCGTCCCGTGCCCGCCGCGTTTCCAGCAGTGAAAGCGGCGGCTGCCCACTTTCATGTGACCCGGACAGTACACCGTGCTGGAAGGGCTGATCACCCCGGCTTCGAGCGCAGCCATGGCGGTGATCATTTTGAAAGTCGATCCAGGAGGGTAGGTGCCCTGTACTGTCTTATTGGCAAGCGGGCGATACTTGTCCTGCGTCAGCATCTGGTAGTCCGCCACCGAGATCCCACGCACGAACAGGTTCGGATCGAAGCTGGGGGCCGAGCTGATGGCGCGGATGTCGCCGGTTTCGCAATCGATCACGACCGCAGCGGCGCTTTCCCCAGCCAATCGCGCCTGCGCGTATTGCTGCAGATTGGCGTCGACTGACAATTGCAAATCTGCCCCGGCTTCGCCGACCTGGCGGTCCAGCTCGCGCATCACCCGGCCTGTGGCGTTGACCTCAACCCGCTTGGCCCCGGCCTTGCCGCGCAAGGTGATCTCTTGCTTGGCTTCCAGCCCGACCTTGCCGATCTGGAACCGTGGGATGCGCAGTACCGGCTCGGGGTCTTCAATCTGGCTCAGATCATAGTCGCTGACCGGGCCGACATAGCCGACCACATGGGCGAAATCTTCATAGCGCGGATACTGGCGTGTCATGCCGACCTCGGGCGTGACACCAGGCAGTGCGGGGGCATTGACCGCGACTTTCGAGATATCCTCCCACGTTACTTGATCGGCCAGCGTGACCGGCAGAAACGGGGCCGATCGGCGCATTTCGGTTTTGGCACGCTCGATTTCGTCCCCGGTCAACGGGATCAGTTCCGAAAGCTTGGCGATGACCTTGTCGATATCGCCTGCATCCTCGCGCACGATGACGATGCGATAGGACTGAGAGTTTAATCCTATGATCTGCCCGTTTCGGTCATATATCCGGCCCCGGGTTGGTGGGATCAGACGGATGTTGATCCGGTTTTCTTCGGCCAGCAGACGGTATTCATCCGCTTGATCCACCTGCATGAACCGCATCCGGGCTGCCAGCCCCCCGATAAAGGCCGCTTGTAGCCCACCGAGGATCAAGGCGCGGCGCGGCAAACGTTTGTAAGCAAGGCCCTTGGGCTTTGGTTTGCGCTGCTTCATGGCCGCACCCGTGGCATCGTACTGTCGGCAACAGATTTGCGCCTTACGCCAAACACAGTTTGGCTCATCAAAACCATCACAGGATAGATTGCGATTGTCAGAATAACTTGCACCACTACCGGTCCCAGAGTTGCCTGTTGCACCGAGAGGATAGCAAGAATGAGTCGATTGAGCACAAACACAACCGTGATCACTGCCCCGACGGTTGCCCATTCGCCCACAAACCCACTGTCTCTCATGCCAGCCGCAGCGGAATGCAGATAGGCTGCACCCAGAACCACCAACGCAGCAAGCAACCCCGGTGGGCGTTGCAAAAGCAGATCGGCCATGAACATGACGATGGCAATGATCAGGATCGGAATATATTCCGGCCGCCGCAGCACCCATGCGTAGGTAAGAGCGATCAGTGTGTCAGGAAAGGGCAGGCGATCAGGTTTTGTATCCAGCGGCAACAGGTGCAGAAACACCACAAATACCGCCAGAGCGACATAGAGACCGCGCTTGGCCCAAAGATATGAGACCGACCTATCCATCATTGACCTCGGATGGGGTCAAGGATGCTTCGGGTAGACGGGGGCCGACGATATCACCGGATTCCGTGATTGGTGGGGCCGACTGATAGCGTAGTACGCGCAGAAACTCGAGCCGCTCGAAATCTGCCGACAGCCGCACGCGCAACCTGCCACCGGGATCAACCGTGATTTGACCGATCAGCAAGCCACCGGGGAACACGCCACCATCGCCTGATGTAACGACCCGGTCGCCCGGTCGCACGAGTTCCCGGTTTTCCAGAAACTCCACTGCAGGGGCCGAAGTATTGTCACCTGCGATCAGCGCCGTCTGCCCCGAAGGCTGGATCGTCGCCGGGATCGCGCTTGAGGCATCGGTCATCAGGATCACGCGCGCGGTATCCGGGCCAACACCCGATATGCGCCCGACCACTCCGATCCCGTCCATCGTTGCCCAACCATCCACGATCCCGTCACGCTCCCCCACGTTCAGCAGCACAGATTGCCGAAAGGGTGAGCCGCTATCCGCCATCACCACCCCGGTGACATAGGTCAGGCGCGGATCGAGCCGAACATTGTTAAGGTCCAGCAGGCGGGCGTTTTCCTGTTCCAGCTGCAGCGCGGCCTCTTTCCAGGCGCGCATCAGGCGCAGCTCGCTGCGCAATTCCTGGTTCTGCTCGCTGAGCCGCTGATAGCTTTGGAAATCACGAGACAGGTTCACCAGCGCAGTGACCGGGACCATTGCCCACTCCATCGAGGGGACAACCTTGTCCACCACCTGTGCGCGGAACCTTTCGACGCGCGGGCTGTCGATGCGCCAGACCAGAAAGATACCAAGCAGGCACAGTACAACAATCCCCAGCAACAGTCGACGCAGAGGTGTCGTGTATTCATCGCGCTGTGATCGGTCCTTTGCCACAGGTTACCTTCCCGTGCTGCTCGTGCCCGAGTTTTCACCCCATCAGGGTGCGCGCCTTAGCTTTCGTAGTCAATCGCGTGGCGCAGTTGTTTTTCGTATTCGAGTGCTTTGCCCGTGCCCAAAGCCACACAATTCAGGCTTTCATCAGCAATAGAAACTGCCAAACCGGTTTGCTCGCGCAGCGCCAGATCCAGATCACCCAGCAGCGCACCGCCACCGGTCAGCATCACGCCCCGGTCCACGATGTCCGCCGCCAGATCGGGCGGCGTGGTTTCCAGCGCGGTCATCACCGCCTCGCAAATCTGCTGCACGGGTTCAGACAGCGCTTCGGCCACCTGAGCCTGACTGATCTCGATTTCCTTCGGTACACCATTCAACAAGTCGCGCCCGCGAATATGCATCGACTGGCCACGCCCGTCGTCTGGCATCCGTGCGGTACCGATGGTGGTCTTGATCCGTTCCGCAGTTGATTCACCCACCAGCAGGTTCTGTTGACGCCGCAGGTACGAGATGATCGCCTCATCCATCCGGTCGCCACCAACGCGGACCGAGCGGGCATAGACGATATCGCCCAGCGACAGAACCGCGACCTCGGTGGTACCGCCGCCGATATCGACAACCATGTTGCCGGTCGGATCGGTTATCGGCATCCCCGCGCCAATCGCAGCCGCAATTGGTTCGGCAATCAGGCCCGCGCGGCGCGCGCCTGCAGACAGAACCGATTGGCGAATTGCGCGTTTTTCAACCGGGGTTGCACCGTGGGGGACACAGACGATGATCTTGGGTTTCGAGAAGGTCGAGCGTTTATGCACCTTGCGGATGAAATGCTTGATCATCTCTTCGGCGGTGTCGAAATCAGCGATGACGCCTTCACGCATCGGGCGGATCGCCTCGATCGAACCGGGCGTCCGGCCCAGCATCAGTTTGGCATCTTCGCCAACGGCCAGCACCTTCTTGACGCCATCCTTGACGTGATAGGCCACAACAGACGGTTCCGACAGGATGACACCGCGCCCTTTGACATAAACCAGCGTGTTTGCTGTCCCAAGGTCGATAGCCATGTCCGCTGTGAACAGGCCGCCCAGATTGCCAAAGATGCCCATATTTCCCTGATCCCGTTTGTCAGAATTTCCACTGCCCGCGACTCGACGGTTCCGGGACGGATGCCTTATAGGGTGCCAACTCGCCCGGTTAAAGGGCTGATTCCGCGACAATCAGCACCTTTCCGCCTTATTGATGGGGACTTTAGAAGGCATAATGCTCTCATATCAACACATTTACCACGCTGGAAATCTGGCTGATGTGCAAAAGCACGCTTTATTGGCGTGGACGCTGCGTTATTTGACCCAAAAGGACAAACCCCTCAGCTATATCGAAACGCACTCCGGGCGTGGACTATATCACCTTGACGCGGCTGAGGCGGTTCGAACGGGTGAAGCTGTCGCCGGGATCGGGCGCGTCAGGCGCGAAGGTTGGTTTGATTCCGATCATCCAATGGCGCGGGTGCTGGATACCATACAGGCCAGTCACGGCGTGCAAGCGTATCCCGGTTCACCTCTGATTGCGGCCAACCTGTTGCGAAAACAGGATAGCCTGCATTTCGCCGAGCTGCATCCGCAGGAACATACGGCACTTTCACTGGCGCTGTCGCCTTTCGGGGCGAAGGTCTATCGGCAGGATGGGATTGAGTTGGCCCAATCATTGCTGCCTCCGACCCCGAGGCGGGGCATGATGCTGATCGATCCCAGTTATGAAGTGAAAGCCGAGTATGACCGTTTGCCTGGGGTGATCGCGAAGCTGCACCGCAAATGGAATGTGGGAGTGATCGCACTTTGGTATCCAATCCTGACGGATGCACGTCACAAGGCTATGATTTCGTCTCTGAAATCCGCTGGATATCCCAAAACGATTTGCCATGAGGTCACGTTCCCTCCGGCGCGGGAAGGTCATCGCATGGTCGGATCAGGTATGTTCATGTTGAATGCACCCTTCGGGATCGAAGACGAAACGCGCCGCTTGTCGGAGCTGTTCGCTCAGCTTTGAAAAGCAAGAATTACACAGGGAAAGCTCCCGCTCCGTTTGCCTGCATCAAAGATGCCGTCAAACGCGTTGGGCCCGGCAGCGCGCCAGTGGCGCACTGCCGGACCCAAAACCCAAGAAGGGTCGGCAAAGCCGGGCCGCAGCGGGCGCGGGAGCCATTCGCCTTACCCTTCGATCAGGTCAGGTCTTTGTAGCTGATCTCGCGTGTATCTGCCCCCGGACCGGCCTTTTCACGACGCATGATCAGGCGGTTCAGCGCGTGGATATAGGCTTTGGCCGACGCAACCACCGTATCGGTATTTGCAGACTGACCGGTGGCGATCATACCATCCTCTTCAAGACGGACCGAAACCGTGGCTTGCGCGTCGGTGCCTTCGGTTACCGCATGCACCTGATACAGTTGCAGCCGCGCAGTGTTGGGATAGATCGCCCGGATCGCCCGGAAGGTTGCGTCGACTGGGCCGTCACCGTTTTCCGTGGCGATCCTGTCTGCACCCTCTACTTCCAGCTCGACCGTCGCTTCGGCCTGACCTCCGGTACCGCAGGTCACTTTCATCGACACCAGTTGCAGGTGATCGTCCGCTTCGTCGTCGACGCTCATTAACGCGATGAGGTCATCGTCAAAGACTTCTTTCTTGCGGTCGGCCAGATCCTTGAAGCGCACAAAAATGTCTTTGAGCTGGTTGTCACCAACCTCATACCCCAGCGTTTCGAGCTTATCGCGCAGCGCAGCGCGGCCCGAATGCTTGCCCAGCGGCAAAGAGGTGCCAGAGAGCCCAATGTCTTCAGGGCGCATGATCTCGAAGTTTTCGCGGTTCTTCAGCATGCCATCCTGATGGATGCCGCTTTCATGGGCAAAAGCGTTCTTGCCGACAATGGCCTTGTTGAACTGCACCGGAAATCCGGCCACGGTCGCGACCCGTCGCGAAATATGCATGATCTTGGTGGTGTCGATGCCAGTATGCCACGGCATGATGTCGTTGCGTGTGCGCAACGCCATCACAACTTCTTCCAGAGCGGTGTTGCCTGCGCGTTCACCCAACCCGTTTATGGTGCATTCGATCTGACGCGCACCACCTGCGACCGCTGCCAGAGAGTTCGCTGTCGCCATGCCAAGGTCGTTGTGGCAGTGGGTGGCAAAGATTACCTCATCCGCGCCGGGAACCGTCTCGATCAGGCGCTTGATCAGATCTGCAGACTCGACCGGGGCAGTATAACCGACAGTATCGGGGATATTGATCGTGGTTGCGCCAGCCTTGATCGCAATCTCGATCACACGGCACAGATAATCCCATTCGGTCCGGGTCGCATCCATCGGCGACCACTGCACGTTTTCGCAAAGGTTGCGCGCGTGGCTGACCGTTTCGTGGATCTTGTCGGCCATCTCGTCTTGCGTCAGATTTGGTATCGCCCGGTGCAGCGGAGAGGTTCCGATAAAGGTGTGGATCCGGTTCTTCTCGGCGTGTTTCACCGCCTCCCAACATCGGTCGATATCGGCGAAATTGGCGCGGGCCAGACCACAGATGCGGCTGTTCTTCGACCGCTCGGCAATCTCGGACACCGCTTTGAAGTCGCCTTCCGATGCAATGGGGAATCCGGCTTCGATGATGTCGACGCCCATCTCATCCAGAAGCTCGGCAATTTCGAGCTTTTCGTTGTGGGTCATGGTCGCGCCGGGGCTCTGCTCGCCGTCGCGCAAGGTGGTGTCGAAGATCACGACGCGGTCTTGGTCGGTCACGTTTGTCATGGGGTTCTCTTTCTTCTTCTGTCCTAAAGCCTCTTGGCGCGCGGGCGTCCTCCTCTGAGCGGGCGCGCCGGATGGCACGCTCAGAGGCGGATTAGGATCAGTAGACCACGCAGCAACGCGCCGCTGAGTGCGGCGTTTGCAAAAGCGATATCTGCGCGGTTGATCATGGGGATCAGCTTATACAGGGCGCGCGGCGAATGAAAAGCGGGAAATTTACGGGGGATCAAAAATGACGGTGGAGTTGAAGAGATGAAGCTTTCGGCTAACTTCTCGAGCATGAAAACAGCATTAATCATCGGAGCTTCTGGCGGTATCGGGCGCGCTTTGAACGATCACCTGACAACGGATGGTGTCAAAGTCACCCGACTGGCCAGATCAACGGATGGGTTTGACCTGACCGACCCGGATGGCGCAGAGCGTATGCTGGCGTCCCTTTCTGATCCGTTTGATCTGATCATGGTGGCCTCAGGGGCGCTTGAGATTAACGGTATGGGTCCGGAAAAATCTATGCGCGCCTTGTCCGCGAAGGCGATGATGGACCAGTTTGCACTGAACGCAGTTGGCCCGGCCTTGGTGTTGAAGCACGTGCACCGCCTGCTGCCACGCGACCGCAGATCGGTGATCGCCGTGCTGTCGGCCCGGGTTGGTTCAATCGGGGACAACCGGCTGGGTGGGTGGGTCAGTTATCGTGCGGCCAAGGCGGCTGTGAATCAGATAGTACATACGGCTGCCATCGAATTGGCGCGCACGCACAAACAGGCCATATGTGTCGCTTTGCACCCCGGAACAGTCAAAACGGCCTTTACCGAAAAGTACCTTGCCCGCCACCCGGCTGTTGAACCCAATGAGGCCGCAGCCAATCTGCTGTCCGTCATCAATGGACTCACCCCCGCTGACTCGGGCAGTTTTTACGATTGGGCTGGCAAGCGCGTGCCTTGGTAGGGCTGATTTAGCCGTCGTTTATATCCGGGTCTGTCGCGTCAGGGGCGGGCGCGTCGGGGCTAGAGTCTGGCTCAGTGGTTTCAGCACCCGCAGCGGGGGTTTCGGGGGCAGTCTCTGTTTCGGTCGCCAGCGTGTCATTTTCCCAGACGCCGGTCTCAACCTCGCCGCCCGCGAAACGCATCGTGCCGTCACCATGGCGTTTGTTTTCCAGGAAATTGCCCTCATAGACATCCCCGGTCTCATAGGTGGCGGTTCCAAAGCCAGTGATCTTGCCGTCGGCCCAGTCGCCTGTGTAGCTGTATCCGCCCGGTCGGGTCAGTGTTCCCTTGCCGTGACGCTTGCCATTCAGAAAATCGCCTTCGTAAATGATCCCGTCCGGAAACGTAGCCTTGCCCTTCCCCTGTCGGACGCCGTCTACCCAATCGCCATCATAGCGATAGCCATTTGCAAAGGTCAGAATACCTTTGCCGTCGAAGCGGGCGTTTTTGAACTGGCCCGTATAAGCCGTTCCGTTGGGATAGGTTGCCGTGCCGGTGCCCTCAAAAATCCCGGCGATCCAGTTGCCGTCGTAAACTGATCCGTCGGGGTATGTCGTTTGCCCCTTGCCATGAGGCAGGTCATCCAGAAAGTCGCCGATATAGACCGAACCATCGGGATAGAGCATCTCGCCCAGGCCCTCAATCTGGCCCTTTTGCCAGGCACCTGTGTACGCAAACCCGTCGCTGCCCTTGTAGGTGCCCTGACCATGGCGCTGGTCGTCAGAATAGTCGCCTTCATAGGTCGCACCGTTGGCGTATATGGACTTGCCTTTGCCCTGTCGGCGATTTTCGACCATTTCGCCTTCGTAGACATCTCCGTTTGGTTGAACCAAACGGCCTGTTCCGGCCATCTGGTCGTTGGCCCAGGACCCAGCATAAGTCATGCCGTCGACCCAGACCTGACTGCCCTGACCATGCCGTTGCCCGCCATTCAAGCCGCCCTCATAGGTACTTCCATCGGCGTAGGTGATCTTGGCGCTGCCGGTTTTCTGGCCGTTTACCCAGTCGCCCTCATAAACCGAGCCATCCGGGCCGGTCAGCACTCCGTGACCGTGATATCTGGCGTCCTTGAAGCCGCCCTCGTATTTTGAGCCGTTGGAATATGTCGCGATACCGGTACCGTTTATCGTGCCGTTGGCCCACTCGCCCTCGTAGGACTGGCCATCAGAATAGACGATTTTGCCGCGCCCTTCTGGTTGGCCCTTGGTGAATGTCCCTTCATAGACAGAGCCATTGGCGTAGCGCGCGGTGCCTTGCCCTTGAATCTCGCCCTCGACCCATTGACCGGAATATTCAAAACCGTTCGGCAGGCGGTAAGTGCCGGTGCCATGGCGCAGCCCGTTTTCGAACGTGCCCTCGTAAACACCTCCGACATCATCATCAGCGATGACAATCTGACCGTCCTGTTGGGCGATCGCAAAAGACGCCAGCATTGTAAGCGTTGCAGCGGTAAGGGATGTGCGGATCGCTTTCATTTTTGTACCTGCCTGCGGTGTTTGTGTTGGCGCAAAACTAAGATACCGCCGAGGGCAGAGCAACGGCTTTTGGCGCATTTGCCTTTCACTCGCGGTGTGATCTGCTAAATCCCTGAAAGACATGAGGGCAAGAGGGCAAAAATGGCCGATCGTTTCCGCATCACTCTGGCGCAATTGAACCCAACGGTTGGGGATATCGACGGTAATGCCGCCAAGGCTGCTGCAGCCTGGCAGCAAGGGCGCGCGGCGCAGGCCGATCTTGTGGCGCTGCCCGAGATGTTCATAACCGGCTACAATACCCAGGATCTGGTGATGAAGCCCGCGTTTCATCGGGCCGCGATGAATGCGGTGCAGGCGTTGGCTGAAGACTGTGCCGGCGGCCCGGCGTTGGCCATCGGCGGTCCTTGGGTTGAAGATGGGAAGCTTTATAACGCCTACCTGATCCTTAAAGGTGGGCGGATTGTCAGCAAAGTTCTTAAACATCATTTGCCCAATGAAACCGTCTTTGATGAAGTACGCCTTTATGATGCGGGTCCTATGGGCGGCCCTTATGCGGTTGGAAATGTTCGTATCGGTAGCCCGATTTGCGAGGATGGCTGGCACGAGGATGTCGCCGAGACACTGGAAGAAACCGGGGCCGAGTTTCTGCTGATCCCCAACGGCTCGCCCTATTTTCGAAACAAATACGATATCCGGTTGAACCACATGGTGGCTCGCACGGTCGAAACGGGTCTGCCGGTAATCTACCTGAACATGGTCGGCGGGCAGGATGATCAGGTTTTCGACGGTGCTACGTTTGGATTGAACCCGGGTGGAGAGCTTGCGTTCCGCATGCCCGTCTTCGATGAGGCCGTCAGCCATATCGATCTGTCGCGCCAAGATGACGGATGGCGTATTGTGGCTGGTGAAGTCGTGCCGCAACCCGACGAATGGGAGCAGGACTATCGCGCGATGGTGCAATCTCTGAGCGATTACATGGGCAAGACGGGGTTTGGCAAAGCTGTGCTGGGGTTGTCGGGTGGTGTCGACTCGGCGCTGGTGGCCGCAATAGCCGTGGATGCCATCGGGGCGGAAAATGTACGCTGCGTAATGCTGCCTTCGGAATATACAAGCCGAAGTTCTTTGGATGATGCCGAAGCCGTCGCCAAGGCGCTGGGCGTGCACTACGACTTTGTGCCGATCTCTGAGGGACGCGCAGCGGTAACCAACACTTTGGCTCCGCTTTTTGCGGGGCTGAATGAGGACCTGACCGAAGAAAATGTCCAGTCTCGCCTGCGCGGTCTTCTGCTAATGGCGATTTCGAACAAGTTTGGCGAGATGCTGCTGACCACCGGCAACAAGTCCGAGGTCGCAGTTGGCTACGCCACTATCTATGGTGACATGAACGGTGGCTATAACCCGATCAAAGATCTGTACAAAACTCGCGTGTTCGAGACCTGCCGCTGGCGCAACGCCAATCATCGCGACTGGATGATGGGTCCCGAGGGTGAGGTCATACGCCCTTCGGTGATCGACAAGCCGCCAAGTGCTGAATTGCGTGAAGACCAGAAAGACAGCGACAGCCTGCCGGACTACCCCGTTCTCGATGCGATTCTTGATATTTTGGTGGATCAGGATGGCTCAATCGCCGACTGCGTTGCAGCCGGATTTGACGAGGCCGAGGCCCGGCGGGTCGAACATCTGATTTACATTAGTGAATACAAGCGCTTCCAGTCCGCGCCTGGCACACGGTTGACACCGCGGGCCTTCTGGCTGGATCGCCGCTATCCGATTGTAAATCGCTGGCGGGATAGAACGTAAGCACCGCTCTGATTGAAGAATTTACCATTGTTTCGAAAGTGCATGGTAATGCGGATTTCTGCGGCAGTTTGTTTATCCATTTCAGCCAGTTGTGCGATGAAAAGACTATGTTTCGCTTGTACGCGCGTCCTTTTTTTGCCACATTTACGACAGGGGTCTGCCTCATATGGGGCGGATGTGACGCAATCCGGTAGGTTGGCCTGCCATTTTCAGAGCCGATGACCGGGATTGTGGAACTGGGAAAAGGCATCCGTGTTTGGGATGTCAGTAAAGGTATTGGTGGTCAAATGACGAATGGATACGATAAGCCGCTTCATTCTCCGTTGCAGTTGAAGCCTATGGAATCAGCGCCGCGCAAGTTGGATGAACAGGCGCTGGATGCTGCGATTGCAGACATTATGAGCCAGGAAGAGCCGACGCCCGGCGCGGTGGCAGGCCCGGTTCCGTTGCGATCGGAATTTCCGGTGTTGCAGCCACAGGAATCGCTTGCATCAAAGTCCGATCCCAAGCTCAGCACTGTACTGCGCCAGAAATGGGCGCAACTTTCCGGGGCGGCGTAATCTGAACGCATCTGCGCGGCGTAATTCGCCGCGCATTGGCCAATTGGCCACAGGTTCCGGCAATTGCCCGGGACCAACCGTTTTCTACATTGCCAGTGAAATCGCCTTCAGGCTGGATGTCGCTCCGATGAACGAGCACCGAGCGGTTAATGCCAGGCCCCACACCGACACCCGTCGAATCTGATCTCACACTTCCCAAGCACGTAGATGTTGTCGTCATAGGTGGTGGAATCATCGGGGCTTCGGCAGCCTTCGAGCTTGCTGAGCGAGGTGTTTCCGTTCTGTTGTGCGAGAAGGGCCGGATTGCGGGCGAGCAAAGCTCGCGCAATTGGGGCTGGGTGCGCCTTGGGACACGTGATCCGCGCGAGATCCCCCTGATGCAAGAGGCGCTTAGAATCTGGCAAGGGCTGGATGCGCGATTGGGACGCGCCACAGGCTATGTTCAATCAGGAATCGTGTTTGGCGCATCTGGCGCACGAGACGATGAAAACCTGACGCGATGGCTGGACCATGTTGAAGGGCTGCAAACAGGTGCTCGCATGGTATCCGGCCCTGAACTGGACGGGTTGCTGTCGGATAACAGTATGAAACTGCGCTCAGCGCTTTACCTGCCGCAGGACGGGCGCGCCGAGCCGCAATGGGCGGCCCCCGCAATCGCCGAGGCGGCGCGCGACCGTGGTGCCGCGATCATGACGCAATGCGCGGTGCGAAGTGTCGATGTTGCTGCGGGCCGGATCGCAGGTGTTTTCACCGAACGCGGCCGCGTAAGGTGTAGTCAAGTCGTACTTGCAGGCGGAGCCTGGTCTCGGCTGTTTGCGGGGAACGCGGGAATCGCTCTGCCACAGCTCAAAGTGCTCAATACGGTCATGCGGACCTCTCCGGTTGCAGCAGGGCCAGAGGTGTCGCTTTGGAGTGATGATTTTGCCATTCGAAAGCGCTCGGACGGGGGATACACCATAGCTTCGGGTCACGAGAATACAGTGGATATCGTTCCTGACAGTTTCCGACTCGGGTTGCAGTTTCTGCCCGCATTCCGGCAAGAGTGGCGGTCCTTAAGGTTTCGCCTTTCGAGACGCTGGATGGTCGAGGCGAATGAAGACCGAAGCTGGCTGCCGACCGATGTGACACCGTTTGAACATTGCCGAGTACTCGACCCGGAACCTTCCCAGAAAGTGTTGCGAAGAGCGTGGGCCAACGCCCGCAAGGCGTTGCCTGCGCTTGATAGTGCGGAGATCGTGCAAAGCTGGGCCGGCCTGATCGATGTGACCCCGGATGCGATCCCGGTCATCTCGAAAGTGGACGCGGTGCAGGGCCTGCATATTGCGACCGGTTTCTCTGGCCACGGTTTTGGCATCGGTCCTGCCGCCGGTCGATTAGTGGCGGACCTTGTTACGGAAAGCACGCCTTGCGTTGATCCGACCGCCTTTCGCCTGTCCCGTTTCACGGATGGGTCAAAAGTGCGGCCGGATGCTGGTTTTTAGCCTCTAACCCATCATTTGATAGCTGACCGGCACGAACCGGAACCCGTCGCCACGGGATTCGACATACCCAGCGGCCGGGAAAGGCATGTGATAGCCGATCATAGGCACTTTGTCCGCAGCCAACATGCCCAGCACATTCCGGCGCGATTCCGTTGCAGCGGCTTTGTCCATGTCGAATCGCACTTCCCATTCAGGATGTGCAAATGACCAGACATAGTGATTTGCAAGATCCGCCGTCAGGACCAGACGCTGACCGTTACTTTCTAGGTGATAGACCATATGGCCCGGAGTATGACCAAACGCTGCCATACCGGTGACGCCGGATGTGACTTCACCACCATCCCCGATAAAGGTCATCTTCTCTGCCATCGGGGTGACTTTGGCTGCAACCATATCACCCACTCGGTTGCCCGCGTCTTGCGCTGACCAAAAGTCGTATTCGGGTGCTGCTGTTACATAACGCGCATTGGCAAAAGTCGCGGCATCATTGGTTATCATACCACCGATATGATCGGGATGCATGTGGGTAATGACCACCACATCGATCTGATCAGGCGTTACGCCGGCGTCGGCCAACGCGGCCTGAATTCCACCTTGGCCAAGCCCAGTATCAAACAGGATCATCTCGGACCCCGTATTAACCAGCGTTGGTGTGAAGAAGAACTGTGCAACATCTGGCGAGATGAAGTTGTCAGCCGATACACGGGCGAAATCTTCATCCGAGGCGCCGCCGCCGAAAATGTCTTGCGCACCATCACGAGGCAGGCTGCCATCCAACAAGGTGGTGACGGTGAAATCGCCCAGTTGAAACGATTTTGCTATTGTAGAGTTGGCTTTGGTCTCGGTACCCGCGGCCAGAACAGGCGAAGTAGCTGCCGCAAGCGGCAGAGCCGCAACCGTTCCAAGCGCCGCCCGGCGAGTCAATCTGATGGTCATGGTCGTTCTCCCTGTCAGAGCATGTTTGACTGAATTAGGTCAGTCTGGGCCTGTGGCCATACTATGGCACTGTTATATGGGCTGCGTGGTTGAACATTACGTGTTAATTTTTGTTCATGCCGCGATCTGCGAATAAAACCGTACCCACCGAGCAAAACGTTGCTGATTTTCTGGCGAGTATTCAGCCGACCCGCAAGGCGGAGGAGGCGCACGTGCTGGACAGGCTGTTTCGTGAAACCACAGGTTATGCGCCAGTAATGTGGGGGCCGTCGATCATTGGCTATGGTCGATATCACTATCGCTATGCGTCAGGGCGCGAGGGCGACTTTCTCGCAACTGGGTTCTCTCCGCGCAAGGCGGCGCATTCCATCTATATCATGCCCGGGTATGCTGACTTCGGAGATGTCTTATCAAGACTGGGCAAGCACAAGCTGGGTAAATCCTGCCTCTATATGAATAAGCTACCGGATATCGATCTCGACGTGCTTCGTGAACTCAACAAAGCCGGGCTCGAACGCTTAGATGGCATTTGGCCGGTTGAACCAACCTGAAAGCCTCTTCTGGACAAAAACGCGCCCATGTGAGATGAGCCGCGCCAACAGGAGACTTCCATGACCACGACCCGTTTTGCCCCGTCGCCCACCGGTTACATCCATGTGGGCAACCTGCGCACCGCCCTGATGAACTATTTGATCGCCCGCAAAGCCGGCGGTACGTTCATCTTGCGTATCGATGACACCGATCCTGAGCGGTCGAAGGAAGAATATGTCGACGCTATCAAGCAGGATCTGGAGTGGTTGGGCCTGCATTGGGACCGGGTTGAGCGACAGTCGGAGCGTCTGGACCGCTACGCCGAGGCCGCCGACAAGCTGCGCGAGATGGGCCGGTTTTATGAGGCGTTCGAAACGCCGACCGAGCTGGACCTGAAGCGCAAGAAACAGCTGAACATGGGCAAGCCGCCGGTCTATGATCGTGCGGCGTTGAATCTGTCGGATGCCGAGAAAGAAGCCCTGCGTGCCGAACGCGGCAACGGCGTCTGGCGGTTCAAGCTGAACCACGAGCGGATCGAATGGAACGATGGCATTCTGGGCGATATCTCGATTGATGCGGCCTCGGTCTCTGATCCGGTGCTGATCCGAGGAGATGGTCAGGTTCTCTACACGATTGCCTCTGTGGTCGATGACACCGAAATGGGCGTAACCGATGTCGTGCGCGGCTCGGACCATGTCACCAACACCGCAACGCAGATTCAGATCATCGAGGCCTTGGGCGGGACCTGTCCGCGTTTTGCGCACCACTCGTTGCTGACTGGCCCGCAGGGAGAGGCGTTGTCGAAACGCTTGGGCACTCTGGCCTTGCGCGATCTGCGAGAGCAGGGCGTGCAGCCAATGGCCTTACTGAGCCTGATGGCGCGTCTGGGGTCGTCAGATCCGGTTGAGTTGCGCTCGGATATGTCAGAGTTGATCGACGGCTTTGATGTTACACGCTTCGGTGCGGCCCCAACCAAGTTCGACGTGCAGGACCTGTTCCCGCTGACCGCGAAGCACCTGCAATCGCTACCGCTGGCCGATGTGGCCGATGCCGTTGCTAAAGCAGGTGTACCTGCTGAACTGGCCGAGCCTTTCTGGACCATGGCGCGCGAAAACATCACGACGCTGAGCGATCTCGAGGGATGGTGGGAATTGTGTCGTGATGGGGCCGAACCCCTGATCGCTGACGAGGACCGTGAGTTCATCGCTCAGGCTGTCTCATTGCTGCCCGAAGGCCCATTCGATGGGGAAACTTGGGGCATATGGACCAAGGCCGTGAAAGAGGCCACAGGCCGCAAGGGCAAAGGCCTGTTCATGCCGCTGCGCAAAGCGCTAACGGGGATGGAGCGCGGGCCCGAAATGGCGACCTTGCTGCCGCTGTTGCAGGTGATCCGCGCTCGCGGCTGACTTCAGGGTCAGTGCTTAGAATACGAAGGAGGCAGGTAAATCACCTGCCTTTCTTTGTTCTCCGGGTCGCAAAACTTGCGCCGAAACGCGTTGCAGGCGGTCATCCACGAATTCGGTCTCGGCCTGCTTCAATTGTTGGTGACGGGGATAACGGGGCTCGGCGCGGTCGTTCAAAATCGGAGCATCCCAACCATCGGTTGTTGCAAAGAAGCGATCGGCGCCCTCTGGTCCAAAAGCCCGCAGATATCCTTGCACGACAACATCAATATAGCTGAGCAATAGGGGATGGTGATTGCTGGGCGCGGTGTGTCGATCATGCGGGACTGCGTAGACAGCGATTTCCACCTCTTGCGTCAGCGTGTGCGTGACCGACCGTGTGGCTGGAACGCGATCATAAGCCCATTCTCTTTCATCCAACGCGGCCCAGTCGTTTTTAGGAACATGGGCGATCATACCATCGATCTCGGAATCAGCATCCGGCACAGCGGTCAAAAACGCCACCGGGCGCAGATCCGTGTGCCGCCATGCGCGTCGCCAACCTTTCAGTTGCGCTGGGCGCGGGTCGGGGAAATCATGCGTCGACAGGTTCACGAGGCTGCCATAGCCGAAGAAATAAGGGTCTGCCATGCGGGTCGCGTCCTTCTTTGACGATTGATGTATGTCAAACAGTCTTTTTACGAGACATGCAATAAAGCTTCACCTTGAGATTCGGGAGGTCCTAATGCGGATTACCAAACGGACGAATATCGCGGTGCGTGTTTTGATGTATTGCGCCGCACATCAAGAACGGCTGGTCACGAAGGCCGAGATCGCCGATGTCTGTAATATTTCAGAAAACCATCTGGCACAGGTGATCAACCAACTGAGCCAGCTGGACTATCTCAGCACACAACGCGGCCGCAATGGCGGCATGACCCTGGCGCACCCGGCGGATCAGATCCGGGTCGGGTCCGTGTTTCGCCATGTCGAAGGCGGGTTGCCGATTGCCGAGTGTTTTGCGGATGCTGACAACACCTGCCCACTGACCGATGCCTGCCGCCTCCGGTTGGCGCTGCAGGATGCGGCTGAGGTGTTTTATGCGTCACTGGACGAAATCACGCTCGATGCGTTGGTGTGCGACAATGACCAATTGCTGAAAATATTGCAGCCTGTCGCTTGTATGCGCTGAACTCAGTCGCTGGCGCGCAGTATGCGCGCAGGGCGTACTGAAAGCGGGCGCAGGGCAAAGATCATCCCCGCGCCTAAGGTAACGCCAACACCGGCGATGACGATCCCAAGCGCGGATGGCCAGATGACCGCGAACTCTGTGTCGAATATATAAGTAGCCACCGCCCAACCGCCCAGAATTCCGGTCAGCAAAGCAACGCAACCTGCGGCTGCTCCCAAAAGGATTGCCCGCAGGGCAAAGCTGCGCAATATGCGCCCACGGTTGGCACCCAGAGTCTTGAGGATCGCTGCCTCGTACCTACGCGCCGGTTCGCCCGCTGCCGCCGCACCGATCAACACTAAAAACCCGGTCAACAGAGAAACCCCTGCGCCATATGACGTGGCTGCCGCAAGCCCTGCCAGCAGGCCTGATACCCGGTCGATGGCGTCTCTGACCCGGACTGCCGTGATGTTGGGGAATTGACCGGCCAAATCACGCAGAATGGCGGCCTCGGCCTGTTCTTCGGCATAAACGGTAGCGATGAAGCTATGTGGGGCACCAGCCAGTGCAGAGGGGTTCATCGACATGACAAAACCCATTCCTGCAGTAGAGAAATCAACCTCGCGCAGCGATGTGAGTTCAGCTGTGATATCGCGGCCCAGGATATTAACGGTCAGCTCATCGCCCAGTTTCAGGCCCATCTCGTCGGCCTCTTCTGCGGCAAAGCTGACTTGCGGTGGGCCGCTGTAGTCCTCTGGCCACCAAACCCCGTCAGTCACGCGGGCATTCCGTGGGGGGCGGGCAGAGTAGGTTACGCCTCGGTCGCCGTCCAGAACCCAGTGATCGCCTGCAATCTCGCGCGCGGGTCGGCCATTGATTTTGGTAATGATCCCACGCAGCATCGGAGCGCTTTCTACCCGACTGACGGCAGGGTCGGTGTCGAGACGTTCGCTGAACCCGGGCATCTGATCCTTCTGGATATCGACGAAGAAATACGAGGGTGCGACCTCGGGCAAGTTGCCCGAAATCGCATTGCGTAGCGTGCCGTCGATCTGCCCCACCGCCGCAAGGACCGAAAGGCCGAGCCCAAGGGACAGGACCACCGATGCTGCGCCTTCGCGTGGGTCAGAGATTGCGGACAACGCCCACCGCAGTGCTGGACGCCCTCTGGCCCAAGGAGCGCCCGCGCGGGCCAATTTGCGAATGGCAATGGCAGAAAAGGTCAGCAAAGTGAGCGCCCCCGCCAGACCTGCGCTTGTCCAGAGGGTCAACCGGGTTGAACCGCTGAACCAAGCGGCGGCTCCGATCAGTACGGCCAGGCCAATTGCAGTCGCAATTACATAGATCAAGCGCGGGAAGCGGCTTGCCGAAGTCAGCGCATCCCGGAACAATGTTGCCGCACGCACCTCCTCGGTTCTGGCCAGAGGCCAAAGCGTAAACAGGAACGCGGTTAGCACACCATAAAGTGCGGCCTCGAACAGGGGCTGCGGATATAGCGAGAATACAGCAGGGATCGGCAGTTGGGTTTCGATAACCGGTGCCAGCAGCATTGGAAGCGCCGCGCCCAGGGTCAAACCCATGACGATACCAACGCCTGAAAGAACGGCGATCTGGATCATGTATGTCTGAAAGATTGTGGCCCGATCAGCGCCCAAAGTCCGCAATGTCGCAATGGTTTCCGTTTTCTGGGATAGATAGGCGCGCACGGCAGCCGATACTCCGATCCCCCCAACCGCCAATCCGGATAGACCAACCAGCACCAGAAACGCGCTGAGGCGCCCTACAAACTCGGATATCCCCGGTGCACCATTGCGGGCATCAGTCCAGCGCATACCGGTTCCCTCGAAGGCCTGCCTGGCCTGCTGCGACAGCGCCTCCAACTCGGCGGTTTGCGGCAAGTTCATCCTGTATTTAGTGGAAAACAAAGTACCCGGAGCCAGCAGGCCCGATGATTGCAAATCCTCGGTTCGAACCAACGTGCGCGGTCCCAGCGAGAACCCATCTGCCGCACCATCCGGTTCGTGTTCCAGCGAGGCCATCAAAACGAACCTCTGCGTGCCGAGATCAAATTGGTCCCCAATCGCAAGGTTCAGGCGGTCAATCAGGGACGGAGCCATCACGGCGCCGGGCAGACCATTGGCGCCCGCCAAGGCCTCGGGCAAAGAAACTGCGGGTTCCAGAGCCACCGATCCCAACAGCGGATAGGCCCCGTCCACGGCCTTCACCTGAGTTAACGCCCGTTGCGCGCCTGCGCCATCACCCGTGACGGCCATGGACCTGAAATCGACGACCTCCGACACTGCTTGCGCAGTGTCCGCCATCCAGTCACGTTCCTCATCGTTTGCAAAGCGATAGGTGAACTCCAGCTGGGCATCGCCGCCTAAGAGCGACGCGCCCTCTTGTTGCAATCCGGTCTGAATGGCTTGGCGCACCATGCCAACCGCAGCAATTGCTGCGACACCCAAAGCCAGGCAGGCCAGAAACACTCGAAACCCGCGCAACCCACCGCGCAGTTCGCGCCGGGCCAGGCGACCGGCCAGACGCAGGCTCATTCGGCGGCCTCACGCTGGGATTCCTCGGCGATACGCCCATCGCGCAAGCGCACAACGCGGTCGCATTTCTGAGCCAGCGTATGGCTGTGCGTGACCAGAACCAGAGTTGCCCCGTGACGGTCCCGCAGTCCGAATAACAGATCAATGATTGCTGAACCGTTGGTTTCATCCAGATTTCCCGTTGGTTCATCTGCTAGTAATATATGCGGGCGCGGGGCCGAAGCGCGGGCCAGCGCCACACGCTGTTGCTCGCCGCCTGACAACTGCGCCGGGTAGTGATCGATACGATGTGAAAGGCCCACGGCCTCCAACTCGGCCGCGGCGCGCTGGAAAGCATCTTTGTGTCCCGCGAGTTCTAACGGGGTCGCCACGTTCTCAAGCGCGGTCATCGTCGGAATCAAGTGGAAATTCTGAAACACTACGCCCATGGCATCTCTTCTGAACCGTGCCAGCGCATCCTCGCTCAATTTCGTCAAATCTTGGCCCAATGCGGTAACGCGTCCACCAGTTGCCTGTTCTAAGCCGCCCATCAGCATCAGTAGCGACGACTTTCCGGAACCAGAGGGACCGATAAGCCCCAGAGTTTCACCCTTGCTCACAGTCAAAGTGATGTCGTGCAGGATATCCACTCTTCCGGCATTGCCATCCAGCGATAATGCGGCATCTTGGAGGGTGAGAGCGGGTGTCGTCATCGATCAGGCCATCAAGAGGGGTACAGTCCATTGGGATATGGCGCGATACAGAAGCTGCGCAAGGGTTTGATGTCAGGCGTGTTCATCTGTTGCGGATTTGCCGCGACGGCTGAGCCGGTGGTGATTGCGGCGCTCGGAGATTCCCTGACACAAGGATATGGACTTCCGCAACAAGACGGGTTTGTGCCGCAACTGCAACGCTGGTTGCAGGAGGAAGGGGCGGATATTCAGCTTATCAACGCCGGTGTTTCCGGGGATACGACCGCAGGAGGAGCCTCCCGCGTTGATTGGACTCTGACGCCAGAGGTCGATGGCATGATTGTAGCCCTCGGCGGCAATGATCTGTTACGCGGTATCGATCCGGATGTGTCGCGCGCCAATCTTGAGGCAATCCTGAACACCGCTGAAGCTGCGAATGTCGAAGTTCTGCTGATCGGCATGCAAGCCCCCGGGAACTATGGGACGGATTACAAGCAAAGTTTCGATGCCATGTATCCGGAACTGGCGCAGCAGTATGGCGCGATCTATGCGGAAAGCTTCTTTGACGGGCTCACGACCGAGGGCGATCCTGCAGTCGCGCGCCAGTTCATGCAATCTGATGGCATCCATCCAAATGCCCAAGGCGTTGCGCTGATCGTTGACGCGCTGGGACCTTTTGTACTGGCTTTAGCGGAGCGCGCTGCCGATTAGGAGGGTCCTATGCCAGGCCGGTTTTTTCTCACACGACCAATTGGCGAGATTGCTAAGTTCCTGAACGTGAAAGATAACGTAGGGCCTCAACCCCCGCGCAGAAATATTCAACCGGGTCAGGAGGTGACGGTATTGACCGGTGAAGGCTTGAAGATGATGCGATGGGGGATGATCCCGGTCGGCAGGGTCAATGCGCGCGGACGTCCGGTGATGGAGACCATTATCAACGCTCGCTCTGAAACGGTTTTTGACAAAAGCGCATTTGAAGGTGTTGGGCGCGCAGTTATACCAGTTGATGGCTGGTACGAGTGGACCGGAGAGAAACGGCGCAAAACTGCATGGCGTATCGCAGCGAAGGATGGCATACCGCTGTTATTTGCTGCAATTACGGATAGTTGGGAGGCCCCTGGTGGGCAGCGTGTGGATCAGGTCGCCGCAGTCACCTGCGAGCCAAATGCCGATGTAAAGCCGATCCACCACCGTATGGGTGTGTTGCTGGGGTCGCAGGATGTGGATTGCTGGTTACATGGATCCGAAGAAGAGGCGCAGAAGCTGATGCGCCCATGGCCAGAAGGTCGCCTGAGGATTGAACAAGCCGACGATGTGGATTGGTCGGCGGCTTAGACCACGGTCACCACGGTTCCAATCGGCACCCGGTTGTACAGATCGATTACATGCTCATTCAGCATCCGTATGCAGCCGTTCGAGGCCGCGCGACCGATGGTTTGCGGTTGTGTGGTGCCATGGATGCGGAAATAGGTGTCGACTCCGTTTTGGAACAGATACAAAGCGCGCGCGCCCAGTGGATTATCGCTCCCTCCGGGTTGGACATAGTCGTTGTCCTTGAACCGACCATAGGCCACCGGGTCGCGTTCGATCATCTCATCGGTCGGTCGCCAGGTGGGCCATTCCTTCTTGACGTCGATAGTTGCGGTTCCTGTGAACTCCAGTCCGGCCTTGCCGACGCCGCAGCCATAACGGATCGCTTTGCGGGGTTCGGTTATATAGTAAAGGTAGAAGGAACGGGGAACGACCAGCAGCTGACCGGGTAGGAATTGCTTTTTGACCCGCACGAATTGTGGCGTGGGATCATATTCGACCGCTTTCTTGGCGCTGACAACGCCCGGAAGCAGGCTGACGGCAGTACCGGCCAGAAATACGCGGCGTGTGAACATGGTGACATCCCTCAAATGACCAAAGAAATCATAACGCTAGTTTTGAAATGATAGCGGATTTGGTCAATCACCGGGGAGGAATAACCCGATTGTGATGTATTCACTATGCCACACACGGGGCGCGGGCATAGCGGAGAGGGCGGGAAAAATCCCGCCCTTTGAATGGCTTAGGCCAGTTCGATATTGTCGGCGCTTTCGCGGCCGTCACGACCAGCGCGCAGCTCGTACGTGACCTTCTGGTTGTCGGCCAGACCGGTGAGGCCCGAACGCTCGACAGCCGAGATGTGTACGAAGATGTCTTTGCCGCCATCTTCAGGTGCGATAAAGCCGTAGCCTTTGGTGGTGTTGAACCATTTTACGGTGCCTGCGGGCATATCCGTTGTCTCCTGTTTAGTGCTGCCCACGTGGATGCGGCAGCCCGGCGTCGTTGTCTGGATCGATAGACTGAGCGCCGTAGAAGGAGACTGCAGGTCGAAATAGAAAAACGTAAGCCTCATGGATATGGCATCGGTCAGGCGGTGTGGCAAGGGCGGATTGTACGGTTTGTACAGGGGTTTGAGGGGCAATCGTCCGACTTGTACAAGAATCCGCCGATGGTTTTGGTTATTGGTTTGCGTGCCAATGATAAGGCCCGGTTATTTGTCTGGCGCGTCGGAGTGGCATTCAGAATCCGTTAACCCTGGTCATGATCAAGTTGCAGCATGAGCGATTATCGACGCGTCCGCATTCCCGGTGCCAAGTATTTTTTCACCGTGTCTTTGGCCGACCGGTCGTCGGATTTGTTAGTGCGAGAGGTGGCGCATTTGCGGGCCGCCTTTGCAGTGACCCAGAGGGAGCGGCCGTTCTGGTGCGATGCGTTTGTTGTGTTGCCGGATCATTTGCACGCGGTTTGGACCTTGCCGCCGGGGGATGCGGATTATTCGACACGGTGGGGTGCGATTAAGGCGCGGTTTACCATGCGGGTCAGAGAAGCAATGCGTAGGCCGGGCTTCAGCCCGGCACCCGCCCCCGAACACCTGCCCGTTGTGACATCCGGCAGATATGCCGGGCTGAAGCCCGGCCTACGGGCCGACAGACGCGAAGCGCCTGTTTGGCAGCGCCGTTTTTGGGAGCACACCATTCGGGACGAACAGGATTACCGCAATCATATGGCGTATTGTTGGCGGAATCCGGTGAAGCACGGGTTGGTCGAGCGCCCGACCGATTGGCCGTATTCGTCAATCCATCGCGATATTCGTGCGGGTCGGGTTGATCCGGAGTGGAGTGGTGCGGTCACCGAGGGACCGTTCGGAGAGCCGTAGGATGGGGTTTCACCCCATCATTTGAGAGGTTGGATTTTGGAATTGATTTGGTGTGCGGGAACAGATCGTGCGAGTGTTCGGGTATTATCGTTGAGTGAGTGATGGGGTGAAACCCCATCCTACGCTTGCTAAGTTTGCTTATTTCGGCGGTGCATACTTGTTGTGGTTAGCAATCAAGGAAACAAGTTGGGTGGTTGTGCCTAATAGGTCTTGAGCTTCGTCAATCGTATAAAACTTGTCGGGGTGCGCCACCGGGTTTCTAAACCCGCTCCTGAAATTGTCCAAAGTTCCGCTCAACGCATCGTCAAGCGCTTTTCGACCTTCTAGTGCCTTTACCATTGGGCCCCACATCGGTTTGTCCAGTCTTTTCTGTTTGATAACAGAAAAGTACAGTTGTTTTAGGCAACATTCGGAGCCGCGCATGAGGTGATATGCAGCCGCCGTGCCGCGCCCAAGGACTAGGCACATTCCAGCTTCTTGGAAGTCATTTCGGGCGTTTTCTGGCAAGCGCGCAAAAGTTTCTCGGCCAAATATGCCAGAGATATCTTCGAACAATAGGTCGGTATTGTATCTTCTCTCATCTGGAAAGAACGCGGATAGTTCTTCTGCTTCTGCTAATATAACTCTTTGTAGAACATTGATCTCCTCAAATAGTGCCTTGCCGTCGGGAGCCTCTAAGTTCGAACCATCTTTATATTTGTTGTCAAATTCCGCCTTCATTTCTTTGAGTTTTTTTGACGCATTGTTTGAAACTTTGAGATTTAGTTCTTCGATGTAACTAAATACTCGTTCCAAATTTTGTTGGATATATCCCTCTCCGATGTAGGGCAAACTATCCTCTGCATTGCTTCGAACGAAAAGCAATACTGCGCCAAAATGGATGTATTTTCTTAGATTGTTTTTTTCCAATCAAATCACCGCGCAAACTTCTTGTGCTTCAACCGCTTGGGCTCCAGCGCGTCCGGTCCCAGACGGCGTTTTTTGTCCTCTTCGTAGTCCTCGAAGTTGCCCTCGAACCACTCCACATGGGCATCGCCCTCGAAGGCCAGAATATGCGTACAAATCCGGTCGAGGAAGAAGCGGTCGTGGGAAATGACAACGGCGCAGCCGGCGAAATCGACTAGGGCGTCTTCCAGTGCGCGCAGGGTTTCGACGTCGAGGTCGTTGGTGGGTTCGTCGAGTAGCAGGACGTTGCCGCCCTCCTTCAGCAGGCGGGCCATGTGGACGCGGTTGCGTTCACCGCCGGATAGCAGCGAGACCTTTTTCTGCTGGTCGCCGCCCTTGAAGTTGAAGGACGAGCAATAGGCACGGGAATTGACCTGCGCGTCACCCAGTTGGATGATCTCGGCACCGCCGGTGATCGCCTCCCACACGGTGTCGTTGTCTTTCAGGTCGTCGCGGGACTGGTCGACATAGGACAGCTCGACCGTGTCGCCCAGCGTGATGGTGCCGCTGTCGGGCTGCTCCTGACCGGTGAGCATCTTGAACAGGGTCGATTTACCGGCGCCGTTGGGGCCGATGACTCCGACGATGCCGCCGGGGGGCAGGGCGAAGTCCAACCCTTCGATCAGTTGCTTGTCGCCCATGTGTTTCGACAGGCCCTCGACCTCGATCACCTTGCCACCAAGGCGCTGGCCGTTGGGGATGACGATCTGGGCGCGGGTCAGCTTTTCGCGTTCGGACTGTTCGGCCAGTTCGTTATAGGCGTTGATCCGGGCCTTGGATTTGGCCTGACGGGCCTTTTGGCCCTGACGCATCCATTCCAGTTCGCGTTGCAGGGTCTTCTGCTTGGACTTGTCTTCGCGGGCTTCCTGCTCCAGCCGTTTGGCTTTTTGTTCCAGCCATGCGGAATAGTTCCCCTCGTACGGAATGCCGCGACCGCGGTCGAGTTCGAGGATCCAGCCGGTGATGTCATCCAGGAAATAGCGGTCGTGGGTGACGATCAGGATGGTGCCCTTGTAGTCGATCAGGTGCTGTTGCAGCCAGGCGATGGTCTCGGCGTCCAGGTGGTTGGTCGGTTCGTCGAGCAGAAGCATGTCGGGCGCTTCGAGCAGCAGTTTGCAGAGCGCCACGCGGCGTTTCTCACCGCCCGAAAGGTTGGCGATGTTTGCATCGTCTGGCGGGCAGCGCAGCGCTTCCATCGAGACATCGATCTGACTGTCGAGGTCCCACAGGTTTTCCGCGTCGATCGCGTCCTGCAGGGTGGTCATTTCCTCCATCAGCTCATCCGAGTAGTTCTCGGCGATCTCCATGGCGATTTCGTTGAAGCGGTCGACCTTGGCCTTTTTCGCGGCCACGCCCAGCATGACGTTTTCTCGGACGGTCAGCGATTCATCCAGCTGAGGTTCCTGCGGCAGATAGCCGACCTTGGCGCCCTCGGCCGCCCATGCCTCACCGGTGAAGTCGGTGTCGAGGCCGGCCATGATCTTCATCAGCGTCGATTTACCCGCGCCGTTGACACCGACAACACCGATTTTCACACCGGGCAGAAAGCTCAGGTGGATGTTTTCAAAGCACTTCTTGCCACCGGGATAGGTCTTGGAGACACCCTGCATGTGGTAGACATATTGATAGGCGGCCATGTCGCGTCCTCTGGGTCGGGGAAATCAAGTTGGAACGCTGGATATCCGAGGCGAGCGGGCGGGGCAAGCTGGTGGTTTTGTGAATTTTCTGTGGTCGTTTGATCCGGTAGAACCAACACGACAAGGAGTGGTGGGGTTTTGGCAGAACTTGCGGAACTGATTGCCGGTTGGGCGCAACCGGGCCGGGTGACATGGATCGGTTTACGTCCCGGCCGCAGAGCGGAATTGGATGGGCGCAACGAGGTTTGGGTCTCAGCCGATGGGCTCGACGGCGACCGCAGCCGGGCGGGCAAGCGGGCGGTGACTTTGATCCAGCAGGAACATCTGGCGGCGATTGGCTCTTATCTGGGGCAGGGATCGGTTATGCCTGAGATCCTGCGGCGCAATCTGGTGGTTTCGGGGATCAATCTGGCGGCGCTAAAGGGGCGGGAGGTGCAGGTCGGGGAGGCCGTTTTGCGCTTTACCGTGATATGCGCTCCGTGCAGTCGGATGGAGGAGGCGTTGGGCAAAGGCGGCTATTCTGCTGTGCGGGGGCATGGGGGTTGGTGTGCCGAAGTAGTGCAGCCGGGGCAAGTCAGGCTTGGCGATGTGGTGCAGCCGATTGATTGACAACACCTCTCAGTTCTGAACATCAGCAGAGGATGGAACGCAGTACCATTCCATATGCGGGGCCCGGGCAGGTCGTGGGGTTGTTCGGAGGGTCATTTGATCCTCCGCATCAAGGTCATGTGCATGTGACGCGCGAGGCGATGAAGGCGTTCGGGCTGGATCGGGTGTGGTGGCTGGTGTCGCCGGGCAATCCGTTGAAGGAGCGGGGGCCTGCGCCTTTGGAGCGGCGGGTTGCGGCGGCGCGGGACGTGATGCAGCATCCGCGCGTTGATGTGACGGATATTGAGGCGCTGACGGGGACGCGGGCGACGGCGGATACACTGGCGGCACTGCGGCGGCTTTATCCGCAGGTTCGGTTTGTATGGCTGATGGGGGCCGACAATCTGGCGCAGTTTCACCGCTGGAAAGACTGGCGACAGATCATGGACAGCGTGCCTGTGGGCGTTGTGGCGCGGCCTGGGGACCGGATTTCTGCTCGGATGTCTCCGGCGGCTCGGCTTTATGCCAAGTACCGTATCGATGGGCAGGCGCGGCATTTGCTGGGGCGGGCGGAGGCTCCGGCGTGGTGTTTTGTGAACGTGCCGATGGTTGACGTCAGTTCGACCGAGTTGCGCAATCGCGGGAATTGGAGCGATGGGGTGTTGCCCGAATGACTCCACTTGGCGCATAATCTTAATCAAGTGATTGTCTGCATTTAAGCTCTGGGATTCTAATAGACCCATGGTCGATCGAATTTCGCGTCGTTTGTTTCTGGGTGGATTAGGGGCGTCTCTGGTTCCGGGCACAGGTCTGGCCGAGGCGCCTTTGGTGTCTCTGCGCCCTGTGCTGCGTGGCCCGCAACCCAGCGGGGCTGAGCGGCTGGTTAAGGCGGCGGGGCTGAGGGGCGAGGTTGTTTTTGCCGTGGCCGACGTGGAATCCGGAACACCGCTGGAGGTGTTCGGCGAGGGCCAAAGCCTACCACCAGCCAGCGTCGCCAAGGCGCTGACCGCGCTTTATGCGCTGGATGTGCTGGGTCCGGAGTATCGGTTCGAAACGCGCTTGATCGCGGATGGACCGGTCGAGAATGGCATTCTGAAAGGCGACCTGATCCTTGCGGGTGGCGGTGATCCGCTGCTGGATACAGACGCGCTGGCCACAATGGCAGCCAATCTGCGCAAGGCCGGGATCACCGAGGTGAAGGGCGCGTTCAAGGTCTATGATGGTGCGCTGCCCTACGTCTTCAGCATTGATCCGGGGCAGCCGGATCATCTGGGCTATAGCCCGTCGATCAGCGGGATTTCCCTGAATTTCAACCGTGTGCATTTCGAGTGGAAACGCGAGGGCACCGGCTATGACGTGACCATGGATGCGCGCAGCGCAAGTTACAGGCCGTCGGTGGATATGGCATCAATGCGGGTCGAGAACCGCAGCCTGCCGATCTACACCTATCAGCCAAGCGCGCGGCAGGATCGCTGGACCGTGGCCAAAGGCGCGCTAGGCAATGGCGGGGCACGCTGGCTGCCGGTACGCAAGCCTGCGCTTTATGCCGGAGATGTGTTCCGCACGCTGGCACGCGTGAATGGGATCGTGCTGGGCCGGGTGCAGGTGACGCGGCAAGCACCGCAAGGGACCGAACTGGTGGTGCATCAGAGCGATCCGTTGGAAAGCATCCTGAAGGGGATGCTGAGATATTCGACCAATATAACCGCCGAAATGGTGGGTTTGGCGGCCACCAAGGCCCGCGGGGTTGCGCCGCAGAGCCTTGAGGACTCGGCCGCAGAAATGAACCTGTGGGCGGCAGAGCGTTTTGGCGCAGATGGGATCGCGATGGTCGATCATTCCGGACTTAGCGGTTCCTCACGTATGGCCCCCTTCGGTCTGGTCAATACGCTGGTGGCGGCGGGGCAATCAGAGGAGCTGCGGCCGTTGCTTCGGTCCTTCACGCTGGCCGACAAAAATGGGCAGCCGGTCAAGGATCATCCGATCAAGGTCGACGCAAAAACGGGTACTTTGAACTTCGTCTCGGGTCTTGGCGGTTACATGACAACGGCAGATGGAGTGGATCTGGCGTTTGCGATCTTCACCGCCGACACCGCGCACCGCGCCACGATCCCGCGCGCGTCGCGCGAGCGCCCGGACGGCGCGCGGGCTTGGAACCGGCGGTCTCGCAAATTGCAACGCAATCTGATTGAGCGTTGGGGTGCGCTCTACGGTAGCTAGGTTGTATGCCGCGCCCGTGCCCCGCGTTCGATAGCGGCAGCGTGCAGGCGGTCGATGCTGAGCTCGTACCGGATTTCTTCCAGCAGACGCAGTTCGGTTTCGGCCAGAGTGCCGTCAGCGGCGGCGACATCACAGGCCAGCGCGTAGGCGGTTTCGTTCAGGCGTTCGGGCAGGTTGTCACGGATCAGTCCGAACAGGGCATCCAGCCCGTCAACCTGCTCAAACAAATCAAACACGATCTGCGAGACGCGGCGGGTTCGGTCGATGTCGTAGCCTGCAAACACCGGCAGCATGTTGACCGCGCCTTCAATCTTGACCAGCTCTGCAGTTCGGATGTTCTCGTCCGAGGCGGAAATCGCCACCATGATCGCCACAAGGCAATCCTGCGGGGACATCGGATGTGGGGTTTGCTCGGTCATGGTGTCGTCCTGAATGAAACGTTTGTTGCCGCACGATAGGAGCGGGTGCAAGGAGGTTCAACTGGTAGTTTTGGGGTGCAATGAATGCGATCGATGAAGGTGGGTGATTTCGGCTGTGATGTAAACGTCCGTTGAGAGCTTATACCTGCCGTCGACCAGGCTTCTATTCTTTGCATGTGCTGCGCGTCGCGAACCAAGCATTTCGGACTTTCACCGCCAGCATTCCAAAGCAGAACTTCGCCAAGTTAATTGGCCATACGGAAACGACCAGGCACTAGCTAAGATGCGTTTCAGTTGGGCGTTTTTCTATGCCTTGCACCGCCGGTCATGCCCGATATTTAGCAAGCTCACTCCAGAATAATTCTACAGCATCCGAAGTGTTCTGTGACTTACGCGCTGCGCAGATGTTCCACGTAAGGTTCTGTGCCATAGACACGGGTTTCACCGTCTTTGCATGGATCAGATCCGCAAATGTGTCCGCCATCCCTCCCACGATGTAGTCCGGTTCTGCCAACAATCCGGTCAGGAGGTTGTAGTCGTCGCATTCGATATGCGGCTGTGCATTCACCTTTTCGACGGCTTCAGCACCGCCACCAAGTGCTTTTGTCAAAGCGGCTTTCCAGTGTTTGTGGAGATGCGGAGATGCAAAGGGAAAATCGAATATGCCTGCCATCGTTTGCGGGCCACGCTGATGAATCTTATGGTCGCGATGTGCCACAAACTGGATTTGTTGTTTCTCCATCACCATAATCTCGACGTTGTCAGCTTCGGGTGTGTAGGTCAGGTCACCGAGGAACATGTCGAACTTTCCCGCCTGCAACAAATCAAGCGGTCGTGCGTAGGCGCTTACCAGAATTCGGAAACGAAGATCAGGCATCACTTGCCGCACTGATCGCAGGGCGGGCAGGATCAGGGTTCTCGTGGTCAGAGGCCCGCAACCGATCAGCAAAGTGCCCGGCCCGGTTTCGCGCAAAGCGGCCACGCGCGTTGCATACTGGTTCAGGTCTTCGCGCAGCGCCTGGGCGATTGGCAAGAACTCCTGCCCTGCGCGTGTCAGAGTGCTGCTGTTTCGGCTTCGATGAAACAAAACAAGCCCCGTATAGTCCTCGGCCTGCCCGACATAGCGGGACAATGATGCGTTGGACACACCCATCGCACGGGCAGCATTTTGGAAACTGCCGATTTCAGCCAATGTAAGAAAAGCGGTCAAAGAGTTTTCGTTCATCATGCCGTCAACCACATTTCAGGTTTTGTTCTTTAGATTTCACAATATGAAATTCCGGTAAAGCTCTGTTGCGACGCGAAAGTTTCGACCGCTATCCCTGATCGGACTTTCGATACTCCCTTCACCGGTATCGTCTTCTACGTTCGCAGAGGTAAAAATGTTCATTTTTCGATCTATTGTGGTTTCCGCCACGCTGGCTACAGCTTCGGTCTGTGCCCTGCCAGTTTTGGCCGAAACCGACCAGCCCAATATCCTTGTCATCATGGCCGACGATGTCGGCTGGGCCAGTCTGGGCAGCTATCATCAGGGTGTGAAAAGTATCAAAACCCCCAACCTTGACCAGCTTGCTGCGGATGGTATGCGCCTTACGGACTACTATGCACAGCCAAGCTGCACCGCAGGGCGATCTGCCTTTATCACCGGACAATTGCCAGTTCGGACGGGGATGCACACAGTCGGGCTGCCCGGAGATCCGGAAAAAGGTCTGAATGAAAAAGACCCTACTCTGGCAAACATCCTTAAATCTCTAGGCTACACCACCGGGCAATTCGGCAAAAATCACTTGGGCGATATGAACAAGTTTCTGCCAACTGTGAAAGGTTTCGATGAATATTGGGGCTGGCTCTACCACCTGAATGCGATGGAATACACCTCTGACCCCGATTGGCCCAAAGATCAGAAATTCAACGACACATTTGGCCCACGGAACATCATCCACGCCTATGCCACTGATACAATTGATGAAACCGTAGATCCACGCTGGGGGCTGGTTGGAAAGCAGCGTATAATAGACGATGGCCCAGCTCCGCCTGAACGGCAAAAAACGCTCGACGATGAGGTGACGGCCCATACTCTGGACTTCATCAACCGCGCGGTCGATAGCGACACGCCCTTCTTTGTCTGGATGGCCCCGGCCCGAGCGCATGTCTGGACACATCTGAGCCCCGAATACGAGGCAATGCTGGGCGACGGGCGCGGTTTGCAGGATGTCGTAATGAAAGAGCTTGACGACAACGTGGGCAAGGTCATGGCCCGTCTGGACGAACTTGGCATCTCGGACAACACTATTGTAGTCTTCACCTCGGATAACGGCCCCGAAACCATGACTTGGCCTGATGGTGGAACAACACCGTTCCGAGGCGAAAAAGGTACGACATGGGAAGGCGGCTTCCGCGTTCCTGCTATCATTCGCTGGCCCGGAAGAGTTTCCGCCGGGACCGTAAGCAACGGTATTTTTGCCGGTCTTGATTGGATGCCTACCCTCGTCGCCGCCGCCGGAGGACCTGACGATCTGCCTGGATCACTACTGAAGGGCTATGAGGGCTATCAGGTGCATCTGGATGGTTACAACCAACTGCCTTTCCTGACTGGCGAGGGTGAGAGCAACCGGGACGAGATTATCTACTACGAAGGTCCGGACCTGCAAGCTGTACGCCATGGTGATTGGAAAGCACATTTCACGATACAAACCGAAGGATGGGCAGGTCCAAAAGAGGAACTGAACGCGCCCCTGCTGTTCAACCTGCGCCGCGATCCCTATGAAAAGGCAGCTGAGGAGTCGGGGATGTATACCCGTTGGATGGGCAACAAAATGTGGGCCTTTGGCCCTGCTGCCAAAATCGTCCAAAACCACCTGTCTACCTTCAATGACTATCCTCCGCGGGGGTCGGACATAACCAACCAGGGCCATGTCGAAGAGCAGATATCGACCGAAGGTGGGATGTCGCAGTAGAAATCAAACCTCGGGGGGCATCACCTGTTGCCTCCCGATCTGTGTCAAGGATTTCATCGAGGGCCGCGAAAATCACGCTTCACCGCCTCTTTGCTATCGCACTGCCCTGTTCATCCCGCCGTCGGACAGTATACTCTGACCGTTGATATACCGGGCTGCATCGCTGGCGAGAAACACGCAAGCCTGCCCAATTTCTTCGAACGTTGCGGGCCGCTGAGCGGGGATTTCCCGGCGTGCCTGTTCGGACAGGTTCACGTTTTCGCAGAACCCCGGCAGCAGGTTGTTCATGCGAATGTTGTGCCGTGCATATCGGTCCCCGTAAAGCTTTGAGAAACTATGCAATGCTCCACGCAGCATGCTCATGGGATAGGGCGCACGTGGCTCGATTGTGTTCATGGATGAGATATTTACGAATGCACCGCCGCCTTGTTCGATCAGAATGGGCGTGACGATACGGGCGATCTTGACGACATTTAGCACATACATGTCCAGACTTTCGTGCCATAACTCGTCGCTGAGTTCCAATAGCGGTCCGTCAAAGTCAGGATCGAAACCGACGGTTTTGATGGCTTCAGGCACCGTTCCACCGTGACCCATATTACTGACGATTGCATCAATCCGTCCATATTTGCTCATGGTGTCGTCGACCATCGCTTGCAAATCATCGACATCTAATACAGAGCCGCGACGGCCAATGCCCTCAAGTTCCTCCGCCAATTCAACCGAGCGGTTGGAAGGAGACATAAGCGAAACCTTATAGCCGGCTTTCGCCATTTCAATGGCGCAACCCCGGCCAATTCCCTGTCCTGTACCTGTCATCAAAGCAACTTTGGTATCGGGCATGGTATGTCCTTTCTTTGGGCGCACAGTGTGTGAGGTTTATTGATCTGTGGTCAGTGTAACTACCGGGAACAAAGCAGACCTATCGAGTTTTTGGGACAATGCTGTTAGGTTTTCTCACATGCCGGGGAACCTTAGACATCTACGTGCCCTTCAGGCCTTTGATGAAACCGCAACCCACTCCAGCCTGTCCAAGGCAGCAGATGTTCTGAACGTCACCCACGGGGCGATCAGTCGGCAAATTAAGCTGCTGGAACTGCATCTTGGCGTAACGCTTTTTCATCGCCGCCCAAATGGGGTTGAACTGACCAGTGCCGGGGAGCTTCTGCATCAATCGACGCGCGGGGCATTTTCGGCGTTGCAACTGGGCGTGATGGAGGTGAAGCGGCTGCATCACCGCCAGTCGATTACGGTGTCGTTGTCAACATCGCTGGCGCTTAAATGGCTTGTCCCGTTGCTCAGTTCATTTCAGCAAGAACATCCGGGTATCGCGTTGCTGCTGGACACAAATGATCGATTTGCGGATTTTGATGCGTCTGAGGTCGATGTCGCCCTGCGGTTCGGGGAACCCGGTTGGGACGGGCTCTATCATGAGCAGATAAGACAAGAGGACCTGATTGTTGTAGCAGCGCCATCCCTTGTTGGTAAAACCCGACTGCCGATGCCCGCCGAGAATGTGGCTGATCTTCCACTCTTGCATGATGCCTACAACGTCGGATGGGAAAGCTGGGCTGCGCAGGTCGGGCTGGGCGCTGACCGGATCAATTCGCAGAGCATCAAGTACGTGGACAGCGCGGTTCTGTTGGAGGCTGCGATTGACGGGCAAGGTGTAGCGTTGGCAAGACATCTCTTGGCGGAGAGGGATTTGGAACTTGGTCGCTTGATCCGCCTCGATGAAAGCCGGGTTCCATTGGATCGGGGGCTCTACTTCGTCTGCCACCCCGGCGATCAGGAACGGGTCACCGTGAGAATTTTCAGGAAATGGCTTATGTCGATTTAATCTTTTTTTGCCTTGCTTGCAAATCCGCGAGAGCGATCAACAGACTACGTTTTTCAGAATGCCGCAATGCCCCGTGCTGCGGACACTTGTAACCAAGACCAGATATGGATTGCACGCCGTTCATGCGCATAGAGGCATGAAAATCACCACCCTTTATTGACTCATACTGCACCTGCACAATAACAGGGGCCGGTCCGGGCGCATGGGGTGTCTGGCACGTTTCCCGATGGAGTATCCAAATGTCTGACCTGCGTGAAACCGCGATGACGTCCAAGGCGTGGCCGTTTGAAGAGGCGCGGCGGTTGCTCAAACGGTATAAGCAGGGCGCTCCGGAAAAGGGATATGTGCTGTTTGAGACTGGTTATGGCCCCTCGGGTCTGCCGCATATCGGGACCTTTGGTGAGGTGGCGCGAACCACGATGGTCAAGCGCGCGTTTGAGGCGCTGTCGGATATCCCGACCAAGCTGATCTGTTTCTCGGACGATCTGGATGGGATGCGGAAAGTGCCCAGCAATGTGCCGAACCCCGAGGCGCTGCAGGATTATCTGCAATGTCCGCTGACCTCGGTGCCGGACCCGTTTGGTGAATATGACAGCTTTGGTGAGCATAACAATGCGATGCTGCGCCGGTTCCTCGATACTTTCGGGTTCGAGTATGAGTTCTATTCGGCGCGTGAGTTTTACCGCTCGGGCCAGTTCGACGAGATCCTGAAGCGCGCCGTTGACAAGTATGACGACGTGATGGCCATCATGCTGAAAAGCCTGCGGGAAGAACGTCAGCAGACCTACTCGATCTTCCTGCCGATCCATCCCGAGACCGGGCGGGTTCTGTATGTGCCGATGAAGAAGGTTTGTGCCGATACCTACACTGTCACCTTCGATGACGAGGATGGCAAGGAATGGACGCTGCCCGTGACTGGCGGCAATGTGAAGCTGCAGTGGAAGCCTGATTTTGGCGCGCGCTGGGCCGCTTTGGGTGTTGATTTCGAGATGTATGGCAAGGAACATGCCACCAACGAAAAGATCTATGACGCGATTTGCCGGGCTTTGGGAGGTCGTGCGCCTGAGCATTTCTCGTATGAACTGTTCCTCGATGAGAACGGGCAGAAGATATCAAAGTCCTCGGGCAATGGCGTGTCGATCGACGAATGGCTGACCTATGCACCGACCGAGTCGCTGGCCTATTTCATGTATCAGAAGCCCAAAACGGCGAAGCGGATGCATTTCGATGTGATCCCAAAGGCGTATGATGAATATCATCAACAGTTGCGGGCCTATCCGGGACAGGACCTGAAGGCTCAGCTGAATAATCCCGTCTGGCATATCCATGGTGGCGACGTTCCGGAATCCACCCTGATGGTTCCGTTTGCGATGCTGTTGAACCTGGCGTCCGTGTCTGGGGCCGAGGACAAGGAGGCGCTGTGGGGCTTTATCCGCCGTTATGCGCCCGAGGCCACTGCCGAGACCCATCCCGATCTGGATCAGGCGGCGGGCTTTGCAGTGAGGTACTTCAACGATTTCGTCAAGCCGACGCGCCAGCATCGCGCGCCGACGGATCAGGAACGTGAGGCGCTGGAAGCATTGAAGGCGGCCTTGGAGGCCTATGATGGGCCGATCGAAGATGAAGCGCTGCAATCGGTGGTCTATTCCATCGGGCGCGAGCGGTTTGATCCGATGCGCGGCTGGTTCACGGCGCTTTATGAGGTGCTGCTGGGGGCATCGCAGGGCCCGCGCTTCGGTGGGTTCATCGCGCTTTATGGATTAGACGAGACCATAGAGCTAATTGACCGGGCACTGAACAACGAACTTACGATGGATGAAGCCCCGGGCTACGATGCTCCATCACCCGGGATGGGGATGTAATCCATCATCCGATCTGGTGTTGCGCCGATCTGATTTGACCTGATCCAGTGTGGGGCTACCCTTGCATCAGGAGGTGGCCCCATGCGTCGACTATTGCTTGCTGTATCCCTGAGTGCCGGACTAGCATCCGGAGTTTTTGCTCAGAGTGACGAGATTGAGGCCAATATCTCGGCGCAGATTCAGGCCTTCAAGGCGGATGACTTTGCCACCGCCTTCACCTTTGCCAGCCCCAATATCCAGCGGCTGTTCGGCGATCCCGAGAATTTCGGGACCATGGTGCGCCGCGGCTATCCTATGGTCTGGCGGCCTGCGGATGTGAGGTTTCTGGAGCTGCGCGAGATTAGCGGAGCCCTGTGGCAGAAGGTCATGATCACTGATGGTGACGGACGGGTGCATCTGCTGGACTACCAGATGATCCAGCAGGAAAACGGCTGGAAGATCAACGGTGTACAGTTGCTGGGCAATTCTGACCCGGCGGCCTGAGGCAACACCACCGTCACGGTGGTAAGAGCCGCGATTAATCCCTTTTCGATACTCAGACCCATGCGCTTGGGCTCAGGGCCCAGGCGGTATCGGGTTTTGGCGCGCGTGCTTGGCGCGATTGGGAAAGGGATTTTACATGAACAAGGCAATCACCGACGGCATCGTGTTCATGCCGCCCGCCTATGCGGCTGGTCTTGGGGTCTGGTCCAGTGGCGACGGCACGCCGGGCTCTCCGACCTATGAGGGGTCGGGCACGGGGGTGTTCGTTCCGGCGGATGCGGATTTCGCAGGCTGTCTGGAGATTTATAAGACGGCAGAACCGCAGCGGCTGCGCTATATGGGGCAAACACCTTTGTTGCCGGGCTGCTATCTGCAGATCAAGGCGCGGGTGAAGGCGATCAGCGGGCCGCTTCCCGAGGTGCGGATTGCCGGCTGGGCCGGAGGAGCCGGAGATGCGCACGTGGACGGATTGGCCGAGCAGGGTCCGGCGGTGCAGCTGACCGGCTATGGCACTGTGCATGAGGTGACGGCCATCGTGGGCACAGGCCTGCGGCCCGGCGTGGACATGCCCTGGGGCAATGCGGTGCTTTATGGCCATTTTGGATTGGATATCGAAGGCACCAACGGTGCGGTGGTGCGGGTGGATGATATCGAGATCACTGATGTGACCTCGGTCTTCCTGCGCGATTTGATTGGTCTGGTCGACGTGCGCGATTTCGGCGCTGTGGGTGACGGGGTCACCGATGACTCGGCAGCGTTTGAGGCGGCGGATCAGGCAGCGAACGGGCGCAAGGTTTATATTCCGCAAGGTGAGTTCCGGCTGGAAGAGAACACTAACATGGCGTCCGAGGTCGCATTTGACGGCACCGTCACGATGCCGGTCGACAAGATGTTGCTGCTGACCAAGAATTTCGATCTGCCCACCTATATCACCGCCTTTGGTGATGAAATGCTGGCGTTTAAAAAAGCGTTTCAGGCGTTGCTGAACAGCTCGGACCATGAATCGCTGGATCTGGGCGGGCGCAAGATTGCGGTGACCGAACCCATCGATATGGCGGCGGCAGTGCCGAACCGGACAGGCTATGCCACCCGTCGCGTGGTGCGCAACGGGCAGTTTGACGTCAAAAGCAGCTCGACCTGGGATACCGAGACCTTCACCTCGATCGCGACCTACAGCCCGTCTGATCCTGATACGCTGACCAACGTGGCCAATGTGGCGAATATACCGGTGGGTTCGCTGGTCACCGGCAGCGGGGTCGGGCGTGAGGTTTATGTGCGGTCGAAAAACGAAAGCACCGGTGAAATCACGCTGAGTGCGCCGACTTATGATGCCGCAGGGACGCAGACCTTCACCTTCACATCGTTCAAGTACCTGCTAGATTTCAGCGGTTTCAGTGCGCTGCAGAAGTTCAACATGGAAGGGATCGAGTTCCAGTGTAACGGTCGGTGCAGCGCGATCCGGTTGTCTCCGGGCGGGAACACTTTTGTACTGAAAGACTGTTTCATCAGTCGCCCGAAGGACCGGGGTATCACATCAATCGGGCGCGGATGTCAGGGGATGCTGATCGATGGCTGTCAGTTCCTATCGACCGAGGAAAGTCTGGACGTGCCGGACCGAAGCTCAATCGCGCTGAACGCCAATGCCAACGACGTCAAGCTGCGCCACAACCGGGCCACGCGGTTCCATCATTTCGCGGTGCTAAGTGGGGACAACAATCTGGTGCTGGGCAACCACTTCTTCCAGGGCGACAACGTCGCGAACGGGGTGCGCAACGCTGGGTTGGTGATCATCGGCGGCTATAACAGTTCGTCCATCGCCGAGAACTATGTCGATAACTGTTTTATCGAATGGACCAACGAGCACGATGCCAACCCGGATTATTTCACCAGCTTCTCGTTCAGCGCGCTGAGCATCACGGATAACATCTTTTATGCCAGCGATGTTGCCCCCTGGTTCAGCTATCTGGTGATCCGCCCCCATGGCACGGGGCATTTCTTGAACGGGCTGACCGTCACCGGCAACAAGTTCCGCGTCAACAACGTGCGGATCGACCGAGTGGACCGGGTCGATACCAGTTTTGCCGATCTTGATCCGGAAAGGCACAAGAGGGTGTGTTTCGAGAACAATACGTTCCACGGCATCGATACGCCTTGCGCCAATCCATTGCGGCTGCAGCACACGCAAAGCTCACCGTCATCAGCCTGGACCGTCAGTTCGCAGGGCCAATTGCCGTTCGGGGGCAGGGCGCGCGGGTGTGATGCGGTTGTTGCTCTGGGAAGCCTCAGGACATCGTTGAATGCGGTGCGCTATACCGCGCCATATGTCGAGTTGCGACAGGGATCGGGCCAGAGCGATATCCGCCTGCGCTGGTCCGAAGGCTTGCGTGGTGCGGTTTCGACCATTCTGCGGATTGATACCTGATTGATGCGGTGGGCCGCCTGAATGTAGGCGGCCCATCTTTAATAGCTGCGCCACAATCCAAATTTGATCCCGATGTTATCATCAGCCGAATTGCGCTCGGCACCCAGAACCCAGGTGAGTCTGCCCGTCTTTGGGCGATACATCAGCGAAGGTCGCACCCTCCAGTACCATGGTCGGTCCGAAACATAAGAAGTTTCGATCTGCAGGAGCGGGTCAAACCGTCGACCCGAGGACAGACCGGCCGTGAAATCCAATTTGCGGATCACTGCCTCATTGGTGCGGTTTTCGAGCGCGGCGTCGACATTGATCCATCCGCCTCCCAATCCGGTTTGAATGCTTTTGCCGTAGGAAAGTGTTGCTTTGTACATTGCCCAACTACTGTACTGGCGATGGTGTGCGCCAACGCCGAACTCGGCCGCCAGACGCCCTGCTGACCCCATGTCTGCAACCGGCACGCGGGCAAAGACCAGCGCGTGCCCATACAAATCCTGATACTCCTCGGCATCCAGTCCGATCGTGAGTTTCGGTCGCAATCCCCACTCGGTATAAAGCGAGGATTTGTACTTGTAGACGTCTTCCTCTTTGAAAGCGGTCACAGATAACGCGGTGAAGCTTGACCCCTTCTCGCGGAGCCACGCGCCGGACCATGCCGGAGTGCACACCATAAAAAGCAGCGGAATGACGAGAACCAGACGAGCCATGGGGGCAGCATCGGCAGACATGGTTAACGGATGGTTAGTTTCTTGTTCATCTTCGAGAAAGATTTTTTGATCCAAAAACATTGTCTATGTGCAGGAAAAGGGTGGCGTTTTCAAAAGCTGTGCTAGGCTCGGGTCAGCTTTAAAGGAGGAGCCTTATGCCGCAGATTTCCAAAACCAACAGCTATCAGACTGTCATCACCACCTTCGAGATGACCCCCGGAACCTGCCAGGACCTTCTTGAGGCGCTGACCGATGCTTATGCCGAGTTCATTTCGAAACAGCCGGGTTTCATTTCAGCCGGATTGCATGTGAATGATGCCCAGACGCGGATTGCCAATTATTCACAATGGGAGCGCCGCGAGGATTTCCTGGCGATGTTGCGCACACCGGAAATGCGAGAGCGGAATCGCAGGGTTAACGAGCTGTGCAAGAGCTTTGAACCCGTGATGTACGACGTCGCCGAGACATTCGGTGAGACCTGATCTGAGTCAATGCACGGCCACCACCGGTCGCGCAGTATAGCGGCACAACTACGGAGGCGCGAGCCATGTATCATAACATTCTTGTTCCCATTTCCTTTGATGCTGAACGGGACAGCTCGGCAGCGTTGAAGCTGGCAGAACTACTGTCGACGCCCGAGGCTGCGGTTACGCTGCTGCATGTGGTAGAGCACATTCCGGATTATGCGATCTCGTACATGCCTGCCGAGTATCTGTCCGAAGCCCGCAAGGCCATTCAGACCGAGCTTGATGCTCTGGCGGCGCGCGTCCCGAATGCGAAGGGGCTGGTGGTTGAAGGCCATTCCGGGCGAACGATTCTGGACTGGGCCGAAGTGAATAAGCCTGACCTGATCATCCTGGCTTCGCACCGCCCGGGGATGCAGGACCTGTTGTTGGGTTCAACAGCGACCCATGTGGTGCGCCACGCCAAATGTGCCGTGCATGTGGTGCGATAAGGTCGAGCTTTTTCCAAGCCGACCCCGATTGCGGCCATGGCTTTGCCACATACCGCGTGTAAGACCTATGGCATGACAACCGGGAAACAAACGAAAGACACCGATCCGAACCCTCGTCTTACACGGCGGCAACGGCGGGCAGACGCGTTGCGCAGGCAGGCTCTGTCTCCGGTGCGTATTCTACTGATGGTGCTGGCCTTGCCCTTAACCACAGGAATGATCGCAATCGGTGTCTACCTGCGCGTTTCAGACTACGAACGTCATGAAGCGGTGATCCATCTGGTGGCGCTGGCTGGGTGTGATGCGGTGGAGATGCTGGGTTTCGGGCCTTTTCGCGAAGGAAGGCCCGGATATCATAAGCGCAATGACCCCGATGGCGATGGTGTCGCCTGTGGCTCGTTTGCCTTGCAGAAACCACGCAATGTCGCGATGCCGGGAGATATCCAAGCCAATCCCCGGAATCTTCAGACCCCGAAACAGCGCACTGTCGGAACGGCAAAGTTTTTGAAGCCTTGAATCGGTGGGGGGCGAAATCTTGAAAAGATTTCGGGGCGCTTTCTTTTCAAGAAAGCGTTGCGTGGCTCAGGTGAGCCAACGCACGGGTGCGCGGTTGCAGAAGATTACGATCTGGCCCGAGTTTTCCGCCACTTGATAACCGCGACGATTGATTTCGGCCATAAAACGCTCCATCCCGGCAAATCGCTCTATATCGCGCGCCTTGCGACGGATTACGCCACCTTGCTGCACCGCCTTGGAGGCGAATAGATCACTGAGCCAAACCTCAGGCGAGAGGGGAGAATTGCAGTTATACATCACCTATGATTTGGCGCAGCTAGGTTAATGCCGGGTAAAGAAAGTTTCGCCCGCAAAGCGGGTCTTGCCTTGTCCTGACCAGAGCGCCACAGTCGCCGCGATGACTCGTGATGAATTCAATGCCTTTTGCTCGGACCTCAAAGCCACCAGCCATGTCGTGCAGTGGGGCAACGCAGATGTCTGGAAAGTAGGCGGCAAAGTCTTTGCCATCTGTGGTTGGAACGACGGAAAGGATGCGTTTACCTTCAAGGCTACCGATCTAGCCTTTGAGGTCCTCGGAGATGAGCCAGGTATCCGCCCAGCGCCCTATCTGGCATCGCGAGGTATGAAATGGCTGCAGGTTTACGATGAACGTGGCATGAGCGACGCGTCGCTGCGAGATCATATTGTAATCTCATACGATCTGGTCGTTGCTAAGCTGACCAGAAAGGCGCGGGCAGAGCTGGGCCTTTAAGGCGGTCAGTCTTTCATGGCGTGCAGCAGCTCAAGCAGTTTTTTCCGGTCATCATCGTCGGCATAGTCTCCGCTGGCCAGCCGTTCGGCGATGCTCAGGCGCAGACGGTCATGTTGTGTGCGAACCTCTTCGCCCGCCGTTTCAGCGAGGGTCTTCATGATCACTGCCACCGCCTGCTGCCGTTTGGTGGTGGGATTGGCGATGTAGTCCACAAGGCTTTGCTGTCCGGAATCAAGGATGTTTTCGGCCAGATCACGCAGTTGATCCCCATTTGGAAGCAACTGCGTAGGGGCATTTTGCGGTGGCAGAATCTCAGGCGGGTTGCGCGGGGTTTCCGCTAGCGCATTGGTGCCGTCAACAAAGGCTTCGGTGATCATCCGCGTGATCCTGATCGCGCGCGGATCTTTAAACAAAGTCGAGGCAATAGCTACGCCGTAGTCGGTATAGACCCAGGGATTGACCCGTCGGCCACCGCGGCCTTCGGGTTTTGAGATCACATTCTGTGATTGCAAATCCGCGACCTCAGCGTCGGAAAGCTGAAAGCGGTAGCCTTCGAACAGATCCTTATTGCGCGAGACGGCCTGATTGAAGGCGCTGACGGATTTTCCGTAAAACTGCGCCAGATCTTCTGCCAGAACCACGCGTACACCGCGCACCCGATGAATGGCGTTTTGGACCTCTTGAGGGCTGGGCAGGTTTTCCGGGTTCGTCATCATATCCGTTTGGAATCACAATTTGTGATTTCAAACGTGACGCAGGGCGCGCTGGGGTGCAAGTTTGAACTGCAGGTAGGTTCAATGTCTCTTGCCGAGAGGTCTGCCAGATACGGCCAATACCCTGATGGAAATAACCTTTTTGAAAGAACAAGCTTGCCCTCTATCAAGTTGACAATCTTAATGGATTGACTGATACAAACGGAACAAGACCGGGCCGTTAGCTCAGCTGGATTAGAGCAGGGAACTTCTAATTCTCAGGTCGGGGGTTCGAGTCCTCCACGGCTCGCCATTTTTTTCAGATGTTTTTCGAAACGGGGCAAGGGTACGGCCCTTATATCTGAATTCAAAGCGGTCGGTCAGACTGCACCAAGCGGGTGCTTTCAGCTTTTCCCTCAGCGTTTTGGGCTGGACGTAAGGTCCAACCGCATAAACGCGCTGTTTGGATCGGCGTCATAGCCGTAGATCGGACCGCAATAGGAATATCCCAATGTTTCATATAGCTTGCGTGCTGCGTCATATCCCGAGAGATGATTTGCGCCAGTTTCCAGGACAAGTGCGGAAACGCCCTCGGCTCGGGCCAGATCGGCAAGATGGTTCATGATCACACGCGCCAATCCTCGGCCGCGCGCAGCAGCAACCACGTGCACCGATTTAACTTCGGCAGTGCCATCCGGCAGCGCCTTAAGCGCACCACAACCCAAGGGCTTACCCGCCTCATAAATAGCCCAAAAGCGAATGCCCGGCTCGCGCAGGGAATCAATGTCCAGCGTATGATTTGAGGTTTGCGGTGTCGCGTCCCAGCTATGGGCGAGATGCGCTTGAATGATCGGGCGCAGATCCTTGGCGCCGGGGTCTGCTTGGCGGATGTCGATCATTCACTGGGCCTTGTCAGTGGGTCCAGGGAGCGCGCCGGTCAGTGGCGAAATTCTCACCATAGCCGCGCGCCCGCAGGTTCGGCTTGCGCTTGTGCGGCTCGCATACCTGCGCGTCGATACCGTTGTCTTTGGCATAGTCCAGCGCCTCTTCCTTGGTATCGAACTTCAGACGCACCTGCGTTTGGGTGTCATTGGACGAGGTCCAGCCCATCAGCGGATCGACCTCACGCGCAGAAGCCGGGGCGTATTCCAGAACCCATTTGCGGGTTTTGGCCATCCCCGAGGTCATCGCGTTTCGCGAAGGCTGGTAAATCCGTGCGCGCATGTCGCCTCTCCGTACTCACTTGGTGGGCTTGTTTATGCGTCAGAGCGCGCGCCGGGACAAGATGACAATTGTCGCGGGTCGCATGGACTGCCTAATGACAGGTATTGTCATTAGTTCGGGTTAGAAAGCGCGCAGACTTATAAGGACAGCAGGATGCTTCACCAAGAACGCCACCTCGACATCAACGCCCGACCCAATGAGATTTGGGCCATCCTCCGCCGCTTTATGCATATCGATGAGTTTGCCCCGCAGGTGACATCGGTTGATGCTTTGACTGCCGGATCGGATGGTGTTGGGTCACAGCGCCGGTGTCACTTCGCGAACGGCACATCATTGGTCGAAGAGGTGACGGATTGGCAGGTTGACCGCGGCTACACCGTGCGGTTGTCGCAGATGGCGATGCCTCTGCGCGAAGCACAGGCGGCGATTGCCATCACACCGCTGTCCGACACGCGCAGCCGTGTTATCTGGAGTATGGATTTTCGTATGAAATATGGACCGTTGGGCTGGTTAATGGGACAAACCCTGTTGAAGATGATGATAGGCCGCGTACTGGCCGAGAACCTGTCGGCCTTGGCGATGAAGGTTCAAACGCACCCCGACGCCCAAGCCCGGACCGCTTAGCTGAAAATGAATCCAGATCAGCCCTTGCAGATGGACAAAATAAGAACAAATGTAGGGGCCTGACCCGGAGCCCGCCCATGCCTTATGCCCATTCCGACAAGACTCAACTGACCGCAGACGACGTGCGCGCGCGTCTGAAACTGGAGGGCGGCAAGGAGTTCGTCATGCACACCGAGTTCGCACCGGCTGGCGACCAGCCGACGGCGATTAAGGAGCTGGCAGGCGGTGTGAATGATGGTGAGCGAGATCAGGTCCTGCTGGGTGCGACCGGGACGGGCAAGACCTTCACTATGGCCAAGGTGATTGAAGAAACGCAGCGGCCTGCGATCATCCTGGCGCCAAATAAGACGCTGGCAGCGCAGCTGTACGGGGAATTCAAGGGCTTCTTCCCAGAGAACTCGGTCGAGTATTTCGTTTCCTATTACGACTATTACCAGCCAGAAGCCTATGTGCCGCGGTCGGACACGTACATCGAAAAAGAATCGCAGATCAACGAACAGATCGACCGGATGCGCCACTCGGCCACGCGGGCGCTGCTGGAACGCGATGACGTGATCATCGTCGCCTCGGTCTCGTGCATCTACGGTATCGGTTCGGTCGAGACCTATGGAGCGATGACACAGGATCTGAAGGTGGGTCATGAGTATGACCAGAGGCAGGTGATGGCTGATCTGGTTGCCCAACAGTACCGCCGCAACGATCAGGCTTTCCAGCGCGGGTCCTTCCGGGTGCGTGGCGATTCCCTGGAAATCTGGCCGGCCCACCTTGAGGACCGTGCTTGGAAATTCTCGTTCTTCGGCGAGGAACTGGAAACCATCACCGAGTTCGACCCGCTGACCGGCGAACGCGCGGCAACGATGGAGCAGGTGCGGGTCTATGCGAATTCGCACTACGTCACGCCGAAGCCAACGATGAATCAAGCGATTATTGGGATCAAAAAGGAACTCCGCATCCGGTTGGATCAGCTGGTTGGCGAGGGCAAGCTGCTGGAAGCTCAAAGGCTGGAACAGCGCACGAACTTCGATCTGGAAATGCTTGAGGCCACCGGCGTTTGCAACGGGATCGAGAACTACTCGCGCTACCTCACGGGCCGTGCGCCGGGCGAACCGCCGCCAACCCTGTTCGAATTCATTCCGGACAACGCGATTGTCTTCGCCGACGAGTCCCATGTCAGCGTCCCGCAGATCGGCGGTATGTATCGGGGCGACTACCGGCGCAAGTTCACGCTGGCGGAACACGGGTTCCGCCTGCCGTCCTGCATGGATAACCGTCCTCTCAAGTTCGAGGAATGGGACGCCATGCGCCCGCAATCCGTCTTCGTCTCGGCCACCCCGGCAAAGTGGGAGATCGAACAAACCGGCGGTGTCTTTACCGAACAGGTGATCCGCCCCACGGGTCTACTGGACCCAGAGGTTGAAATCCGCCCGGTGTCGATGCAGGTGGACGACCTGCTGGACGAGGTGCGCAAGGTGGCCGCCAACGGATTCCGCACGCTGGTGACAACGCTGACCAAACGCATGGCCGAGGACCTGACCGAATACCTGCACGAACAGGGCATCAAGGTCCGCTATATGCACTCGGACATCGATACGCTGGAACGCATTGAAATCCTGCGCGACCTGCGGCTGGGGGCCTTCGACGTGCTGGTCGGGATCAACCTGCTGCGCGAAGGGCTCGACATCCCAGAATGCGGACTGGTCGCCATTCTGGACGCGGATAAAGAGGGTTTCCTGCGCTCGGAAACCTCACTGATCCAGACCATCGGTCGCGCCGCGCGCAACGCCGATGGGCGGGTGATCATGTATGCCGACAAGATCACCGGCTCGATGGAGCGCGCCTTGGGCGAAACCAACCGCCGCCGCGCCAAACAGCTCGCCTATAACGAAGAACACGGCATCACGCCTGAGACCGTGAAGAAGAACGTCGAGGACGTTCTGGCCGGTCTCTACGAAGGCGATGTCGACATGAACCGCGTCACCGCCACCATCGACAAACCGATGCACGGCGCGAATTTGGAGGCTCACCTGGACGGGTTGCGTGACCAAATGCGCAAAGCCGCCGAGAACTTGGAATTCGAAGAGGCCGCCAACATCCGGGATGAGATCAAACGTCTGGAAGCGGTCGATCTGGCCGTCGCCGACGACCCCATGGCGCGCCAATGGGCGGTCGAGAAAGCCTCGGAAGACGCAGTGAAATCGCGGGGGCGGTCAACGGCTGGCAGGCCGGGGCAGCGGGGTGGGAATGTGAAGCGGAGGAAGCGGTGATATGCCCTTAGTCAGCCGCAACTGGGTATCGTGCGTCTCCACCGCCTTTTGCTGCCAAGGCGTCTAAAATTGCAATGGATTTTTTAACCTCGGCGCTGGAGGAATGTTCCCCTTGGATTGATCGCCTGAGCTCGATAACCAAAGCCTGCTTTATCTCCTGAAGGAAAATCGTACTGCTAACATCTGGGAATTTTTCGAAAGTAGGTTCTTGATGGGGGAGCGCTTCCAATATGGCTTTCTTCAAGCCCGAATTGATTTCTGGGCCTGTTAGCGGAGCACCTATTGCCAGTGTTTTTAATCGAATGGCACCAGTCATCAGTATTGAATGGTACGCCGAATAGAAGGCCCAAGCGCTTTCATTGACGAACAGCCTCGCCCAGTCGCAGCGCAAGTCCTTTGCAAACTCAGGAGTAAAAGTCTTAGTCAGCATTTCAGCTAACTCTTCGAACTTTTTTCGATCGCTAGATGAAGCGGCTTCAATTTCATCAAATTTTAGAATTTCTGCAATTTGCGCCGGCGCGAACAACTCGTCAAGCTTACCCACTGACGACCAAATAGCTTCGGCGGCTTCAATTTCGCGCTTTGACACTTCTTTTGCCCGATCAGATGATACGTCTAAAACAGATGATAGAATTTGGTCTTGCTTGGAATTCAACCGCTCAAAATCCAATTGAACCTGTTTAATTTGAAGCTCAAACGCATGTTGTCTTTCTTGCAGAACTTTCTGTGAAGAAAGTGCCACACGCTCCCCAACAACTTTCAATATGCTTTCACGGAATAGCAACCCAATTCCGACTATCAATGCCGCTGCAAAACCTGAAGAAACTAGCCAACCTATGAAGCTCTCCAAATACCTTCTCCCACTCAATCGTTGGTGTTTGACTAGAGAAGATTCTACCTGAAGGAAAGCACTGCAATGTGCTTGGTTGGTGTTCGCACTTATCTCACACCATTGCTTTTCAATTTGCCACATCCCACACTTCCAACTTGCAGCAAGCGTAGGATGGGTGCTCGCACCCATCTCACCCGTGACTATACAACAAGCGATAAAACCCTCTCAGATCACGGTGCCAACGTCTTAGAAGTCAAACAGCTCATCCAGAAAGCCGCCGCGTTTCTTCTTTTTACGGTATCCGTGATCAGATCGGTCATCATGACCCCGCTGCGGCGGTGGCGGCGGCGTATGGTCGGCAGAGCGATCGATGATCTTGTCCAGCTCTCCACGGTCCAGCCACACGCCACGACATTGCGGACAATAATCAATCTCGACCCCGCTCCGCTCGGTGATTACCAGCTGAGTTCCATCAATCGGACATTGCATCAGACGCTCTCCTTTTTCTGTCCTGAACAGATGGGAGCGCGCGCAGGGTTTTTCACCCTACTGCGACCGCACGTCCCGCTATGGGCAAAGCTGTAGGGCAGAGTTGGCCCGGTCCCGCGCTGCCCCCTTCAGCATTGGAATTCACAAATTGAGGTTCCAAATGGTTGCCATGACGAACCCTAAGAAATTTCTCAGCAGCTGATGGGTGCATAGACCCATTGTCTCTGTCTTCGAGCCCTCAATGCTGGGTTGGATACTCCCCAAAACGCGATGGAAATGTGCTTAGGGCTCACCTCAAAACGCAGGCGAAACCCAAACGTGAATTGGTCTAACGAGATGCGTGCAACGAGACCGCAGAACGACCCGAGTTTGGACAAAATTCCGCCCAAAATCGTCAATAGCCGCCGCAGTGCAACAGATCGAATACAGATTGGAAATCAATGAAAAAGGCAGCTCTTCTTCTTGCCCTACTGCCCGCAGCCGCATTCGCTGAGGAGCGGGTGTTTGAATGTGAGGCACCGGATGCGGAACACCCGGAAATGGCCGCTCGGCTTGTGAAGTATGATGGCCAGCAAAAGGGCCACATCACGATCGGGGATATCGACAAGGATGTGGATGTGTTTCCCGGTCTCGACACCCTGACCTATCTGTATGTCGGTGAGGATTACACGCTGAATTATAACGTTCACCCTGAGAAGGGCACGTTTGATTACTCTGCCTCTGGCAGCAAGTCAGGATGGGGCAAGGGAACGTGCGTAGAGACCACGGGCCAATAATGGCGTTCGAATAGAATGGTTTAAGGCGCGGTCGAGACGGCAGTCTGGTCGCGCCTTTGCTTTTGTTGCGAGGTCGAGTTCGCACAGCTGATCCAAGCATTTGCAACATAATTACGAACCCAGGCGGAACTTGGTCGGTGTCATTCCGGTCTGGCCCCTGAAAAAGCGTGTGAAATGGGATTTGTCGGAGTAGCCGAGCATCAGACCGATCTCAGCTATTGTCATTTTGTCTTCTCCGAGGTGTTCCTTTGCGACTTCGACACGCAGCCGTTTGATTTCGCGGGGCAGCGTTGTGCCTTGCTGCTGAAGCGCCTTAAGAAACCGTTCCGGCTGTATTCCCAACAATCCAGCCACCACCTCTGGTCCCAAATCGGTTTCATCCAGCTTATCGCGTAAAACAGATCGCAAAGCAGCTACTACGGTTACTTCTTCATCTTGTCGCGTTGAGGCGATGGGCTTGGCAGAGCCCTCAGAGACATGGTGCAAAAACAACCATTCTACAGGGAAGCTAATCTGCATTCCGGGATCGGTCCCAAGGCCGACCTCGATCCCTTTGTAATCGATAGGTAGTCCGTTGATGTATCTGCTTTCCCATCGCACACGCGAAGAATCCCAGGCATCTCCGACGACGGTCTGCAATAGGCGTACATAGATTGCGGCACCAAAACCGGTCACCTGAATCGGCGGCACAGTAGGCTCTTGTTGCCTTTCGATTCGATAAGTCGCTTTGTCTGCTTCAACGACAAGGCTATGTCGCACAGAATTGGATTCCTGCGGTACAAGCCCCACGAAACGGGTAAAGAACTCGAACAGCGTCTTTGTCGATTGCAGTGCCTGAGCGAACGGAGGCCACTGTTGCAGGTCAAACGTCTCCCCTACTTTCAGTCCAAGGTATCGATCTCCTGACACTTCTGAGAAGGCATTTACCAAACCGTAGACCAACTCTGAGTGCACGAACACGGCTGGGTCAGACAACAGTTCGGCTTTCAGGCCAACCTGATCCAATGCTGGTTGCGGATTGATCTTACGTTCGGTGAGATATTGCAGGAACGGAGCAGCTAAGGAGAGGCGAATAAAGCCCTCGCTATGCTCTTGAGAGGTGGAGTTGAAAGGCAAGCTCGTCACCCTTGTCTGGATTAGTTTTAAGAAGTGGCCATTTTTTCAATCACATTCGAACATCCTAATTCGAAAGTGGCAACCGAGCCAAGATTTTCCGGACTACAGTTTGCAAAACACGAATATGAAGGGAGTACTTATGTCCGGCCTACGATTGTCCCTTTGCTCGACGGTAATTGTCGCTGCAGCTCTTTCTTTTTCAACGTCCGCGCATGCTCAGGATCAAGAAGAACCTCAAACGTTGTTTACCAACGTGCATGTCTTCGATGGCGTCAATGAACAGCGTATCGAGAATGCCAGCGTATTGGTCGAGGGTAATCTGATTAAGGCCGTATCAACCGATGCGATCGATGCCCCCAATGCTACGGTCATTGATGGAGAGGGACGGACACTGACCCCCGGGTTTATTGAACTGCACGCGCACCTCATGCTGATGGGGCCGACGTTACCTGCGATGGAGGCCAACACAACGTGGGAGGACTTTGCCATACACGGTGCGCGGATGGCCGAGATGTATTTGATGCAGGGCTTCACCACAGTCAGGGATGCGGGTGGGGCCAATGGCGGGTTACGCCGGGCAATTGACTCGGGGCAAATTGACGGCCCGCGTTACTTTCCATCTGGTGCATTTATCGGAACGCGAGGTGGTCACGCTGACTTTGCGAATTTCACCGCACCGCCCGGGTCTGAAACAAACATGAGCAGGCTGAACTTGGCGCAGGAAATTAGCGGTGTTGATGACGTTTACAAGTTCGCACGCAACAATTTCCGCATGGGCGCGACGCAGTTGAAGTTCATGCAATCTGGTGGCGTCGTATCGGCCTTCGATCCGTGGCAGTTGCTGGCTGGATCGCCTGAGGAAATCAAAGCTGCGGTGCAGGTGGCAAACGAGTATGGCAGCTATGTCATGGCGCATTCCTATCGGAAGGAAGCAATCCTGAGCGCGCTAGATGCGGGTGTGATGTCGATCGAACATGGCTTCTCGTTTGACTGTGAAATTGCCCAAGTCATGAACGAAAAAGGGGCATACATTACCACCAACCTGACGGCCTTCGATCCCGGATTGCTAGATATTCCGGCAGTGGCAAATGTCCCGTCGAGTCTTGCTAAGGCAAAATCCGCCTCGGCCACATTTGCGGGCTACATCGACAATATGAAGGAATGCCCGGTGAAGCGAGGGTTCCAGACCGACTGTGTTGGTTCGGTCGAGGCATGCAATATCCAGATTGCCTACGAGAAGCACCTGAACAATGAGTTTTTTGGACCCTACACGTCGATGGTGACGTTGACATCGACGGGTGGTGAGGTGGTCGCTTTGTCAGGTGACTTTATGAACCCGTATACCGCCGGAAAACTGGGCGTTATCGAGGAAGGAGCTTATGCGGATATCCTGCTCATCGATGGTAACCCACTTGAAGACTTCTCGGTTGTTGGCACGGGTGATCAATGGTTCGGTGCCGACCCGAGGCCTGAAAGCCCAGATACGATCCGCCTGATCATGAAGGACGGCGTCATCTACAAAAACACGCTGAATTGACCTGTCTGAACAGCCGGAGAGTATTTATGCGACATTGCTTCCGCTCCGTAGTATTCGCAGGGTTGGTTTGGTGTGCTCATCCTGTCATGGCGACACCAGGAACCGCGTTAGACTGGTCTGACCTGCCTGACCCGTCCGCGCAGGTCTTTGAAGACCCCTATCGCGAACTTAGCGCTGAACAGTTCGACGATGTTCTTTACGTCGTAAGGCTGCGCGGCAGATTGCAGCGGGAAACTGGTAGCGATGAAGAAAGGCAGAAATGGCAAGAGCTTCTGACCGAGACTGAGGATGCCTTGGTGGCAGATGGGATTGATGTCGACTGGCTGCTGGATCAGCGAGAGGTCGTGACGGAACGTCGAAGAAAAGCAGGTACAAACGGAAATCCGCAATTCGACGGTCAAACAATCACACTCGCGGGCTTTGCCATTCCCGCTCCGAGTGATCCGGACGGGCGACCTGTCGCGTATCTGGTGCCGGAACGCGGGATGTGTAGTCACATGCCTCCTCCTCCGCCCAACCAGATGATCCGTGTACGGTTGAATGGAGACTGGACGCCCAGCTATTTCCACGAACCCGTTCGGCTGACGGGCACGCTGACTATCGATCCTTCTGTTCAGAATATGATGGTTGTGGACGGCCTCATGCCTATGAATGCGACTTTCCAGTTGGAGACGGAACGCGTCGAAACTCTGGAAACTGAAGCAGACAGGCTGGAATGGAAGCAGCGCGCCTCCGATCGCATCCGGGCGGCGGGAGCTCGCAAGACCAGCGGGGCAAAGGCGTCTGAATGATAAGACTTCTGTTTGCCGCATTGAGTATTGCCTTTGCTGGCGCAGCGTCGGCTCAGGGACTGTCCGGGCCATCTTCGGTTGAAGCTGATCTAGAGCCCGGAGATGGGCTAACCGACCCGCAATACCGTTCCGATTTTCCACGCAATATCGCACCAGGTTGGTTTCAGTGGAAAGACCGACTGGCCGAGGAAGGTTTTCGCTTCAATATTGACTACTTGGCATTGGGCCAATCCACGAATGCTGATCTGGGAACCGGCGAAGCGGCAAGCGGAATTGCGCGTTTTTACGGTAGCTGGCAGGCAACTGAACGCGGCTCTTTGACATTCAAGATCGAAGACCGGCACAGTTACACCGATGTTGCCCCGCAATTCCTTGGGCTGGATGGCGGAGCACTTTCGATCACTGGGACAGCCTTCAACGATAATGGTTTTCTGCTGACCAATCTATTCTGGACGCAAAGGGCCGAGAACGGCGCGTGGACGCTGCAAGTCGGGCAGATTGATGTAACGGACTTTGTGGACATTTATGGGTTGGTCAGCCCATACAGCGGTTTCCAGAACCTGTCTTTCAATACCAATCCGACTATTAACACACCCAATCAAGGCCTTGGCATTGCCGGTGGAGTAAAGCTGAGCGAAAACTTCTACGCTGTTGCGAGCATCTCAGACGCAAACGCCGACCCGTCTGATCCAAACTTTGATGTGTTTAGCGATGGCAATCTCTTCAAGTCACTCGAGCTTGGTTACACCTCCGGCTTTGATCGCATCTACTTTGACAATATCCATTTGACCCTTTGGCACGCGGATGCAGCCGACGATGGCAGCCGCCCTGAAGACTATGGGGCCGCGTTTTCAGCGGCTTGGTTTGTTGGCAATAAATGGATGCCATTCTTCAGGGCAGGGGCCTCAAAAGGGACAGCGGCGCTTTATGATCGGTCCGTTTCTGCAGGTCTGGGATATTACGGTCGTAATACCGATCTGGCCGGGCTGGGACTGAACTGGGCCGAGGCAAGGGGCATAGACGGTGATCAGTTCACGCTCGAAGCATTCTATCGTTTTTCAATATCACCCGGGCTGCAGATCACGCCATCACTGCAGTTCATATCTGACCCGCTGCTGAACCCCACGCAGGATAGCATTATGCTGTTCGGTCTAAGAACTCGGATCGTTTTCTGAGGTGGGGCGAAAGCAGACTCCAAAAACAACAAAACATTCAGTTTTGTCGATAAAAGGGAGGATCCATCCATGCGTACCTTGTTTCTGGCGGGCACGTTGTCTGTTTTTTCGACACTAGGCGCCGCGCAGACTTACGACATCGTCATTCTCAACGGTCGGGTCATGGACCCGGAAACCGGGTTCGACCAGATTGCAAACGTTGGAATTAGCAACGGCTGGATCACTGCGATTACCGACGAAGATATTAACGGCAGCCAGACCATCGATGCGACAGGGCACGTTGTGTCACCCGGATTTATCGACCTTGAGCAACACGGGTTGGACCCTTGGGGTATAAAAGTAAACCTTAGGGATGGCGTCACAACTCAAATGGATTTTGAGGTCGGAGCCGCTAACATTGATGAATGGTATGAAGCACGAGAGGGCTCAACGCAGGCAAATTATGGCACGGTGGTTGGACAAGAATTCGCACGGATGCGGGTCCATGACGGGCTCGTGCTTGAAGGTGGAGATATAGACTTCCGGAACTTCTTCGCACTGAGGGCACAATGTGTGGAAGACGGCGTCGAGGGGTGGTCTTCTGTACCAAGCAACCGTGAGCAGATGAACGAAATCACTGCCCAGCTGGATGAGGGACTACGTCTTGGAGCACTCGGTGTGGGATCGACCATCGGTTACGCCCGCGAAGGTATTACCACCTATGAGATGTTCGAAGCACAGCGGGCTGCGGCGCGTTACGGTAGACTGACTTCCGTCCATCACCGATTTCATCCCAGTGCTTCGACGCCGACAGAAACACAGACGGGTGTAAATGAAATCTTGGTCAATGCGATGGTGCTTGGTGCCCCGCTGCACATTCATCATGACAATGATTATGGGTGGTGGGAAAATCAGGAAAAGCTCCAGATGGCCCGCGACCAAGGCTACAACGTCTGGTCCAGCTACTATCCTTGGACTGCCGGATCGGGAAACTACGGAGCCTCAATCATCGCCCCCGAAAATTGGGAAGGTTCGATGGGGTACAAATACGAAGACACCATCTTTGATCCCCAACTCGATCGCTTCGTGACAAAAGACGAGTTTTTGAGCTTCGCTGAGAATGAACCGGGACGGACAGCCATAGTTTTTAGCCCTCCAAGAGAGCAATGGCTGAATGATTGGATCACCATCGCAGGCTATGGCATCTCGGGCGACGGTATGGCCGGGCTAGACATTGAGGGCAACTTGATGAGTTGGGATGCTCCTTACGAACACTATGCCGGGCATCCTCGGTCAGCAGGCAGCCACGCGCTTGTCTTGAGACTGGCTCGTGAAGCGAATGTGCCGCTTATGCTCACACTCACTCAGCTAAGTTACATCCATGCGAAGCGCTTAGGTGACACAGGGTTGCGAGCAATGCAGGTGCGTGGGCGTATGCAGGAAGGCATGGTCGCGGACATCACGATTTTCGACCCGGAATCTGTGACCGAAAAGGCGAACTATACTCTCGGTCAGCAAGGTCTTCCGTCAGAAGGCATTCCGTACGTGCTCGTTAACGGAACCCTTGTTGTTAACAACAGTGAAGTTCAGCGGGATATTTATGCCGGACAGCCGATCCGGTTTCCAGTCGAGGAGAGCGGACGTTTCGTTCCGGCTGGTCGCGAGCAGATCATGGGTATTCTCACGCCGGATACCGGCACGGCCCGTCCAACACTGCTCGATGATATCACAAATAGTGAAGCCAATGTCGCACCTGTTGATCCACCAACCAATCAGATTGCATCGATAGAGCCCACCGACCCCTTTGATTGGTTTACTCCTCGCAACGGTCTAGATGACGGTGCCCTGTTCTTTTGCGTCGTGCATGCTCGCTTCGAGGACCGTGCAACGGTAAATCGTGATTATGCGAAGGCCATGATGTCCAAAACGGGCGGACTTAGAGGTGCTAGTCGCGTAAGACCTTGATCCATTGTGGGGAAAGGATGGTGGGTGATGAGAGACTCGAACTCCCATCATATTATTTAAAATCAATGACTTACGTGTGTTTTTGTAACCGTGTAACCGGCCCTAAAATGGGCCGGTTGACGTTGGGTTAACTAGTCAAAAATACTGCGCTCTTGAGAGTTCCGCTCTAAAGTATCGATCCGACTCTCACAGAGAGCTATTTCTACGACCAGTTCTTTTTGCTGCTGTTTTAGTCTCACCAACTCATCTGGATCAGTTTCATCACCTATCAGTTTTTGAATTTCCAATTTATCCCTTACAGTTTTCAGCGCGCGAATGCAGTCAAGGCGACGAGAATGGATTTCGCGGATTAGTCTCGACTTGTCGTCTGCGTCACTTTTTTGAATTGCTTGAGCCGCTGCTATAGCATCCATAATGCTACGACTGTTTTCTGATACATGTTTCACGGCGTTGCGAGCGGCATCGATAAAATCTGATGAACGCTCCTTTTTGTAGTCAGCCTTAACTTCATCAACTGTTGCAGCGCTGACCTTTGAACCGAGTTGCTTTTCAGCGAGTTGCACAAATTTATCGGGTGAATAAATCAATATTGATTGCATTGTTTCTGTGCAAAACTCGTCAATCAACTCCGGTCGCGGAGATATGGTTCTGCCGGACTGTTTTTGCCACCAGTCTTCTTTGGAATCGTCAGTAACAAACACTATGTCGACCTGAGTTTCCTTCGCGCGGGCTATCGTCTGCATCCAGAGGATCAGATCACCGTATACGCGACGCTTGTCTGTGTTTGTTTTAGGGTCTTTAATCTTGTCCTTGTCTTTGTAGCCGGGCGGAATGCTCTCCGCGTATCGATCAACCCCATCCTTGAAAAGCTGGTCCATAGCTTGAGCGTCGAATGGGCCTCCGACGCGACCCTCAAAAACATCAGCAAGAGTTTCTTTGATATCGTCTCGGTTAAACCGAGTTTCCTGACTCTTCCTGCTTTTCTCAAGCTCTTTAGAGATCTTCTTTAGGACATTGGAAAGCTCATTGTGGCTCTCTTCTGTTAGGAATGGATGCCTGTTTGACCCGGAGAAACGCTCCTCAATCTTCGCAAGTTCTTCCCCAGTCGATTTGTAGGCCCGCTCTTGTTCACTGATCACACTTAGGCGATTGCCAAAAAACTCAAATGCACATTGTTCAGGAATCCAAACCCGGTCTTTGATACCCGTAATGATCCGCACAAACTCTTTTCGTGTCTTATCAGAATAGCGATACAGGTTCAGCAGCACATTGGCGTCAAACACAAAGGTCGCCGTTTTCCAAAGCTCATCGATGGTTTCCTGAGTTTCGCTAAAATGGCCCCGAAATTTTGAACGCATGAACTGCCCCTAGAATCTTTTGATGGACTGTGATCTGGCGAACGGAAATGTGCAACCCATAGAAGAATCTCGTCAACTTGTGCCGCGGCTAGATCGTTCCCGGGGGCGCGATAGAGGTAGTTACAGCCTCCGCTAACCGGCCCCAATTGGGTCGAACGACATCCCGTTAAGAGTCTGCCGAACGGCAATCTTAAAATCGAGTTGCGCTTAGTTAGATCTGTGTCCAAAAGTGCGATATCAATTAAGGATTGATTATCGTGAAGAAACTTCTCGCTCTCGTTATTTTGGCAGGCTGCACCGAAATGACCGACTACTACCCTGATGCGCAAACCATAGAGATTGATGGACGGACGTTTTTTGTGGCCGCTCAGCCGCGCAATGGTCCGGGTGTTTATCTGGCCGGTCCCAATGACCCATCGGGCTCGGAGGTTTTCCTGTCTTCGGACATGACGCTGCCCGCCGCCAATGTGGCGGCGATCGAAAAGGTCACGGGATGCCCGGTATTGCGCGAAACCATCCGCAACGTGCAGACGGGGACAACCTTCGCGGCGGTGCGGTGTTGATCAGAAAGCCGAAATAGTAAACCCGCCAGTTTGCACCGGCGGGTTCATCGTTCAGGAGCGTCCGATAACCAGCGTGCACTTTGCCTAGTGCAGCAGAACAACTATAGCTACTCGCTATGGGAGCGCACTAAGCGGCTAGCTTGTAGTAGTCTTCGCTCGTTGCGTCCGCCTGGACTACACTAGCAACACTTGAGATCAGTGTGAGCTTTGGTCCGATTGCCTTGAGGCTTGGAGTGACGCCAATGGGCATCGGTCCATCGTCTAATCTACTAATGTCAGATAGTTTTACGTAAGCAGAGTTTACTGCATTTCCTGACTTTGAAAAATAATCAAAGGCGAGCGAATTACCGTTTAATTCTACCAGTATATCAACATCATGTTGCGTGGTGGATCGTCCGACTATTTTTGCGTGTTCAATACGTGTGTAGTTCTTAAATGCTTCACCGACGCGTCGAACAAAGCGCTCGTGTGCCCTGTCCACAGACACTGCAAACGAACGTTCGAGAGTTTCGTCAATGACTTCTTTTGTCAAAGATGCCATGGCAATAATAGCGCCTTTAAGCCGATCACGCGCTACTCTTAGAAACAACATCGAGCAACCATCGAATTCTGCGCCGTAACGTTCACATTTTGCCTTAGCGACACTAGTAAATGTCCGCTCATTTGCAGCTGCAGTGCTCACCTCGTGGTATGCCATGCCGTCGTCTGTGACGAGAAAGGTTTCCCCTCCTTCAGACCAAACTGAGACGTTGATCAAAGAACCATAAATGGTCACCACGGGCATTTGGATCACTTGCCGACCATTGATTAGATGAGAAGTGCACAAGTCGCGCACAACATCATCCAACGAACCGGGGATTGTCCCGACTCCTTGAAAATTTATAGATGTGCGCTGAGTTGCCATGGTGGTGACGGAGCCTCTTCCAAATTTGTTACGTTCATAAGTCTAGCACAACATTCAAGCAAAGCACTAAAATCGTGTGGTGGCGGATGCGAATTTACTGCGATTGGCAAATTCATTTTTATGAAATCCATCGGATTTTCGAAGCCATCGTGTAGTAGTGGATTGTGATAGTGAGTTCGACCCGCATCTACAAACTGAAAATCTCCACAGAGAGAATTGACGTTCTGATGAGTAGATCCCCTCCAATCATACCGCGCGATGTTCTTAGGGCCGATACTGGTTTCCATGCACAGTCCGATGGAAACCATTTCGTCTGGCCGGTCCCGAAGGCACTTCATATACAGTTCCACTCCGGTCACTGTGCTAGCGCCAGCCATAACGGCCGTTCTAATCTCCAAGGTTCCAGCCCGGCTACCGGCACGCCAAGTAGACAAATCCACGGCTGCTTTGTCCGTTAACATTAGTTCTTCGATCTGTCTGAAGCTAGGATCGTTGGGCAATGGGAATTCTCGGATTCGTTCGTAACATTTGAACCAAACCGCAATGATTCTTCAATGTCTAGATGTGGTGCTTCGATTGCGTAACTCATTTTAAAAAAAAACAATTTGACCCGACACAAGCGCAATAACCTGCCAGCTTGCACCCGCGGGTTAGGTATTGGTCAAAGTTGGAACTGCTTACATCATTGGCAGCGGTAGGTGCGCTCCAGCCAAGAATGATAAGGACCGGCGGTATAAGTGCGCTGATTGGTGAAACCTGCGGCGCTCTTACCCAGCTCCTCGCACTCTCGGAAGGCCATACCGTCCATGTGAACCGCCATCTGAGCCACCTCCGGTGACTGACGATCCATGTTGCCGATATTGGCCTGAATGATCACTCCATTGGCGTTGCTCTGCGACACCTCGTAAAACATTCTATCCGGGCTGAAGGTGCAGGCTGACAGGCTTGCGATTGCGATAATGCCAATACGTTTCATTGCAGTCATGCCGCCTCCGCAACCTGAGCCTCATCCAGCACCGACACCGGCCAGATTTTCCCAATCTCACCGAGAGCCGTGACGATCTCGGTCTCAGGGTCAGTGCCGCATTCTTCGAAGGGCTCAGACACCAGCTTTTCCAGCTTGGCTTTCAGTGCGTGGTAGATGTGATCCGGCAGATAGATTTCTTGGGTATTGGTAGTAGCCTGCACGAAACTATTCCTCTTTAAGATGATTTGGTGTGCGCAGACTCGCATGATTGGAATCTGGATCGCAAGAGAAAATTTGAATTAAATCATTGTTTTAATTATGTTTAATTGCTTACTTGTCGCTGAAAACATGAACCCTGCGCCGATTGGCTTACATCGCATTGATGATCCAGTGCCGGGTTCGGAGAGAAGGTAGTTGGAAGCCCATCCTTATCCGTTAAATTACAAGAAATTTTATGTCAGATGTTGAATAAATTCGTTTTGGTCCCGGTGTTTTTCAGCGAGCGCGTGCAGCTCTGGCAGAAATGTTTTCAGGTCTATTTGTTTATCGCCGCCCCGGACTAGCATAGGCCGCGAGCTTGTAAGTGCTTCAGGCAGAGATCATCTCTGCCGCAAGTCCTGCGCGCTGGCTAACGCTCGCTTTCGGGCGCTTCGCGCCCACCGGTTCTGTTTCTTCTGCCGGCAGAAGCATGAAATGCTCGGAATGAATGACTATCAAAAATCCCTGCAGAAATAGGACTTTCCCCCCAGGACAACACAAACCTTTTCTGTGATGTCCTGGGGGAATAATCTGCATATAACAGGTGGTGAAGAGCTTCTAACACTAGGTGGCTTCCATTGACCTAGCAGCGCTCCGATCCCGGCTTTGCGGCCAAGCGGTTACAGCCTTTCGACTGAGCAACACGTCCGGCTTTCCTCCAACCTAGACGTGATAGGTTGTTGTGACCCGGGTCTAAGCCCGACGCACATTGCAACCGTCTTTCTGTGCCATTTCGTCATACGACTGGCGGCAACCACTTGGGGCGTCCGATGCTTTCCACCGGGGAGCGATCCGAAGTGATCTTTCCTGCACCTTCCAGATAGGTGACTCGCTGCCCGGTCATTTTCCCGGCGCCGGCGTTTCTTGTTGGTCTGGTATGAGGTGTCAAAGAACATAGGCATAGAAGCGCGTTGTTCTTGGCTGACTGCTTGTTGCTTTGTGCTGCCGTAACGGCTTCTTAAAAATATCAAAACTCAGCTTCGCCCACAAGGCGATTTCCAGGGCGAAATGCACTTTTGTCTTTAGCGCGAGAGTTTTGCGTTTGGCACACGGGGCCACTAGGTATGTATAGAACACGCGCGCAATGCTGTAGTCTCCTATGCACATCGCCAGGTCGGCTGGGACGTTCACTGGCTGCGTCCAACGCAGTTTTCGACGCAAGACAGCACTGAATTTACAACGCACGCCCTGAGCGCACTCAGCACTTAGCGAGTTCGGTCACAATGTGACCATTGCTACAGGAGGTTTGGACCGTCCGGATGCTGCGGCGCCAGAACGCATCCCCTTTATCATGCGTGGGGAAACCTAGGACTTCGACATTCTAGGGATCTGGCGAACGGGCTTGAGCGAGGCGCTCAGCCATTCCTCGCCCGCTTGCGTGATTGGGCCCTTTGTTTGCGACTCAACGCCCATCAGACAGATCCGGCTGTTGCTGTTCTCCATTTTTTCAAACCCGAATTGTCCCTTCGACTCACGCTTTGGCCGACCACAACAGAGCCAATAACTATGACTGCTCCCATGGACTGAGTGAGGCTAAGCGTTTGTCCCAAGTATACCCAGCCGAGCACGACAGCTGTTACAGGACTCATCATGCCGAGCATCGAGACTGCACTGGGCTCCAGGCGCGCAATGCCACGAAACCAAAGCGCATAGGTTGCTGCAGCACCGATCAACCCAAGCCAAATAAGGCCGGCGACATTTGTCGCGCTGAGCGCAGGTAGAGGCGGCTCAAGGAACAGTGCGACTGGCAGCAGTATCAAACCACCGGCTGTTAATTGCCACGCTGTGAAACTCAGCGCCGAGACCGGAGGTTGCCATTTCCGGCTGAGAACAGTGCCAGCAGCCATTGACGCAGCTCCTCCCAAACCCGCTGCTATACCGATCCAATCAAGTTGTGCTTCTGGTCCGTTCAGCAGCAGAGACACACCCATTACGCCAGTCGCTGCGGCGCCGAGCGCACCAAGTCGGATTGGGGTTCCCAACCATCCCCACGCCATCAAAATCACGATCATTGCTTGCAACGATCCCAGGGTGGCGGCCACACCACCGGGCAACCTATACGCAGCAACGAAGAGGAGCACCCAGAACAGAGCGAAATTGAGGCTGCCTAAAACGAAAACTCGACCGAGCCATTCGCGTGATGGAACACTGCGCGTCATTGCAAGCAGCAACAAGCCAGCAGGCAGAGCTCGTAACGCAGCCAGGGTAATCGGATAGCCAGCCGGGAGCGCTTCGGTAGTTACCAGATAAGTGCTTCCCCATACCGCTGGGGCGAGTGAGGTGAGTAGAATATCGGTTGAGCGTGACATGGTATGTCTCCCGGCTGAGGCGTTTGAGAATTTGAGTGAGACGTCAGAGGCGCGCGGGTTACGCTGCTTTCGCTTGGAGGTTTGATCCAACGAGGCACGCTGCAATACTTGCAACATGAGCGCCCTGGAACCGCGCTCCGGCTAGGTCGGTTTCAGTAGGTGTGCGGGAACCATCAGCACCGGCGATCGTTCCGGCACCATATGGTGCGCCGCCAATGATTTCTTCTGATGTAGTCTGGCCAGCAAATGTGTATGGCATTCCGGCAATCAGCATCCCAAAGTGTTGAAGAGGGACTTGCGTTGTCAGAAGGGTGGCCTCGTGCCCACCGTGTTGCGAACCTGTTGATGCAAAGACCGCCCCGACCTTACCAACCAGTGCGTTCCTTGCCCAAAGCCCTCCGGCCTGATCAAGGAAAGACTTCATTTGGCCAGCCATCATGCCAAATCGGGTCGGTGTTCCAATGATGATTGCATCATAGTTTTCCAGATCTGTCGGCAAGGCGGCAGGTGTATCATCTACGACATAGCCAGCCTGCTGGCGGACTTCCTCAGGGACAGTTTCGGGCACACGCCGAACGTCAACTTCGGTGCCGGGAACACTTCTGGCGCCTTCAGCTTCGGCATCGGCCAATGTGCGGACATGGCCATAGCTTGAATAGTAGAGAACGAGAATACGTGACATAGGATACCTCTCAGGGCTGTGACTTGTTCCCTGAGAGAATGGAATTTGTTGCGCCGCCAATTAAGTCGCGCTCTTTGACATCACTCTTTACCTGTATTGAATAATGTCAGGACCTGAGAGCCAGACGCAGATGATCAAGAAAGGCTGTGACCTTTGCATCCATTCCCAAGCGAGATGCAGTAACGGCGAATACTTCCGGCGCGGGCAGTTCGTGGTCAGGAAGAACTCTCACCAAGGCCCCGCTAGCTTCAGGAGCATCAGAAACGAACTCGGGCAGAGTTCCGATGCCTTGCCCGGCTATCAGCAGATCACGCAAAACGAGGCTGTTACCAACCCTCACACGCGGATCAAGTTCCAATGATGTGACGCCGTCGGCGGCCGAGAGCTTCCAGCTCGTCAAATGATCAGCAAGCAAAAAGCCAATGATAGCGTGGTTTTTCAGATCCGCCGGCTGGGTCGGTGTCCCACATCGCTCCAAATAGTCAGGAGACGCAAAAATCCGCTGTCGCATCACGCCGATCCGTCGCGCAACAAGGGCCGAGTCCGGCATCGCGGCTCGGATTCGTATCGACAGATCGAACCCGCCCTCGACCATATCGATCACCTTGTCGTCCATCGAAAGAGTAAATCGCAGATCTGGATAGGTTTCCAGAAAATCAGGAAGCATCGGTGCGATAACGGTTTGGCCGAAGGAGCTTGACGCATTCACCCGAAGGTGCCCACGCATCGCTTTTGAACCTTCCCTAATGGTCTGTTCCGTTTTTTCGACTGCGTCGAGTATTCCAATTGCATCTTCGTAGTAGAGACTGCCGGTGTCAGTCAGTGACATGGATCGGGTTGTTCTGGTGAGGAGGACGGTTCCCAGACTTTCTTCCAGAAGCTTGATTTCTCTGCTGAGAAGCGCAGGAGAAACACCAAGATCTTCCGCCGCGCGGGCAAAGCTGCCACGTTCAACGATGCGGCGAAAGGCTTGCATGACTGACAGTTTGTCCAACTCCTGGCCCCCGAGCAGTTTTTTGAGCCGCCCAATTGGGCGTAACGACTTGCAAGTTATACGACCGCGAGACTGGTGCGAAGGGGCGACGCGCCTGTGTTTCTTGCGTTGATTTCCGGGCGATTGCCAGAGAATAACCATCACTCTATTTTCGGAGAGGCTAGGAGTAAGGCGCAATGGCAAAATCTAAGAACCCGCTTACACCGAAAAGTGTTCCAAGCCGGTCGAGCAATGAAAACTCGGATCGCCCTGTCAATAGCAATGCTAAACCAGTGAGCGACGCTGCTAGTGAGCCAACTCGGCAAGAAAGACTTAGGGCGATTGCAGAGGATGCGGAAAGACGTCTCAAAGGTTCAATGAAGCTTCTCTCTTGAAGTCGCAACACGAACTTCCAAAGAATTTTCAGCACATACAATAAAAGTGCAGCCTTCTTTACGCTCCACGGCGAGTTACCGGTTTCCCAACGAGCACTTAGAAGCAACGGAGCATACAAAAGTTCTGGTAAACATAAGCGCAAATCGGGTGCCGCCCCTGAACACTCCTCCCTACGATCACCTTCTCTCTCTAGCACCCAGTTAACTTGGCACCTCTTACACTTGGTTTTCGCTCTCTAGGGCGCTGTTGCATGTTGGTGCTATCAATCGTGATTGCGATCTAGGTGCATCTATTCCCTGTCTATGAGCAATCGTCGGTTTCTTCTCTCCGGAGTAGCTCAATACACTGCCTGGCATAGACCTGTGCTTACGCTCTCAATGTGGTTCTCTCTCCGGAGAGTTGTGAGCAGGCCTGAGTTACGTCCGTTCTCTTATTTGTGTCTGGGTCCTGGGTCGTCTGGCCTGTGTTTCGTCGCTGTGCACGCTTTTCTGGCCTATCTTCGGATATGTGTTTTCTGAGAACCTTTGTTTAATGGGTTTGTCTGGTTCAAAGGTTTACATTTTGGTCTGAAAAACCTGATTTTGGGTGAAATCTGTCAACTTAATGTAAACTTAGTGTAAACCTTTGGCCTGATTTTGGGGTGTTTTTGAGGAAGAAAGGTTTACATCCGTCGATCCCGCGAGGGGCAGATGTAAACCTTTGTCAACCTTGTGCAACCATTGAGGAGTGCGAGGAATCCACATTGCGAAGAGCAATTTGAAACGCACCTTCTCTTTTGTCTGAAATCCGGTAGCTATCAAGGAGACACTAAAAGAGAAAATCCGGCGAGCAATGATAACGAACGGTCAGGTGGACATTTCGCGCTTTCTTGAGCGCTGTGTATCGATTGACCTGGAAGTGGATCCTAAATCCGCTCGGATATTCGCATTCGCTGCCACAACGAACGATGACTCCAGACCGGCTCTAGTTGAAAAAAGCAGCTCCGCCTCAGCACTGTCGCAGCTCGACACATATTGTAAAGGTTTCGACAGTGTCATCGGCCACAACATCTTGCACCACGACCTGCCCCACCTGGCCGCTGCAGCGCCCCGCTTTGCCGCCTTGTCAGAGGCACCAATCGACACACTCTGGCTCAATCCTTTGGCCTTCCCGCGCAACCCCTATCACCATTTAGTCAAACACTATCACGACGGACGGTTGCAATCGGGTCATGTCAACGATCCCGAAAAGGATGCACGTCTGGTCTTCGAGGTTCTGCAAAACCAGATCGAGGCGTTCGCCAAGCTAAACACAACGACCCCGGATGCGCTGACAGCCTATCATTTCCTTGCCACACGCCCCCCACGCAGCGGAGGGTTTGACGCACTTTTTACTGCTGTGCGTTGCACTAGCAGACCCAATAAACAAGAAGCCTTTGACGCCGTTCGCCGCCTTTTGGCTGGACAAGTCTGCTTGCATCGGCTCGAACAGACTCTAAGCCGGATGGAAAACCCGAACCTTGCCTGGCCTTTGGCCTATGCCTTGTCGTGGATTTCTGTTGCTGGCGGCGACAGCGTCATGCCTCCCTGGGTTCGCATGCAATTCCGCGAAGCTTCTCTGATTGTGCGTCACTTGCGAGAGGCTGCTTGTAATGAGGACTCTTGCCAATGGTGTGTCGAACACAACAATCCTAAAAGGGCGCTGGATCGCTGGTTCGGCTTTCCGTCCTTCAGACCCGAACCCGTGGACGAATTCGGTCAACCCTTGCAGGAACGCATTGTGGCTGAAGCGATGGCAGGCAAAAGCGTTCTGGGCATCCTTCCGACCGGAACTGGCAAGTCAGTCTGTTATCAGATTCCAGCCCTTTCACGGTTCGACAAGACCGGTGCGCTAACCGTCGTTATCTCACCGCTAGTCGCACTCATGGCAGATCAGGTGCAGGGCCTGGCGAGAGCCGGGATATCCTCCGCCGTCACGATCAACGGCCTTCTGTCGCTGCCTGAACGTCACGACGCTCTGGACAAAGTGCGCATGGGTGATGCTGCGATCTTGATGATTTCACCCGAACAGCTTCGCAACAAGTCAGTTCGCAGCGCTCTGACACAACGCGAAATTGGCCTTTGGGTGCTAGACGAAGCACATTGCATCTCAAAATGGGGCCATGATTTTAGGCCCGACTACCGCTACGTCAGCCGCTTCATCAAAGAAAACTCCGGCGATGCCCCCGCTCCGATACTTTGCCTTACCGCCACTGCCAAACCCGAGGTAGTGCGCGATATAAGAGAGCATTTCAAAACACGACTGGATCAGGATCTGATCCTGCTGGACGGTGGTGCGTCGCGCACGAACCTTTCTTTTTCGGTGCGTGAAACCCAGCGCGCGACGAAACTCGCAGATATTCTGAACGCGATCGAGCAGGGCTTGCCCGCCTCTGGCGTCTCCGGAGCCGTTGTCTATTGCGCGACCCGAGGTGCGACAGAACGCGTGGCCGAATTCCTAAAACAACAGGGTGTCAGCGCCGAACGTTTCCACGCTGGCCTACCTCCCGAAGAAAAGCACGAGATCCAAGAACAATTCCGGACCGGCGAATTGCGCGTGATTGCTGCGACCAACGCCTTTGGCATGGGCATCGACAAACCTGACATCCGCCTAGTAGTCCACGGCGACGTGCCAGGCTCGTTGGAGAACTACTTACAAGAGGCAGGACGCGCGGGACGCGACCGCGACCCCGCTAGCTGCGTGTTATTGTTCAACATAGAGGATGTTGAACGCCAATTCAGCCTTTCGGCCCGCTCCCGCCTTGCGCGGCATGAAATAGGTGCCATCCTTAAAGCGCTACGTCGCTTGGATATGCGCACTCGAGACGAAGGTAAGATCGTCGCCACTCCGGGCGAGATTGTGCGAGAAGAAAAGGACTTTGAATTTCTGCGCGATAACAACACTGAAGACACGCGCGTAAAAACAGCTATTGCTTGGCTCGAGGAGGCGAGCCTGTTGCGGCGTGAAGAAAACAGCGTGCAAGTCTTCCCCGCCTCCTTACTCGTGCGCGATGTGAATACCGCAGCCGCGTTGTTGGAAAAAGCAGATATCTCGGGCACTCGGCGCAAACAACTGCTGGCAATAGTGCGCCATATCGTAAACACACCAGTGGGAGAAGGAGTTTCCACCGACGAATTAGCAGGAGCTAGCGGGCTCTCCTCCGCTGAGTTGCGCAAAGCGCTGACCGATCTGGAGGCGATTGGAATTGCCAGCGACGACACCAATATAACCATTTTTGTGCACTATGGCGTGACCGACGCATCGCAAGCCCGCCTGGATCGGGCCGCGCGACTAGAAGAAGACCTAATCGCCGTGATGCGCGAAATGGCCCCAGATGCCGATCAGGCTGAACCGATTCCGCTCAACCTGTCCATTGCCTGTCAGGAATTGCGACAGCGCGGCCATGGCGAGGTGCGTCCGGATCTGGTGGAGACCCTGCTGCGCGGTATGGCACAGGATGGACGTGATACGGAGGGAGGGCGTGGCAACCTTTCTCTGCGCAAATCAGTGCACGGTAGCATCCTTGTGCGACTTCAACAGTCTTGGCGCTTTGTCGCTCAAACCGCAGAGTTGCGCCATCAGGGTGCACAACGCCTGCTGGCGCATCTTCTGACCCTGGTGCCGAAAAGCACGCACGGCAAGGACATTCAGGTCGAGACCACTCTGGGAGCGATGCTGTCCACGATTACCGGCGACACGCTTTTGCGCACCAGCATCAAAGACCCAAACCGCTTAATGGACCGAGCACTTTTGTGGATGCATGAACAGCAGGTGATTACGCTGGGACGCGGACTGTCCATCTTTCGCCCTGCCATGACGGTGCATCTTGGCTCCAAAGGCGGTGGTTTCACCGTCCAGCATTTCGCACCACTTGAGGAACACTATGACGAACAGACCATCCAAACCCATGTGATGGCAGCCTACGCGGAAAAAGGACTGGAAAACATTGAGACAGCGCAGCGCTTGTCCGACGACTATTTTGTGCTGGAGCAAGACGCCTTCATGCGCCGATGGATGCCGGGGCGCGGGACCGAATTCCGGCGTCAGGCCACTGGTGCCACCTATAAGGCAATTGTCGACAACCTGGGCAATCCGGTGCAGCAAAAAATTGTGCGTGACAACCGGGAACAAACCAACGTCCTTGTGCTAGCAGGACCAGGCTCGGGCAAAACACGAGTCCTGGTTCATCGCATCGCTTATCTGCTGCGCATCAAACGCGAGGATCCCCGCGGTATCCTCGTGCTGGCCTACAACCGTCACGCAGCCGCTGAAATACGTGAACGCCTGCGCCGGTTAGTTGGAGATGACTCAACCTTAGTAACCGTCTCAACGGTGCATTCACTGGCTATGCGCCTGATCGGAGCTAGTTTCGCGGGCATTCAAACAGCCGACATCCCCGATTTCAAAGGTCTATTGCAAAAGGCCGCGGCACTGCTACGGGGTGACGGTCTAAGCAAGCAAGAAGCCGAGGCGCTGCGTGAAACACTGATACAGGGGTATCGCTGGATTTTAGTGGATGAATATCAGGATATCGGTCCAGATGAATACGGGCTGATCGCTGCTGTGGCAGGGAGAACTCTGGATGATCCCGATCTGCGACTCAGCCTATTTGCCGTGGGTGATGACGACCAGAATATTTATGCTTTCTCCGGTGCATCGATCCGCTACATCCGCCAGTTTGAACAGGACTACGCTGCAAAACCGGTTTTCTTAACCGAGAACTACCGCTCTACCGGTCATATCGTCGCCACCGCCAATGCCGTGATCGCAGGGGCCGCCGCGCGTATGAAACTTGGCCACGATATTACCGTAGATCAGGCCCGGACGAAGGCTGACGCCGGTGGATCTCTGGCAAAATTGGATCCAGTAGCTCAGGGCCGTGTGCAGATCCTTGAGTGCCCAGCTGGTAATGAAGAGCAGGCTATGGCCGCACTAGACGAGTTGATCCGCCTCTCTCGTCTCGACCCCGATTGGACATGGTCACGCGCCGCGATTATCTCGCGCGATTGGCGAAAGCTGATACCGGTGCGCGATTTTGCCGAAAACCTCGGGATACCGGTTGAAATGGCTAACGAAAACATGCCTAGCCTATGGCGGATGCGCGAGATGCAGACGTTTGTCAAAGCCCTACGCGAGACACCCTCAGAGCTTTACTCGATCAATAAGTTGACCGAAGTGCTGAACACACTTTCGCATTCGCGCTGGACCGATCGTATTGGCGAAGGATTAGGCCTACTAGCACGCGAGGTTGGGTCGCGCAGCCTGCCCGTCCCAGACATTGTCGAATGGTTCGCGGAATGGTCCCGTGATAGCTGGGATGAACAAAGAGGATTAAAGCTGCTGACGGCCCACCGCGCAAAAGGCCTGGAATTTGACGATGTAGTTATACTCGATGGCGGGTGGGAGCGGCCCTCGCGGTCCGAAGATCAGGACGCACCCCGTCGACTGTTCTATGTCGCTATGACACGTGCCCGCCGCAGCCTTGTAGTAATGAGCAACGACAACCATGAATACCTACCAACAGGAGCACCTTCAGTTCTCACCCGTAGCGTGACGCCTGACATGAACGCGTTGCCTGGTCCCCGTCGTTTTTTTCAGGCGGCTGAGGCGCGGATGGTTGATCTTTCCTATGCTGGACGCTTGCATCCAGGCCACTCTTCTCTGAGTGCTGTTAATGCGGCACGCGTCGGCGATGCAGTGTTATTGGTAAAGGACGGCGACCGCTGGTTGCTACACAACGAAAAAGGGCAAGTGCTGAGCCGCATGTCCAAATCCTTCGCACCACCGCCAAATACCAGGTTTGAACGGGGTGAAGTCGCCGCTATCCTTACATGGCGAAAGGAAGACTCTGGTGAAGCCTTCCAGCACACTCTCCGCCGCGATGCATGGGAGGTGGTTTTGCCGGAGCTCATTTTCGTGTCCGTCAACTAGGACATCACTTACAATTCTTTGTTTCCAGATGGATCCGGCGAAGCCCAGCACTTCAGCCATTCCCCAACACAGTAATGCTTCGCATTGTCATCAAGCTCTCCGAGGCTCGCACAAGCGCCGCAACAGCTGCACTCGCCGTAGTGTCGGTTCAGGATCGCTTCCGTTGCTCACGTCACGGAGGAACCGCATCCAGGCGCGCTCATTCAATGTCAGGACATCTTTCTGGTCATACATGGCACCTACTTCCCAAAGATGGTCTTGATCGCCGTCTCTGACCGGCTGGTCAGCCTAGGATCAGTGTTGTTGGAAGCCCTGCAAATTGCTTTAAGCCAACCAAGCTCATTCGAAGTGACAGGTTCTCCGAACACCTCGACAACTGCCTCAGCTGCAGTCAGGCCGATCGACTGCTCAATTGCGAGGCGCATAAGGTAGGCAGCGTCGCATTCCAAAGCTTTCGCCAAAGCCGGGACGCGATCCAATGCCACCTTGGAACTTCCCTGCTTGATCATCGTGATCATGTTCGGGTTGACGTATCCCACCTGGGCCGCGATCTCGGCTTGGCTCTTGGTAGGTTTCAGTTCGAGCACCCTCCGTTCGACATACGTCGCCATCCGGGTGTCTCCATACGGTTTATTTGTCATCGCTACCTCTCAAAAGTGACGCAGCACGTGCTGCATGTCTTCTCTATAGCGATGCTGACAATGGGAGTTGTGGCGGGAAGAAATCAGCGAGCTAAAGTGTTTAGCCAGTTGGGAACAACTCATTCTGAGTCGGTCTATCTATCCGGGCGGAAAAACGGCGGTCTTTTTTACTGTTCCATAGACAAAGCTGGTATCGATCGAGGCTATCCCACCGATCGGATGAATTCGGTGACGAATAAATTCCTCGTAGGCCTCGAGATCCGATACCAAAACCCGCAATTGGTAGTCCATTGCCCCGGTCAGCACGTGGCATTCAAGAACTTCATCGATCATCCGAACGCGTTTCTCGAAGTTCTGAACGTCCGTTTCGTTGTGTCGTTCCAACCTGATACGCACGAAAACGGTAATGGCCATCCCATACGCGGCAGCGTCTACGTCGGCGCTGTATCCCTTTATCACTCCGTTGGCTTCAAGGTTTTTGACCCGGCGCAAACACGGTGAGGGAGACAGGTTCACCTCGTCAGCAAGATCTTGGTTCGTCATGCGCCCGTCCCGCTGTAGCGCTCGAATGATCTGCCTGTCCTTAGCGTCCATTTCACCCTCTTTCTTAGCAGAAAATGCCAATATTGCTACTCATGTTGGTATATTTCGCAACCATTAGCCCAAAGTAAAGGCGCAAACTAGCTTCAGCATGATTCAGGAGCTTCTAATGACTCGTCCAACCGGATTTGCCACCCGCGCCATTCACCACGCTTACAACCCTCTGGAAAATGACGGTGCGCTGACGCCACCCTTGCATTTGACGTCCACATTTACCTTCGAAACCGCAGAGGCTGGTGGAGAGATGTTCGCGGGCGAGCGTGAAGGTCATATCTACAGCCGCATTTCGAACCCCACATGCGACCTTCTTGAACAGCGTATTGCCGTGCTTGAGGGGGCCGAGGCCGGGCTAGCTCTCTCAAGCGGCATGGGGGCGATCACGGCAGTGCTTTGGACCCTGCTGTCGCCAGGTGACGAAGTCATCGTGGACAAAACGCTCTATGGCTGCACCTTCGCCTTTATGCGCCACGGTTTGGCAAAATGGGGTGTCACGATCACACATGTCGACATGACAGACCCTGAGAACCTGAAAGCGGCCGTTTCTGACAAAACCCGCGTTGTCTATTTCGAAACTCCGGCCAATCCGAACATGCGCTTGGTGGACATCTCCGCAAGCGCCGCAATTGCGCATTCGGTCGGCGCAACAGTCGTCGTCGACAACACTTATGCCAGCCCGTATCTAACCCGCCCGATCGAGCATGGTGCAGATATCGTTCTGCACTCCGCTACCAAATATCTCGGCGGACACGGGGATGTGGTGGCCGGTCTGGTGGTAGGAACCGCCGAACAGATTGCTGAAATCCGCCTTGTTGGGATGAAGGACATGACCGGAGCGGTAATGGCCCCTTTCAACGCGATGCTGATCCTGCGTGGTCTGAAGACACTGAACCTGCGTTTGGATCGCCACTGTGCGTCCGCCAAGGTCGTCGCGGAATTCCTCGAAGCGCACCCCGCCGTCGGCGAGGTTTATTTCCCCGGGCTTGAGAGTTTCGCCCAGCATGATGTCGCACATCGCCAGATGTCCCAACCCGGTGCTATGATAGCGTTTGAAATCAAGTCCGGCCTGTCCGGTGGGATTGATTTCATGAACCGCCTGCACATGATCCAGCGTGCAGTGTCGTTGGGCGACGCGGAAACACTGATCCAGCACCCGGCATCGATGACCCATTCGACATATACGCCGGAAGAACGGGCCGAGCATGGGATCAGCGATGGCCTGATCCGCCTGTCCGTCGGGCTGGAGGATGTCGAAGATATCCTTGCAGACCTAGAGCAGGCTTTGCCCTACCCTGCTCGCAGCGCCGCCTAAACCCGGAGACCACCATGCACATTGATCCCACCCAACTAAAGATCGTCGAACAGCGCCTGCTGTGGTTGTCTCATTGGATGATCCACCATGCCAACCATGTCCGACCAAAGGTGGATGGGATCAAAATCGGTGGCCATCAGGCTTCGTCTGCGTCGATGGTATCGATCATGACCGCGCTCTACTTCTCAGCCTTACGCCCTGACGACCGGGTTGCAGTAAAACCGCATGCGTCGCCGGTGTTTCATGCGATGCAGTATCTCATGGGTAATCAGACACGCGAGAAGATGGAGAATTTCCGCGGATTTGGCGGTGTGCAAAGTTATCCCAGCCGGACCAAGGACATTGACGATGTTGATTTCTCGACCGGGTCTGTGGGTTTAGGCGTCGCGATCACCTCGTTTGCCTCGATCATTCAGGATTATATCAAGGCCAAAAGCTGGGGGACAGACGCCCCGATGGGGCGCATGGTGGCCCTGGTAGGCGATGCCGAGCTGGATGAAGGCAACGTCTATGAGGCGTTGCAAGAAGGCTGGAAAAACGACCTGCGAAACACGTGGTGGATCATCGATTACAACCGGCAGTCTCTGGACGGTATCGTCCGGGAAGGACTGTTTGAACGGATCGAGAAAATCTTCGATGCGTTCAGCTGGGATGTCGTTCGTGTCAAATATGGGGTTCTTCAACGCGCGGCCTTTGAAGAGCCCGGCGGCGACCGACTGCGCGACTGGATCGATGCTTGCCCCAACCAGGATTACTCCGCTTTAACTTTCATGGGTGGTGCGAATTGGCGACAGCGCCTCATGGACGATCTGGGGGATCAGGGGGATGTGACCGCTCTGATCGAGCGGCGCACGGATGCAGAGCTCGCGGCCCTTATGGAAAACCTGGGCGGCAACTGCGTCGAGACCATGGCCCAGACATTTGCCGCCATCGATCATGATCGCCCAACATGTTTCCTGGCCTACACAGTCAAAGGATGGGGCACCCCTATTGCAGGCCACAAGGACAATCACGGCGGGCTGATGAACAACAGCCAGTTCGCCGCATGGCAGTCGCATATGGGTGTGCCGAAGGGCGAAGAATGGGAGCCCCTCGCGACGGTGCAAGATCCAGACGCATTCGAAGGTTTTTTGGCCAGCACCCCGTTCTTTGCCAAAGGTCCGCGCCGCTATTTTGATGACAAATTGGATGTGCCGCCAATCGAAATCGACACCAGTCGCGAAATCTCGACCCAGATGGCGTTTGGCAAGATCCTAGACGATCTATCAAAGGGCGACAGCCCATTGGCTGAACGCATAGTGACGACCTCCCCAGATGTGACAGGCACGACAAGCCTTGGTCCTTGGGTGAACCGGCGCAAGCTCTTTGCCCGATCCGAACAATCCGACGCCTTTATAGAACACCGGATTCCTTCGACGGCGAAATGGGAATTCACGCCGGAAGGGCAGCATATCGAGCTTGGTATCGCCGAAATGAACCTCATGTTGCTTCTGGGAGCGGCGGGTCTGTCGCATTCCCTGTTCGGTAAGAGGCTGATCCCAATTGGCACCGTCTATGATCCATTTGTCAGCCGCGGTCTCGATGCGCTAAACTACGCCTGTTATCAGGACGCGCGCTTCATGCTGGTTGGCACACCATCGGGTGTCACACTCGCACCCGAAGGTGGAGCACACCAATCTGTTGGCACACCGCTGATCGGGATGAGCCAGGATGGTCTGGCCGCTTTTGAACCCGCCTTTGCCGACGAACTGGCGGTGATCATGGAATGGGCATTTGACTACATGCAGCGCGACGGCGAAGGGCAGCCCGATGAGCGCACATGGCTGCGCGATGAAACCGGCGGGTCTGTTTACCTGCGCCTGACCACCAACCCGATTGAACAGCCCGGCAAACGTGTCGACGACGAGTTCCGCCAAGGTGCCATTGATGGAGCCTATTGGTTACGAAAACCCGGATCCAATTGCGAAGTTGTAGTCGCCTATCAAGGAGCAGTCGCGCCGGAGGCAATCAAGGCTGCCGGTATGATTGGTGAAGGCCGTCGCGACATAGGTGTATTGGCCGTGACATCCGCAGATCGCCTGAATGCTGGATGGACCGCCGCTCAACGAGCGCGTTCGCGCGGCAACCAAGCGGCACGCTCTCACATCGAGACCCTGATGTCCGACCTTCCGCCACACTGCAAGCTTGTCACTGTTATCGATGGTCATCCTGCGACTCTATCCTGGCTCGGGGCAGTGCTAGGGCATCAGACTATTCCCATGGGCGTCGAGCATTTTGGTCAGACCGGAACGATCGGCGATCTATATCGCCATCACTGCATCGACGCAGACGCTATCCTGGAAAAAGTGAGTGGCCTGACTCATGGCAGGACTCTTCACAGTGCATAAGTGGGCTGGATCTGGGCAAAAATATAGAAAGCAAACTAGCACTGATCATAGACCAAGATAACTTTCGGCCAATGTAGACAGTGCTCTTGGGTTCAATGAATCTGCCGGACCTGAACTTGGCTGGTTTAATTGGAGGCGACGCTCAAAAAACAGGGTTCCTTTGATTAAAAATCAATAAGTTGGTCCTCTGCACCGATCTTCGGGAGGCAGGGGTCGGAGGTTCGAATCCTCTCACTCTGACCAATAAAAAAGGCGCGCGAGAGCGCCGTGTAACTGGCTAGACTGCAACGAGAAATCTCGCATGAGCTACTTCAATATGTAGTGAGGTAGTCTGTTGATTGCGTCGATCTTGGTTTTCAACGTCACGTCGCCGTAATCGTCACCCGCCGTTTTCCCGGCATGGCCCTGAATGGCATCAACAACGCGATCTGAGATACTAAGTTCGCGGCACTGCGTTTTGAAACGGTGCCGCCACGCATGGTTAGGCAACAACCCTTCTGGTGTAAGCCCGGACTTGCTCAGCCATGCTGCCAACTGATTAGCGATACGCTTCGCCTTGCGTGAATAGTCCTCTTGTTTCGTGCCGCCGTGGAACATTGGGCCGGTTTCATGGGCTTCAACAAAGTCAATGAAGCCTTCGCTTATGATTTGGGGATGCAGCGGAGCGTCACGATATCCACCTGTCTTAACTGAACCGGCGTCGGGCGTAATCCGAATAACCCAATGCTCATCGATCTTGCGCACGTCTTCTTTGCGGAGCTGAGTAATCTCTGAGACGCGCGCGCCAGTGAAGGCGCATATTAATGGTGCCCACCGTTTGGCGGCAACCAGGTGTGATTTCTCCCTGATATAGCCGCGCTCATCTTCGTTGGGTTGGTAGGATCGGCTTGCATTCAAGACCTTGTTTGCCTCGGGATCTACATATCCACGTTCCCGAGCGTGTTGTTTTTTAGGTTTTGCCTGCCGCACGTTGGCTGCCGGATTCTCATCCAGGAATTCATTCTCGACTGCCCACGAAAATAGTGACCGGATGGTTGAGAGATACACATCGCTAACCGTCTTGGCCGACAAGTCACGCATCAGGTGATCACGCCACGCCAGCAGGTTTTTCTTTGTTACTCGTGCTGCGTCGTTGTGCTTTAGGTATTTGACCAACTTATCGATGACCGGCTGTTGTCGACCTGTGCCAGACCGCATGAATCCGGCTTGCTGGCGGTGCGCAACGTAGTCCTTCCAGAGCTGTTTGATGCTGACCGGCGTAGGGGCGTTTTCCGGAGGCTGTGCGTTCACAATGATTGGCGCTGTGGGTGTGCCCGTAAAATCACCCTCATCGCGCTCTAGGGAGCGCGCAAGGGCCTCAAGCTCTGCTTGGCAAAGGGCACGGGCTATCGCTCGCCATTCGGTGCTACCCGGTGCCGCATCCACATTGCCAGCAGCCCGGAAGCGTTCAATCTGTGCGCCGACCAGTTCGCCTAGTTCAGCGTCATTGGCATTCCCGGCTATGGCAGCGCGCAAGCGGTCAACCAGTAGGTCATCAATGCCGACAGCAGAATAGCGTGGATCATTTCTGAGTTGATCATCAAAGGCCATGCGCTGGTGATAGTGGCTGTGTGCGATCTGACCCGGTGTTAGAGGGAAGCGGGCAGGGGCGTTTGGTGGTCGGTTTGGGTTCGCCTTTTGCTCTGCCACCGCGATCTGATGCTGAATCTGCGTAACTGCGCCCGGCAAAAGTTTGAGCGCTTCGCGGTAGTCACCACCCAGAGCGATGCGTAGCTCGGTCTTCCCGATGATTCCGCGCAGGTCTTTCGGAACCACAACACGTGCATGATACCGCCCGGAACGGTTGACGAGGTGACGAATCTTACCTGCCATGGAAACACCTTTTGTAACCAAAGTTGTAACCTTCAAACGGACATAACGCCCTGTTTGCAAGGGTTTTCTTTTGTTTCAAAAGGTTAGGATGGTGGGTGATGAGAGACTCGAACTCCCGACATCTTCGGTGTAAACGAAGCGCTCTACCAACTGAGCTAATCACCCGTGAGGGCTCATGTAGCTAAGCCCGTGCGTGGGTGCAAGAGGGTATGGCACAATTTCTTTTGCAAAATTGCGCAAGGTTTCAGATCAGCGTTTAGGCAACTGGGCGCGGTTACCAATCGAGCAAACTCGTGTGTCATATCGTGGTTGAATAGCGAAATGCGAATATCGCTGTTCAGACGAGGCGGATCAGACACGTTGTTTAGCGATTGAGCGCTCTACCTCGGGAGTTTTCGGTTTTAGAGAAGCGCGACAGCATATTGATCTTGGGTTGGGCGATTCTCGTTTTCCACCGAATTCTGAGTTCAATATGGGCCGTAGCTTTGGTTGTAAGGCCAAAGGGCCTTGCCTGCCACGTGTTGCCTCCGATATGCCCAGAGGGATTGCAACCCTCTGATCCGGAGGCAAAGAATGACGGGCGCCTGTCGCAGTCTGATCGCAGCTTTGGCCTTCTGCGCGATACTCGCTGCCCCGGTTCGGGCCGAGGGCGTGCTGGTTTTTGCCGCCGCCAGCCTCAAGACCGCACTGGACGTGATTGCCAGAAGTTATGAGGCTGAGACCGGGCAAGAGGTGACGGTGTCGTACGCGGCCTCCTCGGTGCTGGCGCGGCAGATACAAGCGGGGGCGCCCGCCGATCTGTTCATTTCCGCCAACGAGGATTGGATGGACGTGCTGCAGGATAAGGGCCTGATCGATACCGCTTCACGTATTGAGTTGCTGGGTAACGGGCTGGTTTTGATTGGTGCGCCGGGGGCTGACACGGCCGAGATTGAGGCGGGGTTTGACCTGAGCACCCGTCTAGGCAGTGGGTATCTGGCCATGGCTTTGGTCGATGCGGTGCCTGCGGGCATCTATGGCAAGGCCGCGTTACAGGGTCTGGGACTTTGGGGCGATGTTCAGGACCAGATCGCCCAGACGGATAATGTACGCGCCGCGCTGGCGCTGGTTGCGACGGGGGCGGCGCCTTTGGGGATCGTCTATCGCTCGGACGCTGTGGCTGATGAGCGGGTCGGGGTCATCGGAGTCATCCCGGCAGATATCCACCCGAAAATTGTGTATCCAGCAGCCCTGACTTCTACTGCAGAACCTACGGCGCACGCGCTTTTGACCTATTTGCAAGGCAATTCCGCACGGGCCGAATTTGTGAGGCAGGGGTTCTCCCTGCCCGAAGGTTAGTACGATGGGATGGTTGGGCCCGGCAGAGATGGAGGCATTGCGCCTGTCGCTGCGCGTATCGTTCTGGGCAACGCTGATCACGTTGCCCTTTGGGATTTTCATTGCCTATGCGCTTGCGCGCTGGCGGTTTCCGGGGCGCCAGTTGCTGAATGGTCTGGTTCATCTGCCTCTGATCCTGCCGCCGGTGGTGACCGGCTATCTGCTGCTGCTGACCTTTGGGATTCAGGGGCCGTTGGGCGCGCCTTTGGCCGAGCTTGGGATCGTTTTTGCTTTCCGATGGACTGGCGCTGCGCTGGCTGCCGGGATCATGGCTTTTCCGCTGATGGTGCGCGCGATCCGGCTGTCGATCGAGGCAGTAGACCCAAAACTGGAACAGGCAGGCGCCACTTTGGGGGCGTCGCGTCTGCTGGTCTTTGGAACGGTGACGCTGCCAATGATCCTGCCTGGGGTCATTGCGGGCGCGATCCTGGCGTTTGCCAAGGCGATGGGAGAGTTCGGGGCCACGATCACCTTTGTTTCGAACATACCCGGTCAGACGCAGACGTTGCCCTCGGCAGTCTATGCGTTCTTGCAGGTTCCAGGGGGTGAGGCGGCGGCGACACGGTTGGTGATCATCTCGATCATCGTCGCCATGGGCGCGCTTTTGCTGTCGGAATATGTGGGCCGTCGTGTGGCCAAACGCGTGGCCGGATCATGAGCCTGTCCGTCCGCCTGCAACACCAGTTGCCCGGGATGAAGCTGGACCTCGATTTCGACGCACCTTCCGGTGTAACGGTTCTGTTTGGGCGTTCTGGTTCGGGAAAGACGACGGTGGTGAATGCAGTCGCGGGGCTACTGAGACCCGAGGCCGGGCGGGTCGCGGTTGGCGATTGGGTGTTGTTCGACACGGATCGCGGTGCGTGGCTGCCGCCACATAGACGGCGCTTGGGCTATATCTTTCAGGAAGGCCGTCTGTTCCCGCATCTGACCGTACGCCAGAACCTGAATTATGGTCGCTGGTTTGCACCGCGCGGGGCACGACGCGAAAACCCGGATCGGGTGATCGAGATGTTGGGTGTTGGCCATCTGCTGGACCGCCGCCCAGCCATGCTATCGGGGGGTGAGAAACAGCGCGTCGCCATTGGCCGCGCCCTGCTGGCCAGCCCGCGACTGATTCTGGCGGATGAGCCTCTGGCCGCGCTCGACGACGCGCGCAAGGCCGAAATCCTGCCCTATTTCGAACGGTTGCGGGACGAGGTATCAGTCCCGATACTCTATGTGACCCATTCGGCGGCCGAGGTTGCCCGGCTTGCAACGTCCGTGGTCGCGCTGCAGGACGGACGTGTCGTGCGGCATGGTCCCGCGTCCGATGTTCTGTCGGACCCATCCGTGGCCCCTGCAGGCGTGCGCGCGGTGGGGGCCGTTCTGCGGGTCCGTGTTACGGCGCATCACGACGATGGCCTGTCCGAACTTGATGCCGGCGGCGCACGTCTTTACCTGCCTCGGATTGCCCATCAAATCGGCGAAGAGCTGCGTATTCGTATTCCGGCGCAAGAGGTGATCCTGTCCAATAGACCACCCGAGGGTCTTTCAGCCTTGAATGTGTTGTCGGGGCAGGTCGAAGCGATCCGGGCAGGCGAGGGTCCCGGTGCAATCGTGTCAGTCAAAACAACTGCGGGTGTTGTGCTGGCGCGCGTGACCCGACGCTCGGTCGCGGCGCTGGGTTTGCAGCAAGGCAGTACATGCTATGCGGTGATCAAGACCGTCGCGCTGGCTCCGCAGGATGTCGGGGGGCGGGTTGTCTAGGACCTAGGCAAGCGCACGCGCCTCATGTTCGCGCAGGATCAGCCGCGCAGCAAGGCCGAAGCCGATATGTTCGTCCGAGGCGCGCTCGGGGAATATCTCGGCGAGTTCCTGCAGCGCGTCAGAAGACAGCGTGTGGAGGGTTTCTTCACCCAGAAACAGGCTTTCGGCCTGAGCCCCTTCGGCAATTAAAATCTCGTGCCTGTCCAGCAGGATATGCAGGTATTCGACCGGCTCATCACCGGTATCAATATCTATTCCCGGCCACGAGCACAGATGTTTGGCGGCGACCAACACTTCGGGCGCGCCAAACAGCATCTCGACCTTGGGGCCGCGGATCAGGAGGCGATGCTGTTGAGACACCAGCAAATCGCGGGATGGAACACCGGGTCCCAGACTGCCTGCGGTCACACGCACCGGGCGCATCGCAGGATTTGCGCGCAACCGCTCGGGCGACATGGTGCTGCTTTCGATCCAGCGGATCGGCTGTATTCCGTGATCGGCAGTCAACACGTCGTCATCCACGTTCAGGGTCTCAATGGCGCGCTGGCCTTCCGCCGTTTCAATCAGAGTACCTGCGGTAAAGCATACGCCTTCGATAGTGATATCAATGATCTGGGTCTGGGTTCCACTGAAGGTGAAGAAACCATTGGCGAAATTAGCGGTGACCGTCACCTCGAACGAGTCTAACTGGATCACTCCGTCATCAAGGCTATCGAAGAAGGCCGGGTCGACGGTATAGGTCCATGTACCGTTCGCATCTATTGAGGCGGTGCCGAAATCCGGTTGATCGGAGATTGCCCAGGTGGCCCCGGTGAAGGTTCCGAAATCCGATGTTGCGGTGACATCGAGGTCACCCGAAGCAACATTAGGAGGAAAGCCGGTCACGTCGCCCGTGATATCGCCCGATATGGTTACAACCGAAGTCATCCGTTTTCCTGCTCAAGCGTTCTGGCAAATTCGGCATCCCGGTAAAGGCGCATATGCACCTGTTGCTGGTCATCGCGTGTCCATTCGACGATACGTTTTGTGGATAGGTCGCTGCTGAGACGATTGGTGCGCACGCGTGGGTGCGGGATGTCCCGTTTCAGCATGTCGACGATCTGACGAGTTTGGCCGAAGGGTGCCACCATATCGATGATCCAGAAGGATGAGCCACTGGCGAAATCGACATCTCTCAGCGGCTCTTCCTTCACCGCATAGCGATATTCGGCTTCCGGGCTGAGACCGGCAAATGTCACGAATCCGCGCGGAAAGCCGTTTTGGCGGAAGATGTGATACTGGCCCAATCTTAGCGGCGTTTCGAACGCATAGAGAACCTGTGCCAAACTGCGGTTACGATGCGTTTTGGTCAGGGCAGCCAGATAAAATAACGCACCGAAGTCGGCGTATTTTTCACCGGAAAGATCGAACCAGTCTTTGGGAAATGACTTTTCCACGGGCCACTCTGGAAACTGCTGATGCTGAGATCATAGCGCACCACATATTCAAAGAAAGAATTTTCACTCAAGCTGATGTGTTACGGGTTGAGTTAGACCTGAGGCCCGGTTTGACTATATTGATTCGTATAGGCTGGTTGGTCCCACGTCGTCTCAGCCGTGATCGCGTTTTTCATAGGGTGTTTTATATGCGTTTTCTTACATGCCTCTCTTTGACAGCCATCATACTGGCCCCCACCATTGCGCAGTCTCAGGGCGTTGGTTTTGGCTATAAACTTAGACCGCAGTTCAGAACCCAGATCACGCCGCTAAAGGATGGAACCTACGAAGTGAAGCCTGTCGGTGGATCCTCGGCCGCGGTCACCTATTGGTGTGGAATTGGTGATTATGCAGTTCGCACATTGGGAGTTTCAAACTCGCAGCGGATTTATGTTTCCAAAGCTTACGAGAAAGGTGTTCGCACAGTGCAGTTTTCGCTAACCCCACCGCCCGGTGCGGATACCAATCCGGGATATTCTTTGACCGTCAACAGGGTGGGTGAGAACCTGTCCGCCGCTTCGGCGCAAAACTACTGCTTTGATAATTCCATCGATATGGGGTTTTAGCGGTCAGACCCATTTGGCCAAGGGCGGCAGACTCATCAGAACAGCATCAGGGTCGTGCCCGGTTTCCAGACCAAACTTGGTGCCCCGGTCATAGACCAGATTGTATTCGGCATAGAGCCCACGATGCACCAGCTGGGTGTTTTTGTCCGCGTCGTCAAAGCTTTGCACCCGGCGTTTTTCGACCAGAGGCAGAAAGGCGGGCAGGAAGGCGCGACCGATGTCCTGAGTCAGCGCAAAATCCGCCTGCCAGTCGCCGGTGCAATAGTCATCCATGAAGATCCCGCCGACACCCCGAGCGCGCTTTCGGTGGGGGATATAAAAATACTCGTCAGCCCAATCTTTGAGGCGCGGGTAGTGGCCGGGTCCGTGCGGGTCGAGATGCGCTTTTTGGGTGGCGTGGAAATGGGCGGTGTCGTCGTCATATTCGATGCAGGGATTCAGGTCGGAGCCGCCGCCGAACCACCAGGCATGTGGGGTCCAGAACATCCGGGTGTTCATATGGACCGCAGGCACATGCGGGTTCTGCATATGGGCCACAAGGCTGATGCCCGAAGCCCAGAACCGGGGGTCGTCCTTCATCCCCGGAATACCCTTGCGCGCGGCCATCGCGTTTTGCGCGCGCTCACCCAGCGTACCAAAGACGGTTGAGACATTAACGCCCACCTTCTCGAACACGCGGCCCCCGCGCATCACCGACATCAGCCCGCCGCCCGCGTCGGAGCCATCGTCAGACTGCCGTTTAGTTTCTTTGACTTCGAACCTTCCCGGCTGAGAATCCGAGAAGGGGCCTGAGGTGTGGCTGTCTTCCAACGCTTCGAAGGCGGTTACGATGTCATCTCGCAACTGGCGGAACCAGGCAGAGGCGGTGGCTTTTTCTTTATCGAACATTGGGATCAGTGGGCCGGGGCTGCGACAGGGTCCAGCAGGGTGCGGCCTCCGTCAATGGTTAGAATTTGGCCTGTCATGAAGCCCGCAGCGTCCGACGCGAGAAATTGCGCGGTTTCGACCAGTTCGTTCGGAGCGGCAATCCGGGAAAGCGGAGTATGTTTTTCGATGTCGTCCCGGAAATCTCGGTTTTCTTTCAGCGTTGACTGCAATGAGGCGCTCATGACCGATCCCAGCGCGATGGAGTTTACGCGAATGCGGCTGGGCGCAAGTGCAACCGCCAACGAACGGGTCATCTGATCCAGCGCAGCGGTCGAAACGGAATAGGCCATCAGATCGGGATGGGTGCGGCGTGCGGCAATCGAGGACAGGTTGATGATTGACCCGGCAGGGTTCTCATCGTCTCCATCAGCCTGTTTGATAAATCGCTTAGCCACTAGTTGGCTCAGTCGCAGCGCAGGCATCAGGTTCTGGTTCAGCAATGTGCGCACGGAATCGTCATCGGTGTCCAGCGGGTCCGACGGGATCACCTGCCGTGCACCATTGATCAGGATATCAACCTGATCAAACGCATCCAGCGTGGCCGAAAGCAGATTGGCGATGGTCAGCTTTTCACGCAGGTCACCGGCGAAATAACGGATGTTGCTGTCATCCGCCTGTTCGCCCAGCTCATCGGACAGGCGCTTTTCATCCATATCGGCGAACATGACATTGGCGCCTGCATCGGCAAAGTGCCGTCCGATGGCCAGTCCGATGCCGTTGGCACCCCCGGTAACGATTGCGGTCTTGCCCGCGATGGAAAAGGACATGCGAATCCTCCTGAGTTCTGGCGAAGGTTAGCGGGCCTCAGCCCCGAGGGCGAGAGGCATGGAACACCTTGAAGCGGTTGTCTCCTGCCACTTCGTCAACACGGTCGAAAGCCTCGGCCAGCGTGGCCTCGTAAGGCAGGTGGCGATTTGCAACCATCCAGAGGTGACCGTTGCGGGTGAGGTTGCGTGCAGCACTGGTGATAAAGCCCTGGCCCAATGTCGGGTCGGCGCTGCGCGAAGTGTGAAAGGGCGGATTCATGATCACCATGTCCAGCGGCTCGGGCGCGCTCCATTTGGTGGCGTCGGCCCAGTGGAACTGCGCACGGGGGTCGGTGACGTTGGCGCGGGCACAAGTAAGGGCGGTGTGGTCGGCCTCAACCAGATGCAGGCTGCGCAAGGTGTCGTCGATCAGCATGGCGGACAGAAAGCCCCAACCTGCACCCAGATCAGCGATGCGCGTGCCGCGCTTGGTTGGCAGAGACTTCAGCAGCAGGGCCGAGGCAGGATCGATACCATCGGCGGAAAACACACCGGGCGCGGTATGGAAGCCGTCAACCATTTGGTTTTCAGGCGCAGCCCAGTCGGCAAAGGCGTCCGCATCAGACTGAAACCAGAAAATCTTGCCATGTGCCTTCGAGATTGGGCCCTCGATCGCGACCCGCTTGCGGATGTCTTTCAGCAAACTGTCGACGCCATCGGTTTTGGCCCCGTCCACCACAATGACCCCGCTGGCGCGGCTGCAGGCCTGATGGATCAGCGCCCGGGCCAGCGCCTTGGCGCGCGGTAGAAACACGACCGCATCCTGGCAAGGCGCGTCACTATTGGGCGTTGCGACAAAGCCCTGCGTGGCAAAGTGATCGTGGAATGGTTTGAACGGTTGCACCATCTGCGCCTCGCGCGGAAGGTCCGACAAATCGTGGTCAGGGGTGGGCGCCAAGACAGTCAGCGGTTGCGACAGGCTGAGCCCGCTGTTCAGGGCTAGATCAAGGCGAGAGGACATGGCCGTGCGTTATTCTTCGCGTTCCATGGTGCATTGCAGCGGGTGCTGATGCCTGCGCGCAAAATCCATGACTTGCCCGACCTTGGTCTCGGCAATCTCATGGCTGAACACGCCAACCACGGCGACACCTTTCTTGTGGACGGTCAGCATTATTTCAAACGCTTGCGCATGGGTCATGCCGAAGAACCGTTCCAGCACATGCACTACGAACTCCATCGGTGTATAATCGTCATTCAGCAACAGCACCTTATACAGCGGCGGCCGCTTGGTCTTGGGGCGCGTTTGCACCAGGACCGACGTGTCGTCGTCTTCGTCGTCCTTTTCAGACATGATCCACTGGTGTTTGCGCATTGCTGTAAGAGAATCTCGATTAACACTACGAATTGTTTCCCGGCTTATATAACGTCACGGTGGCCAGAGAAAAGAGCAACCGGACGGAAATGCGATGCGGGACAAGCTGACAACAATCGGGTTCGATGCAGACGATACCCTTTGGCATAACGAGCGTTTCTTCCAGCTGACTCAGGCATATTTTGCCGAATTGCTGGCCGATCACGCCGATCACGATCACCTGATGGAACGTCTACTTGCCGCCGAAAAGCGCAACATCCAGCACTATGGGTATGGCATCAAGGGCTTTACCCTGTCGATGATCGAGACAGCGATTGAGGTGACGCAAGATCGCGTACCGGCGCGCGTCATCCGCCAACTTGTTGAAGCGGGGCAGGAGATGCTGGCACATCCCATCGAACTGCTCCCCCATGCGCGCGAGGCCATCGAGGCGGTGGCCAAGACGCATAAGGTTCTGCTGATCACCAAGGGCGACCTGATCGACCAGGAGCGCAAGCTGGCGCAATCCGGATTGGGTGAGCTGTTCGATGGCGTCGAGATCGTGAGCGAAAAAACGGCGGCGACCTATGCGATGATTTTTGACCAATACGGTGATGGACCCGACGCTTCGATGATGATCGGAAACTCGATGCGTTCTGACGTGGTGGCCCCAATCGAAGCCGGGTGCTGGGGCGTGCATGTCCCGCACGGGTTGGTATGGGAGGTCGAGCAGGCCGAGGTCCCAACTTCCAACCCACGGTTCCGCGAGTTGAAGGATTTGGGTGATCTTTCAGCTTTGATTGATCAGATTTCCTGACCTGTTGCCGTTTGACATCAGTCACAAAAAATTCGATGACACGGCTTGCCTGAAATTCGGCACAATCGCCGGTATGGTGTTCGGGCGCGCATGAAACACCATATGTAGCGTGAATCTGATTGTGTATATGATCCACTCAAACGCAGCTTTCAGTTTCTTTAAACCCATCCCTGTGTTAGCCTGAAGAATATCAAAATAAAAATTGCTGACCGGGAAAACCCGGCGGCGCGAGGCAGACAGAGGCAAAGATCGTGCAGATTCGGCGGACAGTTCCGGCCCGAATGGGCTTATTACTTATAGCATTTCTGTGGCTGCTTTCATTTGCACCACTTCAGGGCATGGCGGCCCCTTACGCGGCCATGGTGATCGACGCACGCACCGGAGAAGTGCTGCATTCCCGCAATGCCGACACGCGGTTGCATCCGGCATCTCTGACCAAGATGATGACGCTGTATATTGCGTTTGAGGCCGTGCGGAATGGTGAGATCACGTTGGACACTCAGGTGCGCATCACCAAGGCTGCAGCGGCTGAGCCGCCCTCGAAGCTGGGTTTGCGCACTGGGCAGCGAATCGCGTTTCGCTATCTGATCCGGGCGGCGGCGGTGAAATCCGCCAACGACGCGGCAACCGCGATCGGCATCGCCCTCAGCGGGTCCGAGGCGGCGTTTGCTCGTCGCATGACCCGCACCGCCAAGGCGATGGGGATGAGCCGGACCACCTTCAAGAATGCCCATGGTCTGACCGAGTCGGGGCATTTGTCGACCGCGCGGGATATGACCACGCTGGGCCGTCACCTGCTGTATGATTACCCGCAGTACTACAACTTGTTCTCGCGCCAATCGACGAATGCCGGGATCAAGACTGTACCGAACACCAACCGCCGCCTTTTGGCAGCCTATCGGGGCGCCGATGGGATCAAGACCGGCTATACCCGCGCTGCAGGGTTTAATCTGGTTGCTTCGGCCAAGCGCAAAGATGAACGTATCATCGCGACCGTCTTCGGTGGCAAATCAGGTGCATCGCGCAACGCCCGGGTGGCCGAGCTTTTGGATATGGGTTTCCGCCGTGCCCCCTCGCGTGCGCCAATCCGTAAGCCCGCCCGCCCGGCCTATGCAGGGAATGCAGGTCTGGGTAGTGCACAAGTGGTCGCCCAAGCGGGCCCGCCGAAAAAGAGCCTGCGCCCGGTGTTGCGCCCGGTGGCGAGCGAAACGGTTCAGGTCGCGGGGTCGGTCGCCGCAACGGCTGAAAAAGACAACACCCGGATTCAGGACGGTATCGCTGCTGCGATTGCAGCAGCAGACATAGCACCGTCGGATGGCGCCAAGCCTTCCGAAAACGTGGTGCTGGCCTCGGTCGAACCGGCCAAACAACCCGAGCCTGAACCCGAAGTTGTGACCCGCTTGTCCACTTCCGGCGGTCACCTTTGGGGCGTCAATGTTGGCCGCTACACCACACGGTATGAGGCCGAGAAGGTTCTGTTGAAAACTGCGCTGTCGGAAATGACCACTTTGGAAGGCACTTTGCGTAAGGTGAACCAAAGCTCGCGTGGGTTTGACGCGACATTTCAGGGTATGACCCGCGAACAGGCTGATCTGGCCTGTCGTCGGTTACAGGCGCGCAATGTCACGTGTTTCATGATCGGGCCGTCATAAGACCCGGCATTCTCTCCTGGATGGGCCTGGGCTGCGATGACCTCGCAGCCCATTTTTTATGGTAAATCAATCGAAGACGTGGCCGTGCTGGTACTGTTCGTCCTGTCCGGCCGCAGCGGTCAGGGCGGCCACGTTATCCTTGGTGAAGAAGCCGTCATAGTGATGGCAGCGTTCGATATATTCGGTGATCAGCAGCGTGTGTTTCGAGTGTTTTGAGAAGATCTGTTTCAGGTTCGGATCATCTTTGCACTCACCCACCACATGGGCCAGAAACGGAACGCCCTTGTCTTTGAGCGTGTTGACCACGAAATCGACATTCTTCTCGCCAGCCCCGTGATCGCCGTCTTGGATTTCAACCGCCATGTGGTGCAAACGGCGCCCGAAATTGCGCACGAAATCCTCGGTCGGCATCGGCAATTGCTCGAAAGAGTTCACGAACGACGGCGTATTGTTTGCAGTAAAGACCTTGGCCGGGGATTTCTTGTCGTCATCCACATTGGCGTTGCGGTTCACATTGGTCGACGAATTCATGTCGAAGATGTTGTAAGCGCCCCAGAAGTAATAGGGGACCATGGTCAGAAATTCGAGGATCGCATCCTCACGTTCTCCGGCCAGAATGCGCGTCGCCAGATGGTCGATCCCCAGCATCAGGGGTGCGATTTTGCTGTCGGCCCCAAAGGCTGCTGCCTGATCCAGCTTGGCTTGTTCTGCGTCGCTCAGCAATACGCGATCACCCAGCCCCAGACTGTCTGTGTCGTTGAAATCATGCGTGGAATAGCCGACGCGATTGCAGGTGAAATCCGACGGCGTTGTGAAGCGGTATCCTTCCAGCGTGTAGAACGGGTTTTCGGTGTCCCCAGAATATTCGAACCGAATATTCTGATCCTCCAGCGTTCCGGTCAGAACCTTCAGATCGGTGGCGCCGTAAATCTCACCCACATAACGCGTCTGCGGCTTGCCGCGTGCCAGCGGGTACATGCGGTTGATGCGCGGGATGAAATCCTCGAATGCCGGGCTGAGCGGAGCCATCAGGATCAGCGCCGGATAATCGGCATGTGAATGCATCACCGAGAACTTGTGTGTCTGTCCCAAATAGCTGGCGGTGTGGCGATAGGGGGTCATCACATAAAGCTCGACCAGCGTGTCAAACAGCGCATCTGTCTCGACCTGAATGACAATGGCCCGCATCGCACCGACTTGATCCGCAATGCCCGAGCTGATGCGGCGCTCGTAAATCCTGGGAAGATATTCGGTGAAGAAGTCCGAGTTCTTCTTGTCGCCCCTTGGCTGGTAGGACATCAGATCAAAAGACATAGGCTCACCTCCTTGCGGCGCGTTGCTTGGATTTGTGGTAGTCAGATCATGCACTTGCCATGCATGCTAGGCGCTAAGGCCTGCATGGGCAACAGTTTGGAGAAGGGGTGCCAAAGTTACGTTGTTGTAACTAACGGATGAATTTTGTGACCTCGACTCCGCCCGCGATCAGGTTCTCGCGCACCGAGTGCGCGATCTGAACTGCCGTCGGGCCATCACCATGCAGGCAGATCGTATCGATTGAGGTCTCAAGGCGTTTGCCGGATTCGGTGATGATGGCACCTTCCTTCACCATTTCCAGAATACGTGGTCCGGCCAGTGCAGGGTCGTGGATCACGGCTCCCGGCAGTGACCGATCCACCAAAGTGCCATCGTCGTTATAGGCACGGTCGGCAAAAATCTCGCCCACCCATTTGCAGCCCAGCTCGCGCACCGCTTCTTCTTGTTTGGTGACCGCCAGCACCATGATGATGATGTCCGGGTCCACGTCCAATGCACCCTGATAACAGGCCCGTGCCATATCGATATCGACCGAACACATGTTGGCCAGCGCCCCGTGCAATTTCAGGTGACGTACTTCGGTGCCCACCGCCTTGGCCATACCGATTGCCGATCCAAGCTGATAACGCACCAGATTGCGCAAACTGTCATGGGGCACTTTCATGTTTCGACGCCCAAATCCCTGCAGATCAGGAAAACCGGGATGCGCACCGATGCCCACACCGTTCTGGGCTGCCAGAGCCATGGTCTTGGCCATCACATCAGGGTCACCCGCATGAAAGCCACAGGCAATATTGGCCGAGGTGATGATCTTCAGAAGGCTTTCATCATCACCCATCTTCCACGGGCCAAAGCTTTCGCCCATATCGGCATTCAGATCGACGCTCGGCATCGCAATAACTCCTTATTCGGTGGCAGAGATCATTCCGCTGATCAGTTGGTAGGACAGGAGGTCCGGGATGTCATGCGGATCGCGGACCAAGGGTTCAACACGGGCGGGCAGGCGGGCAAGGTCGGCCTTAAATGCGGCTTGCAGCGCGATGGCTTGTTCCAGTGTTACGAATTCGAAGCGCACCTCGCCTCCCGCCGGGGTCTGTGCAGCACGGGGCAGATCACAGGGCAGAACGGTTGCGATGCGCGGGTAACCTCCGGTGGTCTGGCACTCGGGCAGTAGGATGAAGGGCGCACCGGTGCCGGTCATCTGTATATCGCCGGGAGTTATGACTTCGGACAGTATGTTCAACTGACCCTTTGCCGCGAAGCCGTTACCGTCGCTATCCAGCTGCATGCCCATCCGGTTGGCTCGGGCACCGCGGCGGAATGTCGTTTGCGTAAACCGTGCCAGCGTCTCGTCATCGAACAGTGCGGTTTGAAAGCTGGCCACAACCCGCAACGTCCCACCCGAAAACCGATCCTCCGAACGCAGTTTCAGGCCGGTCTTGCCGGTTTCCGTCGAAGGCAGGTGATCACCCGCTTGAACGGCGCGCCCGATCCTTGCGGTCAGATGGGCCGCGCGTGAGCCCAGAGTCATGTCGGTCCCGATCCCGCCACCCAGATTCAGATACCCGTAACTGCCCTGCAGCACCGACCCGACTACCAGCCGCTGCCCAGCCTCCATCTGATGCGAGGCATTCCACAAGACGGGGCTGCCATCGATACTGGCCTGCATCGGTGCGCCGGTCAGCGCGATGGCGGTTGGTGCGGTTGCCTCAAACTCACCACCCATCCCCGCCATTTCGAGGGCGGCGCTCGTTGGAGTGTTACCAAGCAACGCGGCCCCTTCATAAAGCGCAACTATATCTGCGGCACCCGAACGCGACAGGCCTTGATCCAGATACCCGGTGCGCCCTTGATCCTGAACCGTGCAAGCTGGGCCGATGCGATGGACGATCAGCGTCATGTCGTGATCTCCTCGCAACTCGCACCACCAGAGCCATCAGTGCAGGTTGTACGGATATCCTCAAGCTCTTCGCGCGAGACTGAGATGAACTGCATCTCATCACCGGGGTTGAGGGCAAAACTTTGCTCCATGTCCGGACGAAAGCAACGAAACGCGGTTTGTCCAACATGACGCCATCCAGTTGGGGTTGGCCCCGAGAACAGGACAAATTGCGAAATTGCCAAAACCAACGCCCCTTCAGGTACCATCGGCGTCAGCTCTTTCAGGCGTGGAATGTTGAATTCGGGTCCGAGTGGCCCGAGATAAGGTTGGCCCGGCGCAAATCCGATGGTTAAAACCCGCACACGCGATTGGCTGAGACGATCAATGGCGTCCGCTGGTGACAACCCTGCTGCCAATGCCGCGTTTTCTAGCTGTGGCGCGAGATCGGAACCGTAGACCGTCGGCACTTTCCAGAATCGTCGCCCCGCAGGCAAAGGTGCAGCGTACCAATCGCGACTGACCAGCATAGCCCGCAGCAACTCTTCGATGTCCCGATGCGACAGGCTTAATGGATCAAACCTTATAAATGCAGATGCCAGCGAGGCCGAAGTCTCAAGCACGCCGTCAATCTGCTGCGCCTCGACTGCGCCCCGAAACGCCAGGGCGGCGCGGTTCGACGGCTCGGACATGGTTTGCGCAAAGGTCACCAACAGACCGTCAAATCCAACGGTTCGCAGCAAGGGAAACTTAATGTCATTCGTCATATCAAGGTCACAGGCGTATCGGGTTTGCTTTGAAAAGACCTGAGCCTATCCATAGACAATGCGCAAGGCCCTGTAAGACCAACTTGCATTGCGCCTGGCGGAGCCGATATCGGGCGCGATTCCGGGATTGGAAATGAATCGCTGATTGCCGTCGAGTCGGTATAGTCTTGTGGGTGACTGTAATGTTCTCACTATATGTTGGGTTTGAACCAACAAGCACTGAAACCTAGGAGGTATATCTGATGTGCTTGAAGGATGATTTTCGCCGATTTCCATGAGGTGAGTTCCACTCAACTATTAGAAATTATTGTATAAAAAATGAATTTGAAGTTTTTTGCGATATTCTTGAATTTTCCACTTGCGCGTTGAATGCGTAAGGCATAGAACGCCCTTCACCGGCGCTGCTGAGGTGCTGGGACGCGGTGGAAGCTGCGGAGACGCTCGGGAGAGACTGGGGGCATCTGAGGTTTTTGATTGGGCGGTGGCGCTGAGAGATTGGCGTTATGGTCTGGTTTTTG